>JAHIUA010000055.1 GCA_018817385.1 Pseudomonadota bacterium
CTGCTCAGTACGAAGGCGCCTGCGGAAAACGAAATGACTCCTGGAGAAAATCCGCAAGTCAGCGGGCTCTCTGACCAGGCCCTGTCTAAGTTTATAGCCAGGTCAAATTCCCCTGAAAAGCTGCCTGATATTACCAACAAAAAACTGCGGGACAAGATCCTCGCCCTGACCGCTCAGAAACTACTTGCTGATCAAGGCGATGCTCCAGAATCAAGCGACTTTTTCACCAATGCCACTGATGTTGAGGGGCCGTGGTTCCAGGGGTGGTATACCAGAATCATCGATCCAAGCGGCGTTTCCATTGCCGTTATTGGCGCCACCCAGTATCTGCCGGGTACGCCAATACCGGATAATTCTTATCTGCCGGGTTATCTTGCGGTAATCATCAGCGACCACGGTCTGACAAAGGTCTATGAATCTTTTCCGGAAAAGACAGCCTTCTGGAGCAACCGTAATACGGTTCTTGAGGACCCGGAATCATCATACTGGGAGGAGTTCTTCTGGTATTCGGAAGAAAATGGCGTCATCACCGATGTCATTACCAATGAATATATCGACGTATCGATCCCTGGCGGCATAGAAGTCGAGGCCTCCCTTGGGCCGCGCCTGCCGTATAACAGCACTATTCCATGGTTGGGTCCTGAAGGGCTCGTTGAGTTTTTGCCCTTTGTTCCCCTGCACTGGTTTGTCTACTCGCTCGGTTCTGATGCAACCTATTCCTACACCTTGCTGGACGAGGGAGGCGATACCGTCAGTGGTTCCGGTTTCGCGCACCAGGAATCAAACTGGGGGGTAATCTTCCCGCCGGCCTGGGTTTGGGCGGAGGGGATTAATTCTGACAACACCCGGCAGTTCTCACTCTCTGGCGGCGAACTCCCGCTAGGCGATACCTCCTTGACAACCTGGCTTGTCGCCTATCATTCGCCCCGAATCCAATGGCAGTTCCGGCCGACTCTACCGGGAACCGAATACATTACCAGCATCGACTCCTGCGTCGGCAGCTTTTCCATGATCGCCAAAGACCCGTTTCGCACGTTAGTGATTACTGCCCAGGCGCCACAGGAGAGTTTTTTAGATGTTTCTGTGCCCACCGAAAACGGTTTTGTCACTGGAGCAGAGGAATCATTCTCGGCAGAGGTGAACGTCAGGGCATATATAAAATTGCCCTGGCTTGGCGACATCCTGATTGATCGCTATCAATTCTCTGACGCTGCCCTGGAATTTGGCTCCGGCTACCTGTGCGAATAAACGGCCTTAACCCGCACGATTAGGGGGGATTGCTGTAGAGAAACCATCAGGGTTATTAGGGGAGACATTAATGGATAAGAAACTCCGAACTGCGATGTTCACAGGAGCATTAGCTGGCACACTGCCAATATTGATAAGTCTGATGAACGCTGATGCTTCGACCATCTTTAAGCAGTTTGATGTTATAGTATTTTTAGGCTACTGCCTCAAGGTAATACTCCTGATGGGCCTTGGGGCCTTCCTAGTGAGAGTCAATGAAGAAACTGATCTTAAGAAAGCCTTCCAATTAGGTATTATGGCTCCAGCAATAGTAGTCGGTTTTTTAAATGCTAATGCTCTTAGTGACATGCGGAAACAATTGGAAAATGCACAACAGCAATTACGACTTCAGCAGAGTGCCGAAAAAACTAATCCCATGGGCTTTCTGTTTGGTCCGCAACATAATACTATCTCTCTGAGCATAGTGAGTGTGGCACACGCTCAAAGTGTTCATCCCAAAGGTTTGCATAGAGATATAAGACTTGGCCCCCTCCTGTGTTCCCATCCCTACAAGAGAATAAGGCCAGGCAGTAGTTAGAAGCGTCGCCCAAAGTATAGCCCCCCCCCATACCGCTGCCGGGGGTTTCTTGAATGGTATGGACTATCGTTTGAGCAGCAGGAGTTGGAGCGGAGGCACGATGCTGTTTGCCTGGGGTAAATTCGTATCGATCAAAATTTCTTCATATTCTTTTCCATCAATGTACTCGACCAATTTGACAACGCCAATATCTTTGACAAGCCAGGAGTAGGATATGGATTGGTCA
>JAHIUA010000056.1 GCA_018817385.1 Pseudomonadota bacterium
ATAAGATTCTTTCCATGCTCAAAAAGTGTGAGCTGGAGGGCCTTTTTGGTTTTGTTATTCAAGAGTACCTGCCAGGCCTGCAAAGGGATCTGCGAGTGGTGATAATCGGGGAGGAGATTATCAGTTATTGGCGCATCCGTGACGGTTTTTATCACAACATTGCCAAGGGAGGAGAGATCGATTTTGATTCGGATCGTCATTTACAGAAAAAAGGTCAGGAGGCAGTGCGTAAGCTCTGTGTGAAAACCGGTATTAATCTGGCCGCATTTGACCTGATCTTTGTGGAACCGAACGACGAACCCATTTTTCTTGAAATCAATTATACCTTCGGTCGGGTAGGCCTTGGCGGCAGTGAGGCCTTTTACAAGTTGCTTGGAAAGGAAGTGAGGAACTGGTTGACAAAGTAAAAACAACAAGCTTAAGTTCATTACCTTGAGAAAAAAGGGTCAATAACCTGGAACAATTGCTACTCTCGTACCTCCTTTTCTCAGATAAGCGCAGACTTCGAGGTCGGCAATCCGAATAAGGTGATTTCGGAGCTCAATAGTTAGGAGTCTGTCGGACTGAGACAGAGATCTGCTGCAAATTTGACAAATAAAGACCAGATTTCTCTAATTTTCGCCACGATTTTCTAAATTCGACAAACTCCTAGGCCTGCACGTACCTCTGTCAACGCTTCGCCACTCCCTTACGGGTAACCGACACATGACTCGGTGGCCATAGATGGTCGCTATCCTTTCCTATGCGGGGGAATTTCACCCCTTACTCTTTGCCGGCTTTTACCGGCGCTTTTGGCTTGACCCATTTTCCCTTTTCATGCAGAGGTTGTCCTTGCCGATCAGGGCTTCGACGGCGATGATGCTGGCCATCATGCACCTGTCCAGCGGGTTTATCATCGCCCCGTCCAGCCCATGTCAGTGTCCATGATTCTTGCTCACAGTTAAGGTCGTTTTTTGTGTTCTCAAGACGCTATCGGTCGGCTGGCGCGATACTAAGTGCAGACGCTTCTCTGGAAGTTTTTTACGACAGCGTGAAAAATTGTTTTTCATGGCCGCAGCATTGGAATGTTGCCGTGTCTACCACTATCTAATTATTTCCCACCTAAATGACTGTTCGAAACTCTAACACTGTTCTAAATTATGGCAACACTAAGAATCGTTAGTAAAAGCCCAACCTATTTTTAAATCCATGCCGTTACCGTTCGAAACACGAACACTTAGTATTTTTTTTAGTGGGGTAGTCGTTTAGAGCCCCTAGGGTCAGATGCAAGGCATGATCAAATCTATTATCAAATACAGCGCCCTGTAACCACCTATAATTAGACACTTATCTCACTTACCGCTTATAACGATTAACGCTATTTCTGGGCTACATCGCCCTGAAACCGGGGATGGGGCACTAACCGACTCCCCCCACTTTTTTTATTCCCTACCCTTGTTTTATAGGCGATTTCAACAAGTTCCGATCTGTATATTTTAAATTCATCAATAACCCATATTATTAACTAGTTATAACGGATGGTGAATGCTGATTATGACTCGCATAACGAACCTACGGTAAGAGTGGTATGCCGTTTGCTTTGACCTGTCTATATAGAGAATTATGCATGAACAATGAAAGTTGGCAAAATCTCAAAGTGAATATTCTGGTTGCATCTCCACGGCCGGATGGAATCGCAGAGAAGTGGAAGAATCCAGGGGAAACCATGGAGGAGTCGTGGAAACGCCACCAGGAAATACTGCATCCCCAAGGGGAGGCCCAGGCAATTAACGTGGACGGCGGGTTTACTTGGCGCAAAAAGCAAAACCGTTTAATTTTGAGAAAGGTAAACCACGTTATAATCAATAAAACTAGGAATCTGTCGGATTTAGAGAATCGTAGCGAAAATTTGAGAAATCGAGACCAGATTTTCATGGATTTGAGGCGAATAGCACGCCTATTTAACGAAAAGCCATGGAAATATGGGCCGATTTATCAAATTTGCAGCAGATTTATGTCTAAGTCCGACAGGCTCCTAGGCAAGGAGGAAAAAGGCGTAATAGCATTGGGATCGTTTCTTGGATTTTGGCCAGGCCTGGCTTTCTGTACTATTTGGGCTGACCTGCTTTTGTATACTATAAGGGGTAATTATGTCTAGTTCATCCGAAGCAACAAGCATAAGCACTACTATCAGCGCAAAACCGTTTGGCCTGCAGTTGGGTGCAATCGGTTTTGCCATTGCGAGTTTTATTGTTATTCATGGAATAAGTTTAGTTGTCTGGAGACTGTTTGTGGATCCGCAAGTCGGTATCTGGAAATTTTATCCCCAGCCTTTTGGCGGGTATCTGTTTTGGGCGATTATGGTAGTCGTTTTTATCGGTTTTAATCTCGAAATGCATGGTTTTAGCAAGCTGAGCCAACCCAAGGCGGGGATTGCCGCCACCGTGGTCACCCTGGCCCTCGGCATGACCATCCCCATGCTGCTGATCTACGGTTACGGTCGTCTGGACCCGGCGTTCAGTCCAGCCCAATACGCCGGGCACGGCGCCGCAGGCCTCATTGTGTTGATCGGTTTTTACGGGTTCGGCGTGGTGTCCAACAGCATGGACGGCTGGCCCTGGACCGATGCCGGGATGCAGCAGCCCATGGTCGGCTTCGCGCAAATCTTTACCGGATTCTTCCTGACGTTAGTTGGTTATCTGGTCTTGATCTATCCCAACCTGGCCAGCTGGACCGGCCCGGACAGGGTCGTCATGGCGCTTCCCACGGCAATCGGCTGGTTTTATTCGGTCATCACCGCCTGGTTGACCACAGTCCTGGTTCTCGATCTCTGGCCTTACAGTACATTCAAGACCCGGGCAGGAAGGGCCATGGCTGCCTTCTTCGGCAACTTCGTGTTGGGTACTGTTGTCTACTTTATCCTTCTGTCCCTGTTGAAGAATGTGCTGATACCGGCGGAAGCCCTGGAGAAAATCGGGCCTGCCATCAACCTTTGGCCTGCACATCTCGGTGTCTGGATTGTTAACATCCTGCTTTTCTGGGCGTTGTGCTGCGGCAATGCCCCTACTTCCCTGAGCCCGGCCATGAACCGTGTTGCGAGATTCATTATCACCTGGACCTTAGGGATCGGTGCGTTTGTGATCTACATGAAATGGTTTGCCATTGGAGTTCTCAATGAAGCGGCAATCGTTCCCGGATTCGGCGGCGACCCCTTGACCTGGGTCGACCTTCTGAACCTAATCCTGTTATTTTATGTTGTGTATTTTGGTTCTTATGGATTGAACAAAAAAGAGAAATAGCATTTCTCGAGTCTGCGCCTGTCGGATTTCAGACTAAAAAGATTGCGCAGCAGGCGGGAGGCCTCAAGGACAACTCGGGGCCTCCCCAACAGAAAGCAACGCTAAAGTATCCCAGATTCTTTATGGCAGGCAGCCGCAGAAGTCTGTCATAATGGTGAGCATAGCCTGCATAAAATTTCAAAATATTACACCTGAACGGGGTCGCAAAAAGCTAACCGCCTGATTTGATAGCAAGCAACAGAGTCCAAATCTTCTTTTGACCTTTGTTGTGAATGTTTACTAGAATGTTTGGTATAGAGGACAGGTCAGGGTCAAACTTGACAAGTGGGCATTTAGTTGTTTGAGGTGAACACCTATTTGTCAGTCACGTTAGGAATGCCGGTTACCCGCCCCTCCCTCATACAGATCCCAAGCATGCGAAGCTACCACACTGGGCTCCTGTCTCAAGTCAAATGCAGAGACGTAGATTCTGGTAAGGGTGTAGCACCCGTGCTGTGGAAATCCATCTCATCATCTGCCGTTGCATGCGTTTCAGGTAAGACTTCTACCTTTCAGGCTCCGTCTACGTATAGCACGTAGCCACCCATGGCCGATTTGTGTCTTTGTCTAATTGAATAAACTTATAAAAGTGGCGTCCGCTTGCTCTTACTGCATGATATTGCAGGAATTGGTTTCGCACCGCTTACCCTGGCAGCGAACAACCTTGTCGCTGACCGCTATCAAGATGTCCGTCAGCCGTCTTTCTCTCTGAGTCAGCTCTGAATCTGCAAAGGTGTTCCCATAGTAGGCATTGATGATTTGGGTCGAACTCATCGAAAGCGTCTCGAGAAACAAAGCGAGACTGCCGGACTGCAGATAGAGCGTTGCGTCGTTGACAAAAAGAATGTCCCGCCGCCGTCTTTTAAACTCTTCAAACAGCACTTCTATTTTACGTGCATTCTCGTTGGCCAGACGAAGTGTGTGTGCTGCATCCTTGCCCATGAGGCGGGGAGCAACAATGTTCGTCGTTAAATACAGAGCCGACGTGCCCGATCCAAGGGACAGTTTCCCACCGATCCCTTGGACCGGGTCTGGGGACAGATCCAGAACTGCGATCTGCTGACCGTATCCGGCAGTTAAAAAATGTTCCAGAATCAAGTTGGTCAGGGTGGTCTTGCCGGAGTTGATATCTCCGGCAATCATCGTCTGGCGGTTGAGATAGTGTTCGATGTCGCAATTCGTCATCACATGATCCCGAACTTTGTAAGGACAAACCGTATGGCCAGAAATGAGGTAACCAGAAACGTGAGGCCTCCCATGCAATTAAGGAGAAATGAATTTCGCAGCGTGCCATCCGACCTGTTCAGAAGGTAAAGAATGATTCCGATAATGAGGGGAGTACCGGTAAGGCCCAAAGCCAGCATCAGCGGGAGCAGTAAGAAAAAGCTGCCCTTTACGAAAGGACCAAGCATGCTCACCAGGCATCCTGCAAACACTGCTGCTGCAAAACGCTTATCTTTCACATCCAATTCCCAGCCCATCTTGTCTGAGAAAAAATAGGCCCCAGCCATAAAGGTGGGGGCAAGGGTGGATAAGGTGGCGCTCCAAAGACCGACCATAAAGATTTTCATGGCGCTGTCGCCCAAGAGGGGCTTGAGAGCCAGGGCAGCGTCCGTTGCCTTTTTCACGGCGATCCCGTTGGGGTGGAGCACTGCTGCTGCCACCAGAAAGATGGCCACACTGTAGAGTCCGAAGGCCAGCCCCATGGAAGAAAAAGTGTCGAAACGTGCCAGGGGCAGGTCTTTCAAATTCCATCCTCTGGCATTGGTATTGTAGGTGTGCATCCCAATGATAGTGATATGAACCGCACCACCCATTATAGCCGCCATCATCAGAGCCGCGTCGATCCCTCCCGGAAGATTGGGAAGAAGCCCCTCAAGTATACCTGACATAGAGAGGTCAGCCATAAACAGCGTCACCACAAAACAAGCCACCACGAAAACCACCAGGAGTTTGCAGATGGTTTCAAATTTCCGGTATCCCTTACGCACCAGGAATACGGCGATCAGAATCCCGTACATCAGGCCCCAATAAGGGGTGTCAACACCGGTGACCAGAGAGGTTATCCCTGAAAGCGCGTTCATCAGTATCATCGCCGCTAGCCAGGTTGCCAGGAGGGCATCAACTGTGAGGACCCATGCCCAACGCTTACCCAAGTGTTTTTCAGTGGCGGCGATAATGCCTAATCCTTCCAGGATTCCGACCCTGGCGGCCAGATACTGTGCGGTACTGCCAAATACCGCGCTAAGGATCACCACCCATAGCATTTTATAACCATACGTCGCACCGGCAATGGCAACACTGGCCAGGGTCGCCGGTCCACAGGCAACGGCGCTGATGATCCACGCTGGCCCCATCCCCTTGATATGCTCCCAGAGTTTTTTTGTCACATGATTCTCCCCTTCCTCAGCTCTGGGAGTATCGGGAATGGGTGCTCCGGTTTTCATGAACAATCTCCTTTTTTATTACGTGCAGTGGTTCACGACAATGGGGACTGACGAAGGAGACGGGGATGGCTTTGATGGTGCAGGAGAAAAAAATCCGGCGGGAAAAAGCAATCTCCGAGTTTCCTGCGACAGTATGAACTGTATCAGGTTCGATGGGTATAATCTCAGCCCCGCTCATAGTGCAGAACACCCCAATCGGAATAAAGTTTTATTAATGAGTTCTGATAGAAAAAGCAATTTTTTTTCTGATTACGTATGAAACTCAGCCACTCTCAAAAGTTGCTGTGACATAGGCGGCGTTCGTAGCGCGACATAACAGAGTCGTGATATCATCTCGCTTAGGTCATACCGTCGGTTAAAACGGTAACAAAACTCAGCGAGATAGCGTGTATAAATAAGGGGTCAAGTCCACCTTTGAGCTTTGCTGTGAATGCAGGTATTCCCGGAGCGTCAAAATTGACACCTGAAAATTGAAATTTGTACAACTGAAGGTAATTGAGGTAAAAATCAGGACTGTCAGCCTGAAACTTTATATAAAAGCGTTCAGCTTCAGCCGAAAACCCGTTTTGGGGACATACGTGTTCATCTGCACCTGTTGGATTTTTTTTCAGACAGGAGGCCTGCTCTTAGAAAAATTCCTTGCAACCTCGGTTATCTTGTAACCGTGATCTGCACCAAGTTTAATGGCCTCATTTTGAATTCATCTGTATAACTGTTCCGTGCAGTCTTTCTCATATGAACACCTTCTCAGCCTCCTCAGAGCATTCTATTTGCTCTTAATTTCGTGTCCACTTTTTCTCAACACCAACTCACACTTTCGTAACGCACTACACAAAATTTCCGTTCCATTTCCTTATTTCCTGCACTTTTAATACGTACGGTTTTTAAGGGTAATCTGCAGAAGATAAAAACAAGGAAGTGATACCTGTATATCGAATAAGAATTACCTTACCAACAGGCAACCTCATACACTACCTAGCAAGATCATATGATGGGATCAGGCTTATGGCATTTTTAAAGGGAGACAACATTTTCATTCCTTTTATGGATAGCACTACAGTTGACTCTAGTCATTCTTCGCCGAAACGTTCCAACGTTATACCAGGTTTCGGACTACCCATAATCAGGTGAAAGTCAAACAGGAGTTTATAATATGAGCAAGCAAGAGCACTTAGTGAATGATCCTATTTTTTTCGACCACACTAACAAAACATTTGAAACCATTCCCTTTGCACCTGTTAAAGAAGAGCACCTGCAACCGTCACCTATTCCGCCTAATCCTGCAAAGGGCAGGGTCAAGAATAAAGCAGCTCAGAAAAAAGTCAAAAAAAAGGATACCCCAGGCAGTGCACGTGGCATCGAAACAATGTTCCGAACTGCTTATCGGTCACAGCTTGACCTGACTGCGCTTGCTGCAACGAAGGCCAATATCATGATCTCATTGAACGGGATTATACTGTCGGTTCTGACACTCTCCGGGCCATTTGTGCTCGTTACTGAACCCATGTTCTCAGCCCCTATCGCTGTGTTTCTTGCCACATGCCTCTGTTCGATCATCTTTGCGGTGCTTTCGGCACAACCTTACTCCTTCAAGCGGAAGAGTACTGTTGACGATTTCAGGGACAACAACGCCAATATTCTGGTCTTTGAACATTTTTCTTCACTGGACAAAGACGAGCATTCAAAACTCATGTTCGGTTTAATGCGCAAGAATGAACGCATTTACCAGAACATGACCTGGCAACTTTATTTGCTCGGAATAGCGGCAAATCGTAAGTTTCGCTTATTGAAAATCTCCTATACTTCCTTTTTGGTTGGTTTAACCGTGAGCACTTTAATGTTACTCATAGTGATTGTGATCTACCACACTATTGGCCTCACTGATTTAATGAATTCGTTACAATCCAGATTCAATCCACTCGATCCATCACGGTAGGAGTTTATGCATAGAGCATTGATTTTGTTTTCGTTATACAGATCGTTATGCCCACTAAAGCGTTGGGTTCACCTTGCGGGCTTATTGATTGTCGGGTTTTCGGCCTTGAGTTTTGCAGCGACAGAAATTCCACTAGTTAGCAAGTTCAGCAAATTTGGACTCATCTACGAACCATCCGGCGTACAGCAACTGCCTGACGGACGCCTTATTGTCGTTGAGGACGAGTCAGACCAACCGCTGGATGTCATATCGCTCCAGCCTGATGATCGAGTCTCTGAGCAGGCATTGTACAGGAATTCCCTTTTCAGCCTGATATCACCCAATCGGGCTCTCGGTACACTTGAAGATCTGGAGGCGGTGGCGGTTGATGGTCAAAGCCGTATCTACGTCATCACCTCTCACTCACGCAAGAAAAACGGTAAGCGCCCAGACAAACGTGAGCAGCTTATGCGCTTTACCCTGGACGGTGAGAAGGCTGTTGACATTCAAGTTTTACGTGACCTGCACAAGAACATCTTCCAGAAATATAAGTATCTGGAGCACACTTCACGGACAAGCAACGTAGAAGATGATGGAGGATTTAATATCGAAGGACTGAGTTTCGATGTCACTAAACAAAAGCTGCTGATTGGGTTGCGCAGCCCTCTAGCTGGCGACAATGCCATTATCATAGTACTAGAGAATCCACTGGTAGTCTTCGATCATAATGAGACACCCCGAATTTCAGACACACTTATCGAATTAGACCTGGGGGGAGGAGGAATCCGCGCTTTGAGCTACGACCAACATTTGGGCGGCTACCTGATTCTCAGCAGGAAACAAGGCAAGAAGTTCAAACTCTGGTTGTGGAGTGGAGATACCGATGAGTCGCCGCAACGTCTGCAAGTACCGGACGTGAAAAATCTGCGTCACGCCGAGGGAATTACACCGGTACGCCTGCAAGACGGTCAAACCGGAATTCTGATCGTCAGTGATGATGGTGATGTGGTAAAAGGTAAACCTGGCCACTACCTGTTCCTACGTTACGAACAATTGTTCAGTAAATAACCCGTTGAAAATTTCAAGATCCGCATGACAGGGCCTTTGAAAAACGCCTTAATAATTTAAGCTTCGACTCCATCGCTTTGCCCGGTAAACGCAGGCATTTCTTCCACTGCCTATTTTTCACAGCGAACCATTCCAAGTCAGGTGCTGTAGTGATTGCTCATGCATTGGGTGGACAAGCTGCAGAACGAGCCGTCAACCCAGGGCATGAGCGAGGATTCCAGGTGTCTTCGCTTGCCTGAAATCTACGCTATCTGGTTGAGATCAGGTAAGTGCAAGACTCCACCAGATCGAACATAAATGCCGTTTCTGGATGAGCACTATCTACCCCTATTGAGAAATAGGGGTAGATCAAACAGCTCCAGCCGCCTATCTATTACCTTCCTGTCACTTTGCAGCTATTCAGGTAAATAAGCATCGACAGCAGTTGCCCGAGCACTTGTATGTTCCTTTAGCTGATTGATCGCTTGGTAGAATTCGTCGGGATTACTCAGGAAAGAATATCCACTTATTTCTGTCGTAGCATAAGGCTCTACCAAGGCCGAATAGGTGTCATAGATGGCCTGAATGGTATCGGTGTTAAAGGCAGTTGCAATGACCTCTGCCAAAAAGAGGTCAAGTCTACCTTTGACCTTTTCCGTGGACGTGTGGCAAAGACAAATGTTTCAGACCACTACACATAGAATATCCAGGCGCCTGGTATCACCTTATGAGCCAGGGCACGCCGAGAGAGAAGATACTCTTCTCATCCAATGACTATGCCCTTTCCACCACCGTCCTGAAATAAGCTGTTGAAATGTCAGCCCATTAGAATCTGCAACTCTATACCCCGGACGGTAACATCTTCCGCTGTCTGAGGCCCATCAACGGCATCTATACTCAGCGCTTCAATCGAGTACGTAAAAATGAAGGGCAGTTGTTCCACGGAAATTTCAAGGCGGTGGCCAGGTGAACACGGGGTTCGGGGTCGGACTAAGCTAAGAAATTGATACAAAAAAACAATACCTTAAAAAACAGAAATTCTTTCCCCTTAGACCCCCTACATGCCAACATAGGGATGAAAAACGATTATTCCTGGGATATTAATAAAATTCAATTTGTTAGTATAGCCAGACTCAAAATTCATCCAGATTCATTCATTTTGAAAAACTGTTACCTGTTTGTTACTTTTTTAGTTGTAAACTATACCTCAGGGTTGAAGTAGAAAAAGAATAAACGAGAGCAAGAGCGAAGCCTGTTTTCGCTCTTAACGCACCTTGGTTTTGCAGAAAACATCCTATTCAAAGGCAAGGACACAATCGGTTTTTTTTGACCTTATCAGTGCGTTAACATTCCATTCACCGGCTTTTGCAAACCCGGCGAATGAGCTTTGTTTTATCGCTAATAACATGCAGGTTCTCATCTTTTGACAGAGAAGGCATTTTGGGCGCAACCTGCTGGTGCTGTGAGGATTGTTGCTGTTGGTGATGCTTTTGATCTCCTGTAAAAAGAACTCGTTTGCCGAGCTGGCCCTGGTAGAAATAAAATGTCTTTTATTCTTAACGATCAAGGAGTCCCCATGAGGACATTTCGTGCAGACCTAACGACTTTTTTCTGCATGGCGTTTGTGGCCATTGCAGCCACCATCTCATGCGCCGCAACGGAAACTATCACCCCGGCTCGCTGCAGTACCCCTGGTACGTACAGTGATATTGAGCTTACCAAATTCACCTGCTCAGCTATGCATATTTCTTACAAGGTATGCACCTCCGTGGGTATTTCCCGCCAGGAGACAGCAGAAGTCCCCCTTAGGCCGATCCATCGTATCCGATTATCGAAGGCGTCTGCACCACGTCATCCATTCACGATGTTCTTCAAAGAGTCTCGCGCCGAGATCGAGTATTTCCTTGTGGAATCAACAAAGGAAAAAGGTGATTTTTTTCCTCTGCGCGAGGCGAAGAACAATATAATTCAGACGTGGGTGGTGCCCAAGGGAGCGTCTCTTCCCAAGGCAATGATCAAGAAGAACGCATCAGCTTATTTCCTTTTGATCGATGCAGCTAAAATCCGCACTCTCTATCACTATAAAAGATTGCCCCGACCACTCAAGTGGAGTGCCATCGGCAGCTGTAAGGCAGACACGGAGGATCCTTCGCCTCTGGTAGAATCTGTTACCAAAGATATCCCCTTCACCATCAATGGCTCGAACTCGGTTCCATTTGAGTTATTCAATGTGCTTGCCCCCGGCAACCTGACAATCTCCGTTGAATGGACTGGAGAAAGCAACACGCTTCAGGCGGTCCTCACAGGTCGGCGTCGACCGTCACTTGCAGATCCCGCATCACCGTATGATGAAAGCACCGGTACCTCTCCGCTCAACCTGTCTTATGTTGTTACCGATGCCGACCTTGCTCGCGGAGTCGGTTGGCGCCTGGCGCTCTACGATATGTCGGGAAATGGGAGCGCCCAGGGCATCATGCACATCACCTACCCGTATGATGCCGGGTTGGACTCCGATTTTCAGAAGGAGAAGGTTCGTCTCCGCAGTGGTGACCACTGGCCCAGCGCCTACCTGCATTCGCAATTTGTCGATGCTCTGCAAGCGTCTTCTCTCGATCGCAAGCATGGAATCATTTCGCTCGCACGTCCACTGACCTGTAAAAACCGATGGCATATCGAGCAGCAGAAGATTCGTATGACATCCCCTCTGCCAAGGTTCCGCTCCTACGGTTCCGTAAATAAAGAAAGCGAACTCAGTTCTTCCGAACTCAGCGGTGTGTTCCAACATTTTACGCCACTGGAGCCTGAAGACAAGATCGACCCCCACATTCTGCTCCGCAACTACGCGCGCTACTCAATAAAACAGATCGACATCGAGATGCCCAAGAACTACGTGTTGGATTCCTCAGGCAAGATTCGGGTATCAGTACTCTTCTCAGACGACGTCGACTATGTGCGGGTGAAGCAGATTGCGAGCGCAAGTCCCTGCACACTGGAGCTCAAGGGAGATCATTACTACGTCGGGACCTGCACTGCAGACGAGCTCGTCGCCTTAGCCGAAAACGATGAAGTTGAATGGATCGGCCCGGGTCCGGCACCGCATTTGATAACGAACGAAAATACCAGGCCATTTATGAACGTCGATGCTGTCCAGAATGCGCAGACAAATGTTGCCGGTGACCTCGTTCTTGTCGGCGGGATGCCGAACTATACCGGGCTGACGGGCAATGGGGTCAACATCGCCATTTGCGAATACGGTCTTGATGGCACCCATGATGACCTCGCGGCAAATATCGTGCTCGACGATCCGAGCACTTCGGCTGCGCACGGTACTCACGTGGCGGGCATTGCCGCAGGGAACGGGATCAGAAGCAGTCAGAATGACATCAATGGTAATCCAAACAATGGAACGCCGTTTCAGTTTCGAGGGATGGCGCCGGAAGCAGGACTCATCGATGCCCCCGACTCCTGTGTCCTGGATGGAATGAGCAGGTATATTGGCTATAATTCAATGGACTTGTCAACCCATTCCCATATTTTGGGAACAGTGGGTGATTACAGTGCGGGTGAACGCACTGTCGATCAGGCAATTCATGGAGGTGCCACGTTTAACGGTTCTATTATTCCGCGGAAACCTTCCATTGGCACATCGGCGAATAACGGGAGAGACAATCCTCAGTATGGTGATCTGCGTGGCTATTATTCCATTCTCAATCAGGCAAAAAATGCTCTGATACTGGGAAACTGGTTTCGCAGCAATAATCGTCTTGCCGATGGCAGCAGCATGGGACCGACCCATGACGGACGTATCAAGCCTGATGTCGTTGCTCCTGGTACATCGATTCGATCAACATGGACCGATGAGAATGAAATACAGCGAATAAGCATTGAGAACGGTACGCCGACGACAGGAACCTTCCAGCTTACTTTCAACGGTTCAACGACGGCAAATATCAACTTCGATGCCGACGCTGCAACCATAAAAAGCAGACTTGAGGCACTTGGGAACATACCGGCCGGAGATATTGCCACCTGGGGCGGACCTCTTCCCGGTGACAGGATTTCGGTCCGCTTCGACAATTCCTTCGCGGGCACAAATGTTGCCGACATGACCGCTGCAGCAACCGGCTTGAATAATGGTGCCACTGTGCAGGTCAATGTCGAGAGAACCGGGCACGACAACCGGCACGGCTACACTTTTATGGGCGGTACATCGATGGCCGCTCCGGCTACGGCAGGTGTCTATGCTCTTATGCTTGAGGCGTGGCAGGATACCTACTCCACTCCGCTGGGAACCAATATCAGCGACAATCCGCCCTATCCTTCCACGCTCCGGGCCATCACTATCCAGACGGCTCGTGACGAAGTCGCTGCCAATGTGCGCGCGGCCACCAGCGCCGACATCGATTCGGACAACAATCAAGCCAACGGTAACGATGGCCTCGGCATCCCTTCGGCAACAGCCGGACCGGATTTTGCCACGGGATGGGGCAATGTCGATGCCCTTGCCGCCGTCGAGCTGATTCATGAGAATCGCCTAGTGGACGGGCTGCCAATACCGAATCGCATCATTCAGGATGCAGTGACTCAGAGTGTTCAGAAGGAGTATGACTTTGTTATGGATGCTGCCGGACCTCTGCGGCTGACTCTGGCCTGGGACGACAAAGAGGGAGCAGTGCAGAGTCCCGGAACCTCCCCCACCCTGGTCAATGATCTGGACCTTGAACTCGTTGCTCCCGACAACACAATTTTTTATCCATGGCAGCTCGGACAAAGCATTACCGATATCAACGGAAACGCTCTGAGCGACGCCCAGCAGATTGCGGGCACTGCCATCATCGTGACCCCGACCATTCCGGCTGGCAATCCGACCAATGTCGATGAGTACGTGCAGGCAGGCGATCTCACCGGCAACGGAACGTGGGTTGCCACACAGGGGAAGGATCACCTCAACAACGTTGAACAGGTTTTTGTCCAGAACGTCCCTGTCGGCCAGGTTGGTCATTGGAAAGCCCGGGTGACCGGCTTTGATGTGCCCCAGGCCTATCAGGACTACTCCCTTGTGGGATTTCCCTACCCGGACCTGGCAGAACTGGAAGTCCTTTGTGATGATCGCGTTACCATCCAGGCACTGAACACAAACATGACCTTCACCTGGAGCGTGGAGAATAACGGGGCGAAATCGACCGGCGGCAGCTTTGGCTACCGCATCCTTCTCTCCGATGATGCATACCTGGGCGGCGACGTGGTACTGACTGACACGGCCCAGCAGATGTTCAACCCTCTGCCAATTAATGGATCTGTATCACACACCTCAACGGTACAGATAAGCCAGGCGAATGCGGATGCCCTGCTGGGAGCGGGGACCACGGTAAACGATTTGCTTGAGAACGATGTCTTCATTCTGATTCAGGTGGATCAGAATAACGATGTCCTTGAGCACAAGGAAACAAACCTTGCGGTGGCTCAGATTGCCCGAGTTGCCGATGTTATCCTCGTATTCGACCGAAGCGGCAGCATGACCGGCAAAGTCCCGGTTTCATCGGGTGAACAGACGAAGATCGACGTTCTCAAGAACTCGGCCAATCTCTTCCTGGATCTGATGCGTCTTGATGCCCAGGATCGCCTGGCGCAGGTGAGTTTTTCCGGAGATATCGGGGCGCAGAGCATTACTGTCGATTTTGGCCCTACCGATCAGCTTACCGATTTTGGTGCAGGCAACATTGGCGATATGAGAACCGCCGTCCAGAATCTTGTAGCCGACGGTTCCACCGATATTCGGGGGGCATTGCAGAGGGCCCTTGATGTCATGACCTCAGGGACAACCGCCGGACGTCGCAAGGCCATCATTTTCTTCTCTGACGGGAAGAAGACCTCTGGCGGAAATCCATCTGAGGCGGCATTCTTGCAGCAATTCGGGGCAAATGATATCAACGTCTACTCCGTTGGCTTCGGTACGGTGGGAGGAGATGCCTACACCGGCATTGATATCAATCTGCTGCAGCTTCTTGCAAATAGTACCGCAAACGGCTTTTTCCACGTTACCCAGAGTTCGTTGGGATTGGACAAGTTCTTTGTCAATGCCGTTGCAGGAGCAACAAACAGCGACATGATTATTGATCCTGTGCAGACCCTTGCACCGGGGGAACAGCATGTTATTGAAATTCCTGTTAATCGCAAGGACTATGGCACGACGTTTATCGCCACATGGGACACACCATCGGAGAAGCTGCATCTCTCGGTTACGAGTCCAGAGGGGGTGACGATCAACAGATCGAATGCGCATCTCTTTGGCGGTAAAGTTACTGCCATCAACAAAAGCTCTTACAACCTGTTGAAGATCGGCTATCCCCTTACAACCGGTGCTTCGGTGGAGCACGGCGGTACGTGGAAGATGACCATATCCAATCCATCATCCCATCCGGTACAGTATTCCTCATCGGTGATGAGTGAATCGAGCATTCATATGTCGATGAATCTCCCTGTTCCCTCGGGTGGCTCATACTGGGCGCCGGGAGCGGCTATTCCACTCCAGATTGATTTGACAGAGGAGAAAAATTCACCAATTACAACGGCGAACGTTGTGGTTACGGCCAATGTGCCACTAATCAACATCGGCAACTTCCTGTCGTCAGCAGGGATCACACAGAAGCAGCTTGATAAGATACCCAAAGAGATTAAAGGAGATCCGCTGAGTATTGAGCAGCGGATGATGATGGCTTTTCAGAGGGAGTTTGGCGACCTGCCACCTTTCAGAGAGGACCTGAAACCGATGCCATTGAAGTTCTCGGAAAAACCAGGCACCTTTTACGACAGATTTCCGAAAACCGAGATTGAAGGGTACTATCAGTTCACCTCTGTCGCCAGGGGGATTGCCGAATGTGATCCATTCAGACGGGAAACAGTGCATGGATTCGGCGTCGGCATGAAGATTGATGAAAAGAATCCGGAGATTTATATTACTGCAGATGAATCGAAGCCTGATAGAGGTGGGGTGACCGTCACTGTTATTCCTGTTACCGTGGGCGGATCACTCGTCGGACCGGGGCACAGTGGTTCAGTGACTATTTCCTCCGCCGGATATCTCAAACCCACATCCACTGTTACCGACAATCTGGATGGAAGTTATTCACAGACTTTTCTTCCCTCAAGGGCAAAGATGGGGAAAATTGTTGTCACATTCGAAGATATGCTTCTGGCCCAGATCCCGGTTTCATTGACAATACCAACAGCTGATTCAGTCACCCCTGAAATCGTCGCTGCCGGCCGGGATCAACAGATAACCATTGCTGTCGACAAAGGTACTCTCGACGAAGTGAGTGAGATAGTACTCGTATCGGGCAAGACGAGATTGCCACTGAAGTTGGTTAAGGCGGATTTGAGAAGCAAAACGATCACTGCCTCTATCCCCAAAGGCACTGCGCCGGGTACGTATACCGTCTATCTTAACAGTGCAAAATATCGTGGTTTGTCAAAACAGTCCTGCTCCGTCCAGATCATTGACCCCGAGCACAAGATTCCGCTGTGGTCGCGAACGTTTAACGAACGCCTGGCGCTGCTGAAAGAATCGAAATCGCAATCGCAATCTACCAAACTCATTGGTTTGCTGTTGAAAGATCTCCGTGATGCTTATGTGCATCGTGAGATTCCGTTGAATGCATGGAAAGAACGACAGAAGGGTCTTCTGTCGACATTAGTGAATAAGAAAATCGACATTTCACCTCTTCAATAATGACAGCAGGGTGCAGCAATACAGCTCCCCATACTCATGTATGGGAAGCTTGCACATCAATCAGCAGGCAAAACCGGGGAGACACTACTCATTACTGAGGGTATCTCCCCGGTTTTGTTTAGAAACGCATTTTGGGGTTAACAGGGCCTTTTATTCATTGTTCCCACAATGTCCCTTCCCTCCGAGGGAATGACTGAACAAGGAAGACACTCTTTTCTCACTCAGTCAGCTAGTAAGGAAAGAAACTCATGAAAGATCTTTACGGATAACCCATAACTGTTCAAATGCCCTTGAGAAAGGGTGCAGAATGCAGGTTCCATTATTTTGTTAAAAGATTGTAAGGAATCGGATGAAGGAGGAACAAAGATGAAAATCAACATCCCATATTCTCATGACTCAAAAAGAATTTTAGTATCAGAGTTTTTTTGGTCTTTCATAATCCCCCCGGATTTTCAGGCAATGCGTCATTCTGTCGACGTCATAAAATTATCAAACGAGAAGGATGTGGATCTGGGAATACGCTGTTTCAGCTCACCTCATCCTGATCTCGCGAACTGGATAAAAAAAGATTTTGAATTCGGAGGGAATCTGCACTTCAAAGGAAGTGTATCGGTGAGAAAAGACTTTTTCAACATTGCATATTTCAAGGCTGACAATGGGTTCCTGGGATACAAGCTGACATTCACCCCGGACTATTATGGATTCACCGGCCAACTAGGGGCATATCCGATGGCAAGGACACGTGCCGAAGAATTCCTCATTACTTTTATCAGTTCTGTTCAGTACCATGGACGCAGAAGAGACATCTCCCGAAACATTCAATGCGACAGATGTTCTGGATCTGGAATGGTGATGTGTTCATTCTGTGGCGGAAATGGCTATACGAGTGGGCTCTATGGACGAAACTCATGCAGCTGCGGAAATGGATATCAAACATGTCCAGAATGCTCGGGAAGCGGTATGCAATTCAGGTAACTTTTCAGCGATACGTGACACCCTTGAAGACGAGGCCGGACCAAACCAATCATCCAACCAAGAAAGGTCCCCCATAAGGGTACTCTCTCTCCCCCACTTTGGCCAATATGCTGCTCGATGGCATTAAAGTCCCTATCAGCAAATTCAAACGCCAGGACCAGATCCATTTGGGCAGATATGCGGACGACGTTATCATCCACCTGCAGTTCTAAAGAAATACTTGCAGGACGTGTGTGCCCTCTTTTTGAGGGATTTCATAAAGAACCTGGCTTTTGTCGTTGTCAGCAGAGAAGGCCAAGACAAGCCATATCAGAGATCATGTCCCTACCCTTCGCGAACTGGTTACGTTTACGAGCGATGATGGATAGCGAAGCTACAAAACTATAAACAAATAAAGCTACATATGGCATGAGTTAAAGGAAATACAAACTAAAACCTCACGCCAAAACCACAATGCCTACACACAAACCCTGTTCAATTGTCGTAGTCCTCCTAACCACAATTTCTTTCTCTATGTCTATGGCTATCAGCAATCTTGCGGTTACAGAGCAATCTACTCTGACTATGCAGTGGAATACATTTCTGAATGGGGAGGCTGGTTATCGAATTGTCCTTGACGGAAACAACAACATCTACGTTACCGGACTAAGTTCTGATACCTGGGTTCGCCAGTGAACGCTTTCGCAGGTGAAACAGATGTCTTTGCCGCTAAACGTAACAACAGTGGTGCGTTGCAGTGGCATACGTTCATGGGCTCAAGTGGTAATATCGACATAGGCCACGATATTACGTTAGACAGCTTGGTGTATATAGATAACCGGAAAGAGTTTTGGTCCGTGGGGTTCTTCTGTGGAAACATATCCGGAAGGAGCATTTACTGCTATGCGGCAGAACGGTCTATGGTATTGATGCACTTGAGCAGAGTTGTCTTACCAACTCAGTTTGGTCCGAGAATTGCCAGGAATTCGTCAGGTTCCGCATTGAGGCTGATAGCGTTGAGAATCCGGTGACCGTTGTAACCGAATGTGAGCTGTTTGACGGCCAGTATCGTCGTTGTCCTTCTCGTATAATTAGCCAGAGAAATGCTGGTGCAGCAAGGAAGGCGGTCAGAACGGAGAAGGCGTAAGGGGTGAGATCTTGAATTGTCATATTCTTATAATTCAAGACCTCACCCTGCTTTTTGGGCTAAGGATCGTTGATTTATTTTCTACATACTGTAAACAAGAAAGCTAAAGTTGGAGTGAATAGCAGCACCACTTCCATCTGCAATCCGGACATTAATGATGTTTTTTTCAGTATCGTTAGCTGAATAAGTAACGATTTCGTCTATTGGGGTATTATTATAACTGCTTACCAGAACAACTGGATATCCTGAAAAATCATTTTCTAAGGTTATAGTGTAATCTCCAGTTCCATTAGTTATTACAGATGTTGCACCATAATTTGTTACGAATCTAGGAGCAGTTGAACCTATTACGTAACCATAAGCATGAGGAAGCGACGCCGGTGCAACTCTGCCAGTGCTTAATGGTACGACAACTACTTTATCAGCTGCTATGGCAGATCCTGCTATAAAACTAGCGAGTAACAAACTCAAAGCAATAATAATGTTATTCATTCATTTCCTCCTCATGTAGAATCGTTATGGATTTCAATCTCAACTTGCTCAGGTGATAAGTAATCGCTTTATCTGACGAAGCTGCAGGAGAACAAAAGCTTATATTCTGCCCCTAATCACAATCAAGCCCGGCCAGCCGTCTTTGCTATTCCTCCTGGAAAAAACGGTGCCACCTGACATCGTAATCATCGACCAGCCCACCAACCACCAACCACCAACCACCAACCAAATCTATCGAAATAAAACTACAATACAACAAGTTAAAAAACAATATTGAATAATCTTTTCTCTGGAGCAGCACCCATCACACGGTTTCTCCAAGTTCTGTCCGATTGAGACACTGCGGGGCACTGGACACAGACATCCCCTTTGCTTAGCGAAGGTGCTTCCGTTACGATACTGAATTGCATTGACACCACGCATGTCTGTTTCAGTAAGGCAAACAAGCGCTGCCGCTGGCAGCATAAGGTCAAAAAGGGGTCAAGTCCACCTTTGGCTTTTGCTGTGAATGGGTGATATATAGAGCGGGGCAGGGTCAGGCTTAACAAGTGGCATTTAGTTGTTTGAGGTGAATACCTATTTGTCAAGCCTACCCTATCAGCCTGGAGGACTACAGTAATTTGAACTTTTTCAGCTTGGCGTAGGTTGTATTCCGGCCGATACCCAACGCTTTGGCCATTTGGCTGATATTGCCGTCGTATTGCTCAAGAGCTTGCTTGAGTGCTTGTTTTTGAACATCATCAAAATTGAGAGACAGGAAATGGACAGGCTGTTCTTTGTCTGAAAGTTGGGGTTGCCGTGTCGCTTGCTGTATGTTCTCTGGTAATGATTCGAAGCGCAGCGTATCCTCATCCATCAGGATAATGGTTGATTCAATAACATGTCGCAGTTCACGGATATTGCCAGGCCAGGAATAGGCAGCGAGTGCCTGACGAAATTCAGGATCAACCCCGTCAATCTGCCTACCAAGTGTTTGGGCGAACTCCCTGATGAAATGGTCTGCCAGGAGTTGGAGATCATCTTCCCGTTCACAGAGAGGTGGTAAGGTGAGAGGAACCACATGCAGGCGATAATACAAATCCTGCCGAAAGGTCCCCTCTTCAACCATCGCTTCCATGTCCCGATTCGTAGCGGCTATAACCCGCACATCAACAGGAATGGGCTGTCTACCCCCAACTCTGACAATCTGCCTCTCATCCAGAACCCGTAGCAGATTCACCTGAATGGCAAGAGGCATTTCCCCTATTTCGTCCAGAAAGAGTGTTCCTCCTGCAGCCTGCTCAAATTTTCCGGGTTGGCCACCTCGCCGGGCACCGGTGAATGCACCCTCCACATAACCAAACAGTTCGCTTTGAATCAGCTCTGCTGAGATAGCGCCACAGTTCACCGCCACAAATGTTTTTTTTGCCCGGGGACTCGATTGATGCAGGGCGCTCGCTATTACCTCCTTACCGGTACCACTGGGGCCGGTGATAAGAACCGTTGTGTCGGTAGCAGCGACCCGGCGTGCTTTTTTCACTATTCGTTGAAAGGAGGCACTTTTCCCGATCAAGTCCGCAAAAGCATCATTCTCATTATTTCCAAAATTATGTTTTGGGGGGGGCGGGGGGGTCGGCGGGTATATACAGAGCGTCAGACTGTGCAAGCAATTGGAATTATTTACCAGAGGAGCAGCAAAGATGTTCCAGGTTGGATTGTACAGACAGCGCAGTTCAACCATTGTTTCCGGATCAAACCATTTTTGGTCCAGTTGTTGGCGAAAGAATGGTGAGAGATCAAACCACTTGGAGGCATCCTTGCCAGAAAGGCTGTGTGGCGAAGTACCAAATAACTCGGCAGCTACGTTGTTGCAATAACAAACATTTCCATACATATCCAATGTCAGCAGGCCAATGGTGTTGTTGTTGAGCACTTTGCCAATCATGCCCATACACTGCTTCTGGATAAATAACGCTTCAATGGCCCTGGCGTAATACACAGCCAAAGCCAGGCTTCGGCTGTGGTCGGACTGGACGGGGCCGGAGATATCGACGCAACCATGCAGAACACCATTGACGCCGAAAATTGGAGCAGCTGAGCAAACCCAATTGTGGCTACTTTGACAAAAATGTTCTCGACCGATCACTCGCTGTGGCAGGCCGCTGGCAAGGGCTGTGCCGATGGCGTTTGTGCCCACGCTCTTTTCAGTCCAGTTTGCCCCAGGGCCAAAGTCAATAGAATCCGCCTGGTGAAGGGCTTCATATGAGCCAATCGTACCAGTCAGGTACCCATACCGATCACAAATCGTGAATAACAATCCTTTGTCTTCAAGATATGCTGAGAGATCACTGGTCGTATTCTTCACCACATCGCGCAAGAATCGATGTTCGACATCTAAGGTTTTTTCTTCATGAAAATCCCTGCATTTCTTCAGGCCTGGATCTACACCCATTTGGAGACAGCGTTTCCAAGACTCGATAACGCTCGCTTTAATATACTCTTGATTACCTTTTTTGTTGTTGACAAATTGCTGCCACACCGCCTTATCAAGTTCGCATTCTAAATCCAGAGGTAATATACCAGACGAAAACTGTGGAATTACAGCATCTTTGTTGTTACGAGGCTTGGCAATTGTGTATTTGTTTTTACGTCTAACAAGTTCGTGCATACTATTTCCTCAGAACCTGAATAAAACTCACCAGCAGAGGATAAAGAGCTAACAGGAATAGCTCCTTTTTCCTTTTCCTTATTTCTTTATATTGACAATACAAGAAGACGGCAAGTTGTTTGTCGTACATGCATTCCATTTTGATGTTCTGTTTTCGAACAGGCCTTATTGCTTCGTGGAGCTATTTTTTTTCGTTTACAACTGTCTTTTTCTCTCTGTCTGATGGTCACCTTTTTGCGGTACCGTTGATATTACAGGAAAAAAGTAAGTCGTTTGTTGTGTACATGCACTCGATTCAGATGTTCCATTTTCGAACAATCTTTGTTGTTTTATAAACTGTTTTTTTCCTTCATTGCTGTTTTTTCCTCTCTGACCGACGGTCACCTTTTTGAGATGCCGCGGAGAGGAGGCTCATCTCATAAGCCTGTTGCAGAGGCACCATTGCAGCAAGATGTAACTGCGATACACGTGATGAGCAGGTAAAAAGAAGACGCTCCTTTTTAAATTTCTATCTGGCTTATTTTTTGCACAGGTGACATAGACAAGATTTTGCATGCATAAGCCAGACGTAAAGAAGGAGAAACCGACCCCATTGGGGTTGGAACTCGACCGACTCAGAAAAAGGAGGCAGATATTGTGGCAACAGACATTCTAATGCCCAAATGGGGCCTAACCATGAAGGAAGGAAAAATTTCCAAGTGGTTAAAAAACGAAGGTGACAGCGTCAGCGAAGGCGAGGCTATCTTTGAAGTGGAAACCGATAAAATCACCAATACGGTGGATGCGACCAAAGATGGCGTCCTTTTCCAGATTCTCGTGGCGACAGGTGAAACTGTGGCAGTGAAGACGGTGGTAGCAGTATTGGCAGCAGCGGGTGAATCGCCAGAGAAAAAAGAGAAAAGCGGAGCATCACCAGAAAAAAGACAATCTGGAGCAAAAGAAGCGACAAGCAAAAAGGTCACAACGAAAGGATTTGTTGTGGCCTCACCACTTGCCCGCCGGCTTGCCAGAGAACAAGGTATTGATTTGGCCGAAGTGAACGGTACCGGTCCTGACGGCAGGGTAACTGAAAAGGATGTTCTCGCCTACACTCCACAGGCTGACGAATACGCCTCATTTAATGCTGCACCTCAGGCAATAGCTCTGGCGAGAGAATCAGGTATTAATCTGTCCGATATTACCGGTAGCGGTGAAGGAGGCAAAATCCTGAAAGTAGATATCCTGCGAGCCATGCAGCCTGCCGTTGACCAGGGAGGAGCCAAGGCGGCCATGAGCACAGCCGAACCTGAAATCATTCCCTTTAGCGGCATACGCAAAATTATCGCTGACAACATGATGGCCAGTTTGCAGAATTCGGCACAGCTTACAGTCTTTGTTGAATGTGATATCACAGAAATGACCGCCTTTCGTGACCGGGTGCGCGCCAAGTATGCGAAACGAGAAGACATACCACGCATTTCTTACAATGACATCATTGCCTTGGCAGTCAGTCGAAACCTTATGAAATTCCCGTATATGAACTCCTGGCTTACCGAAGAAGGGATTGTCAGACATAAGCAGGTTAATCTCGGCATTGCTGTTGCTTTGGATGATGGCCTGGTTGTTCCACATATCAAGGAAGCCGAGAAAAAAACATTGACTGAGTTAGCTGTGGATCTCCGTGTTGTTGCGGGGAAAGCGAGGAATGGCGGACTTACCATGGATGAAATCCAGGGGGGAACCTTCACCATTAGTAATGTGAGTATGCTGGGTGTGGATGGTTTTACTCCCATTATCAACCCTCCTGAAGCGGGCATTCTCGGCGTAGGTCGGGCAGTTGAGCGTCCGGCAGTGGGCGCTGATGGGCAAATCGTCAGCCGTACGATGATGACCCTCAGTCTTACCTTTGATCATCGTATAACTGACGGTGCTCCTGCCATTACCTTCTTGCGTGCCTTGGCAGATTGTTTGGAAGACCCTGCCATGATGCTTGTCTAAAAAAGGATGTAAGGAATGGAAAAGAAACGGTTTATCGTTGAGTTAGGGACTGGCTCGGATCTTCACGGTATGGATGTCACCAAGGCCGCCTGTCGGGCAGTGCGCGATGCTATCAGTCACAGTTGTTTGTGTGGCTTGGTGGAAATTTTAGGTCGTAGCAGCTTTGAAGGAGTGGTCGTTGAGGTAATGGTGGCCTGTCCTTTTCCAGAACAGGTTGACACCGCCAAGGTTCTGGCCGAACTGCCCGTTGGCAAACGAAGCCTCCAAACGGTGCAAGGGGGCATGTTGGCCGAGGGGCTCTGTGTCGAGACTTTTGGCGAGGGCTGTTCTTCTATTCTCGTTGCCAACGCGGCAATTACTGTTTTTGTGGAGGTGGAGTAGACATTGGGTGTTGATCTCACTGACCACGGGGTTCAGGATACTCTACATATAATCCATTACCAGAATTATGCATTACGCTATGTCACCGATACAACTTCAATATCGACCTATGCTCAAAGTCATGGGCAACCAAGGAGAAAGTAATGACTAAAAGTAAGGAAAAGATGATCCAGATGTATATGACCATGTACCGGATTCGTCAGTTTGAAAGCAAACTGCAGGAATTCTTTGCTGATGGGAAAATTCCCGGTTTTGTTCACCTTTACCTGGGTGAGGAGGCAGTTGCCTCCGGAACCTGCGCTGCTTTGCGCAAGGATGATTACATCACCAGCACCCACCGTGGACATGGCCACGTGATTGCCAAGGGTGGAGATCTTAAAATGATGATGGCCGAGATTTTTGGCAAGAGTACTGGATACTGCAAAGGTAAAGGTGGCTCCATGCACATAGCCGATGCGAGTTTAGGTATCCTGGGTGCCAACGGCATCGTTGGTGGCGGTGGTCCTATTGCTGCCGGGGCTGGAATGGCCATTCAATACCGGGGTGAAGACGGGGTAGTGGTTTGTTTCTTCGGTGATGGTGCTTCCAATCAGGGTACCACCCAAGAGGCCCTTAACCTGGCAAGTGCCTGGGAGCTTCCTGTTGTATTTGTCAATGAAAACAATGGATATGGCATCTCCTGCCCTACCAGTAAATCGATGGCCATCACTGATATAGCCGACCGGGCCGCAGGCTATGATATGCCCGGCGTCATTGTGGACGGAAATGATGTCATCGCCGTAAATGAGGCAGTCAGTGCAGCCGTTGAACGAGCGCGTAAGGGAGGGGGACCTTCCCTGATTGAATGCAAAACCTACCGTTGGCGCGGCCACTTTGAGGGCGATGCCTGCACCTACCGGGAGAAAAGCGAACTCGACGAGTGGGTCAAGAAAGATCCACTCCCGCGTTTTTCAAAAAAATTGTTGGATGACGGTATCCTCAGCAAAAAAGAACTCGAAAAACTACATGCCAAAATAGATACAGAACTGCAGGAGGCGATTGCCTTTGCAGAGGAAAGCCCGCTGCCGGAACCTGCCGATATATTTGAAGATGTCTATGCCTAATCGGATAACCGGGGGAACATACCAATCTGACGTTTACGTGATACTTTATTTTTCTGGAGGAATACATGGCACAAAAAACATATATGCAGGCGATAAATGACGCCTTACGAGAAGAAATGGAAAGGGACTCCAATGTCCTGATCTTCGGTGAAGATGTTGGTCAATTTGGCGGGTGTTTTGGGGTAACCAAGGGGCTTTTTGAGCAGTTTGGTGAAAAGCGGGTGCGCGACACTCCAATTACAGAAAGCGCTATTATCGGCGCAGCTACGGGGGCTGCTGCTGCCGGGTTGCGGCCGGTCTGCGAACTGATGTTTGTGGATTTTATCGGTGTTTCCATGGATCAGCTCTTTAATCAGGCAGCCAAGATGCACTACATGTTTGGCGGCAAGATCTCCATTCCTATGGTAGTCAGGGCTCCCCAAGGAGCCGGAATCGGAGCAGCTGCCCAACATTCACAATCTCTTGAGGCCTGGTTCATGCACATACCGGGGCTGAAGGTGGTTTTACCTGCCACCCCTGCTGATGCCTACGGATTACTGCTGACAGCCATTCGGGATGACAATCCGGTTGTTTTTCTTGAGCACAAGTTGCTCTACGGCGTAGAAGGAGAGGTACCTGAAGATGCCGGACCTATTCCTTTTGGTCAGGCGAATATCTGCAGGGAAGGCACTGATGTCACTATCGTAGCATTTTCCAAGATGGTCTACAGTGCTCTTGAGGCTGCTGAGACGTTGGCCGGCAAGGGAATCAGTGTCGAAGTCATTGATCTGCGCACTGTGACACCGCTGGATATAGATACAATTCTCAATTCGGTTAAAAAAACGCACAGTCTGGTAGTCGCTCACGAAGCGGTCAAAGTCGCTGGTGTAGGGGCTGAGATCGCAGCCCAGGTTGCGGAATCAGCAATTGACTACCTGGATGCGCCCATCATGCGTGTAGGAGCACCCTTTACCCCAGTACCCTTCTCTCCTCCGCTGGAAGAGGCATTTACTCCCGGGGCTGAGGAAATTGTTGCTGCGGTTCTGAAAATTCGTTCCTGATTTCAATAACGAAGAAGAAGAAACATTATGATAACAGTCGGTATCATCGCCAACCCGATTTCAGGCAAAGACATTCGCCGCCTTGTAGCTCACGGCAGTGTTTTTGACAATCAGGAGAAGGTGCGTATTGTGAGACGCCTTTTGGTGGGCCTCGCCTGGGCAGGAGTGAAACGGGTAATCTTCATGCCCGATTACTATGCAATTGTTCAGCGAGCCCACAAGGGCATCGACACACCTATCGATATTGAATCAGCCCCAATGTGCGCTGAAAACACCCAGGACGATTCAACGAAAGCAGCACGGTTGATGGCCGAGGCCGGGGTCAGCTGCATCTTTGTTTTGGGAGGTGACGGCACAAGCAGGGCTGTAGCTAAAGGGAAGGCGAAGATACCGATTTTACCTATTTCGACAGGCACCAACAATGTCTTTCCTTTCATGATAGAGGCTACCATAGCTGGTCTGGCCGGAGGTATTATTGCTTCCGGACAAATCAGTTTGGAAGACGGCTGCTTTCGATCCCCCAGTATTGAGATACTCGACGAGGAAGACTCGGTATTTGATATCGCTCTGGTGGATGCAGCGGTCCATACCGATACCTTCATCGGTTCTAAAGCCATCTGGAGCTTGGATCAGGTATCTCAAATTTTTCTCACCCGTTGTCGACCCGATAGTATTGGTCTCTCAGCTATAGGGGGACAGCTCCATACCATCAACCCGGAAGATCAACAGGGCTTGCATCTTCTATTGGGCGAAGGGGAAAAGAGAGTGACTGCGCCTATCGCTCCCGGGTTGATGCAGACTGTTGCTGTAGCCGGAGAGGCGCGGCTGCAGCCGGGGGATACCATTTTTATCAATGAATCTCCCTGTATCATCGCCCTTGATGGTGAACGTGAGGTCGAGGTGAGACGGGGGAAACATGTTTCCATCCGCTTCTCTAGCGATGGCCCATTGGTGGTGGACGTTCCCAAAGTGATGACACTTGCTCAACAGGCCAAACTCTTAGTGCAATAAGAACAGAGCGGCAGGGGAACTGTTCATCCCAATTGTGATTAAGCGGAAATGACTATCTGATTATTTTTTGGTCTGATTTCAAGAAGTAAGAGGAGCCTAACTGGCTGATACATTAAAGTTTCCCTTCTTAGAATTAAGATTCTAAGAAGGGAAATACAGCATCATTGATGCCGACAAAAAAGTGATGCTGTAACTGCAGGTTAAGGTGTCTTGACCAGACAACGGTTTGGGCAGGACACTCGAAAATGATTAGCTCCATAGTTGTGGAAGATTGGCTATGGACAATTACAACCTCAAATAACGGAGTAGTAAGACATGTCATTACAACTAGAAGGCAAAGTAGCTATTGTAACGGGGGCTGGCCAAGGCCTCGGCGAAGGCATTGTAAAGCGGCTTGCCGAAGCGGGTTGCGACGTTGCGGTAATCGACATCAATCTTGAGAAAGCGGAAAAGGTAGCAGAGGATGTGAAGGTGATGGGGCGCCGGGCAGTTGCGATCCAGGCAGATGTGACCCAGTGGGACCAGGTTCAGAGCATGGTTGATCAAACCGTGGAAAAGCTCGGCAAACTCGACATCGCGGTGAACAACGCCGGTGTGATTAAAATCAAATCCGTCGCTGAATCGACGGCGGAAGACTGGGATTTTGTCCATAATGTCAACGCCAAAGGCGTTTTTCTCTGCTGTAAGGCTGAGCAAGAACCCATGAAAAAGCAGGGTTTTGGGCGAATCATCAATGTGTCGTCCATTGCCGGGAAAGTGGGGTTTCCTGATCTCTCCCTTTACACTTCCTCCAAGTTTGCAGTGGTGGGCTTCACTTTCTCGTTAGCCAAGGAACTTCAGCGGACCGGGATTACCGTTAACGCGATATGCCCTGGGATCATCGGAACGGGGATGTGGTGCGGGCCGAATGGGCTTGCAGATAAATGGAAAAACCCTGGCGAAACCATGGACGAATCGTGGAAACGCCATCAGGATATCCTGATTCCTCAGGGGGAAGCCCAAACACCTGAGGATATGGGTGATCTGGCCGTCTATTTTGCCACTTCCAAACACGTCACCGCCCAGGCCATCAATGTGGATGGTGGGTTTACTTCAGCTTAAGGATACCTTGGAAAATTAGAATTTTCGGTCAAAATCGAGGAATGAGAAAAATTTTATCGCAGGTATATGTTTGATATTCCAAGGATAAAATTTTTCTCGCCGCGAAGAGTTTGACCGAAAAGGCAATTTTTCAAGGTAGCCTTATGTGTATATCTGCTCATTGCGTACCTTAATTTCAATGCAAAATTAGGAGCTTCAATGCAGCAAATATTATGAGTTATACAGCTGAACCTGTTTGAACTGCGTGCCTTGGTAGAACTTTTTAGGCCACCAGACTGGCAATGGAACTGTTCACCCTAAGTGTGATTAAACGGAAATGACTATCTGATTAACCCTCACCCTGATTTTAAAAATAAGGAGGGCCATAAATGGCCGATATATTAAAAGCTGCATTTGTCTTTGTTGCACCGGAAGCCGACCCTGACATACACAGGGAGTGGATAAAGACCCCTGCAGTACACTTGGTGACTGTTGGGGTAAAAGATTATGCCCAAGCCGCGGCAACGTGTATGGATCTGGTCCAGAATGAAGGTGTGAAGGCAATTGAACTGTGTGGTGGTTTCGGTAGTCGTGGTACAGCCCTTATTGCCGAGACAGTAGGCGATGGTGTAGCCGTGGGAGCGGTACGTTTCGACGTGCACCCAGGGCTTGGCAACGTTAGTGGCGACACGATCTTTGCTTGATCAGTCTATACCGACACCAATAACTTGTAAAAATGAAACTGTTCGACTCGATACCTGGCTGATTGTATTGGCTGGTTTATTCAAATTGGGAATCGGGATGATATCACTCTTAATTTATAGAGGTGCATAGTATGAAGGCAGCAAAATGGTACGGAAAAAATGATATACGCGTTGAAGAAATATCGAAACCACCTGCACCAAAGCCAGGTGAGGTGCAAATAAAAGTGGCCTGGTGCGGGATTTGTGGGTCTGATTTACATGAATATCTTGCAGGCCCGATCTTTATCCCTATGGAACCGCATCCGTTAACCGGAGCAAAAGCTCCAATCGTTCTTGGCCATGAATTTTCCGGAGAGGTGGTTGCGATTGGAGAAGGTGTGCAAACTGTCCGCATCGGCGATTTCGTTGCACCGGATGCCTGTCAGCATTGTGGTGTTTGTGTAACCTGCCGCGAAGGACGCTATAATGTATGCGAAAAACTCGCTTTTACAGGACTTATGGCTGATGGAGCTTTTGCAGAATACGTCAATGTTCCCGCGCAACTCTGCTACGTACTGCCGAAAGGATTTGATTTAGAAGCAGCAGCCCTTATCGAACCCCTCGCCACTGGTTTTAAAGCTGTTCGTCTGGCTGGTTCGTTACTGGGCCAAACTGCTGTAGTGTTAGGAGGCGGTACTATTGGTTTGGGTACGATCATGTGCGCAAAGGCGGCTGGGGCATCAACAGTGGTGTGTATCGAGATGGCGGCAGCACGTAAAAAACTGGCCAAGGAATGCGGCGCTGATATCGTGCTTGATCCCAATGAATGTGACGTTATTGCCGAGATCAAGAAGTTGACCAATGGTTCCGGGGCAGAAGTCTCTTTTGAATGCATCGGGCACAAAAGTACTGCACCCTTGGCTATAGATGTAATCCGTAATAATGGCAAGGCAGTTATTGTTGGTATTTTCGAGGAACCGAGCTCCTTCAATTTCTTTAGCCTGAGCGGAACGGATAAAATGGTTATAGGTACCTTGGCCTATACGATTGACGATTTTAAGGGGGTAGCCAATTTACTTGCCAGTGGCCAATTGAAGGCTAAACCGTTGATCACAGGAAGGATTAAACTGCAAGATATTGTAGAGAAAGGTTTTGATGAATTAGTCAATAACAAGGCGACAAATATTAAAATTATCGTCAGTCCAACCTGATAATCAGGCTTATTGTAAAAAAGGGCCGTCCCAAAAGGGCGGCCCTTTGTATTTGTAGCCCGGCAACGGACTCGCATGTATACCTTTATAAGGGATGCATGATCGCGTTGCCAGATAAAGAGCAGAAAATAAGAAAGGGGCTGTCCCAGGTTTTGGGACAGCCCCTCATACTTTTTTCCACCAAGACAACCCCTCGCCTTAGGCTGAGGGTTTATCTTGGTGTTTTCTTGTTTATGGCAGACATCTCAGCCAAACAAGTCTTCCAATGCATCATAGACATACGTCATATACATTAATTTTGGTGAACCACCCATAGCCACCGCCATAAATGCAGCTTGAGTGATTTCCTCTTTGGTGGCCCCCATAGATGCGGCACCCTCTACATGCAGTGCAATACACATTTCGCATTGAGACATTACGCCACAAGCAACCATGATCAGTTCCAGCTGCTTGTGGGGGATTGCGTCAAGGGCGGCAAGCTGCTTCGTAAATTCAAGGTACTTGCCATACTCCTTAGGGGAGTATTTATTCAGAAATGAAAGGGCCTGGCCTGCTTTTTCGGACGAGTTCATACGTGCTCCTCATTTGATGTTTATCGAATAACGGGTTGTTTTGTCGACTCACTGCTGTGGCTGACCAATTCTACGGTCATTGTTAGCCTTGTTTGAGCAATTTACATGCCAAATACCAGGATTGGCGTGACGGAGTGGCGGTGTTGGCAAGAAAAAGATCGAGAGTGTTTATAAAGAGCATCGTCCTATGGTGCCATTGTCCCAAATTATCGAAGGATCTGTGAACAACGCATCAAAACATCCGACAGCTCAACTCCGGATCATCTCTGATTGCAACTCAATGGCAGATCCTCTAAGCAGGCCAACTCCTCCTGGAGATTTGGACGATCAACGAAATGCTACCTGGTCAAATCTCAGCGACATTGTGTTCTGGTTATTCGTTCCGGCGCAACTATTCACGAAAATCTTTACCGCATAGTTGCGGTTCACAGTAACTGCTCGAATAATTAACAGCTGCCCGGTACAATCTGTTCGTTTTTTGAACAGGTCAGCTTGTTCACATGACTGGCTGTAAACTATTCAGCTAAGGCCTCACAACTGGTGAGCAACCACTCTGTATCTGTTGAGCAGTGTTTGATAATCGTTTAGCGAGGACTTCGAAGCCTATCAGGAGCTATTCGAGAAAACCTAAAAAGTTCGACTGAATAGTTACGAATGGCTGAAGTAAGCAATGAAACGAAAAAGAGAAAAGTACAGGTAAGCGAAAGGGAGCGGAGAATCCGAGCAGTATTTGACAGACGAAGCATGACAGGACACCATGCCGCGAGGTAAAGTGAACGAAGATGTTGCCTCATTTCGTTACATGTAACTTAGGTATCCGAGAAGGTCGCTGAGGCGCAAAGATAGCCTGAGTGGCAAAATGAATCCGAGACAACATTTCTCACTGAGGGGACAGCAATGGCTTGGTGGAAGGTACTGTAAAAGTTGGAGAAGAACTGCTGACAGAGCCTGCATACCGAATAGATTTTACCTGAAGCATGCCCTCGGTTGACAGCAAAGAAAACGGCACAATCTAACACGAATTGCTTGCCCGAGCCCCCTGCACAGGGTAAATCGGCCAAATGGCCAACTCAAGAGTTCCCTGAAGAACGCGGCCAGTTATATCCCATATCCCGTAATTATCATTTTAAGGGAGGTGTAGAAAAACATAAAGACTGTTTCTCCCTTCTAAGGACATGCGTTTGAATCCCCGGGCGTCCATGCCGCTGAATGTCACTCGTTACCATGTAAGAAAACTGCAGAGTATCATCCTGTTCAAACGGCATGTGGTAAATAACAAGATTGCGGGGCCGAAATATTTCATTGATAATTTCCTGCCCGTTGGGGTTGTGATAAAAAACAGGATTCACAAAGACGGCATCCAGAGCCACCTCCGCCAAAGCATTTTTAAAATACCTGCTAACGTAATCGGCATCCCCGGTAAACAGCAGATTCTTCCCGGCCAGTGTCAGCAGGAAGCAATCATTGCGAATGGTTTGATATTGCGGCCCCATATGGCGTGTCCCAATGGCGGTAACGATGAGGTCGTCAGCCAGGGCAAACCGTTTCGTGTCTCCTGGCTCTAATCCCAATGTCCAGAAGGGAATAGCGAGTTTTTGGACGTGGTTGAGCAGGAGAGCAAGGTCCGGGGATCCGTCACTTTTATTCGGCAGAAATACCCCTTTTACTGATCGTACCTGTATATGTTCAGATACATATTGCGGAGTAAAATGGTCGGGATGCTCATGGGTGAACAGCAGATAGTCGATATTTGCAAAAATATCATATCCTTGCCGCATGAGCTTCATATCGTTTTCGGAAACCCTGCTGAATGGATGTCCTTCTTCATGGTGAATTCCATCTACGAGAAGTCCGACGCCGTTGTATTCGACCAGGACTCCAGCGTTAGCGACAAGGGTTATCTTGATACTATCGTTCTTACTTTCATGCCCTCCCAGAAAAGGTGATCCCTTGCCATAAAAGCGTCTTGCTGCCCATGCTTCGGACTTGATATTCACCAAAGGGTACCTTGAAAAATTAGAATTTCCATTAACAATAGAGCTATGAGAAAAATTTTACCGCTGACATCTATTTGATATTCAATAGATAAAATTTTTCTCATAACAATGCGCTTGGACGAAAAGGCAATTTTTCCGAGTAGCCTCAACAATCCATCAAAATTACATTGTCATTGCCGTAAAACTCTCGGCTGCATGATACGAACTGCGTACCAACGGTCCTGCAATGACTTGTTTGAATCCGAGTTCATTCCCGATATCAGCCAATTGGTCGAACGTGTCCGGGTGGACGTATTCAATCACAGGGTGGTGTTGCTGAGATGGACGCAGATACTGCCCCAAAGTCAAAATCCGGCATCCAGCCTGAAGCAAATCCTTCATGACCTCGACCACTTCTTCTCGGGTCTCACCCAGCCCGAGCATCAAGCCTGATTTGCTCATGATATGTTGATCAGGACACGCCAAGGACACATTCTTGAGCAATCGCAAAGACTGTTCGTAGGCAGCTCCTGGTCGTACTGACGAATAAAGACGGGGAACAGTTTCCAAATTATGACTGATGACATCCGGTGCAGCCGAGATGACCTGTTTGAGAGGAGCATCCTTCCCCCCGAAATCCGGGATGAGAACTTCCACAGTGGCATTTGGGTTTTCGCGTTTGATGGCATGTATGGTCGCAGCAAACTGGCTGGCGCCACCATCCGGGAGGTCGTCACGGGTCACGGACGTAACTACCACATACGATAGTCCCAGTTGACTGGCAGTCAGGCCGACCATGTTCGGTTCGTTGGGATCAGGACAAGAAGGACGTCCATGAGTTACAGCACAAAAAGCGCAATTTCGTGTACAAATATCCCCTAAAATCATGAAGGTGCATGTTTTCTTTGCAAAGCATTCACCTATATTCGGACACTGGGCGCTTTCACATACTGAATGGAGCTGGCCTTTGTCCAGCAGCTCCTGGATGCGGTCCATATCATTTGCGTTGGGGGCTGGAATCACCAGCCAACTAGGTCGTTTCAAGATACTCCTCCTCAATGAGTTGTTCCAGTTTGCCGGAACGCATGGAAATCTGGAAAATGTCTGAAAATTGCCTGCGCATTTCCTCCCGAACGGTTCTTATATCAGTGGGCTGTCCAAGGACTTCTGCCATGGAGGTCACACCGTGGGAAGTAATGCCGCAAGGAACTATAAAGGAAAAATGTTGGAGATCGGGACAAACGTTAAGAGAAATGCCGTGCATTGTGATCCATTTGCGAACAGCGATTCCCATGGCTCCGATTTTTGAATCCTCAACCCACACACCTGGAAATTTAGACTTCCGCCCCGCCACTATGCCAAATGCCTGTAACGTCCGAATCATGACTTCTTCCATTTTACGTGCATACGCATGGAGGTCCCTTTGCTCCCCTTCCAGCGATAAAATAGGGTAACAAACAAGTTGCCCTGGGCCATGATAGGTAATATTTCCGCCCCTGGATGTATCATGCACAGTGATACCGTTTTTTTCCAGAGTGGCTTTGTCTGCGAGCAGATTATGATAGCCTCCACTACTGCCAATAGTGATGCAGGGAGAGTGTTCCAGCAGGATCACCACATCGGGGATAGCCCCCTGCTGTCTTTTGTGGCGAAGAACTTCCTGCAGGCGACACATCTCCGCGTAGTCACGTCTGGAAAAATCCAGCCAAACACCGCTGTTATCGGGTCTCTTATCTTTACTTGTCATTCTCTTCACTTGGATGAGGGTGAAATGCGTTCCCTAGGAGCCTGTCGGACTTAGACATAAATCTGCTGCAAATTTGACAAATCGGCCCATATTTCCATAGATTTTCGTTAAATAGGCCTGCTATTCGCCTCAAATCCATGAAAATCTGGTCTCGATTTCTCTAATTTTCGCTA
>JAHIUA010000057.1 GCA_018817385.1 Pseudomonadota bacterium
AGAGGGATTTAAAAGCTAAGAAAAACGCATCAGATAAACTTGGGCAACTATTGACAATAACGAAAAGCAGAAAAAACGCCAAAAAAAAGATCAGGGGATATTGAAAAGTGGCTTAGGTTGTCTACTTTTCAACACCTTTTACAGAACAGTTGTTTGCCAATTATTGGGCATTACCTGAATAGGCACACTTTTTTACCATCATGTCCCCCTCCGAAAAATCTAGTTACTCGATGTCTGCTGTAAGCGAGAGAAAGAGGAAACAGCACCTTCCCTAAGCAGAAAGCGCCCCTGCCCGGCACAAGCGGACAGGGGCGCTTTTCATGGGAAGTGTGCTATGCCGAGAAGAGATATCTTTCTCATGACTTTTCAAGCGCTCACCAGCGTCTGTCCAGAAATAAGAACGTTTTTTCTCAATCGAGGCACTCGATGAATTCAACAACAGGCAGCGAATTGATATTCTGAGGATTACATTCTGAAAGCAACGAGGAGCTGAAGTTCAGTGGTAAAGGGGAGTTTTTTTACATTCCTTGAATTCTACGCGTAGTTTAGCATAATCGAAATAGCCAATTTTAAAAATACCTTTCAGGAAAAAAGAGCTCTTTTCTCAAATATTCCCAGTACAGATCAAGGGAGCAGACATGCGAAAGGAGTTGTGACAATGGCTTGAAGGAACCTGGCAGCCTGGCCACCTGGCCATTCACCACTCCTCCCAACTCAAGAAAAGAATCGCCACCAGGTCAGATGGATGGCAGGGCGCAATGACTTGGAGGGTGCATAGCTAGCCGATAATCCGCTCCGGGGCATTGAAGACATTGAGTCGATCCGGGCGGGCATAGGCCACCAGCGTAACACCGGCACGACGGGCTATGGCCAGACCAAGAGAAGATGGAGCCGTACGAGACATGACAATGGGGATACCGATTCGGGCGCATTTAAGGACCATATCCGATGTAAGACGCCCGGTGGTGTAGATCGCGCCACTTGCCGGGATTTTACCAAGGAGAATGGCACCAATAACCTTGTCCACTGCATTATGACGACCGACATCCTCATAGAAGCCCTGTAACTTGCCATCCGCCCAGAGACCGCAGCCATGAACGCAGTGGGTCGCCGCCCCGAGTGGTGATTTCTGCAACACTTCCCGGATGAAACGTTTCACCTCATCGAGGTTGATAGTACACTCCTGAAGCGGATCGAAGGCCCCTTCCAGCATCTCCCTTGATATCTTCCCGGTGCCGCCACAACCAGAGGTAATAATCACCTCCTTTGGCGCAAGTCCTTCTTCCACATCGGCATATACGGATATACGTCCCTCTGGACAGACCAGTACTTCTCGTACCTGGCCTGGCCTGGTCACATAGCCCTGGCCAAAAAGAAATCCGGCTCCGAACTCCTCCAGCCCGGTTGCAAGAACCATGGAGGCTCCGATATCCTCGTCATTGAGGGCAACCTTATAGGGTACTTCGATGGCCAGCGTCTCCTGCCGTTCTTCACGACCGCTGGCACTGACAACTACTGTCTTTTGCACCAATGTAATCTGATTATTCATATACTCCCAAATTATGTCTCAGGTGTCGGGTTTACTCTTCTTAACGTCAGTCTGCAACGATCACTGAAGATCCTTTTCAGCTTCAGCAGTTGCCCTGCCATGTTCCCGGAAAAGCCAAGCCTCTGCCACAGCACCTTCTCCAACCACAGTGCAACCCTCAGGGAGCTCAATCAGGGCATCCGCAACAGCCAAAGCCTCAAGCCGCCCCAGAGTACGCAGGGGACTTGCCAGAAAAGATCCATTTTCATATTTCGTTCTGCCATACACCAACTGAGTCCAGTCCTCCTGGCCAGCCAGTTCTTCTGTCACAACAACCTTTCTCTTTGGAGGCAGAGGATTCGTAAACCCCATCAGGCGCCGCACTCCGGGCAGGGCCAGGAGAAGCAGAGCCACATGGTTGGATGGCGGTCCACCTGGCAAGTTAAACACTATTGTCTTGCCAACCCGTCCCATACAGGCGCCTTTGCCAGGTCCTATCCGAACACGATGGAAGATCTTTTCCATACCGATCTCTTCCATGGCCTGCAGGGTAAGGTCTTTATCCCCATCAAGGACCCCACCACAGGTGATCAACACATCCACCTGGGAGGCGAGGCGTCCAAACTGCTCCTGCAACTGATCGAGGTTGTCACGCAGGAGAAGAGTGGAAGCGGTAATACCCATGGCCTGCAACTCAGCCGCTGCTGTCACCATATTACTGGCTGCCACCTTCCCGGGAGTAACAGGTTCACCGGGCCACACCAATTCGCTGCCCGTTGCAGCAATGGCAACCCGTGGTAATGGGTAACAGATAACTTCATTTAACCCGGCTGCGGCCAGCAGACCAAGATGACCTGGGCCAAGAAGATCGCCCCTCTCCAGCACCACCTGCCCCTGGACTATATCACTTCCCCTGCAGAGGATATTCCGCCCCCGCCGCGCATCAGCCCTGATGGTCACCATAGCCCCCTCGACCGCGGCGAATTCAGAGGCCAACACGGATGTTGCGCCAGCAGGGATAGGGGCACCGGTCATGATACGTACCGCAGTTCCCTGTCTGACACGGAGTCTATCAGCATCCCCTCCAGCAGTCAAGGTACCGGTAACGGCCAGCGTCACTGGATGCTTCGGCGAGGCATCTGTAATATCCGTAGCGAGTACGGCAAAGCCGTCCTTCAGCGAGGAATCAACCGTTGGACAGTCGGTATCTGCATGCACCTCCAGAGCACAAATCAGGCCCAGGGCCCTGTCAAGCGGCACAGCAATCGGCTGCAGCGGATGGAGCGCCCTGATATGGTGGTGGGCCTGGTTCAAAGAAATCATACATCTCCTCCCTCAATCCTCTAGCGTCGATAAGCGCCTAGAGAGTGGCATATCGACCGCTTCACTTTTGTTTTTTGCCAACATGACTGAGTTGTCAAAACTTTCCCTTGGATATCATACCACGTTGCGATACATTCCCTGTAGAGGATAGCCTTATGAAAAGAACATACTGTTCACTTCTTTTCACAAAAAATACGATTCTCCCGATAATGGCATGACTACGGAAATGGTACACGTCAAAAGTATAAAATACAAAAGAACCTGCAGAGTTTCTTTTCCCCATCCTCTCTTCCGCCTCAGTATTATCCTCTCACTTCTCTTCTTTTTTACCAACAGTTCACATGGAGGAGATACAAATCGGAGCACTGTTTTGCTCCTTGGCCAGTCCTGCGCCTTGAGCGGACCTGCAAAAAATCTCGGCCTCGAAATGCAGGCCGGTCTGCGAACAGCCCTTGCCGAAATAAACGACCAAGGCGGCGTCAAAGGCCGAACTGTCCTCCTGCGCAGTATGGATGACGGTTACGAGCCAGACAGGGCAATCAGGAACACCCTGGAATTGATCCAAGACGATCAGGTCTTCCTCCTCATCGGTGAGGTTGGCACCCCCACTGCCAAGGCTGTTATCCCCATCATTGAAAAATACAAAATTCCCTTTTTCGCCCCTCTTTCCGGAGCAGAACTACTCAGGACTCCGTTCCATCCCTTTATAATCAATATTCGCGCCAGTTATTATCAGGAAATGGAGGCACTTGCGTCCTATCTTATCGACAAGCAAGGGATGCAACGCATTGCCTGCTTTTACCAGAACGACAGTTATGGCTTTTCCGGCCTGAAAGGCATCGAACTCGCCCTCCAAAAAAGAAATATGCAACTCGTCTCTCAGGGAAGTTATGAACGAAACACTGTTACCGTCATGGGGGGTCTTCAGGAAATTTATCAGACAGATCCTGAAGCGGTTATTCTGGTTGGTACCTATGCCGCCTGTAGCGAATTCATTAAACTGAGTAAGGCAAAAAAAAAGAGAACCAAAATCTTTGGCAATATCTCCTTTGTCGGAACCGAAAGCCTCAAAAATGCCTTAGATACCTACGGTGAAAATGTTATCGTCTCTCAGGTTGTTCCTTTTCCCTGGGATAATCGTATTCCACTTGTTCGAGAATACAGGGAGGCAATGCACAGGTACCAACGCGACTTTCCCATCAGTTTTATCAGCCTGGAGGGTTACATTGCCGGCAAACTTTTTGCTGCCATCGCAGATGCGGTGCCAGGTGAGCTGACACGGGATAAATTCATTGAGACCATGCAGCAGAAAGGCCGTTTCGATCTGGGCGGTGTCCTGTTTCAGTTTGGCAAAAACGATCACCAGGGCATGGATTCCATTTATCTGACCACCATTTACCCCTTCATCCAGAAAGTAACGGACGAATAAAGCGATATGCCACACGTCAAACAAACAACTGAAACAATGATAGCTTTCTTCAGATGCCAACGACACCTGTCAGAACCATTGAATCGTACTCTCGGATAATCGATGCAGGGTCACTTCACACAGCAGGCTTTCGGGAGGTCTAATGGCTGACACACGCCGCCCCTCTCTCTCATCCGCACCCTTCCGTGCCTCCCTGATGGTCATCCTGGCACTTGCGGTCTTTACCGGCATATTCTGGACAATCAACGAATATCAGACCTACCAGGAAAGCATCGCCAACATACAACAGAACTACAAGGAACTGTACCAGACCCGGGTAAAAGAAGAGGTCAATAATGTCTTGGAATTAATCGAGCAGCGACGTTCTCAGGCCGACCTCCATATCGAAAATGAACTACGGATGAAAGTCCAAACCGCCTACACCATCGCCTCCCACATCTACCGGATGTACAGAAAAGAAGAGAACGGGATGCAGTTGCGTTCCATGGTCGCCGAGATACTGCGTCCCATTCGCTGGAATAGTGGCATGGGTTACTATTTTGCAGGGAGAATTGAGGAGGACATCATTGATCTCTTTGCCAATGACCCCCTTCTGGAGGGACAAAGCCTGTGCCAGCTCCATGACCAAAATGGCAAACCGGTGGCCCTGAATCTTGTTACCATGCTCAAGGAAAAAGGGGCCGGTATATTCCGCCACAGACACACAAAAGAGAGTTCCTCGAGCAGATGCTTTCCAGATATCACCTTTGTTAAATATTTCGAACCATTTGACTGGTATATCGGGGCTGGCATATCCAGCACAGCCATGGAAAAAAACCTGCAGGAAGAGATACTTGTCGCCATGCAAGATATGCAGTTTGGCAGAGACGGACATATCCTCTGTTTTCGTTTTGACGGAACGATCATCAGCCATCAAAATAAAAATCTTATCGGCAGATCGATTACTGAACTGAGCGATCTGGAGGGAAAGACCCATGGACAAACACTCCTGAGTACGGGCTTACAGAATAGTTCCGGGGGCTATGTCCTCTATCGCAGCGCAAAGATGTATCCCGGAGAGGGTCAGCAGCGGCTCAGCTTTATCAAGGTCTATCCCGACTGGAACTGGATTCTGGCCGCCGACATATCCATGGATGCCATGGCAAAAGCCATCCATGATGAAACCATGACCTATACGGCCATTTCCTTTAAAAATGTATTCATCTTTATCGGTCTCTTTGCCATTGCGGTTCTCATACTGCTCAGCATGGCTTACTACCACTCAATCAAGATCAAACACGGAATCAGTCTCTTTACTGATTTTTTCAGAAAAGCTGCCCATACCCAGATAAAAATAGAGAATACGAACCTGGCCTTTTCCGAATTTGAAGATCTGGGCAAACTGGCCAACACCATGGTCGACGACCGCATTCAAAAAGAACATATCCTGCACCGTGATGAACTGCGTCTTGACACCCTGCTCCAACTCGGAGCAATGGAAGAATTCGATATCAACGACAAATATGACTTTGTCCTCCACCGCATTATCCAGATTACCGACAGCACAAGAGGCTACATCGCTCTCGTCAATGAGGCCCAGACGCACACCGCCTTATGTTCGCAAGTGACCATAGGGCTCGGCCAGGTTGGCCTCCCCCCTCAAGACGGCACCATTCCCCCGAAAATACTTGCAGAGTGTGGAATAATCGGCAGTTGCATAGAGGAGCAGAAGGTACGCATCACGAACAGCTGTAGCCAAACCAGCCCTGCAGCCTCCTACCCATACACCCAGGCGATACAACGCCGAGTAGATCTCCCGATCAGCAACAATAATAAAGTCGTCCTGGTGGCTGGAGTGTGCAACAGCAATAAAGATTACAACAATTCAGATGTGCGCCAGATGACCATGCTTCTGGAAGGCATGTGGCTCCATGTGCTCAAAACATGTTCTGAAAAGGAAATGGCCAACCTGGAGAGACAGATCATTGCCATAAGTGAAGAAGAACGGAGCAAAATCGGTCGAGATCTCCACGATGATCTTGGCTCCCACCTCAGTGGGGTAGAGATTTTGAGCAAAGTCCTGCAGCAAAAACTGGAAAAACATTCGCCCACAGAGGCTGGTGAGCTGGCCACCATCCGCAACCTGATCCGGGAAGCCATTGAAAAAACGCGCTGGCTCTCACGGGGCTTATATCCTGTCCATGTCATAGAACACGGGCTGGAGGCAGCCCTGGAAGAGTTGATTGCCGAAATAGAGCAACTTTATCCAGTGCACTGCAGCCTCTCTTTCGACCGCCAAGCCCAACCCCTTGCCAGCACCATTACTCCACATGTATACTATATTATCCGAGAGGCCCTTTTTAATGCCGCCAGGCATGGCCGGCCGGAGACGATACAGATTATAATCGTCCACCATGACAATCTTCTGTCTGCAACCATCATCGATGACGGTCGGGGCATATCAGCGCAAGGCAGAAATAAAGGTCTGGGACTGCATACCATGCAGTACCGGGCAAAGGCTATCGGTGCCACCCTTGACATCCGCCCTGGGAAAAACAACGGTACCGTTGTGGTTCTTTCTGGAGAGATTTTTTCATGAAATCCAAGATTCTTATTGTTGATGACCACCCCATTTTCCGCATGGGCATGAAAGAACTGATCAACCAGGCGGAAGACTTCACGGTCTGTGCAGTGGCTGCAGACATCTTTGAAGCCCGCAAGGCACTTGCCGCCCATGCGCCCGATATGGCCATCATTGACATTTCCCTGGCCGAAGACAACGGGTTGGAGCTGGTAAAAGAGATAAGCAGTTCCAGCAAAAACATTCCAGTGCTGGTATTATCCATGCATGATGAATCCGTCTGGGCTGAGCGGGCTATCCGTGCAGGAGCTCGGGGCTATGTGATGAAAAAAGAGGCATCCGAATCGGTCATTTCAGCTCTTCGCAATATTCGCCAGGGCAGAATCCACGCCAGTAGCAACATGGTTGCCCTTCTCCTTGACAAACTACAGGTCAATCCCAACTGCAAGGGCGCATCAACGGTAGATATTTTAACGGACAGAGAACTCCAAGTATTCCGTCTCATCGGCGCTGGCCTCTCAACCAGAGAGATAGCCAAGCAGATGACACTCGGCGTCAAGACAATTGGCACCTATCGGGACCGTATCAAGCAGAAACTCGGCTTGAAAAATGCGACAGAACTGACTCGGCGGGCAGTCCTGTGGACGGCTAATGAATGTTTTCACCTAAGACATCCCCCCTCATAAACCGGCCCAACCTACAAGGAGAGTTGTTTTTACCCTACAAAAAAAAAGGTCCCCTCCCTATTTCTTTCTGCCATGCTTTAGCATAACATTAATTCATCTTCTTAACTATTGTTAGGAATGAACCTGTTTCACCATTGAAACGAAACCTTTTGCGCTCGTTTCTCGAAATGATGCCAGCCAGACAAAGCCTGTTCTCTCATTTCGTGAGACTATCATTGAGAGAAAAATGGTTATGAAAAATTATTCAGGACATCTTCTGTGCTCCGGTAAGGGTGCAGATCCGACCTTTTCTTCGGTCTCCATTGCTGTCCAGCCGGGTACAGCCTTCAGCTATCGACAAGGGTCAGAAAACACTATCCTTCTCGCTGGAGGCTTCCCCTCAGTCCATCCAGACACCCTGTTTCCCCTTTCCCCGACCTTACAACTCAACGGAGACCGGACTGACTGCAGTGACACGAACATGGCAGCCCTCGCCAAAGCTGAATGGACCCGCAGCAACAGCCAGACCTTCCGTTCTTATACCCTGGAACCTGATCCCCGGGTCACAGTCCTGGGAGGAGATGCAAAATCCTTACACACATTTATTGATACCTACGGCGGAATCCTCCAGATCGATCCTCTCCTTGTTCAGGACTATGACGCGGAACTGGACACTGCCGAAGAATTGGAAATCAACGACACAGAGGATGGCCTTCAACTCCATTTCATGGTCAAACGAGCTATTGACCTGAACCGCTGTACCTACTGCGGTGAGTGTGGTCCGGTATGTCCCGAACACTGTTTATCCGAGCAGCTTTTTCTTGATTTTTCTCGCTGTACTTTATGCAAGGAATGCGTGGCCTCCTGCCCTCAGCAAGCGATTGACCTACATGCTATTGAAAGAAGAGAGTTCTTGACCCCAGCCCTTCTTCTCCTCAAAGGCGCCAAGGCGGACCTCCCCCAAGAAAACGATAAAATATATTCAGAAAACAATCTCCCCCGCCTCTTTCAATCTATCTATTCGACACAGGTCGAAGAGGTCATAAGCTGGAATCAGCGCTTCTGCCAGTATAGTGGCAAACGAGGAACAGGCTGCACGGCCTGCCTCGATGCCTGTCGCCATGGGGCAGTGCGGCAAAATCGAGACGGCGTGCAAATAGATCACCTTGCCTGCCTTGAATGTGGAGCCTGCCTGGCGGTCTGTCCCACCGGCGCCCTCCAGTACAAACGTTTTGACGATATTCGCTTTATTGAATATTTCAGGACCTTCCCCCTCCCGGCCGGGACAACGGTTGTCCTGGGAAACGAATCCGATTTACACCGTTACTGGTGGCTCACACCACGACAACGCCATAGCAACGTATTTTTCCTGGAACATCCACAACCTGACGCATTGAGTGCCATGCACTTCCTTCTCCTTTTTGCCATGGGAGCAGGACGGATTTTCACCATCGGCACAGAAAAGAGTACAACTGCACTGCAGGGACAATTCGTCAACACCATTCTTCAGGCCCTTTTTCACAGAGATGATGCGGTACGCATAATCAGACCGGAGCAGCTGCGTACCTCTCTTGGCGAAGCCAATCACTCCCATCCACTGCCAAGCTTCTATCATGATTTTTCTTACACCAATCGCCGGGAAAAGCTCATCGATCTCCTCAACTTTCTTCGTCTCCAAGGTGATGCCCGACCAGTCCCTCTAAGCAGCAGTGTCGCCGGCAATGGGTTCGGTGCAATGCTCTGCGATGAAGAAAAATGTACTCATTGCAGCGCCTGTGTCACTGATTGTCATGTTGAAGCCTTGGCGGCCGACAACAACAGTTTTTCACTCAGCCATTATCCCGCCCTTTGTGTGCAATGCGGAATATGCATTGCAGTCTGCCCGGAGGATGCGCTTACAGCTCAACCAGGCCTTTCTCTCCAGGCATCATTTTTTGAGAGAAAAACCATAGCTCAAGCTGAGCCAGTCAAGTGTCTGGGATGCGGCAAGATATTCGGCACCCGAAAATCATTGGAAAAAGTACTTGCCATCCTCTCGGCCAAAAACATGTGGGACAGCCAGGATGATTTATTGAAATACTGTGACAAATGCCGTGTTGTTAACCTCTTCGAGAGACATGAGAAATGACCCTACCCACCGAACTATCAGACCGTGAGCTCTGCCTGGTACGCCTCCGTTTTCTGGATCTTATCAAATCGTTTTTCCAGGAAGCCCCCGATGCCGAGCGAATCAGCCGCTGGCGGGGAATTTTTGCCGCCCTGAACAAGGAACGTATTGACCAACAACTTGACACAGCCATCGGCCAACTAGCCGAAATACTTGACAACAAAGATCTCAAAGAATTGAGAGAAGAACACTACGAACTTTTCACCGACCCTTACAGTAAACACCTTCTGCCATTAAACGCGGCCTATTATCTTGATGGCAAGAGTTTCGGACCAAGTCTCGTCAACTGCCGTGAACTGCTTAAACAAAATCAGCTTATCAAAAACGAGTCGATCACGGATTCTGAAGACTCTCTTCTTCTCCTGCTCGATACCCTGGTCACCCTTGTTGAAGAAGAGAAACAGGGATCCGAGCAGGCAAGAGAGGTACAAGACCAGTTATTACAGCAGTTTCTGCTGCCCACTGCTCAACTTATACATATACGCATCAAAGACAATCCAAAGGCTGATTTCTATGAAAAGTGTATCGCATTTCTCTGCGCCTATCTTGATCTCGAGCAAGGCCTTCTCAAAAATACAATGGCAAATGGGTGACAACTGACAGAAAAACACACCCAACAGGACAATCAGACAGTAGGACAGGTAGCTGAAGCGTTTCCATAAACCTATGGAGGAAAAGTATGCAGGAAAAAGATGATAACAGGCGATCCTTTCTCAAACAGATACTGGCCGGCTCGGCGATAGTTGCCGGCACGACCCTGATGGGGAAAAAGGCAAAGGCCAAGGAACAGATGGCAAACAAACGTCCGGACGAAGTTCTCTACCGGAAGTCAGAGGCCTTTAAAAAATATTATGAATCACTGCGTTAACCGAAAAAGGAGAACCAAAAATGGCGCAACGAAAAATTCGAAAATCTTCTTCTGTAGGAACGAAGACCAGCCGGGTAACCTTGAATCCCAAGGTAGCCAGACGTTCGTTCCTTAAACTCTCGGCAGCGACAGCTGCCCTGACCGGCGTGGCCATGACCACCCGGATGACTGCAAAAGCAGCCTCCCCAGCCGTCGCTAACGCGGCCTACCCCGATTCAAAAATGGTTCGCTCAATCTGCACCCACTGTGCTGTAGGCTGTGGTATCAATGCCGAAGTCCGCAATGGCGTCTGGGTGCGACAGGAAGTGGCCCAGGATCATCCTGTCAGCCGTGGCGGCTACTGCTGTAAGGGAGCCTCCGCCATTGACATGGTGACCAGCGAGAAACGACTGAAAAACCCGATGAAGCGAGTCAATGGCAAATGGCAGAAAATCACCTGGGACCAGGCCATGAGTGAGGTTGCCGCTAAATTAACAGCTATCCGTGACAAGGATGGACCCGACGCCCTGCACCTGAATGGCAGCGCCAAGGTCTCCACAGAAATGGCATACCTGCAGAGGAAATTTGCCGCATTCTGGGGGTCGAACAACGTCGATCATCAGGCCCGTATATGACACTCCTCAACGGTGGCAGGTGTCGCCAATACATGGGGTTACGTAGCAATGACCAACAGCCTGAACGACATGAGGCATGCAAAATCATTCATTTTTATCGGGTCCAACGCCGCTGAGGCGCATCCGATCTCCATGCAGCATATTCTGCATGCCAAGGAGGTCAACAATGCACCTATAATTGTGGTTGACCCGCGCTTTACCAAGCTCGCTGCCAAAGCTACTGAATTTGTTCGCATACGTCCCGGTTCAGACTGCGCCTTTATCATGGGGCTGATCAACGAAATCATCCAGAACGGCTGGGAAGACAAAGAGTTCATCCGCACCCGGGTTGCCGGTTACCAAGAGATGGCCGAAGTCGCCACCCAGTATACACCGGAGGAAGTCGAAAATATCACCGGAATTCCAGCGGACCAGGTCAGGAAAGTGGCCAAGATTCTCGCTACCAACAGGCCGACGTCGCTTACCTGGTGTATGGGTGGAACCCAGCACTCTATCGGTTCCTCCATCACCCGCGCCTTCTGCATCCTCCAACTCGTCCTCGGCAACATGGGTAAGTCAGGCGGCGGTACCAACATCTTCCGCGGCCATGACAACGTCCAGGGTGCAACTGACATGTGTGTCCTGTCAGATAATCTGCCCGGCTATTACGGATTGTCAGACGGCGCCTGGAAACACTGGTGCCGAGTCTGGGACGTCGATTACGACTATATCGCATCCAGGTTCAAAGAAAAGGAATGGATGAATGCCAAAGGTTTCACCCTTTCCCGCTGGTACGAGGGGGTTCTCGGGGAGGAAAAAATAGAGCAGTACACGCCAATCAAGGCCATGATCCAGTGGGGCTGCGGCTCCAACTCCAACTCCCAGTACAACAGAGTCGTCCAGGCCTACAACAAGCTTGATCTCTTTGTTATTATTGATCCCTTCCCAACCATGGCGGCAGCGACCTGCACCACAGATAACGTCTATCTGCTGCCTTGCTCCAGCCAGTACGAAACCTCGGGATCAGTGACCTCAACTTCGCGCCAGATCCAATGGCGTCACAAGATAGTTGACCCCATTGGTGGCTGCAGAGATGATTACACCATCATGAAAGACCTGGTTGGCCGTCTCGGCTTTGCCGATGAATTCTATAAAAACATCAAAGAGGTACCGGAAGACATCACCCGCGAGATCAACAAAGGAACCCTGACCATCGGCTACAACGGTCAGACCCCCGAGCGGATCAAGAAACACATGGAAAACTGGCACACCTTTGACATTGAAACGCTGCAGGCCAAAGGCGGACCCTGCGATGGTGAATATTACGGTATGCCTTGGCCCTGCTGGACTGAGACCCATCCCGGGACTCCTATCCTCTACGATGTCTCCAAATCAGTAGCGGAGGGCGGTCTGCCCTTCAGAAACCGATTTGGCATGGATACGACCTATGTCATGTCCGGACGCGAAGAAAATCAGCTGGCTGCCCAAGGTATCTGCAACCCCGGCAGTGAAGTCAAGGGTGGCTATGCTGAATTCAAAGACGTGGTTCCCGGCACCAACTGGAAGACCGATCTATCCCAGAAGACCATCAAAGATGCTATTGCTCGCGGCATGGCACCCTTTGGGAATGCCCGGGCCCGCTGCGTGGTCTGGACTTTCCCTGACCAGGTGCCGATCCATCGTGAACCACTTCATTCACCACGGCCCGATCTCATCGAAAAATATCCTACCTACGAAGATAAACCGAACCATTTTCGCGTCTTCACCAGGTACAAAAGCGAACAAAATTCAAATCTGGTCAAGGACTTCCCCTATGTCCTGACCACTGGCCGCATGGTCGAGCACATGGGAGGTGGAGCCGAAACCAGAAGCAACAAATACCTCTCCGAGTTGCAGCCGGAGATGTACGCCGAAATAAACCCTGTCTTAGGCAATAACTTAGGACTTCGAGACGGTGAGATGATCTGGATCGAGTCGCCGGAAGGTGGCAAGGTCAAGGTCAAGGCATTTTTCACCGAACGAGTTGATGCCAAGACCATTTTCATGCCGTACCATTTCGGTGGTACACTCATGGGCGAATCGCTGGCGGGCAACTACCCTGCAGGTCATGAGCCATACGTCATGGGTGATGCAGCCAATGTCTGTACCAATTACGGGTATGACATAATCACCCAGATTCAGGCAACCAAAGATGGCCTGTGCAAGGTCAGCCGGGCATAGCCCAGGGAGGAATACTAAATGGGACGCATGAAATTTTTATGTGACATAGAACGTTGTATTGACTGTAGTGGCTGTGTGGTCGCCTGCAAAGAGGGGCATCACATTCCGGTAGGTGTCAATCGACGTAGAGTAATCACCATCAACCAGGGGAAACCGGGAGAAAAATCCATCTCGGTTGCCTGTATGCACTGTGCCGACGCCCCCTGCATAGCCGTCTGTCCGGTGGACGCCATCTATCAGCGCGACGACGGTATTGTCCTGGTCAGCAAAGAGACCTGTATCGGGTGCGGCTACTGCTTCATGGCCTGCCCGTTCGGGGCGCCGCAGTTTCCAAGTGGTCAGGTATTCGGTGCCCGTGGCGCCATGGACAAATGCACCTTCTGCGCCGGAGGCCCGGAAGAGACGTTCAGCGAGAAAGAGAAAACGCTCTACGGCCAAAATCGGATTGCCGAGGGCAAGGTGCCGCTCTGTGCCGCCATGTGCGCGACGAAGGCACTGCTGGCAGGGGACGCTGACGAGGTGGCTGACGTGTACCGAGAACGCGTTTTCAAGCGCGGTTCAGGCGCAAATGCCTGGGGCTGGGATAAGGCCTACCAAAAAAAATAATCCCTTTACGAGGATGCTTATGAAGAAGCTCATTCTTCCAGGCTGCATCCTTTTCTGGGCAATGGCCACACTGGCCATTGCCCAGTCACAAGGACAGCTCCTAACAAACTTCGGCCCAAGCCCTTCAACCGCTGCCTTTCATGAAATCAACGGATTGTTCACCGGCGACTGGCAGCAGTACGGACAGCTCTTCACCGAACTCCAGAGCAAGATTTTTTCTCAGATTTTCCTGCTGGTGGTGACCGTTGTCCCTCTGATATTTCTTCTCCATTACCTGGTCATCGGGCCAATGATTTTTTCCCATGAGGGAAGGCAAATCTATTACTTCAACCTCTTTGCCCGCTGTATTCACTGGTGCGCCGCTATCTCCTTTGCCCTGCTGGTGCTTACCGGCCTCCTCATCATCTTCGGCTCGCTGGTGGGGGGAGGAGTCCTGCTGCGCAGTGGCCGAACCGTGCACCTTATTTCGGCCGCAATCTTTTCCGTAAGCGCCCTGTTTATGCTCCTCATCTGGGCCAAGGACATGATCTATGCTCCCTACGATTTCATGTGGATGCTGATTATGGGCGGCTATCTCAGCAAGAAGAAAAAACCAGTTCCGGCCGGCAAATTCAATGCCGGACAAAAAAGCTGGTTCTGGCTGGCAACCCTGGGTGGGATGGTCATGGCAGTCAGCGGCTACTTTCTTTATTCTTTTCAGGGAAGCCCAGATACCCTGCGACTCTCAGCAATTATCCATAATTTCCTCGGAGCCGCTATGATAGCTGTATTTATTGTCCATCTTTACATGTCCCTCTTTGCCATCAAGGGTGCTATCCGCAGCATGATTAGCGGCTACAAAGCCGAGGCAGAGCTAACGATTCTTCACTCCAGATTTAAATTCTAAAGCAAATTGCCCTCTCCCCGCAACACTGGGGAGGGGGTGGTTCTGCAAACCCTGCTTGCTGTTTCCTCCAGGATACGATATTCTTCTTCAAATAGTTTCAAATAGTTTCACCACGTGAGGATTATCTTATTTTTTGAGGTTTCTGTATGCTCCCCATTGTCACCTTTATCGGCTGGCACGACTGCGGTAAAACCACCTTGGCCTCCCAGGTGGTCAAGCATCTCAAACAGCTCGGCTACCGGGTGGCCGTAATCAAATCCACCAAGGAAACAGGAATTGGCTTTGACACACCTGGTTCCGACACCGATACCCACCGTCGAGCAGGCGCAGATTCCGTATTACTGGTGGCCCCGGACCAGATAGTCATGATGACCGCCAACAACGGCTCCTCCCTGACCACACTGGCTTATCGCTATTTCCCGGACGTGGACATCGTCATCGGCGAGGGATTCAAGGAGGCAAGGCAGGTGGCCAAGATTGAAGTCTTCCGCAACAGTAAGGAACTCCTGCGGGATCGGGTCAGCGGTGTAATCGCGGTGGCCAGTGATGAAAAAATAAGCGGCGACTATATCTTCCGCCTCAATGAGGCCGCAGAGATCGCCTCCTTTATCGAGAAACGATTCCTCCAGGATGGCGGAAACGGAACAGACCACACCACCCTCTTAGTCAATGGCAGCCGGGTACCGATGAAAGATTTTGTCCAGGATGCCCTGGCAGGTTCCATTACCGGATTTGTCGATTCCCTGAAGATAAACAGAGGCGAGGTCAAAGAGATCGAAATTCGGATCACTCTCCCCAGAAACAAATAAAGAGAAACAACAATCAAACAGGCCGCAGTTCTCAGCAAAAGCCACTGCGAAGCCGACAGGCACAGCATCTCCTTCGTTACCAGCACGAAAAGATATTGATCTCTTGGGGGATGCTTGCCTCAGAACCACGACTAAGCGGCCACTTTTTTCTCCAGTGCCCCCTTGACTGCCCGAGCCAGAGTTTCCATAGAATAGGGTTTTCTGATAAAATCCGTAGCCCCCAGATTTTTTGTTTCCTCTACATTCAGGCTTTCGGAAAAGCCACTGACGATTATTGCCATCTGCTGCGGCCGGATTTGCAGAATTTGACGATAGGTTTCATAACCGTTTAATCCAGGGTCCATGATCATATCCAGGAGGAGCAGATCACACGCCTGATGCCGCAAAAATTCCACCGCTTCCTCACCCGAAGCCACACTCTCTACCCGATAGCCGTAAACACCTAAAATCCTGGTAGCCAGATCTCTCTGCTGGGGTTCATCATCTATGACCAGGATACTTTCACCATTCCCCTGTAAATCTTCTGCTGCAGCTCTGATCACTTGCTGCCCTCTTTCTCCTCCCTGATACGAGGGAAAATAGAGTTCAAAACAGCTCCCCTCTTCATTGCTGCTGACCTTGACCTGGCCATCATGGTCACTCATAGTATTCCAGACCACGGTCAATCCAATTCCTGTACCGCTCCTGCCCATCTTCTTCTTGCTGTAAAACGGTTCAAAGATATGTTCAAGATCTTTCTCTTCAATCCCCGGACCATTGTCATGGACCTGTAACACAGCATAGTCTGAGACCAGCAGGCCCGTTTCCTGCCCCTCTTCCGCGACTCGCTGTTCCCTCCTCGTAGAAACAACTATCTGTCCTCCTTCCTTGACGGACTCGACAGCATTCGTTACCAGGTTCATGAGGGCCTTCTTCACATGCACGGGAGAGCAGATGACCGGAAGTTCCTCGGGACAAAACTGGCGGCTCCAGAAAACCTCTGCATAGTTTTTTTGGAGGACGACACACTCAGGTGACTCAAGATACTCCCTGGTTAACGCGTTAAGATCACACCATTCTTTTTTGCTGGCAACCCCTCGGGCAACAGTGAGCAGGTCTGCGACCACGGCCGCCGCCCGTTCCCCTGAACGCTGAATCTCAACAATCGGGGTTCGCAGTTCACTGTCTTCCGAGAGCTGTAAAAGGAGCAATTGCGGATAACTGACGATTCCTGAAAGGATATTGTTCAGATCATGAGCGACTCCACCCGCCAAAAGACCAAGAGCCTTCATCTTCTGCGACTGTCTCAACTCTCTTTCCATTTTTTGAGTCTCAAGCATCATCTTCTCCTGGGACCTGAGACTTTCAATATATTGTTGGGAAAGGCTATTGAGGTTTCTACTCAAACTCTTCACCTCCCTCGGCCCTGACCAGGAAAGGGCCAGAGGCTGCTGTTTATGAAGCAGACTATGAACAGCACGGAACAGCTCCTGGAAAGAAGCATCTATGACAGCAGCAAGTTTCATGGCAAGAAGACAGACAAGCAGTAAAAGGAAAGAAAAGAGAATGATCATCTCTCTCCTCCATTTCTGCACCCAGACCATCGTGTTTCCGGTCTTGAGCGGATGGACAAGCAGCACGTGCTCGGGAAAATGACCACTGCCAAAGAGAGGAATAAGCGCCCAAGACTGTCCAGCCCTGTCTGTGATCATTCTCGATTCAACAAGATCAGCCCCTGGTGGCAACTCGATATCAGCTCCGAAAGAACCAGGTGCAGTGAGAGGAGTAGCCTGCTGTTTTTCTTGGTTGTATTGGATCAGACAGCCTGCATAACGCTTGATCAGGGAAGAGAGATCAAGATAAAGACAGGCCTCGCCGACCGCTTTCCCCTGGTCCAGAAGCCCAACCGCTAACCGCACCACAGGGGACATCCCTCCACCCACTCCTTCAATCCATTCAAAACCGGAGTAAAATACCCCACCTTCAGGATGCTGATCTGCAAGAGCAATGGGAGACGATAAGCTATCGATACTCTGGTCACTCTCCGGAGGCACCGCCAGCAACCCGTCGCTGCCGCGACGTAGAGCATAACATTCCTGTCCCTGGCGATCAAAAAGTCGGATGGACAGGACTTCTGGATTTTCCTGATACCAGTTAACCATCATTTCCCCGACACGCCGTTCTACGATCCGCCGGGGAAAGAACCTGGCCGTGTTGCTGACCAGTTCAACAGCCCCGGGACTGAAGCTGAGAATCCTCAGACTATCCTGATACCACTTCATTTCCATGCCGATTTCCCGCGTATTCCCCTGGATCAAGAGGAGCTGTCTGTTTTCTTCAGCAATTCTGAACTGGGTCAGTACCCTGGGGAAATTCAGGGACAAGGACACCAGCAGCGGAATAAAGGCGAGGCCAATCAAGCCAACAATGAGCAAGGTACGTATTCTCATAACAAAACGAAATAGTTTCTTATCCACCGACAAGAAATTGAATTATTCTTCACGAACACACCTGTTGAAGAAAAAAGCACAGATATACCTTTTCCCCAATGGCATAGACGTTAGATCGGAGATTCGTGCCAACAGAAGAAAACAATAGATAAAAAGAGGCTCCTTCTTTGACTTCTCATCACCCGTCACATAGACTGTCTTTAATGGGCCCATCAGTATCAACCCGAAATCCGACCCTTGTCCAGGAACTATGTCTACCACGATGCTACGCAGATTTCTCTTCCCCTCTTTGAACAGAAGATATCTCCTCCGCCTCGTCATATTGGTATGTTTCTGCTATCTGATCTTCGGCTATATCCTTATTCCCTTGCGCATCCAGGGACAGAGCATGGAGCCCACCTACCGCGATGGTTCCTTTGCCTTCTGCTGGCGCCCACAGTACCTCTTTGCACCAGTACAGCGCTTTGACGTGGTAACCGTTCGTTTCACAGGACGAAGTGTCATGCTGCTCAAACGTATTGTTGGTCTCCCAGGCGAGACAGTTGAATTCCGGCAAGGAACGCTGTATGTGGATGGACATGAGATTGAAGAGCCCTATGTCCATCATCAATCCAACTGGAACCTCCCCCCAAGAATGATAGCGCCTGAACATGTCTATGTAGTGGGTGACAATCGAGGAACCGCCATGTCTCGTCATCGTTTTGGTCAGGTAAAAAAAGAGCGTATCGTGGGGGGAGTCATCTTATGAACACGCAAAAACTCCTGATTCTCCTGACAATCCTCCTGGTGGCTGGTGGAACTCTCTTTTTCCTGCCAAGTGACGAGAAAAAGATCCGGAATAATATGGCTGCATTTGCCGACTACTGTTCATCGATAAAGAAAGAACCACCCCTTGAGACGCTGAAGAAGGCGGCTCTCTCAGCAAGACTTTGCAGCAATCCATGCTGGGTCCAGATTACATCCTTGAATATCGATAGAGCATTCAACACCAAAGAGTTCAGTGACCATATTCTCATCCTGAAAAAAGCACTGACCAATACACGCTTCAACTTCCATGATACTGTTATAGACTTCCCTGCTGACAACAGGGCCGAGATCATGACCACCCTCCGCCTGGCAGGAAAAACAAAAGACAGTCGCTTTACTGACGCCTATGAGATGAAGATACTGGTAGAAAAAAGAGATGGAGACTGGCTCTTTTCTTCTTTTACCGTTGTTGAATTCATAGAGCAATAATAAAGATTCAGCCACGGCCCCCCTTCTCCACCCTTGAAAATAACTGAAGACCTGCTATAAAAATCAAGTAACTATTCAGCAGCACGTCACCTTCGTCCATTGAGACCTTCTCGCAGCGCATGCATAGGCTTCGAAGTCCCGACCGAACGAACAAAAAACACTGCTAACCAGTTACAGGACGGTTGGTTGCCAATTATCAGGCAGCAGCTTCCAAGTAACAAAATCAACTGGACTGGACGCACTCAATCCCTTCATTTCGCATAGGATGTTCCCATGTCATCAGCCTCTACTAATATCGAACTCGGCACCACTGATGTGGTGTGGAACCTCAAAGACCTCTATGAATCGTTGGAGGATGAACTGCTTCAGGACGATCTGGATCTCTGTCTGCAAGAAGCGGAACTCCTGAAAGAAGGCTGTGCTGGAAAACTGGCAGAACTGGACCCTGCTGTCTTTGCCCGCACCGTTCGCCGTCTGGAACGCATCCAGCTGAACCTTGGCCGCATTGACACCTATGCCTTTCTCAACTTTGTCACCCAGGTAAAAAACAGTGCGGCCGGAGCCTTTCTCCAAAAGAGTAAAGAGGCGGCAAGCCGTGTCAATCGAGAGTTGGTCTTTTTTGACCTGGAATGGGCAAAAATGGATCAGGAATCCGCCGCCCGCTTCCTTGAAGCCGAAGACACGGCCCCTTACCATCATTATCTCACCAATCTCCGTCGTTACGCAACCCATCTCCTTTCGCAGACAGAGGAGACTCTGCTGGTAGAGCTCTCTCCAGTGGGGCGAGACAGCTGGCTCACCCTTTTTGAAAAACTGATGGGCCATCTCGAGTTTGGCGACAACAAAAGGAGTGAGGAAGAGGTTCTTTCTGATCTGTATGCCAGCAACCGGCAGGTACGCCAGGCTGCAGCCATCGAGCTCACCGAGGGCCTCCAAAGTCAACTCCATATCCTCACCCACATCTTCAACACCATTTTATGTGAGAAGATGCTCGATGATCGGCTGCGCCACTACCCCTCCTGGATCAGTGCCAGAAATCTCTCCAACGAACTTGCAGATCAGACCGTTGACGCCCTGGTAAACAGTACCATTGCGCGTTATGATATCGTCCAGCGCTATTATAGTTTGAAAAAAGAACTGCTGGGTCTTGATACGCTCCATGACTATGACCGCTATGCGCCACTGGACGCCCTGCCAAATCAGCTGATTCCCTGGAGGCAATGCCAAGAAGTGGTCTTGGAGGGTTTTCGTGCCTTTTCTCCGGAGATGGCGGACATCGCCGCCCTCTTTTTCGAGCGCCAATGGATCCATGCCCCACTTCTTGAGGGCAAGCGCGGTGGGGCCTTTGCCCATCCGGCAGTACCCGACCTCCATCCCTATATCCTGGTCAACTATACCGGCACCCTCCGTGATGTCTCCACTGTAGCCCATGAACTGGGACACGGAATCCATCAATATCTGGCAAAAGAAAAAGGCTATTTCAATAGCGACACACCTCTGGTCCTGGCCGAAACCGCCTCAGTCTTTGCCGAACTCCTCATCTTTCATCGCCAGTTGACACAGCTTGAAGATCCGGCCCAGCGCCGGGCCTTTATCTGCCAGAAACTGGAATCGATCTTTGCCACTGTCTTTCGCCAGATTTCCATGAACCACTTTGAAAAGCTGATCCATAATGGCCGCCGCGACCAGGGAGAACTCTCCACCGATGACCTCTCCAGGCTCTGGATGGAGAGCCAGCAAACAATGTTCGGGGATGCGGTTGCCCTGGGAGACCATTATCGTCTTTGGTGGTCGTATATTCCCCACTTTCTGCATAGCCCCGGCTATGTGTATTCCTATGCCTTCGGAGAATTGCTGGTTCTCTCTCTCTACCGTGTCTATCAAGAGGAAGGGGCGGCGTTCATCCCCAAATATCTCCACCTCCTTGCCGAAGGTGGCAGCCTATCCCCCTATGAACTGTTGGCCCCTTTCAATATTGACCTCAACGACCCCGCTTTTTGGCAAGGTGGTTTTCTGGTCATAGAAGATATGCTGACCGAAGTGGAAAATCTCATCCCTTGAGTTGATCTCCAGGAAGTTCCTTATGAAAAAAGGCTGATGGCCCCCCATGTCCGTCCGGAAAGAGGAGCGTTTTTTCTCAATGAGAGGAGCGAAAGACTGAAGCACTGGTGCCAAGCAGGAAGCAGCCAAACTCCGGTTACACGCACCATCGGGGTACATCTCGTCACTATTCCGCTGAAGACATTCCAAGAGCAACCAAGAATCAGGGAAAAAAGCTATTTCTTAATGACCACAACCTTCACAGGTCACTATCAACTCGTACCAAGGAGCATTCCATGAAAAATGAAATAGGAGAACGTCTCGTCCACGTGCTGAGGGCACCTGAGGAATCAGAGAGCCAGGAAAGTTTTGCCCGGGCCATGGAACTGACCAAGGCCTATGCAAGTTCGGGATCAGCCACCCATTTCAGTGCAGTGGCCAGACTTTTTTATGATCTTTTTGAAATGTTTGAAACCGGAAAAGACCCACGCCAGAACTAACCCATCACCAATGACCAGTCCTTCTCCCTGAAGAGCGTTACAGAATAGAGCAGAAAAACTGATTGTTTTCCCCAGAAGAGCAATATCGTCTGTAACCGCTGGGAGAAGGCAGGTCCCAGTCCTGGTCTCCTGACCTCCACCCCACCACAAGCACAATCGCAAAACTCAATAGGGAGGTTTGCGCCGCAAAAACTTCTGGAGACAGGTGGTCCCATCCTCGCAGGACTGGGCTATAGTCTTTATATATTTAATATTATTGTTTATATTTTCCATATATAAATTCCTATCCAGGTTCCAGCGTTCACGAAAATGGGTGCGCATTGCGTTAACAATATTAAAAAATATCCGCTGCAAACGATCAATAACGACATCATGATAGAAAAAAGTTGTCTGCTGCATGAGTTCCACTGCAGAATTATAGACAGTAATGCCCCCTTCCTTGTGCTCCTGAAAGAGAAGCGGGAGACGTTCCAGGTAATACCTGTCGGCCATCTGGGCCAGGATGTCAGCAGAACCCACCACAAAACCAGCTAACTTAATCTCTTCCGAAGAAAAGACCAGAGAATCAGGATCAACTTTGAGATTCGTACATTGAATAATTAAAGAACAGTCTGCAATAAAAGAAGAGGGAAATGCTCTCTCTTGGAGATAGCTTTCCATAAAGAGGATGGAACGTGCCTCATGCTCCTTGGTATATGCCGCCCCACTGGCTGCATTTTCAGATTGCTTCAGCAGGAGTCCGCAGTCATGAAAATAGGCACCATAGAGTGCTTTCTTCAATGTTTCTCCGGAAACATACCGCCCTTCACAGAAAAGTCCGTGAAAGAGCCTGGTGGCTGCCAAAACAACACTATAGGTATGGCCAAGGTTATGATATTTGGTGTTACTCGGACGATATTCCGAATGATCTCCGGCAAAAAAATCTGCGATTTCCTGATGCAGCTGACAAAGCTCTCCCTGAGGATAATTTGGCGCCACAAAAGAGAGCAAGGTAAGAATTTCATCAAGGGGATCATCACTGTCCCCGGACTCAAAAACCTGTGTCAGGTGAGAATGATCCATCTTTTCAGTGAAAACCACGCTATTATTTTCCGCATTCGGCTAAACAGAAAAAACAATTATTTTTCAAGTAGAAACAAGATGTTGTCATCCACTCTCCATCCCAGCCTACATTTTGCTTTTCTTTCAAAGGCATAAAAAAAATAAACTGCAACGGCCCAAGAATCATATTTGATTACTCGACACCTGTTTTTTAGCCTATACTGTTCATTCTCAGATTGCAATGCACGATTTTTTTTATGAATCAGAGAATATGGCACGAATCCACCCTCTCGCAAAAGCATGGGACTCTCTTCAAGGCCATTGAGAAAGGAAAATCGTCAATACTGCGAAACAACATCCCTGAGCCGCATTGCCAATGTATGCTTTGCAGCACCATCAATCAGAAAAGCTGAAACGAAATAGATTTAACAATACTTTATCACAAGGAATTTTGATGAAAAAAAGTTCAGGCTATAGACTTTCTGCTCACGAAACGATACACTGGGTATGAAGCAGTTTCTTGACCACTTCATTCAATAGGTCAGCATACCAAGAAAACATGAATCAAGAGATCGATAAACAAAATTTTGTCGTCATGGTAGTGGATGACGATCCCACTATTCTGACATCACTCACCCTCCTCATTTCCTCACTAGGCTACAGAACTCTTTCTGCAAAAGACGGCATTAACGCCTTAGAACTGCTCAACTCACAGATCTGTGATCTCATCATCACCGATGTCGTCATGCCACGGATGGACGGCCTCGAACTTTTGCACCATGTCCGAGAAGAGTACCCGACAACCGGTGTCATTATAGCCACCGGATACAGTAGCAGGGCAAGTTACGCAGAAGTGATCCGAGCCGGAGCCATCGATTTTATTAAAAAGCCCATAGAACATGCTGAACTCGAAGCAAAATTAACCAGGGCCCTGCGTGAACAGCAGATGCTCCGTGAGCTTGAGAAACAATCCCTCTGCGATGAATTGACAGGCCTTCTCAATCGTCGCGCCTTCGACAAAAGATTTCCACGTGAGGTAGAGCGAGCAGCACGACAGCATTACCCGCTCTATCTGGCCATACTGGATGTGGATCGATTCAAGAATTACAATGACACCTTCGGCCACCAGGCTGGTGACAAGGTGCTGGCTGCAGTGGGAGATATCCTTCATCTCTGTACCCGCAATAATGTCGACACCTGTTTCCGATACGGCGGAGACGAGTTTGCCGTCATTCTCCCCCAGACCAGCATATCCCAGGCTATAAAAGTCATCGAACGCATCCTGCAACGTTTTCGAAAAATGGGATTTGGCGACACCGACATCTCCATCGGCATGGCTCCCTGCGCACGCGACAATGCCCTGCCCCTTAGCGAAGATATGGCCCAGCTGATCGACAGAGCTGACAAAGCCATGTATCGCGCCAAGGCCAAGGGCATTGGCTGGGTCATTAATAACCCTTGAAGGGCACAAGCAAGTTAACAGGTTAGCATCACAAGAATGGTATTTTTCAGGCTATACAACCTGTAACTCTTCAGGTAGTGCCCAATACTTGGCACGCAATCGCTCTCTACCCGTTTAGCAGTGCTATATCTTCGTTCAGTCAGGACTCCGGAGCAGACACTCATGCGCTTCGAGAAAACCTCAATGGACGAAGATAGAATGCGACTGAATAATTACTAAAGACGAAGACATGGAATTCTGGGGCAGTGAGCTGGCAGTGCCCTGACTGCCCAGGAAGAGAAGGACAAGACTTGGTGAAAATTCATAAACGAGTCCTGAACTTTTGGAGAAATAAAGGTTGCAGAGAACACATTGCAAGAGCTGCAACCTCCAGCTGAACCCTTAGCCAATAGCCATCAATTAATAGCAATACACTTCTGCGGGCAGTAGGCTATGGCTTTTTCCACCTTGGCAGTCACTTCTGCATCAGGATCCACTAACATTGCCTTCTCAGTGGTCTCATCCATGCAAAAGACCTCAGGACATATTTCCACACAGGAACCGCAGCCATTGCACTCATATGTATCAATAATGATAGACTTTCCCACCTGCTTTCCCGATCACTCCATGGCATCTTTGCGAAAATTTCTGTCCGGCTCCACAGGATAGATACCATTAAAACAGGCCAGACAGTAATCATCTGCTGTCAGGCCCGTTGCCTTGACTAAGCCTTCCAGGCTGAGATAGTGCAGAGAATCCAGACCGAGGTAGGCGGCCGTCTCTTCTATTGAGTGCTGCGCTGCAATGAGTTGGTCGCAAGAGGGAAAATCGATCCCGTAATAACAGGCATGACGGGTGGGCGGGCAACTCACCATCATATGGACCTCCGTCGCACCGGCCTCACGCAGGGCCTTGACTCTGCTCCGCCCTGTAGTGCCACGAATAATAGAATCCTCAACAATGATCACCCGCTTTCCCTTAAGAAAAGAACGGACGGGATTGAGCTTGACCCGAACATTAAAATCGCGCATGGACTGGGTGGGCTGGATAAAGGTACGCCCCACGTAATGGTTCCGAATCACCCCCATTTCCAGAGGGATGCCGGATTCCTGGGAAAAACCGATGGCCGCATAATTGCCGGAATCTGGGAAGGGCATGACAAAATCCCCTTCCACCGGACATTCCCGAGCCAACATCTCGCCCATACGCTTGCGGGCCTGATAGACATTAATGCCAAAGATATCAGAGTCGGGACGTGCAAAATAGACCTGCTCAAAGATACAGAAACTGGTCTTCCGCTTGGACCAGGGATAAACGGAAACCATCTCGTCTTTATTAATAATGAGGATTTCCCCAGGCTCAATATCTCGGATATACTCTGCCTCGATCAAATCCAGGGCACAGGTCTCCGAAGCCACAATCCACCCTCCGTTATTCAGTTTGCCCAAACAGAGAGGCCGAAAACCGGCGGGATCACGGACGGCAACCAAGGTATCTCCAGTCATCAAGAGAATAGAGTAGGCCCCCTTGAGACAGGAAAAAGATTCACAGAGTGCGCGCTTCAGGCCCAAATGGGTGGTACGTGCCATAAGATGGAGAACCACCTCACTGTCCATCGAAGTCTGGAAAATAGAGCCATTATCCTCAAGATCCCGACGCAGATCAATGGAATTAACCAGGTTGCCGTTGTGGGCTACAGCCAGAGTACAACCCTTGTGAGTCACCATCAGCGGCTGACTATTCGTCACATTAGAAGATCCGGTGGTGGAGTAGCGCACATGGCCCATGGCCATGGTACCTGGCAGTCCCTGGAGGATGGATTCTGAAAAAATTTCAGGAACCAAACCCATAGCTTTGTGAATTGAAACCTTTTCTCCGTCCGAGGCCACGATACCGGCACTCTCCTGCCCTCTATGCTGTAAGGCATAAAGGCCGAAATAGGTGAGCTTGGCAGCATCCTCATGGCCGAAGATCCCACAAACGCCACATTCATGCTTGGGGCGCCCGTCTTCTGGAGGGTGTACACTGGTCATATCCATCGAATATTCCTTCATTTGCAAGACTGGGGTCTCATTCACCATAAGGACAAGCCAAGACGGCCGTGCCACTGATCTTTAAAAAAGGGAAAGGCACAAAGAATACGATTATCTTTGTGCCTTTTCTCAAAATCTGATAAAAAAGACTTATAATAAGTTTTACAGAAATTCAACAATAAAGCACTGTTCATCTGTTTTTTCTTTCTTATTTCCTTCATTCCTAACAACTATCGTAAAGATAAGCAGCTAACAGATAAAAAACAACTCTTCTTTTACAACGAATGATCAATGGTTAAATTGACCTCCACAGTCAAGGCCTCGGGCTGAGCGGCAAAACTTGGCCCAGGGGACCTGGGACAAATACTTTGCGGCATTACCCTGCCCAAAAATGAACGGCTGATTGTCGGGGCCGAGACCTGCGACGACGCCGGGGTCTACCGTCTGAATGAAGAGACTGCTCTTATCCAGACTCTGGATTTTTTCACCCCCATTGTCGACGACCCCTATAGCTTTGGTCAAATCACCGCAGCCAATGCCCTGAGCGATGTCTATGCCATGGGTGGCAAACCATTGCTGGCCATGAACATCCTGGCCTGTCCGATTAAATCCATGGATGCCGGCATATTTCGTGAAATAATACGAGGAGGGCTCTCCAAGATCGAAGAGGCCGGTGCCCTGCTGGTGGGTGGCCACTCGGTGGAAGATAATGAATTAAAATACGGTCTCTCAGTCACCGGCGTGGTTCATCCGGATCGGGTTCTTCTCAACAGTGGCGCCAAGCCCGGAGACCGTTTGCTTCTGACCAAACCCCTTGGCACCGGGATCCTGTCCACAGCCATCAAGGGAAACCTGGCCGGTCCCGAAGTTGAAAAACAGATTACGGAAATCATGGCCACCCTGAACCGGATAGGAGCAGAGGCGATGGAGTGGGCCAGAGACAATGGTCATCAAATCCATGCCTGTACCGATGTCACCGGATTCGGTCTGCTGGGACACCTCCATGAGATGACTGCAGCATCAAAGGTCAGCGCCCGCATCTACAGCGACCACATCCCTCTTATCCCGGGCTGCCTTGACTTTGTCGCCATGGGGATCATTCCCGAAGGTGCCTATACCAACCGCAAATTCTACAAGCAATGGCTCAAGAATCTTAGCGGTGGAGATGATACCATGGAAATGGTCCTAGCCGACCCGCAAACCTCGGGCGGCCTTCTCATTGCAGCTCCTCCCGAAGCGGTCCGGGCTATTTTGGCCAAGATGAAAGAATTGGCGTATCCCCTGGCCTGTGCCGACATTGGCGAAATCAGAGCAGGCGAAGAAGGCCTGGTGGAACTGGCTGACTCAAATCAGGCTCTCAGCAGTGCGGAAATGCGGTAAGCACCGACTTTTTTGCATCTGCGTTATTGTTGTCACCATTCAAGGTGAAGGCGCCACCAAGGTTATAGCCAGTAACAATTCTGTGAGACTGACCAGATCGTTGAGGTCGAGACACTCATCAGTGGTATGAACCTTATCCATGCCTGTGGCGATAATGGCGGTTTTCAATCCATAGCTGTTAAAAATATTGGCGTCTGATCCGCCACCAGCAACCTGAAAAAGAATCTCACGTTGCAGATACTCCCCTGCCTGCCGCACTCTGGCAAGGACAGGATCACTCTCCTCAATGTGCATGGCTGGATACTCCATCTCCACAATGATGTCCACGGAAGGCTGTTTAACGCCAACGGCCTGTGTCGTCCCACCCCTCACTACCTTGTGAAATGCACGTTTAATTTCCTCCGTATACTCATCCAGTTTCTGAAGAGAATGGGAACGGACTTCCCCTTCTAAGGTAATCAGGTCCGGAACAATATTGGTGGCAACTCCGCCGTGGATCAAGCCAAAATTGGCAGTAGACTGCTCATCCAGCCGCCCAAGGCGGAGGTCAGCAATGGCACGCGCTGCCAGGCAGAATGCTGATATGCCATGTTCCGGATTGAGTCCGGCATGGGCGGCAATACCATGGACCTGGATTTTCAGACGATTCGCTGCCGGTGCCCCGACTATGACCCGATTGATACCTGTGGAATCAAGGGCATAGCCATATGTAGCCTGGAGGCGTTTTGCATCGAAATGCTTGGCCCCCAACAAACCGATTTCCTCACACGTGGTGAGCAGGATCTCAACCGGCCCGTAAAGAGACTCATTCTCCTGAAGGACAGCCATCATCTCGATGAGGGCGGCTATCCCAGACTTATCATCTCCACCCAGTATCGTATTCCCCAGGGAAGTAAAGATATCACCGCTGCGAAGGACCTCAATTCCGCAGCCCGGCTCCACCGTATCCATATGGCAGGCAAAAAAAATCGGCTCCCGCGCCGCTGTCCCCGGAAAACGAATAAGTAGATTTCCGCAATCAGCTCCGGTTTTTTCAGCAGAATTGTCTTCTATTACCGCTTCCGCCCCCAACTCGGTGAACACCTTGGTCAGATAATCAGCAACACCCCTTTCCTGCCGGGATGGACTGTCTATCTCACAGAGCCGCATGAACCCCTTTGCCAGCCGTTCTCTGTCGATGGAACAGTTGTTCATCCTCTTTTCTCCTCTCTTTTACTCAGGAGGACTACAGCATGACAACTGATCCCCTCCATTCGCCCTGTAAATCCCATTTTTTCAGTGGTTGTGGCCTTTACATTCATGCGCTCTTCACTTAGCGAACAGGCCTCTGAGAGGATTGTCCGCATCTCGGCTATAAAAGGAGCCAGCTTCGGCTCCTGACACACCAATGTAACATCAGCGTTGGATAATTCCATACCTTTCTCCCTTGCTTTCCCTACAACGTCTTGCAAGAGTTCAATGGAGTAGATATTTTTAAATTGTTTTTCCGAATCCGGAAAATGGAGGCCGATATCGCCTGCCCCCATGGCACCTAATATAGCGTCGCACAGGGCATGGGTCAAGACATCGGCATCTGAGTGACCGGCGAGCCCCATAGCAAAGGGAATAGTCACCCCACCGAGCACCAGCTTTCGCTTGGGAGCAAAACGATGGGCATCATAGCCATGGCCTACCAGCAGAGAAGGAACATCTGATTTTTTCATAATTTGTTCAGCAATGACCAGATCGTCCGGCCGGGTAATCTTGATATTCACCTCAGTCCCTTCAACCAACCAGACCTCTGTGCCGGCAAGCTCAAGCAACGAGGCCTCATCGGTAACATCTCTCTCTCCCACCAACTCATAGGCCCTCTGCAGGAGAGAGAGGCGTGCAGCCTGCGGCGTCTGAGCCTGCCATAAACCTTCCCGCTCAACGGTATGGAGGATTCGCTTATCAGAGCCACCTTTCTTCAGAGTATCCTTCACCGGTACAGCAGCAATGGCAGCGCCGTGCTCGGCTGCAGCACGGTAACAGCGTTCGATCAAATCAACCGTCACCAAGGGACGGGCACCGTCATGGACAAGGACGATGTCTACTCCAGTATCGAGAAGATCCAGACCTGCCCGTACCGAATCCTGTCGGCGTCGGCCACCGGCAGTCACTAGCACAGATCCCTCTGCCAGGCCATATTCTGCCAGAAGCTGAGAGGTAGATTCAACGCGGTCAGCAGGAACGACCACGACAATGTTATCGATACAGGGAGAAGCGACAAAGACACGGATGGTGTGGATAAGAATGGGGGCGCCAGCAAGAAAATGATACTGTTTAGGATGATCCAATCCCATTCTGCTTCCACTTCCGGCAGCAGGAATTATAGCGGCAGCAGTAACCATTATGGAAAATAAGACGATCTCAAGAAGAGGATTGATGTACCAAGCAGAAGCTCAATTCAATAAAAACAACTATTGATCTCTGCACCAGTATCTGAGGGAAACTGGAGCTTGAGAGCCAGCAAAGAGGAGCTAACTGAACAACCATCGCAACTGGAAGAGTTTTCAACTGAACAACTATCGCAACTGGAAGAGTTTTCCAGTGCCGCAGCTTCACCTGATCAGACTGGCGAATCTATAGTTCACTATGTGAGCCAGACTGATCAGGTGAAGATGTGGTGCTGGAGAACTCGCACTATCAAAAAAAGAAAAGGAGCGGGCTATAAGCCGAATTCTGTTTCCCTTGCGGGACCATGATCATTTCACTGTGGATGCCGATCGCCCGGCATCTCTTGCAACCTACCCGAAGACCTCAGGCGGGCCGCCCTCAATCGTCTTCCTATTTGGTCTTGCTCCGGATGGGGTTTACCATGCCCTGGATGTCACCATACAGGCGGTGAGCTCTTACCTCGCCATTTCACCCTTACCAGGCCTTAAAGACCCGGCGGTATCTTTTCTGTGGCACTTTCCACCAGTCACCCGGTGTTCGCGTTACGAACCATCCTGCCCTGTGGAGTTCGGACTTTCCTCCCCGGCCTCAAAGACCGGAGCGACCATGCACCCGCTCCCCTATCCTCTATAGTCAGATTGCTCAAAAGTTGAAAGTGAAAAATCAGATGATCGGAGACTGCAAACCGCCTGACTGGAGGTAAAAACTAACCCCCAATAACGCCTTCCTTCTCTGTTTCCTCAACCGGCTGGTGATACATAATGCGCTGACAGGTAGGGCAATCAAAATATTCATCTCCGCGAAGAAGGACATTATACCGTTGGGGGGGAATAGCCATGAAACATCCCTGACAAACACCTTGCAGGACATTGACAACAGCAAGCCCGTCGCGATGCTGACGAAGAGTGTCATATTTTTTCAGGAGCGGCGCTCTCAGATTTTTGGCCTGGGCCTCCCGCTTCTTCTCCTTGCTCTTTTTCCCTTTGAGAATCTTTTCTATGTTTTTCTTGACCTTTTCCGTCTCGTTCTGCAGCAATTCCGTCTCACCTTTAAGGAGATTTTTCAGCTCCTCAACCTCTGTGGTCAGGCTCTCCGCCTCTTCCATAATGGCAACAATCTTTTCTTCTTTTTCCTTGACGCCTTTCTTACCGTCCTCGATCTCTTTGAGTAAAGCGGCCTGCTCACGCCCGGTCTGCACCTGCATCATCTTAGACTGACGATCCTTCACATGCGCCATCTCATCGGCGGCTTCCATATCCAGGGTCCGCCGCTCTTTCTCCAGATTTTCTATTTTCCCCTCAAGCTTGGCAACTGCCTCCCCTCGCGCTGACAGATCTGCACTTCGCTTTTCCAGGGCCTCCTGCTCTCCCTGAATCTCTGAATCAATACTATCAAGTTCATGATCAATAACCTGCAGCAGTGTGAGTTGGACTATTTCTTCATTCAAAACTTTTCTCCTATCTATTGATAATATATCCGTAATGGCCTATTATTTATGAATTAATGTAAATGCTGGCCGTTCAGAATCGGTCTGGATAATATTGACATCCCAGTCCTTCTCTCGAGCCAAAGCCCCTAGCTTGTCGGCAAGTAATGCCAATGCCGGTTGTTCCGTTCCGTAATGCGTTCCATCGATAATACACAGCCCAGACTCTTCGGCCCAACGAGCCGTAGAATGCTTTATTTCTGCCGAGAGATAGACATCAGCGCCGCAGCGCTGGGCATCTTCGGCAAACTCAGAACCACTGCCACCACACAGCGCTACTGTTTTCACCTCATCAGGGGGAGTGCCGGCAACATGCACCCCATCAATCCCCAGAACATCAAAAACACGTTGCAAAAAATCTGGAAAAGAAAGAGAGACAGGGAACGTTCCTATTCTCCCCAGTCCAACACCACTCATACCAGAAAAGTTCACAGCATGGAGAAGACTCAGGCCAGTCAGCCCCAACCGCTCTGCGAGGGCATCACTGACCCCCTCTACAGCGCTGTCAAGATTGGTATGGCAGGCGATAACGTTAATTTTTTGTTCCAGAGCCCTTTCAAGAAAGGCTCCCACAGGAGTTGCAGTATTGACGGCAGAGAGAGGACGGAAAATACAGGGATGATGGGTAATCAGGGTATCTGCCCCTCTGTTGACAGCTTCTTCAAGAAGGGAAAGAGTGGGATCGAGGCCGAGAAGCAGGGAGCGAACCTGCCGATCCGGCCTGCCGATCAAGAGGCCGACGTTGTCCCAACTTTCAGCAAGGCCAAAGGGTGCAAAGCGGTTAATCCCCTCCAGGAGGTCACTAACCTGAAGAATCATCGAATCATATCCCCTAATTTTTTGAAATCAGGAAACAAAAAAAGGTACAACCCTCTCGGGTTGTACCTTTGGTTTTCTAGCGGCCTGAAACAGGTTTTTCTTCCTGTCTCACCGATACTGCGTATGAGGAGAGAGACGATCTGCTTCTCTCTATTTGCAAAAGAGTTTATTCTATTCAAGGAACCTGGTCATTTTATCAGATTCTGTAGTTATATGGTGGGCGCAGTAGGATTTGAACCTACGACCGACCGGTTATGAGCCGGTGGCTCTACCAGCTGAGCTATGCGCCCGCTCTGGCACGAAAACATCTTACATTAAGACAACCGAGCAAGAAAGTCAACTTAAAAAAAAGCAATCCCCGTTCTCCCCCTGCAAATTCGAAAAAGTTGAGACCTCTCCAGGACCTCTTTTCGTTTCTCAGGTTGAAAGAGCCCCCAGTGACCTGTATAGTCTCAAAAATGATAGAAGAATTCACCACCATTTCAGTGTGCATCTACGACTCTTGTGGCTCACCCCTAGAGGATCGCTCGTGGTTGAGCTACACGCAATTGCCTGTTTCCAAACAGGAGCAATTGCGCAGCGCATACGCCTTTCCCACTCACTTTTACATGGAGTATGATCAACAGTGATCTACAATAACCTCCTCTATTTCATCGTTGCCATTTTTCTTTTTGCCATCACCGGCAACACGGATACGCCCCAATTTCCCTTCTCAATTGCCCTGGTTATTTTTTCTGGTCTTCTCTTCTCGTATGACTTTTTGGCCAGACGTTTTTTTTCAAAAAACATGGGAAAAGGTTCGGCTGCCTACTTCAGCACCGAAAAGAAACTCTCCCTTCTGGCCCTGCTCTTCTACTCCGCCGCCCTTTATTTCTGCGATATCCATTACTACCTGGCCCCACTCTCTCTGGCTGATCTGCTTCCCTCACTGACAAATATCGGTGGTCTCGCATTTTTTGTCCTCTTTCTGGGCCTGATGTGGCGGCGAGCCCGACCAACATACGAGGCAGCCTTTGGTCAGAGCTATACGACATTGACCTTTCTTACAATCTGCCTCAGGACAAATCTCCCGATCGTCCTGCCCTGGATCCTTCTTTCCCTGACATACGACTTACTCGCCCTGCTCCCTTTCCCCGGCCTCAAATCCTTCTTTCATTCCCAGACCGGAGAATTTTTTTCCTTCATCTTCTTTCTGATTCTGCTGCTGATCTTTTTTCCCCCTCTCATTCGTCGACTCTGGGGCTGCATCCCCTTTCCCCATGGCCCTCTGCATGACCACCTGCACAATTTTTTCAAAAAACAACAGTTCTCCGCTCAAATCTATCTCTGGCCTCTCTTTGAAGGTCGGGTCCTGACCGCAGGCGTCATGGGCATCATTCCAGGTCTGCGCTATGTCTTAATTACCCCCGCACTGCTGGAAGCCTTGACACTGGATGAACTCGACGCAGTGATGGCCCATGAAATAGGCCATATCAAGAGAAAGCACATGCTTCTCTATCTCCTCATCATTAGTGGCTTCAGCGTCCTTGCCGGATTTATCCTCAAGCCATTCACCTTTTTCATCCTTTCCAGAGACAGTTTTTACCTCCTCCTGAAAAAGACAGGAGGAACACCAGAGACCGTGATCACGATCATGATGGCAGTCATCACTCTTGGTCTTATGATTCTCTATTTCCGTTACCTGTTCGGCTTTTTCATCAGAAATTTTGAACGTCAGGCCGACCTCCACGTTATTACAGCCCTGGGTTCCAGCCATTCCATCATCTCCGCCTTTGAGAAAATTGCCGTTCTTTCCGGAGACACCAGGGACCTGCCGAGCTGGCATCATTTTGGCATAGGCCAGCGTGTCGACTATCTCGAAAAATGCGAGAAGAATCCAACCTGGATTGGCCACCATAATCGAAAAGTGCTCCTCTGCCTTCTCGCCTACCTGCTGGTATTAGGGACCATAACCTTTGGCCAGAGCCTGCTGCCCTCAAACGCCTGGGAAAAATCGTACGAAGAGAAATACACAGAATACATTATCAATATGAAGATCATCCAGGAGCCGGAAAAGGCCCTGTGGCTGCGCCTTGCGGGTGACCTGCTGCAGCACAAAAAGATGGAAGAAAAGGCCCTGGATGCATACGAGAAGGCCCTGCTCCTGGAACCAACAAACCCGGAGATACTCAACAACCTGGCCTGGCTGCTGCTCACAAGCGAAAAACTGGAATTACGTGACCCTCTACGGGCCTTGTCACTGGCCAGGTTTGCCGCCATGCGGGAACCCCGAGGCCATGTCCTGGACACCCTGGCCACTGCCTATTGGGCCAACAATCTCATCAAAGAGGCAGTGGATACAGAAAAACAGGCCATCTTCGTCAATCCTGAGCAGAGCGAATATTACCGTCTCCGAATCAGGAAATTTACCTCTACGGAATATGAGACAGGCCTGCCCAGAAGGGAAGAGGAATCCATTTGACCCATGTCCCTCAGGGAAAGGAGGAATGTCCCCCCCCTGAACAAGACAATTCTCTGGCAAGACGGTGGCTTCTTCCATAAAAGTCTCCCCTGATGCGGACAAGCCAGTTCATCCCTTTAGCCAAAACCGTAGCTGCAAATGATAGAACATAAAATATTTGACCATAATTTTGAATACATAGAGATTCGCAACAAAAGCGCCCAGGCGAAAGTAGCACTGCAGGGAGCTCATCTCTTTTCTTACAAGGGCGTGGACAACAAGCCTCTTCTATGGCTAAGCGAAACAAGTTTTTTTAGGGCAGGAAAGGCGATACGCGGTGGAATTCCAATCTGTTGGCCCTGGTTCGGTAAACATAAGACAGAGCCCAGGCTGCCTCAGCATGGTTTTGCCAGAACCTTCTTATGGGAGCTTCTGGCAGTAAATGAACCTAATGCATACTCCACGGAAATCATTCTGCAGCTGCAAAACTCAGACGAAAGTTTACGACTCTGGCCGCACAGGTTTAGCCTGCAACTGCGTCTCACCGTGGCCCAGGAACTTACCCTCGCCCTCACCACCAAAAACTGCGACGAAAAGGCCTTTGAGATCAGTTCTGCCCTGCATAGCTATTTTACAGTGACAGACATTGCCAATGTCAGCGTTGAAGGTCTCCACAATAGCCCTTATCTTGACACAGTCACCCAGGAGAATAAAACGCAAAGAGGCAATCTTTCCATCTCCCGGGAAGTTGATCGCATCTTTCAGGACGTCCACAATCCGCTGATCCTTCACGATCAGGAGCGAACGATACATATTGCGGCAAGAGGCTCTTCGTCCGTCGTAATCTGGAATCCCTGGATAGAAAAATGTGCAAGAATGAGTGATATGAAGGATGATGCCTACAAAAAGATGCTCTGTATTGAAACTGCAAATGTCTTAACAGATAGGCAAAGGCTTCCGCCTGCTGCAGAGCACACCTTAACGGCAATCATCTCTGAAGGAAGCGAGAAAGTGGTCTGATCTCTCGCCAAGTTGTAACGGTAGCCACGACATAGACAAACCTGAAGCGGCCTCTCTTTTTCAAGTGCCAGCGCATCAGGCCAGGTGCTGACCCTTGAGAGAGATATCTCTACCTGGGCATCGCTGGAAAAATAAACAAGAACAGAAAGTAGAGAGGAGAGAAAAATGCCCTTACTCGGAGCCCATGAATCTGTGACTGGCGGCCTCCATCTGGCCTTTGACCACATCAGAAAGGTGGGAGGAGCGGCACTCCAGATATTCACCCGCAACCAGCGTCAATGGAAACCAAAACCAGTGAGTGCAGAGGAGCAGAAGCTTTTTGCTGCTGCCTGGCAGGAAGACCCGTCCATGCCCGTTGCCTCACACGCCTCTTACCTGATCAACCTGGCCTCCGGAAAAGAGGAACTGGTAGAAAAATCCATTGCAGCCTTTACTGACGAACTACACCGCTGTGCACTCCTCCGCATCCCCCTGGTGATCATCCATCCTGGTTCCCATGGAGGAGACGGGGTGGATGAAGGCCTGGCCCGCTTCAGCAAAAACCTTGACCAGGCCCTCGAACTGGCCGACAACCAGGTCACCGTGCTCCTGGAGACCACTGCCGGTCAGGGAACAGGACTTGGCAGCCGCTTTGAGGAGCTGGCAGCAATCCTTAACAGCTCAAAGTATCGGCAAAAACTTGGGGTCTGCATCGATACCTGCCATATTTTTGCCGCTGGCTATGATATCCGCAGCGAAGCGAGCTACCAGGCCACCATGACCGAATTCGATACCTTGATAGGGATTGAGCAAATCAAATGCTTTCACCTCAACGACTCAAAAAAGTCTCTCCAATGCCGAGTTGACCGCCACGAACACATCGGCCAGGGTGCAATCGGACTATCGGGATTTGCCAACCTCCTCAACGATCCCCGCTTTGCCAACCACCCCATGATCCTTGAGACCCCGAAGGGAAAAGACCTGCACGAAGACCGCGACAATCTCCAGACCCTGAAAAATCTTCTCAAAAGTTAAACGGGGGCTTCGCTGTACCAACAAGGAGGGTCTTTAGCCGCGAATGCCCCCGCAACTCCGCTACCAGGAAAGCGGCCAGCGCCACCTCCATTTGCGGCCAACACCCATCCCCCAAAAGGACGCAACTTATCACCATGCGCCTCACCACTTATCACGGAAATTAAAACTAAGGCCTTCCCCATACCCAGGAAGAATAAAACCCAGGCCTCTCCCTGGTCACGTTTTTTTGAAAAAGAATCGGAAAACCAATCGAATGCCGGAATGGCTAAGAAAAAGCAGCTACGAGGTCACAATCAAACGGGCCAACTCTCGTTATCCTCTGCGCACCGGCCGCATAGATGTCAGCTGGGGGAGTGCTGAACAGTTACCTCATTTGGTATTATCTGGTTCGAAGAAGAGCCACATGATCTGGGGAAAGCGCTTACGGAAACGAACCTCACAGGCATTGATTGCCTCCACCATGTCATCAGCGCTGCGACACCCCTGCATTTTGGCCTTCACTGCCACCATCACATCATTCCCCAGTTGAAAGGTGAGGAGGTTCAGGACCTGCTCGATCTTCTCCTCCTCTTCCAGAGAGGCGAGCATTTCCTCTTTCAAAGCAGGCTCTACCCCCTGACCAATGAGCAGACTCTTGACCTCAACGCCGATGAGGATGGCGATAAGGATAAGCAGGCCACCGATGACAATGGAGCCCAGAGCATCGTAAAAAGGATTGCCGGTGACCATGGTCAGCCCCACGGCAACAAGGGCAAAAGAAAGGCCCAGGAGGGCAGCCAGATCCTCACCAAAAACAACCAGGAGTTCACTTTGGCGGCTTTCACGAAACCATCGCGCCAGACTGCGATTCCCCCTCACCTTGTTCACTTCCCGCAGACAGCCCCAAAGTGAAAGGGACTCGGCCACAATGGAAAAGACAAGGACGCCAACAGCAAGCCAAGGCCTGGACAGGGCTTCTGGATGCTGCAGCTTATGAATACCCTCATAGATGGAAAACATGCCGCCGAGACTGAACATGATGAGGGCAACGATAAAGGACCAAAAATAAATGGATTTACCAAAGCCGAGGGGATAGTCAGGGGTTGGCGGTCTCTTGGCCTGCTTCAAGCCAACGAGCAGCAGAACCTGATTGCCGGTGTCAGCCAGAGAATGGATGGCTTCGGCCAGCATGGCCCCGGATCCGGTCATCAGGGCCGCTGCCAGCTTGGCCGAAAAAATTGCCCCGTTGGCCCCCAGGGCATAAAAAATAGATTTTAAAGAATCACTCTGATGCGCCATCCTCTATTTCTTGCACCACTCATAGGCATTTCGGAACATCTGCATCCAGGGCGACACTGTCAGTCCCTTCAGCTCCTCCGGCAGATAGTGGGCCTGCCAGGCCAGGAAGACACGTTCCGGATGGGGCATCATGGCCAGATGGCGTCCATCAGGAGAGCAGAGCCCGGCCAGACCGCCGGGAGAGCCGTTGGGATTAAAGGGATAGGACTCGGTGGCCTCTCCCCTGTCATCCACATAGCAGACCGGTGCCAGATTCTCGGCCAGAATCCGCTCTTTTATCCCTGCATCGGGAAACGAAAGCCTGCCTTCACCATGATCCACGTGGATACCAAAGACCAGCCCCTCCATCCCCTTAAGCATCAAAGAGGGACTCTTGCCTATCTTCACCGTACTCCAGCGCGACTCAAAACGGCCGGAGAGATTATGGACAAATCGGGGCTGTTCTTCTGCAGCCAGCCCCTGCCATGGCACCCAGCCCAAAAGGCCAAAGAGCTGGCAACCGTTGCAGATACCGAGGCTGAAGGTATCGGGACGGTCATAAAAGGCACGGAACATCTCCTTCAGAGTAGGGTTGAAACGGATGGTGGCCGCCCAGCCCTTGGCTGATTCAGGGACATCGGCATAGGAGAAACCGCCCACTGCAGCCAGCCCCCGAAAACCGTCCAGAGTAATACGACCGGCCAGGAGATCACTCATGGTGATATCCCATGGCTCAAATCCTGCGGCGTAAAAGGCAGAACTCATCTCCCGGTCAGAGTTAGAACCCTCGTCACGGAGGATGGCCACCTTTGGTTTGTCCGTTCTGGCCAGGAGCTCCGCAGGCGCAGGTTCTGGTGTGAAACTGAGGTGATACGTCGGTCCTTGGCGATCATAGCAATTTTTCTTTTCCTCATCGGCGCATTGGGCATTCACCTGCAACCGTTCCAGCTGATAACTGGTCTCCTCCCACCACTCACGGAGGAGGCGCATATCTTCATCCAGCACCGACTCTCCGTTGATCTGAATCTGTATCTTCTTCTCCTTCATAGTCCGCCCAAGGGAGAGAGAAGGAATTTCATACCTGTGCAGAAGCCCCTCCAGGGCAGCAAGATCCTCATCAGCACATTCCAGCACCATCCCCAGCTCTTCGGAGAAGAGCGCGGCCAGAGGAGAATCAGAAGTCTGCAGCTGGAGATCAAGGCCGCAGTTACCGGAAAAGGCCATTTCCAGAACAGTGGTGACAAGCCCACCATCGCTCCGATCATGTCCTGCCTGGATCAATCCCTCTCCTATCGCTTCCTGCACCGCAAGAAAGGCCTGTTTGAGGCGTTTCGGATCATCCATATCCGGACAATCACTACCGAGCCTGATCCGGGTCTGGGCCAGGGCCGATCCAGCCAGCCTGTTTTTACCATGGCCAAGATCAAGCAAAAGAAGCGAGGAGGCACCAGGCCGTTTCACATCCGGAGTAATGACCTTCCGAATATCACTCATGGCCGCATAGGCGGAAATGACCAGGGTTCGAGGCGACTTAACGGTCTCCTTACCCACCATGGTGGCCATGGAAAGACTGTCCTTGCCCCCATCTACGGCCATACCCACTGCGATCATGGCCTCACACATACCTTTGGCCGCATCAAAGAGCGCCGCCCCCTCACCGGGAAGCTTGGGCGCCCACATCCAGTTGGCAGAACATTTGACCTCTTCCAGATCGTCAATGGCGGCCCAGACCAGATTCGTCAAGGATTCGCCCACAGCCATCCTGGCACCTGCGGCCGGATTGACCAGCATCTTGATCGGCTGCTCACCTATGGCAGTGGCGCCACCACTCAGGCTGAAGTGCGACTGGGCCACCACGGCCACATCACTCACCGTCAGTTGCAAGGGGCCACAGCACTGCTGACGGGCAATGAGTCCGGTCACGGCCCGATCCACCTTGTTGACGAGAAAACGCTTGGAACCCACGGAAACCAGGCGCAGGACATCATGCAGGGCCTCACGCACCGTCAGGTCAGCCGGCAGGGTCAAGGGTCGGAGCTGTGGATCGATACGACTGTCCTCAAAGGTCTTCCGGGGAATATCACCGAGAAGCTCTGCCAGGTCTATATCCACGGGCGTAGAATCATCCTGTTCGTCATGGACCACAAATTGAAGGTCGCCGGTGACCTCGCCCAGGACCTCACAGCCCACCTTTTCACGCTCACAGATGGCCTGAAACTGCTCAATATTTTCAGGACTGATGAGAAATCCGGTACGCTCCTGATATTCGGCCACATAGATTTCCAGCACCGACATGGTAGGGTCACCCACCCGGATATTACGGATCTCGATACAGCCGCCGGAATGTTCAACCAACTCTTTTAAGACATTGGCCGGGCCACCTGCACCCTGGTCATGGATCACATCGATGAGCGTCTTATCTCCCATCTCATTGCAGGCCCGGATGACACGGTTCATCTTCTGCTCCATCTCTGCATCACCACGCTGCACGGCATTAAAGTCCAGCTCGGAGACATTTTCTCCCTGGAGCATGGAAGACGCGGCCCCACCGCCGAACCCGACCCGATAGGCTGGCCCACCCACCTGGACGATCTTCATACCTTTCTGTTCTGTATCTTTGTCCGTATGCCGATCATCTATCTGACCTATGCCGCCGGTAAACATGATGGGCTTGAGAAATCCCCAGCGATCGCCGTTTTCCAGGCGGAGATCAAAAGAGCGGGTAAACCCCTGGATCAGTGGTTCACCAAATTTATTCCCGTAATCAGAGGCTCCGTTACTGGCCTCAATCTCTATCTCCAGGGCAGAGGCCAGGTTATCAGGACACTGATACGAATTTTCCCAGGGCAGGGTGTACCCCGGAATATGAAGATTTGCTACGCAATACCCACTGGTTCCAGCCACCACAAAACCACCCTTGCCCGTCCCCTGGACGTCACGGATGCGGCCGCCGGTACCGGTCTCGGCCCCAGGGAAGGGGGCAACACCGGTGGGAAAGTTGTGGGTCTCTGCCGTGAGCAGGACGTGATAGCGGACGTCAACGGTATCAAGGGCACTGGGCAGACCGGGTAGGCCAGGAACAAGGGTTTTGATATCATGGCCCCGGATGACGCTGGAATTATCTTTAAAGGCCACCAAGCTGCCTTTGGGATTTTCATGCAAGGTGGCAATCACCAGATCAAAAAGGGTCTCTTCCTGGACCTCTCCATCAATGATCTGCTGTCCCCGGAAAAAACCGTGCCGCGAATGTTCGGAATTGGCATTGTTGAGATCCATGATCTCGACAATGGTGGGATTCCGGTCATTTTTTTTGACAAAATAGTCGTAATAAAAATTCCGATCACGCTCATCCATGGAAATCCCGGGGATCTCCAGCAGTGCATCCGGGCCCTTGCCCTTCATATCCACATCATAGACCGCTTCAGGCTGAATCCCGGTCTCAAAGGTGGTCAGCGGCTCCGGATAAGGGCATTCTGTCATCCGGTCATGGTTGTTGCGAACAAAATCCTCCAGATTCTCGCCCTCGCCTACCGTATACCTGCGGGAACGTTCCACCCGGCTGACGCAATCGAGCCCGGTGGCCCGACAGATGGAGACCATATTGGAAGACCAGGCCGTGGCAAAGTTGAGCCGGGGTCCGAGTTCCACCACCCGCGTCCCTGTCAATCCCGTTACCGTCGACACGGAACCGGCCAGAAAACCGTCGGCCAGGATCAGCTGCAGCCGCTTCCTTTCCTCGTCCGTCAGGGGACGATTTGATTCGATATTAAAACAGTATTCTCGGTCCTCACCGGTTTTTCGGTATAACTGACTGACAGTAGCTGACATGAGCATTCCCTATATGTAATGAATAGTTCAGATGTGTTTTTGAGAGACTCGTAACGAGGAATATCCTCAGAGTTAGACGTTCCCTTGTTTATAACAGATAGCCGCCCCAGTTGAAAACGAAAGTTTTTTCGTCATTATTCAGGTAAGGCCTCGCAACTGGCAAACAACGGCTTTGTAACTGTTCAGCAGTACTTTATATTCGTTCAGTCAGGACTTGGAAACATACTCGTGCTCTGTGAGACGACCTCGATGAACGGAGATGGAGTGCTACCGAATAGTGACGTTTCTTCTTCGTCCGCTCCAGCCTTAAAACAGCAATCAGGAAAGAAAGTTCCTTGATAAAGTGGCAGGAAAAGAGCAGAATAGTTGGAGTACAGTCATGCAATATTGTTAGAAGTTTCCGGTTTCAAACCGGCAAAAGGTATTTTAATGAATTTTCTCAACAGCGACGCCCTCCTTGATCTCCTGAGCAAAAAGGGCCTCATCACCCCAAAGCAACGGCAATTTATCACCCTTGAAAAAGGCAAACAGCGGCAAAAACTCCTCAAACAATTCGGGGACGCCAGAAAGCTGGACAAGAACTTTCCGGATTTAGTGGATGTCATTGTCTCTTTCAATTTAGATCTGGGTGACAAAAAAGGAAAATCGCTGGATGAAGATACCATTATGCTGGCAGTAAGCCAGGCCTTTAACATCCCTTTTAAAAAGCTGGACCCCCTCAATCTCGACATGGATACGGTAACCAAGACCATATCCAAAAACTTTGCCCTCAACCATATGCTCCTTCCTTTCAACTTCCAGAATGGTATCCTGGAAGTTGCAGTCTACAACCCAGACAATACGACAGCCCTGAAAGACATTGAACAGGCCAACCAGGTCAAGATCAAACGCTATCTCTCTCCAAAATCAGACATCAAAAAGATCTTGTCCGAATTTTTCGGATTTCAACGTTCCATCAGTGCCGCAGAAAGCCAATTCGGTGGCCCTGCCCTTGGTGGTTCGGTGGATATCGGCAACCTGGAGCAGTTTGTCAAAATTTCCTCTTCCAAAGAGATATCTTCCTCAGATCAGCACATCAAATCGGCAGTCAACCATCTCTTCAACTATGCCCTGGACCAGACTGCCAGCGATATTCACGTGGAACCCAAGCGTAACAGCTGCATGGTCCGTTTCCGTATAGACGGTGCCCTGCATACCATCTACAACCTGCCGAAGGCGGTCCATTCGGCCATTACGGCTCGTATCAAGTTTCTGGCCCGCCTGGACATTGCCGAAAAACGAAGACCTCAGGATGGCCGTATCAAGCTTGCCATGGGTGGGGACAAGGAGGCCGAGGTCCGCGTGTCCACAGTACCGGTAGCCTTTGGAGAAAAGGTGGTCATGCGTATCCTGGATCCGAATGTAATCTTTCAGGATCTGGACAATCTGGGATTTTCGCAAAGGGATCGAACCGTTTACAATTCATTTATCACGTCACCGCACGGCATTGTCCTGGTCACCGGCCCCACCGGCTCGGGTAAATCCACCACCCTCTACTCCACCCTGGAAAAGATCGCTACTCCGGAAATAAATATCGTTACCGTCGAAGACCCGGTGGAGATGATCCATGAGGCATTCAACCAGATTTCCATCCAGCCCCTCATCGATGTCACCTTTTCCACCATCCTCCGCAATATCCTGCGCCAGGACCCGGACATCATCATGATCGGTGAAATCCGCGATCTCGACACCGCCTCCCATGCCGTCCAGGCGGCCATGACCGGCCACCTGGTCTTCTCCACCCTGCACACCAACGATGCGGTCTCCTCCATTGTCCGCCTCCTGGACCTGGGTCTTGAACCTTTCCTCATCTCTTCCACCCTCCTCGGAGCCTTGGCCCAGCGCCTGGTGCGTACCATCTGTTCTCAATGCGCAGAATCTTTCAGCATGAAGGGAACAGAACTGCTGAAACTCGGTTTCCCGGTGGCAGAAAACGATGTCTATACCCTGAAACGGGGAAAGGGCTGCAGGCATTGCCGGGGAACAGGATATAAGGGACGATGCGGAATCTTCGAGCTCTTCCCGCTCTCCGAACAGATGAAAAAGATGATCAGTGACCGACAGAGCAGCAACGAAATAAGGCAGCTTGCCATCCGCGAAGGAATGACTACCTTACGTGAAGACGCCTGGGAAAAGGTCAAGGCAGGAATCACCACCTATGAAGAAGCCATGCGGGTAACCGCTGAATAAGAAGGCAAAGAATACAATCACCTTAATACGATAAGTAATGGCAACAAAAGACACAAGCAAGGCGGTCAAGATCGTCTGCAAAAACAAAAAGGCCTTCCACGACTACCATATCGATACCACCTACGAGGCCGGAATCATGTTGAGCGGGCCGGAGGTCAAATCGTTACGGGCCGGTAAAGCCAACCTCCGTGACGGCTATGCCCAGATTGATGGCCGAGGAGAACTTTATCTCCATAACGTCCATATTTCCTTTTACACCTTTGCCACCCATAACCCGAATGAACCTTTGCGGGTACGCAAACTCCTGCTCCACAAACGAGAACTGCAAAAACTGATTGGAAAATTAAAAGAAAAGGGCCTTGCGCTGATCCCACTAAAGATATACTTTGTTGCAAATGGGAAGGCCAAAGTCGAATTAGGTCTTGCCCGCGGTAAAAAAATGTACGATAAACGGGCCAGCCTGAAAGAAAAACAGAGCGACCGTGAACTGCAGCGGGTAATGCGTCATAACCAGGTTGGCTAGACCTGACAACATAACATTTTATTTATTAAACTCAAAAATATGGGGGCGAAACGGCTTCGACAGGGATGTGTAAGCTTTACGTTGCATGCCGAGCTTCTGTCTGCTCGTTAAACTGATGGAACTTTAATTATAATCGCCGACGATTATAACTACGCACTGGCAGCTTAGTCTGCTGTGCCGTTCCCCCGGTCTTTGCCCATAAGACCGGACCGGAGCGCCGACTCAATGGGCTGGTCCTCCGGCAATGCCTGTAGCCGGAGGACGAGAACTACAGGCTAGCGTCAAGAGACCCTTGTTCCGGCGGGGCCCTTGGCGCGAAGACTAAAGCCCGGGACTAAGCATGTAGATACGGGAGGGGAGCATTTTTGGACGCGGGTTCGACTCCCGCCGCCTCCACCAATTAGCAGTTCAAAGAAGTCCAGTAAAGACCAAAACCCCGAGAGCCATCAAGGCTTTCGGGGTTTTTCTGTTTTATAGTGTATAGTAAAATCCATTGACATCTACCGTCAAAGGGGGATACCGTCATGTCACTCACTGATACCGCCATCCGAAATGCAAAAGCCAAAGATAAGCCCTATAAATTATCAGATGGGAGAGGTTTGTACCTGTTGATAAATAAACAAGGAAAATATTTTCGATGGGATTATCGATTTGGTGGAAAAAGAAAAACTTTCTCTTTTGGGATTTATCCTGATGTCAAACTCAAAGAGGTTCGGGAAAGACATGAAGACCTAAGGCGACTTTTGGCTCAGGATATAGACCCTATGGAGTATAAAAAAGAACTAAACAACACACCTGCTTGAAGGCAGGTGGGTTTAAAAGCGCGGACTGAAAGTCACGCAATACCGTCATTAGCCGGTTTCTGAACCACCGAATTTCAATGTTAATCTTCTTGGCAATTGATATTTACGATTTTATATGAACCATCCTTACGATCAATTGTGACCTTATAAGATACCAACTTTTTATCGTAGCAAGCCTCCTCCACAGAAGAGGAGCTATTTTCACCACTTTTCGAAAAATCGTTCAAAAACAACTGCTAGCAAAATGCTACCCGCCTCAAAGGCGGGGGTTTAAACCTTAAGCAGAAACAATTAAAGTCAAAATCCAGAATGAGGCTTTGCATTCTTTTGAAGTTGTAGCACGCGAATGGTTTGTCAAAAATAAACCGGTGTGGACGAAAAAGCATGCACAAACCATAATCAGTCGTCTTGAGAATAATATTTTTCCTTGGCTGGGGAAAACTGAAGTTTTTGATATTTCTGCACCAATGCTGCTTGAAACATTGAGGAGAATAGAAGACAGGGGCGCTATAGAAACGGCCCATCGTGTTAAACAGATTTGTGGCCAAATCTTTAGGTATGCAATAGCAACCGGAAAGGCTGAGCGTGATCCTACTGCTGATCTTAAGGGTGCTCTGCCCCCGACTCGGGCAAAAAGTATGGCGACGATCACTGATCCAAAGAAAATTGGTGATCATGGCCTCAGGGTTTATTTCACCACAATGGATACCTTGATTAAAAAACTCAAAGAAGGCTCGAGCAGGCAAAAGGCTTATCTCAATTCAAGTCTGGTGGTAGTTGATGAGGTCGGATACCTGCCGGTAACTCCCCAGGAGGCGCATCTCTTTTTCCAGTTTATCTCCTACCGCTATGAACGGAGCTCCACTATTATTACATCCAACAAGAGCTTCGGTGACTGGCAGGAATTGTTTGGCGATCCAGTCATTGCCACCGCCATACTAGACCGGCTGCTTCATCACTGTAAAGTGGTCAACATCAAGGGTCATAGCTACCGACTCAGAGAACATTCGATCTCAAAACAGATTTTCAAAGAACAGGAACAAAAACAACAGGCAGATCAAACTATATTACAGAGCCAATAGGCAATCAGGTGGTACACTTTTCAATTGCCGAAACTGGTACACTTTTACATTGCCATTAACAAGGGATTGGCTGCTTAACCCCGGTAAACGGACAACAAGCCGGGATAAGTGCCTTGGTAGTATATTGACGTTAATAATGTTAAAGGTACACTCCCTTATCTTGTTTCTTATGAAAGACATTCAAGAGTAAGGCACTAATATGCAATATAAACACGGTGAAATAGTATTTTATCAGGCCGACGATGGTGGAAGTTCTTTCGAGGTAAGCCTTTATAAAGAATCTGTCTGGCTTTCTCTGAACCAGATGGTGGAGCTGTTTGGTCGCGATAAGTCAGTTGTTTCCAGACATTTGAATAATATTTTTAAATCTGGTGAGCTGAAGCGTGATGCAGTTGTTGCAAAAAATGCAACAACTGCCGCAGATGGAAAGACGTACCAGGTGGACTACTATAATCTGGATGCTATTATTTCTGTTGGCTATAGGGTCAACTCCATCCGTGGTACCCAGTTTCGTATTTGGGCAACTTCAATTCTTAAAGATCATCTGATAAAAGGGTATACCGTCAACGAAAGACGCTTGGCCGAAAAGGGCCTTGTGGAGATGGAACAGGCGGTGACTCTTCTGTCCCGTACCCTGCAAACCCATGAACTCGTCACTGATGAAGGTAAGGCTGTCCTGGATGTTGTTACCCGTTATGCCAAGTCCTGGACGCTTCTTCTTCAATATGATGAGGACCAACTTAAACTGCCCCAAAAGAGCAATCCGGCCAAACAAGCCTTTGACTATCAGCAGGCTAAAGGGGCCATTGCAAAGTTGAAGGTTGAACTCGTTAAACGTGGTGAAGCAAGCGATCTTTTGGGCCAGGAGCGAGAGGGACACTTGCAAGGTATTTGGGGAAGTATCAATCAGACCTTTGATGGTGACGATCTTTATCCGAGTGTGGAGGAAAAGGCTGCCCATTTGCTCTATTTTGTGATTAAGGATCATCCTTTTTCTGATGGAAATAAAAGGATTGGGGCTTTTCTATTTCTCCTTTTCCTGCAGGAAAATGATTTGCTTGAACAATCTGGTATTAATGAGAACGGACTTGTTGCCTTGGCTTTGCTGATTGCAGAAAGTGATCCGAGGCAGAAAGACCTTATGATTCGTTTGATTTTGAATTTGTTAAAGAATTAAAGTAGTTCTCAATCTGGTGATTTCCAAATAGCCCATCTGAAAAAGTCAGGTAGTTATCTGTTTATACTTTTTCGACATAAGCGACTGTCCAGTTTTTAGTGTGAAAAACTGGACAATTGAAGTTTGTGGTGTTGCTCTGTTGAGTATGAATATAGCTGATATCATGAGGTCTAAGGTGAATAGATTTTCGAAAACCTACGTCTTTAACGACATATTTTATGTTTATTGCTTTTTCGACATGAAATGTTATTATGTCGAAAAAGACAAGGAGCTGATATGCAAATGTTACTCGTTTCACCTAAGGATATAGGTGTTGCACTGCGGACTCTTCGTAAGGAGAAGGGGTTGAGCCAGAAAGAGTTGGGCCAAAGAGTTGGGCTTGATCAAAAAAAGATATCGTTGCTTGAAAACGGTAACGCAAACTGCAGAGTTGACAGCCTGTTTCGTTTACTCTCTGCCCTGGAGCAGGGCGTTGTTTTGCAATCTAAATCTAACTCTTCTACTTCAAATCAGGATGACTGGTAATGTCCTCGAAAAGGAATGTTTCACTGCAAATATTGATGAATGGGTATTTGGTTGGTCGCTTGCATTCTTCAGCTCAAGGAGTTTTGAGTTTTAATTATGAAAAATCATGGCTTGATTTTGACAATCGAAGACCTTTATCTCTTTCATTGCCTATAAGCAGTCAAAGCTACAGTGGCGTTATTGTCGAAAATTACTTTGATAATCTCCTTCCAGATAGCCTAGCAATTCGTAGCAGGTTGCAGGCACGTGTGGGAGCTGAGACGACCCGGTGTTTTGATTTACTTTCTTACATTGGTAGAGATTGTGTAGGGGCATTGCAGCTGGTGGCAGAAGGAGCCCCTGTTGATATTCGAAAAATAACAGCGACGCCTTTATCCGATGTTGAGATTTCAGCAATACTTCAGAGTTATCGAACCATGCCTTTAGGTGTGAATATTGAAGAAGATTTTCGTATATCAGTAGCAGGAGCCCAGGAAAAGACAGCATTCCTAAAACAGGATAATCGTTGGTGTAGACCAAGTGGTGCGACGCCAACCAGCCATATCTTTAAATTACCCATAGGAGAAATGGGAAACACCGGTATTGATCTTGCGGATAGTGTAGAGAATGAATGGCTCTGCCTGCAGTTACTTGCTGAATTTGGAGTACCGGTAGCAAGTAGCGAAATAATGCAGTTTGGTGAGCAAAGGGTCCTCGTTGTTGAGCGTTTTGATCGTCGTTGGGCAAAAGATGGATCGTGGCTCATGAGATTACCTCAGGAAGATATGTGTCAGGTTACAGGTGTATCCGGAAACTTGAAATATGAAAATGATGGTGGCCCAGGCATGCGCACGATTATGGATATCTTGCTGGGGTCTGAGCGTAGTTATGATGATCGTCGGGTATTCATGATGACCCAACTGCTTTTTTGGATGTTGGCTGCTATTGACGGTCATGCTAAAAATTTCAGTATTTTCCACATGCGAGGAGGTTTGTTCCGTATGACTCCTCTTTACGATGTTATTTCGGTTCATCCACTGGTTGCAAACGGACAGTTGGCAAGTCAACGTGTAAATATGGCGATGGCGGTTCAATCTAAAAATCGACATTACCGTAGAGATAGGATTGTTCGAAGGCATTGGCTAGAAGCTGCAAGGAAATGCCGCTTTTCCGATGGCGAGATGGATAAAATTATTGAGGAATGCTGTGACTCAGTTGATGGTGCAATAGAGCGTGTTGCCGCTCGAACTCCAGGTGGATTTCCGGAAGTGATAGCTAAAGCTATTTTTGCCGGTTTACGTTCATCACGAGATAGTTTGGTACGATAAGAGGCGTGAGGTTCTAAGTATGAAACGGATGATCATGAAAAGATCAACACAGAGTACAAAATAGAGTTGTCCAGGAAGGGCTCATTGTTCTTAATTGCACTCTTATGAAGAAGTAAAATTCTATTTACGTAATTGCCTTGTGACGAGTGATGGTGCGATAGATTACTGTAAAGACAATATTTATGATGGTGTAATGATAATTGAGATGTGTGATGGGTGCAAGACCAGCTAAGTGTTTTCGCTTCTCTGTGGAGGCTATCTCCAAAAAGCTCAACACCTGTTTGTCTATTTTAGATTACGCCCCAACTTGAAGTAAGAAGTGAAACGAGACTAGCAAGGACATTACAATGCTTTTTCGACAGTTTGGAAAAGTAGAAGCTTTTATTTCAACACCGTTGCAGCTAATATCAGTCATTTATTGGTAAAAGCCGTATTCACCGAGTTCATGCTGAGTAAGCCTGGAGCGACCACATTTTAATGATTTTAAATAATGAGGCTGAGCGTTGCAGGCAGGCCTATCAGAAGCATTTTGAAGAGACTCTAAAATCCAGCAATTCTCTGGAACAGGCTGTAGATTCATGTGCCCACCTTTTCCTCGACGGAAAACCGGTAAAAAAGGGATACACCACTCAAGTTTGATCATCTGCACTCTGGCAATTGGTCTTCAATGGCAACTGGATGATTTGACCATATTCGAATACCTTCTGTACGCAAGTCTATTCACTTTCCAGAATCTTGTACCTGAACGATTCGAGTTATCGATGATAGACGACGAATGGGATGAAATTCATCAAAGTGCTTGGGATGCTTTGAGTGAGCTCCTGATGTGGAAGTTGAAAACAAGAGACGAGAAGGATCTAAAGCTTAATGAGAGATTTTTGGCAAAATCTCTCAAGCGTCATTTGATACCACTGTTGTTGCCTGGAGAAAGATCTCCCTCATTAAGCCTTAAGAATCTTGAGGTGTTCAGCCAGCTAGTCGCTGCTGTAGTAAAACGTAATAATTTTTTGCACAGGACAATTTTTGAGTTCTGTTTGGACGACGATTACCGCTATAAATTTGATGGCGAGCATTTAACCCTATACCCAATTGAAATACCTGAGGAGTCGGAATGGGATTTCAATGGCAGAAAATTATCAGCACTACATAATTATTGGTTCAATAGGGCAGTAATCGAATATTTCAATTCTGATTTACCGAATGAAAAATTTGGGTTGCCTGAAAATGACGTGTCTAACCGCATGGCATATATCAAGGCCACTCAGGTGTATCTTCAATTGGATGAGATAAACGGTAAAGATCCAGGTGAAGTAGATCTCCTCTGCTATCTGGATAAGCATCTTCTCGTCTTAGAGGTAAAATCGACTTACATCAGAAAGACTAAACAGGATGCCTGGATCCATCTAACCAATACGTTGAGAAAGGCTTCACAGCAGCTCAGACAAAAAGAAAATGCAATAGCTCAAGCCATCGTAGATGACGCTAACCTACAATCAAAACTCAAAATTCCGGATCAGAAAGATGCTATCAAAATTTATCCATGGATTGTTGATAGTTCGATAGAATATGACCAGGAACTCATCGATGGCTATCTCAAGGTTTCTTTGGAGGGTTTGATTGTCATTCTGAACAATGAACGGGAATTACTCACAGGGAATCTGTTGACGGAAGAAGAGTTACCAAAGGACGATATGTTTTCTGGCGGATTCTCAGTCCGGCGTTTCATAGAGCTTGTGGAGAAAGGGGAATTGTGGTCGGTACTCGAAGAAGGCACATACATAAATATAACTTAGGATTTCTCTGTCTTTTAGCACTTCTCATGGGGGAGTAGCTTCTATTCTAATCCCGATTGTTAAATTGATTATGATCCTGGTATGCCATCAACTTGTCGTTGTGGCATGTGCCTTTTAAACTTGCCCTATTTATAGCAGATGTTATACTTCTCGAAAATTAATTAGCTTAAATTACTGCGTAATATGGCTATATTCGCAGGAGATGAATTGATGATCAGAAAACCCGAAAATTTTCCGCAGCAAGTCAAAAAAATTCGGCTGCAACTGAAGCTTTCCCAGGAAGAGTTGGCCCAGTGCCTGGGGGTAAGCTTTGCCACAGTCAATCGCTGGGAGAATGGCAGGACGAAGCCGTCGAAGCTGGCCTTGAAACAATTTGCAGCGTTTTGCACGACGAACAGCCGCAGCGGCAAGCTGAAACTCGATAATAAGGATGTAACCCCATGACACCTGGCAACTTTCAGCAACTCGCGAACTTCATCTGGTCCGTTGCCGATTTGTTGCGCGGGCCATACCGCCCACCTCAGTATGAACGGGTGATGCTGCCACTGACAGTATTACGTCGTTTTGATGCCGTCCTTGCACCAACAAAAGAAAAAGTCCTGCAAAGATTTGCTTCGCTGGAAGGGAAAGATCCGCAACTGATTGACCGGGTGTTGAACGAACTGGCCAAGGACGAAGACGGCAAACCGCTTGGATTTCATAATCATAGTCAGCTTGACTTCCTTAAACTCAAAGGCGATCCGGACAATATCGTTCAGCATCTCGAGCAATATATCGATGGCTTCTCTGAGAATATTCGTAAAATATTCGACCGCTTTGAGTTCCATGCAGAAATTGAAAAGCTGGCCGAGGCCAACCGCCTCTATCAGGTAGTTGCCCAGTTCGCAAGCATGGACCTGCACCCCAACCGTGTGGATAACATTACCATGGGGCTGGTTTTCGAAGATCTTATCCGCCGTTTCAATGAGGCTGCCAACGAGACGGCTGGAGACCACTTCACCCCGCGTGAGGTCATCCGCCTCATGGTTAACCTGCTGCTCGAGCCCGACACCAAAGTGCTTACACAGGGGGGCATCATCGTCACTATCTATGATCCCGCCTGCGGTACCGGCGGCATGCTGGCGGAAAGTCAGAACTGGATACGCGCTCACAATGAAGAAGCGACCGTCAAGGTTTTCGGCCAGGACTACAACCCGCGCTCCTATGCCGTGGCAGCCTCGGATCTGCTCATCAAAGGGCACAAGGACAGCCGCATCGAATACGGCAACACCCTGCCCAATGATCAGTTCCCAGACATGCATTTTGACTATCTGCTGGCTAATCCGCCTTTTGGTGTTGATTGGAAGGGGGAAAAAAAAGAGATTGATCGCTGGCCTAATTTTCGCGGCTACAACGGTAAACTGCCGCGTATTAACGATGGCGCACTGCTCTTTCTGCTGCACATGATTTCCAAAAATCAGTCATGGAAAGAAGATGATCGCAATAAACCCGGAACGCGCATTGCCATCGTCTTCAACGGCTCGCCACTCTTTACAGGCGGTGCGGGCAGTGGTGAGAGTGAGATACGCCGATGGATTATTGAACATGACTGGTTAGAGGCCATCGTCGCCCTGCCCGAACAGATGTTTTACAATACCGGTATCGGTACCTTTGTCTGGGTTCTGAGTAATCGCAAAGAAAAACACCGTAAGAAGAAAATTCAACTGATCGATGCCCGCGAGCGTTTCACGCAGATGAAACGAAGCCTGGGCAACAAACGCCGTTATCTGGATGAAACCGTCATTGACGATCTTACCCGGGAACATGGTACGCTGACCGAGTCCAAGACCAGCAAGGTTTTTGACAACATCGCTTTTGGCTATCGGCGCGTAACCATCCTGCGTCCACTACGTCTGCGTTTCCAGATCACTCAGGAGGCCAAGGAACGCTACCTCGACACCTGTCCTGAACTGCTTGATGCAATACTTGCGGTGGAAGAAACCTTGGGGGGCGAACCATATTATGATTGGAATGAAGTCTGGGGCAAGGTCGAGAAGATAATCAAGGTGCTGCCGGACGATATCGACGGCTGGACCAAGGGGGCAAAAGGCACAGCCCAGAAAAAGCTGTTTCGTCAGGTGTTCACCGAACCTGATCCAGATGCCGAACCGGTTATCGCGAAACTCCATAAGACCCAGAAGCTCGATACCGAAGCACTGTTTCCCGGTCAATCTCTCCCCGAGCTGAAATCAGATGAAATATACGCCCTGCTGGGTTTGTACATCGCCGGTAAAGGCAAGCATGTCGAGTATGAGCCCGATCCCTCACTCAAGGATTTTGAAAATATCCCTCTTAAGGAAGACATCATAAGCTATGTCCTGCGCGAGGTGCGCCCCTATGTGGATGACGCCTGGATCGACCGGACCAGCCTTGACGAGCAGGATGGCGGCATCGGCAAGGTGGGATACGAGATCAACTTCAACCGTGAGTTCTTCCAGTACCAGCCTCCGAGGCCACTGGCCGAAATCGATGCGGAGCTTGCTGCGGTGGAGAAACGGATTATGGAGCTCTTGCGGGAGGTGACGGCGTGAGTACACCGGACAGGGGAGAACTGATCGTTTACCGCACCGAGGATGGACAGGCGGAAGTCCAGCTGCAAACCCTGGATGGCTCCGTCTGGCTCAATCAGGGCGAGATGGCCGAGCTGTTCGATACCACCAAGCAGAACGTCAGTCTGCACATCAAGAACATCCTGAAAGATGGGGAGCTGCCGGAGGCGGCAACTGTCAAGGAATCCTTGACAGTTCAAAACGAGGGCAACCGCAGGGTCCAGCGCAATACCTACCTGTACAATCTGCACATGATCCTGGCGGTGGGCTACCGGGTGCGTTCGCCGCGCGGCACCCAGTTCCGCCAGTGGGCCACCGCCCACCTGGCCGAGTATCTGGTCAAGGGCTTCGTCATGGACGACGAACGGCTCAAGAACCCCGGCGGCTGGGACTACTTCGACGAGCTGCTGGCCCGCATCCGCGAAATCCGCGCCTCGGAGAAGCGCTTCTACCAGAAGGTGCGTGACCTCTTCGCGCTCAGTTCTGATTACCGTTCCGACGACCGCGCCGCCCAGCTCTTCTTCGCCGAAACCCAGAACAAGCTGCTCTTTGCTGTTACTCACCAGACCGCCGCCGAGATCGTCGTCTCCCGCGCCGACCCGGGCGCCCCCAACATGGCGCTCACCAACTGGAGCGGCTCGCGGGTACGCAAGCATGATGTGATCGTGGCCAAGAACTATCTTTCCGCCGATGAAGTGGACACCCTCAACCGGCTGGTGGTCATCTTCCTGGAACAGGCAGAGTTGCGGGTGAAAGAGCGCAAGCAGCTCACCCTTGACTACTGGCGGCAGAATGTCGACCGCCTGCTGGACTTCAATGAAAAGGCTGTGCTTACCCATGCCGGCAGCGTCTCGCGCGAGGCCATGGAACGCATCGCCCGCGAGCGCTTCGACGCCTTCGACGAAAACCGCCGCATAGCCGAGGCCAGGCAGGCCGATGCCGAAGAAATCGCCGAGCTTACGCGGATTGAAAAGCAGCTTGAAAATAAGAAGGAAAAGCGATGAATCCGGGAGGGATGATGGCCTCACAGGAAGGCACGAAGACACGAAGGATCGAAGATCTTGGCACAACCAAGAACTATAGCCAAGTTCCTTGGCAGCGATGTGCCAAATTAGATTGGCCAGCAACTCAGTCCACATATGTTTGACATTTCTCTTGGAAAAATGCTTCAGCCAACCTCAAATAACCCGGATGACGTCGAAACACCTTATATCAAGGCGGTCAATGTTCAGTGGGATGATTTAAACATCGAAGATCTACCAACTATGTGGGCGAGCCAGGGTGAGATAAAGGCACTCAATCTCAGGGTAGGCGATTTGTTGGTTTGCGAGGGTGGCGAGGTCGGACGGGCGTCCATTTTGAAAAATGAGCCACCTGAGAACTGCATCTATCAAAACGCACTTCACAGGGTACGTTCACTAAACAACGATGTTCGCTATTTAAAATACTGCTTAAAGCAGGCTTCTGAAGCAGGTTGGTTCGATGTTTTATGCAATCGCGCAACCATTGCCCACTTTACGGTTGAGAAGTTTCGGGAACTACGCATTCATATTCCATCGCCGGAAACCCAACGCCTGATCGCCGACTACCTCGACATGGAAACCGCGCGCATCGATGCGCTGGTGGCGGAAAAGGAAAAGATGCTGGCCCTGCTGGATGAAAAGCGCGCCGCCCTCATCAGCCGCGCCGCTATACGGAAGTGGATGTGCGTGATAAGACGGAGTCGGTTTTCGTCCATGTTTTTAGTGCCTACCCGACTGTGCCGTCACCTTACTACACCGGCTTGGCATCGTAGATTTAAAAATACTGCATTGTCCAGAACCGTCTATTTGATCGAGAGGTGGATTCTCGGCGTGTTTGTTATTTAAGGTAGGTGAAAATGGCAAGGAAACCTAAAAAAGGCGATGCCCTATCCGAGTTGCTGTCGGCGGCATCACACAAAGTCCTATCACAATTGATTGTCGAGCTGGCAACGGAGTTTCCCGATGTCCGACGGGGATGTTTTGATTTTCTGAAATCCCAGGTTTCGGTTTCCGAAGCTCTGATTCAACGCTCAGAAGGTGAAGCTGTTCTGGCTCTCTGGTCCGAACTGGCGCCAGATCTGGAAGAACTGGATGATTATGGTGGTGGCGACTATGCCACCACGGATCATGTCGCAGATCTGTTGGACCAGGTTCGAGAGCGGCTGGATTCCCAAAAGGTGGATGCTGATTCCCGGCAAGAGATTCTGGACGTAACCCTGCCGTTTATCGAGAGCGGCAATGCCGGCTTGGACGACATGCTCTACGATATCGCCTATGCGACCTGTTATGATGATGACGACCTACGTTCACTGGCGCAGAATTTTGAGGCAATGAAGGGTGAATGGAAAACGGTTCATGCCCGCAGAATCTACCGTCGTCTCGGAGACCGGGATAAATATCTTCAGTTGCGTTCCCAGCAGATGGAATTAGGCGCCGACTACCATGACATGGCCACCTTTTATTGGGACTCCGGCGAGCAAGAAAAAGCCTTGCGGGTGGCTGAAAAAGGCTTACATAAGGCAAAGGGCCGCATGGATGAGCTGCGCGCTTTTGTCACTGCCAGAGCTGAAGAAACGGGTGATCGAGAAAAGTATATGGCGCTTCAATTCGACCAGGCCACTGACGGCCTGACCTTCGAAAAATATGTGGCTTTCAAGAAGCTGTGCAGTGCCGAAGAATGGTGTCTTTACGAGCCACAAATTCTCTTGCAGTTGAAAAATGCCGGGGCAGGTAATCGGCTGAAAATTCGCATGCATCGCAAGGAGTATGATGAGGCATTGGCTATCTTGTCCAAAGGACGATATCCCATCTCGTCCTGGGGCGGCGAATACGAAATCCAGGTGGCACAGAAGCTTGAAAAACGCTACCCCGAAAAGATTCTCAAATACTATCTATCCGGCTTGGGTAATTTGGACCGGAATGCAGAGCGTAAAGAGTACGCTCGTAATGCCAAAATAATGGTTAAAGTGCGGCATATGCTGGTCGAGGTGCTCGGCGATGGAGCCCGCTGGGAAAAGTTTGCAAGCAAGATCAAGAAAGATAATCTCCGGCGACCGGCATTTCAGCAGGAGTTTGCCAAGGTAGTACCGGGCTGGCGGGAGTTGAACGGATAAAGTTGAAAGATGAGGACATTTCATGAGCTCACGCAGTAACAAGGAGAAGAATGATCTCAAACCTTTGGACGAGATGATCGAGGAGATCATTGTCGACGCCTACGGTGACCATGAGCGCGGCGGATCGATTTTGAGGGCAGTGCAGTGACACCTAGAAAGCGAAAGCAGATCGACCCGTTGGAGCAGGCCATCGAAGCGGTCTTGTCTCCCGGAAACTTCATCTCCTACGTAGCGGCCTCGTCGTTCGTTGACGCTGTTCAGGATGTTGCCAGTGACATTGAAAAGGTCATTAAAAGAGAGCCCGAACGAGCAGCCCTTCTGTTTGAGACCTTCATTGCCGCGTGCCACGAAAAAGCCGATGAGATCGACGACTCCAGCGGCACTTTCGGCATGCTGGTCGAAAACTTGTTCCTTGGTTGGATCAAATCCCGTCAGGCTGCAACCCATGATCCGGATGAGACCGCAAAGCTTCTGCTTTCCTGGATGGAGGACGATCCCTTTGGGTTTTGTCATAACCTTGATCGCCAGGTTGTCAAAGTGCTCGACAAAAAGGGCTTGGAAGCTCTGGTTGGTCAAATTCGTGCCAAATTCGAATCGGTTCCGAGCCGGGACGAAAAACGCTTTCCAGAATACGCACGCCGCAGATGGGGCGGTGTGCTGAAGACCCTGCTTGCCGGTCAGCGTGAAGTCGAAGCCTATATAGCAGTTTGCGAGCAGACTGAGCTGGAAGCCCAGGATTGCCTGGCTATCGCCAAAATATACCAAAGTCGGAGACGACCTGAAGATGCACTCACCTGGGTAGAGCGAGGCTTGGCGATTACATCATCAGACAACCGACGATCATTTGGAGACCACGAACTCCAACAGATGCAGCGAGCCCTGCTGGCTAGAGTCGGCCGACCGGGAGATGCACTCCAATCCGCTTGGACCGAATTTGAGGCATATCCCTCCATCTTTACCTACAGGGAGTTGATGTGCTACGTACCGGCCAAAGAGCAAAAAGCTTGGCACCAAAAAGCCATGCAGGCATCAGCGAAGGGGAACCTGGCATCTCAGATTGAACTCTGGCTTAAGAAAAAAGAGATCGATCGGCTCGTATCGCGCCTGCGCAAGGCAACGGGTCAGGAATTGGAGGATCTCAGCCATTACATGGCCGAACCATTGGCCCGCAAGCTGGAGCGGTCTCATCCGGATATCTCTGCCAGAGTATATTGCGCGCTGTGCATGCGCATCATCAATGCGGGCAAGAGCAAGTATTACGACGCGGCGCTCAACAACATCGAGCGTGCCAAGAAATGCTACGATAAAGCCGGGCTCAATGCCGACTGGCAGGTGGTGGTTGCCGATGTGCGTCAAAGGCATTTTCGCAAGAAGGGATTCATGGCTGGATTCGAGGATATCGTTTCCGGCGCACCCAAGCATGTTGAACCGCCATTTCTGGAACAGGCAAAAGCTCGTTGGCTGAAAAAACGAAAATGATACCATTATGGCCTATACGCTATTGGGTGAGGAAGGAGAAATGGCTGAAGTGGATGCGGCTCTTAAATCCGGTGGCCGCATTGCCGGTGATCAAGTGAAGGGAGCAAGCTAAACACAGTTCAACTACTAGTTGCATAAATTGGGTGGAGGCATATTATAAACCTGTTGTGCTTCCGTATTAACGGCTTGAATCTTTTTTAGATAAGGTAAAGCCGTACAGCTCTCTCAACTATATTATCAAGAAGTAATCGAATAATGGCAAAGTGCACCGTCTGCAATTCCCGGAAAGGGAAACGAAAATGTAAAGCGACCGGGACTTTTATCTGCAGCTTGTGCTGTGGCGAATCCCGCACAGAGGCGAAATGTGATGGCTGCTCCTTTTTCAAATCAGCCGCCATCTCCCGAAATTATCGGAGTGTCCCTTATTACAGTACCCAGGAAATGGCGGACAATCCCGAGCTGGGGAGTATAGCCGATGTGGTCGAGTTATCGCTCTGCCAAATATGGGCGAACGACCACCGGCACGTGGATGACAGGACAGCAGCCCGGTTGATTGAGCTGATGATTGATAGGTATCACTTCAAAGACGAAACGCCACGGACCGACACACCGGTGTTGGAGGATGGATTTCGCTTCTTTTCACAAAACACCGGTAAAAAGCTTTCTCATATTGACCCTGAGCAATTGGTCAAGGTCCTGGCTGCAGTCTACCGGTCCATTCAGCGCAGGACAATTGGTGGAACCAGCTACCTTCAATTTGCCAGCCAATTCAACGGTATCGGTCCGGCAATGTGAGCCTTGCAAAGTATGGCAAAAACTTTGACGCATAAATGGACGTTTACCAGTCGTTTCAGAAGGCAGGCATTTGGCTGGCGAGGCTCCGGGACGGCGGTTCAGCGGGTGAAGGAAGCTGTTACTGAAATTAAGGCAGCGGCCCGCAAGGACTCGCTGCTTGGTGCGGAAGGGGCTGTGTTGTTTTTCGAGAAAGTATCCCCTGCTCTGGAGCAGATAGACAGCTCTTCAGGGGCCATCGGCACGGCGGTCAACAACGCTGTCGATGCCTTGGCTCCCTTAATTGCCGAGGCCCCGGCAGACGTCGACCTTCGCAGGAAATGGCTTGAGCGTCTTTGGAAAGCCATCGAAGAAGATGACATTCCTTATATCGAACGCCTTCCGTACCACTGGGGTAGTCTCTGCCAATTACCTGACCTTGCTTCACATTGGGCCGATGATTTGATGACGCCGGTGCGGATAACCTGGTCGGAGGAAAGAAGAGCCAGCGGTGGTTATTACAAAGGAACTTCAGCCTGTTTCAGTGCTTTGCTGGCAGCGGGGCGATACAAGGAAATCCTGGAACTACTGTCCCTTGCGCCATATAAATTTTGGTATGATCGGTTATGGGGGATGAAAGCCTTGATGGCCATGGGAAAGAAGGCGGAGGCCTTGCGCTATGCCGAAGACTCCCGTGGCCTGAATGAACCGGATTATTGCATCAGTGAGGCTTGTGAAGAGATTCTGCTTACGAGCGGTATGGTGGAAGAAGCTTATGCCAAATACGCAATCGAGGCCAATCAAAAGACAACCTATCTGGCTACTTTCCGAGCAATCGTCAAAAAATACCCAAACAAAGATTCAGGAGACATCCTCGCCGATCTGGTGGCAAGTTCACCAGGAAATGAGGGGAAATGGTTTGCAGCGGCAAAATCAGCAGGCCTGTTGCGTGAGGCAGTCAACCTTGCCAATCGGAGTCCGTGTGATCCAAAGACACTGACCAGGGCTTCACGTGAAATGAAAGATAAGGATCCGTATTTTGCTCTTGAGGCAGGAATCGCGGCTCTTCGATGGCTCATCGCTGGTTATGGGTACGACATTACCGGACAGGATGTTCTGGATCCGTACAGATTTGCTTTGGAAGCGGCAATAAATATCGGCTGTCTGCAGGATACGCAGGATCGCATCCGGGAAATGGTATCCGCCGACAAATCAAACGACCAGTTTGCGAGCAAAATTATCCACAGCGAACTCGACCGCTTAACCTGACAATCCCACAAGGGGGTACTCTGTTTAGTCCCCCTTTGTACGGTACTAAAAGGTATCGCCACATCACCGCTCTCATCGAGCTCGCCAATCAGCAGGCAGACGCCACCCCGTTAATCGAGTTCATGCTCAGCGCACTGCTCGATGCCCTCAGCGACGCCATGGTCACCGACCAAGTAGGCGACCAGGTAATCGATCAAGTAGCGGCATCGATCCGGGTGTTTGGTCTTGATTACATACGTATTATATTATATAATAATATTTAATGGTATTGACGGAGGTGATATTATGCAAAAAAACACGAGCGTCACGCTCGGTGCACATTATGAAAAGTTTATCGCTCATCAGGTTTCCCAAGGCTATTTTAGCACAGCGAGCGAGGCGATAAGGGCGGGTTTGCGGCTATTAGAGGAAAGAGATGTCAAACTATCCCTATTGCGCCGAGCGCTTGTTGAAGGTGAAGAAAGCGGCACCGCCGATTATTCCCTCTCTGGGTTGATTGATTCGCTTGATAAGGAAAGTCTCGTCAAATGACCAAGTTCATTCTGACGAAGCGGGCAAGGGCCGATCTGGTAGATATAGGCCGCTACACTCAAGAGCGTTGGGGGCAAGAGCAGCGAAATAAATATCTCTCCATGCTGGATAGTTGTTTTAAGCAGTTGGCTGCAAGCCCTACCAAGGGAAGAGATTGTAGCAATATTCGGGGCATGGCTACCGGAAGATCAATGTAGGTAGCCATGTTTTCTTTTATCGTCAAAAACGAAATGATGAGATTGAGATCGTCCGGGTTTTACACGGGCGTATGGATATTGAAACAAAATTTTCTACGACCCAGGATTGATCTCTCAGAATCCCGGAAAACCGACTATTGCAACTTGTGGTCATGGAAATAAGAAACGAAAAAATATTGCAAAGATAGATAGTGGCAAAATTTGGCGAGGGCTCTATCTTGCAGAATTTGGAGGTTAACCATGTACACCTCGTAATAGATCCAGGAGAGCATATAGAAAAACTCGGCCTTCTCATGAAGCGTGTTGCCGGCCGCCAGACACGCTACGTCAACAGACTGGAAGGGAGAAGCGGTTCACTGTGGGAGGGGCGGTACAAATCGAGCCCTATCAATGCTTGCGAGTATCTGTTGGCCTGTTGCAGATATGTAGAACTCAATCCTGTCCGTGCAGGCATGGTGGCAGAGCCTGAGCAGTATCAATGGTCAAGCTGTCAGTCCAAGACAGGGACGACAAAGGTACCATGGCTTGATTATGACCCGTTTTATCTCAGCCTTGGAGAGACAACAGAAGAGCGAGCAAAGAATTACAAAAAATGGCTTCATGAAACGGTGCCCAAGAAAGAATGGAAATTGATAAGGGAGGCTGGCCAACGTGGGCAGTTGACTGGAAGCCCTGCGTTTGCAGAGGAAATTTCAGCAATGCTTGGCCGACGGGTAGAGCTGCGAGGTCCTGGACGACCTAAAAAGAATAAAGGATAGATCTGTGCCCTTTTCTTCACTTTTCTTCAAGCCAGGTCCATTAGCCAAAATCCCTGTATAGACCGGAGTTGCCCATGGATTCTTGCATCGTTACCATTACCGGCATGTCCTTCCTCTTAAGCTTTCTTTTCGCCCTGGGAGGTGTGGGCTCCGCTCTGGTCCTAATCCCGGCCATCACCTGGCTTGGTCTGCCTTTCGCCGAGGCAAGATCGATCGGACTGTTTGTCAACGGCGTCAGCATGGCGGGGGCGACCTGGTCCAATATCCGGCAGAAACGACTCGATTACCGCCTGGGCCTCCCGATCATCATCGCCTCTATCCTCTTGGCCCCGATAGGAGCCTGGGTCGGTATACATATCCGAACAGAGTATGTGATGTATGCCTTTGCCGCCTTTTTGACCTTTTCCGGACTCATGATCCTCTTCTTCAACGGTTCGAAGTATAAGAATCAATACCGGGAAGACAGACCGGTCGCCGGGCCATTGCTCACCGGCGTCGGTTCGGGTTTCTTCTCCGGCCTGCTGGGCGTAGGCGGTGGCGGTTTGATCTCACCGCTGATGATCCTCCAGGGATTCAACCCAAAGAAGGTGGCCACGGTCACAGCCTTTGCCGTACCCTTCTCCTCGTTCACAGCCTTTCTCGCCTATGCAACTATGGGCGCAGTCAAGTGGAAAATTCTGTTCTTCGCCGGTGTTGCAGCCTGGGTTGGCGGCTACCTTGGCACAATTGTCATGCAGAAGAAAATGCACCCGGTCGCCGTACGGAAATTTCTTGGCGGTGTGCTCCTGCTACTGGCAGTGCGAATGATACAAAAGATGTTACTGTAAAAGGAAAAAAATACAAAATAGATCTGTCCCCTTTTCCCCGCTTTTCCCCCCTCTGTTATTTTCTCTTCTCCCTCTTCCTGCCAGACAGCATCGTGCAAATTTGCATTATTTTTCCATATTTGCTGCACAATCAGTCACTACTCTTATCCTAGCACGGTAGTCTGGGAATGCAGTCCGTGGATAACGTGTTCATGAGCAAAATAGTAAATCGGGTTCAAAGACCTGAAAGGAGCGTTATGGAACTTACAAGAAATAATCAAGCAATGGAAAAGCGGGGTGCGGCTTTGGCGCAAAAATGCTTTCGAGATGGTGTTGCCGTTATCTGTCTCTCAGCCATGCTGACATCGTGTGCACCCGTTTTGAGGGTTAAACAGTCTTCGACTGAGACTGTAAAAACGGTGGACACTACGGTGTATTCATACCCTGTATCGGGCCAGACCAAAGCCCAGCAAGATCGTGATTATTACGAATGTTCTCTATGGGCTGTTGAGCAATCCGGATTTGACCCGGAGCTGGAACGATTGGCATCAGAACAGCGTATTGAGGTTGTTCCAGCTACACCACCAGGCTCCGACGTAGTGGCTGGCGCTGCTACAGGGGCGATTGTCGGATCAATACTCGCAGGACGCCATAACCATGGAGAAGGGTTGATCTTTGGAACGATAACCGGTTTGTTTTTTGGTTTAGCTTCAGAACATGCAAAAGCGGAACAGGCTAAAGAACTACAGGCACGACTGAACGAGCAGGAATGGCTTCGCGTTGAGAAATTGGCAGACGAATACCGGCGGGCGATGTCTGTATGTCTTGAGGGACTGGGATATAATGTACAGTAGCTACGATGAACGGCTGATTGTATCGTAAATCTCATTATGTGAAAAGGAGGCAATTATGCATAAAAATTTGAAAAAGATGTTTGTTGCGTGTTCTGTTGCATTCTTCTGCATTGCTCCGGAAAGCGGATATTCAAAAGGGCCTTATCCCTCTGGTGGAATGCACGATTTTGCCTACCCTCCGATAGGGGCCCAGGTATCGGTTTTGCCGAGACATCATTATACCGGTCGTCACGCTGGTCATATTTATCATTACCACGGCGGTATCTGGTATAGCCCTGCCGGTCCAGGGTTTTCTATTGTTGCTCCACCGGTAGGAATCTTTGTCCCGGTACTTCCACCAGACTATTCAACCGTTTGGGTTGCTGGTATTCCATACTATTATGCTAATGATGTGTATTACGTCTGGAATCAGGAGCGTAATTGTTACATGGTGACCGGACAGCCTCAGGAGCAGGCCAATATATCTTCGACGCAAATGGAGGGGCAGCTGTTTATTTATCCTAAAAACGGTCAAGATGAAGTCCAACAGGCAGACGACCGATATGAATGTCATATCTGGGCGGCGGAGCAGACAGGCTACGATCCAACCAAGCCTGAGCAAAACATATCCGTACAGACGCTCAAAAGCAAAAGGTCAAACTACCTGAGGGCTATGAAGGCCTGTCTGGAGGGGAAAGGATACAGCGTTCGTTAGCCCTGAGTTCTCATAAATATTTTGTCAAAATTAATCCGAAGGATTGAATCCTAGTAATAACGGATGAGTTAGAGGAAAAAACGAAATTACTCGTTCGGCAATCTTGTGCTTGTCCAAAATAATAGCACGCAATCAACTCAAAGTGGTGTCGTATCAAGGTCATACTAAGTATCAAGGTCATACTAAATTTGATACGACACACGATTTTTTCGTAGTTCTTTTTACGATACTTCTATGAAGTAATATCAACAGAAGTGTAGTCACCACTACTATCACTTTTTTGTAATAACTCAAGAAGTTGTGTTATCTGATCGCCACCGTTATTTTGTCCATAAGCGGCTAATACTTGGTCAGATGATGGTGGAGGAGGTGGAATACACAATAACTTAGGGTCATTGTTGACGAAGCAATAAATACAGCCAAGGCACAGGTCTCCCCCCAGGTGTATCAACACAGTCACAGCCACATTGACTTGGGATGGTTTTCTTTGGATCGTCTGGACAGCCATCGATACTGTCCTTAACCCCATCAGAATCACGATCACTCGAAAAATTGGCCACCACGGATTGATTCTTGTCAATTGTGACCGTTGTTATAGCTTGATGTATATCGGCAACTTCCCCGGTCCAGTGATCAAATACATATCCGGAGCTGTTCGTAGCTGATAGAATGATAATCTGTCCATCGTTGTAAATCTGACCCGGTGGATTTAGGGTCACAGCTCCGGATTGAATCGGATCCACGTCCACCGTCAGAGAATATTGTTCAACCTGGCTTGCGCTTACGGTAAGTGTGCTGTAATCAATGTAATAAGTTCCCATGTAAGTGTTGGTTCCAATATAGATATCACCATCATTTTCTATATAACCTAATGCAATGGATGGTAATGGACATGTTACCGTATAAAAATTACTCGCACTTGGATTGGTGGAAGGGTTGAGTTCACAAACTCTATTCTGCGGCAAACTAAAACTACTTGTATCACTCGCCATGATATCGATATTTTGTTCGTAAATATTCGATCCCCAATACCAAACCTTCACTCGGAGTGTTATGGAAGCTGATTGAATAATAGACCCTTGGGGTATTTGATCCAATGTGTGCTTCCAATTGATATTCCAACTGAACGCCTGATTTAGATCAAAGTCTATGGTTTGACTGTAGTCTTGACCAAGAGCATACAATGGCTGAAGCGTTAACAACGCTACAACGATCCATAAGTAGATCCAATTCTTTTTCATATCGCCACCTACCTCCGTTTGTTTGTCAGGTTAGTTCATTTATAATTCCTTCTAATCCGTGTGTCTTAACCACCCATGGTGGCAAGAGTATGATGGTAACTAGTCGTTTTCCTAGGGGGCTTTTCCAGCCGATAAACATTAACTTAGCCAGCAAGAACCATACCCTAACAATTCTGCACAAACAAGGCTTTTTGGATTTCTTACCCACTAAAACAGGTACATACCCTGGAGAAATAACAGTAGTGGTCGATGTTTGATGGAGCCAGTATCTTTTTCACCCTGCCGACCGTATCGCTTTCCAGTTGTACCTTGATGATTCCGTGCGGATGAGTCGGTTATTTAGTGAGGACAGAACATGGTCCCAGAAATTTGACCAAGTCGCTAAGTGAAAAATCTGCTCCAAACAATGTCCTTGACTGAACTCAATGATGGAAGAGAAAATGGTAAAAGGCACGAAAGGGAAACATTCTCGAACATTCCAGGCGAAAGTGGCACTGGCAGCGCTGGCCGGAGGCAGGACACTGGCCGAGTTGGCCCAGCAGTTTGCAGGCGCGATGGGTTTATGGATGGCAGACTGTGTGTGCCAGGAGCAGTTACTGTTGTTGCTGACGAGTCGCCTGGAGGGGTATATCGACGAATTCTCGGCCTTGAGGTTTGTCGCCTTTCTGTGCGCCGATCAGACAGCGCTCAGGTCCGCGACAATGCCAGCTTCACTGCCTGTCCCATCTGGGCCAGGCTATACGGTTTCATGACAAACTGACTGGCCCCGAGAAGAAGGGTCTGTTTGACTTCTCCATTCTCCGCAAAACCACTGGCGACCAGGGCTCGCTGCTTGGGTTTTATCTTCAGGATCTCTTCATATGTTTGGCGTCCGTTGATACCGGAAGCCATGATCATATCAAGGATAATCAGATCCACTTCATTCATCTTGACATAGTTGACTGCCTCTTCTCCACTCCCCACTGTGTCTGTTTTATAGCCAAGGCCATCGAGAAGATTGCAGGCAATCCTTTGCTGCTTTTCCTGGTCATCGACCACCAGTATTTTTTGTCCGTCTCCCCGGTATTGTTCAACAGAGGGCGGCATGGCCTCTTCTTCGGCAGCCTTCTCGGTTAGAGGGAAATAAAGGTCAAAGGTGGTCCCGCCAGCATTACTTTGCATATCAATAAAACCGCCATGATCATGGACCGAATTCCAGACTATGGCCAATCCCAGACCGGTTCCGCTTCTTCCCATTTCTTTCTTTGAATAAAACGGTTCAAATATCTTCTTTATGTTTTCCTGCTGGATACCAGGACCGTTATCCGTGACCCTGACAACAACATATTTTCCCGCCGCTACAGGCTCATAGCCGACAAAAGGATGCTCAAGGAAGACATTTTTAGTACTGACCACAATGCTGCCCTTTCCTTCAATTGCTTCAGCAGCATTGCCAATCAGGTTCATCATGATTTTATTGATATGCAATGCAGAGCAATAGATATTGGACAACCCGCACTCACAATCGAGCTTGATATCAATATCTTTCAGCTGGGAATCAAATTCTTTGGCCTTAGCACTCACCACATAATTTTCCACCAGGATGTTCAGATCCCAGACCCGCTTTTCAGCAGTAGCTCCCCGTGCTACGGTTATCAGATCCGAAACGACAGATGCCGCCTCCTGGCCTGCCTCCTGTATGAGCGAAATCGTCTTTCTGTACTCATGATTCTTATCCATCTGCATTAACAACAACTCCGGCAGGGTTACTATGCCGGAGAGGATATTATTCAAATCGTGGGCCACAGAACCAGCCATCAATCCCAGCGTTTCCATCTTATTGCTAATGGCAAGTTGTTTCTGAAGCTCAATTTTCTCCTGCTCAGCCCTGACCCTTTCGGTAATATCCCGAATAGCACAGACCCGGACCTTCTTTCCCTGGTATTCCATACATCTGCTGCTGGTCTCAATGGGAAATTCCGCTCCATCCTTCTTGATACCTGTGGTCTCATGGGAACCAAAGGTCTCATTTTTAATTCTTAAATGGACCACTGGCAGGGCCGCTGGGGAGAGAATCTTATCCAGTATCTGCTCACCGACGAGTTCTTTTTCCTCATAGCCAAACATCTCAAAAAACTGTCTGTTGGCATCAAGTAACTGGCCATTGCTGTGGATCACAATCCCTTCCCAGGATGCATCAGCCATGGTCTTCGATCGCTCCTCACTGATTCTCAGAGCCTTTTCCAGACGACTATGCGCCAGTGCTTTGCCAATCACATTAAAAAGCAGATCGTGATCCACCGGTTTTTTCAAATAATCATAGGCCCCCTTCCGCAGGGCCTCTATGGCTGTTTCCACAGTGGCATTGCCGGTCAACATAATCGTCGCTGCCCCGAAATTTTCATCCTGCAGACTGTCCATTATCCGATAACCGAGCATATCCGGCAACTCAACGTCGAGAAGGAGAAGATCAAAAACACCCTTTTTCAACAGGTCAACCGCCTCCTTTCCACTCTGGGCGATAGTCACCAGGTAACCGGACAGCCCTAATATCTCTGCTAAACTTTCACAGAAACGAGGTTCATCATCAACGAGAAGAATTCGTGCTAAAACGTTCATCCTTAAACCTATTTGCACTCAGTAGAAAATAAAACCAAACCGGTTTTTACCTTATATTTCAACTATGCCGGGTGCTACCATGACAGGCCAGCTGACCTCTGTTGGATTGGTAGGCTGATAGTAAAACACGTACCATCTTCCTTATCACTCCGACATGTCACTGCCCCCTTCAACTCGGTGACAAGGGTGCGAACAATGGAAAGGCCAAGCCCCGAGTGTCCCTTTCCTTTTGTGCTGGTAAAGGGTTCAAACAGCTGTGAGAGAACCTTCTCAGGCAGGCCCGGCCCATCATCATGGACAGAGACCTCAATGCCATTCTGGATAGCATTCGCACCATAACCAGATGCAGACACTCCTGCTACTCTTGTACTGGTCTTGACATATACATTTCCACCGTTTTTCATTGCTTCTGCAGCATTCTTTATCAGATTCATGACGATTTGTTTTATGGCCCCTGCATCCGTCCTGATGCTCGGCAGCTCAGGATCGGGTTCAAAATGGACATGGAGACGAGACGAGTAAAAAACAGATTTAGAAAGAATGCTCAACAAATTGGAGAGGAGGGCGTTTATATCCGTCCACTCAAAATTGTGTTTGACCGGAGTGGAAAAATCATTCAGCTGCTGAATAATCGTTGAAATGCGTTTTATTTCCTCATCCAGGATAGTTAGCTCTTTAATAAGTGAATCCTTTTCCGGCAATTTCAGTTCAAGAATTTTCAAGTAATTTCTGATAATACCCAGGGGATTATTGACTTCATGGACAACTTTTGCAGCTGCCATGGAAGCTGCTGCCAGACGGGCAGTTTGTATTTTCTGGGCCTGCTGTCTCTTCACCTCATCCAGATAAAGGGACATTGCCGCCTGGTTGGCTAACAGCTGTAACAGCCCGGACTGCCCCTGACTGTTCAAATCGTCACCGGGAGTATCAGGCAAGCCAATAACAAGGACCCCAACCGATCTCTTTTTGGCACTCATTGGCACGTAGAGCATTCCCTTGCCGCCAACGGCCTCAAGCAATTGAGAATCTGCCAGATTATCCAGATGATGCTTCGCATCCTGCAAACAGGATATCGATTTTTTTTCCCGCATTGATTTGACGAGAAGACTCGTGCTCTCTTCCACTGAAAGGACAAGATCCTGTAATTGCTGATTATGACTATTACCCGTCGACCCGCAACCATACAATTTTTGCTGTTCAAAATCGTGGAGAAAAAAGAAAATCGTTTCGACGTCAAAGAGAATACTGAGAGCCTGCTCTATAACCTTGAAAATCGCATCTCGGCTTTCTGCTTGCACAAGCCCCCCTAAGAGCCCGTGCAGCAAAGAATAATTTTTGACCTGACGCAGCAGGTCTTGATCATGTGCAGTTGACTCAGGCAAGTGTTCATCAGTTGTTTCTGATGGTGGCTTCACTTTTATGCCAAGGCTCTCGGCAACTCCTTTTATCTCCTCCTCGACACCGCTTCTCAGTTCATCGATCTGCCCTGCTCCTAGACCAAGGAGTTCAGCGCCGACGTCATAAGCAGGTTCCCAATCTCCTCCCCCCACCTGACCAAACTTTTCCGCAAGATACACAAGTTTGACCAACGGGAAAGCGCCTTTGACCTGTTCCAGAGAGGCATGATGATACAGAATCGTATCGGCAATAAAAGAATTCAACTTCCACTTCCTCACCAGCCAGGCCCCAGCCTCACAGTGATTAATTCCTATCTGTTCTTCTTCAGCACTGCAGCGAACCGTTCCCCCTGCGACAAGGTCTTGAATGGCCATACATTCTTGAGCAAAATTCATCCACAATAAGAGCTGGCCAAGATCGTGCAGCAGGCCAGCAAGGTAAGCCTCTTCCATGTTCACATAAGCTATTTGCCGGGCAATTCTTTTGGCATAAATGGCAGTGGTAAACGAATCCCACCAAAAACGACTCATGGGAAACTGCTCGTTTTTCCTGAGCTTGCTGAAGACCTGCTCCACAGAGGCCGTGAGCGAGATATTTTTAATGGTGTCCGCACCAAGATAGACAACAGCCTGATCAAGGTTTGAAAATCTATTGTTCAAGCCAAAGTAGGCTGAGTTGACTAAAGCCAGGACCCTGGAACTAATCGATGGATCCTTGATGATGATCTGGGAAAGTTCAGAGAGATGCATGTCATCCTTGTCACAGGTTTCGATGAGCTTCAGCAGTACCTGTGGCAGCGCTGGCAGATTCTTTGACCTTTCCAGGCGAGCGTATAGTGTGTCTTTACTGTCCATATGGATTAATTCTTCATGATAGCCTTAAGTCCTCTCCTTTTGACCAGAGGAAAAGTATAGGTCAGCTGGGGTTCGCTATCCTCATAGTAGGCAAAACCATTTTTCCCATGATGCTTAACGTAGTACATGGCCAAATCCGCATTTTGCATCAATTCCTCATCAGAATCACTGTCTCCTGGCGCAAGGGCAATGCCAATGCTGACTCCGATTCTCATTTCAAGACCTTCTATGTTAAAGGGGACTTTAAATTCCGCTATAACTTTGCGAGCAATTTCATTCGTATCCTTGCGACTGCTTACCTTGGGTATCAGGATAGTAAATTCGTCTCCACTGATTCTGGCCAGTGTATCGCCTTCTCGCAGGCAGGACTTCAAACGAACACTGAACGCCTGCAGGAGTGCGTCACCTAAGGCATGGCCAAAGGAGTCATTGATTCCCTTAAATCCATCAATATCCAAAAACATGACGGCCAGGGATTGCTTGTAGCGCCTGGTCTGACAAAGGGCTAAGCGAAGGCGATCCTGAAATAAGCTGCGATTGGGCAGATTGGTCAGTGCGTCATGATAGAGCTGATGATGAAATTGCTTTTCCGTTTCTTTGCGTTCCGAAATATCCCGTACCACACCATAGGTACCAAGAAATGTTTTCTCTCGAATTTCTTTGCCGTTCTTGTATACTCCGGTGGCATAGAGTTCAACATATACATCCAATGGCTTGAATGAGACATGGGATAAACCCTTTTTTTTCTGTTGCAAGCGAAGTTCAATATTTTTGGCCGCACGCTGTCCGGTTCTCCTCTCACTGAAAACATAACGGGATTTCTCCAGATCTTCTGGGAAAATCAGGATGCTGTAGTGTTTGCCAAGGAGTTCTTCCCTGGAAAAACCGAGGAGCTTTGTCACCTGTTTGTTAAAAAATGAAAACTGTCCATCTTGATCGAGTAAGTATATAACATCAGGAGAATTGTTGACCATGTAGCGATGCAACAACTCCGAATTCAACACCTTGTCATACTTGCGCTGACTGCTCTTCGTCAGCACCTTCTGGGCCAGCATATTATGAATAGAGGAGAGCAGTTCATCCGGAGAGTAGGGAGTTCTGAAGAAATCATGGGCCCCTTGGCGCAAAGCCCAGACAGCCTGATCAAAGATGAAATCATTGCTGAGCATGATGAGCTTGCTCGTCTTCTGCCTGCCCTTTATCTGCTCCATCGTCTCAAGTCCACCGATCTCTACCACCTTGAGATCGAGCACTATCACTTCGAAAGTACACTGATCCAGGAGGGCCACGACCTCCTCCGCCGTCAGGGCAATACATGACTGGTAGCCTTGGAGAACGAGAAGTTGCTGCAGGCTTTTAGAAAAGCGGCGCTCAGTAGCGGCGATCAGTATTTTGGCACTCTTGAGAGTTAAAATCTCTTGCGACAAAGGGGTTACTCCTTCCTCAACACCCCCCTCAGCGCCTGATAATGATTGTTTCTCTTGCATAACAATACTGCGATCAAATATTTATTTTCTATGCTAATTTCTTATGCAGCAATGAGCATAGAAACAATAAATGGTCGAAAACACACCCAGCAAACTCACTACGAATTGGGCAAACAACTCGCACGGTTCCGGAAGCCAGGAATAATCGACTCAACAAAGGCTATGGAACGACCCTACACAATGACAACAATGACCAGCTACTGATGAGTCATTGCTTACAGCAAGTGCAAAAAAAGAGAAAGCCACCATCCATGGAGGTGATGAAATCGAAATAACAATTGAGGAGCATGAATGGTGGTCAGGCAACAAACAAAGGCCGTAATTATTCAGCAATACTACATCTTCTTCTATTGAGGTCTTCTCGAATAGCATCAGTATGCTTCGAAGTCCTCAATGAACGAATATAAAGTACTGCTGAATAGCAACAACAGGGTTGTTTGCCAATCAGTTCCCAAAGATCTTTTTATCCTTTTCCGGCCATTGCTCCGTCGCAAAACAGCAATAGCTACACCTGCCCCAGGAAAACGGACCTCTTGAGAATGATATATGGTAGCGGACTGGTTTGTCAACACTTCTATATGCCGCAGCATCACCTAACCGGTTAATGGGACGCAAGTATTGTTCGTATAAGATCCGAGTAACAAAAAAGGTTAATGAGTATTGCAGACTCTTTTTTTTTACATAATACTGTGAAATTCAGCCAATCCTGTCGAAGGCGTCTCACAGATTGTATCTAAGTTACTGCCCCCCACCCATACAGAAAAAAACGTCAGCAGGGCAACGATAACAAGCCAGGAAGAACCTGAAAAAAGAAGCTTTCCTTTCTTTGCAATGCTGGTTTTCAGCTCTCAAGTCGTGGAGTTAATGATCCTCAACGCGTAGCGTGCCAATGACAAGACGAGCATCATTGCCAGAACAACCTTGCTTTTTACCCATGCTTTTGTCAAAGCCAGATGCCAGCTCAAGCCAGGAAATTATCAGCCTTCGCTTTCCCCAACATCTCTAAGGATTCATATTTCTGCCAAAAAAGAAAGAAACAACCTGCTCCGCTGGATCGCAAAACACTCTTATCGCGAATCAGAGGCAAGCATTCTGTCAAGACCTCTCCCATTAGTGACAAAAAAACCCGCGCCCCTGTGAGTAACCACAGGTATTGCGGGTTTTCTTTTTTCTTCCAAGGCGTCAAGTTGCCCTTGATATCACCTTGAATCTTCAGACATTTAGTATCTTCACGAAATTCTTTTCGTGTTTTCCTGCAAAGAATTTCGTATAGGTGCTTTCACCCCTCAAGGGGGGACTTCTACTGAGTGCCGGCTTACCGTTCATCACCGGTGTCAGATTTTCTCTCACTCAATACCAGCCAGAATCCTGCCGCTAACCGCGTCCAACTGCTCTAAGGCGAGGAGATAATTGATCCGGCTGGCTGCTTCGGCGCCGGACGCTCGGACCAGGTCGGTTTGGGCTTCATTGAGACGGGTGAGGGTGGCCGCTCCCGCCCGGTAGGCCTTCTCGACATGGTCTCGAATACGTCCAGTGAGGGCGAGGGAAAGTTTTCGCCTGTCGCTCATAGTGCGGGTGGCCGAGGCCGTAGCAATGGATTGGCGAATGGAGGACTGAATGGTCAGAAGCAGTTGCCGTTGCTGCTGGCGAGTCGCCTGAATGGTTTTATCGACTTCGCGAATTTTCGCCGAGCGCTCCCCTCCCTTATAGAGGTCCCAGGAAAGCGTTACGCCGGCGAAGGTATCGTGTTCCTCCTGGTCGATGACTCCCACATCGGTCATTTTTGTGTAATCAAAACCGCCGTTCACAAAAACCTTTGGTGAATATGTCCCTTTTTGCGCTTTTTTATTCTCCTCCAGGGCAGCAATGGAAGAGGCCGATGCCTTGAGATCGGGCCGGTTTTGCAGGGCGTAAGAAAACTCTTCGGCATAGCTGGGGAGAGGACGAGCGGGAACCCCTTCTTCATTACGTAGCGGATACATCTCCTCCGGAAGCTTTGCTTCGGGCAGGGCCATCAGTTCGGCGAGGACAGTGGTGACAATCTTGAAGACCTGTTCCTCCTTGATGAAATCAGTCCCTGCCTCCAGGGCTCGAACCGAAAAATTGAGTTTTTCGGCTTCCGGAATGCTGCCCGCCTGCCAGCGAATGTCAGCCTCTTTCTCAAGAGCCCGATTAAAGAGATGATTCTGTTGAGCTATGAGCATACTCTCCACCGCAAGTTGCGCCTGGTAAAATGCGGTTGCAACTGCTTCTGCAAGGAGGCGACGAGTCTCACCAAGAATGTGCTGAGAGGCTTCTACAGTATACTGTGCAGCCAGGATGCGGGCGCGACGGCTGAATCCGTCAAAGATAAGCCAATTGGCCTGAATCCCGACATTAGTGACATTCAGGTTATCCCGGACCTGAACTTCCGGGGCCCAGTCCGGTTGCACGATGCTGTCCTGGTTCCGGTAGCCGGCATAGAAGTTTGCCGTCGGCTGCAGAGATGAGCGGGCCTGATCAAGAACGGCCTGAGAAGCCTGGATTCTGGCCAACGCCTCCTCAATGCCTGGAGAGGCGGCAAGGGCAATGCGCTGCGCTTCCCGAAGGGTGAGGGTGCCGGTGGGTATGTCCATGGACAAAGATGCCGGTTCTTCTGCCCAGGAGTATCCCTGCAAGGGGATGAGGAGGAGAAAGAGAAGAAAAAGAACTGTTGACCCATTAAAATCAGACATGATTTACATCCACTTTAATTTTATAAACCAGAGTATAGACGACAGGGACAATAATCAGAGTGAGAAAGGTTGCCGCAAAAAGTCCACTCATTATGGTTGCCGCCATGGCGGCATAAAAAGCATCGAGGAGCAAGGGAGCCATTCCTAGGATCGTGGTTCCCGAAGCCATGATAACCGGACGCATACGACTGACCGAAGAATCGAGAACGGCCTTGTAAGGCGCAGTGCCGCTTTGCAGATCCACTTCAATCTGGTCAATCAGGACAATGGCGTTTTTGATCAGCATGCCGGAGAGGCCAAGAAAGCCGAGAATCGACATGAAGCCAAAGGGGAGTCCGGTCAAAAGCAGGCCTGCGCTTACTCCAATCAGGGACAGAGGCACGGTCATGAAGATGATGAGTGGCCGCCGGAATGAGTTGAACAACCAGACCACAATGACAAACATGGCGATGATACAGAGGGGGAATATCTGCTGCAGTGGTGCCTGGCTCTCTGCAGAATTTTCGTATTCCCCACCCCACTCCATGGAGTAACCGGTGGGCAGCGTTATCGCCTCAATCTTTTCCTGAATCGTCGCCAACATGACCGTGGGAAAACCGTGAACCGGGTTGCATTGGACGGTGATGGTACGTTGCCGGTCACGGCGTTTGATCAGGGGATCTTCCTGGTCCGGGAGGATGCCGGTAGTGACTTGGCGCAAGGGAATAAAGGTGTTGTGCAGAGAGCTCCATATCTGCATATTGCTCAGATTATTGATACCGGCCCTATCCTTTGCCGAAGAACGAAAGAGGATCGGGATCAATTTGTCCTTTTCGTGGAAAATTCCGGCCAGAATCCCATTAAAATTCCACTGCAGGGCGTTGGCAACATCAGTGCGACTGATCCCCGCATAGCGAGCCGGAGTCTGGGCAAATTGGGGGCGGATTACTTCCACCGGATGGCGCCAGTCCGTTCTCAGGTCGCGGGCATTTCCGGAATCGGCCATTATTAATTCCGCCTCTGCCGCCAGTTTTTTCAGGGTGGTCACATCCGGGCCACGAAATCTGACTTCTATTTTATAAGGTATGGAAGGTCCATTCTGGATTTTAGTGGCAAAAGGTTTGGCCAGGGGGAAATTCTCTGCCATGTATTTTTCAATCTGGGGCAAAAGCTGATCAATCTGGTGGTAGTCATCCACTTCCACAAGAATCTGTCCATAGCTGCTGTTTGGAGTCTGATAATCGTAGGAGAGGATAAAGCGCAGGCCTCCTTCACCAATAAATGAGGTGGTACCCACCACAGCCGGCAGCGTATGGATGTACTGATCTATCTTTTCTATATCCTCAGCTGTTTTATCCAGATGAGTCCCCTGCGGATTCCAGTAGTTGACAAAAAAATAGCGCTGAGTGGAATCGGGAAAAAAGGCCTTGGGAACATAACCAAAGCCGATAACGGCCAGGACCAGGAGAAGCAGGGTGGCGGTAATCACCAGCCAACGGTTGCTGATGGAAAGGTGGAGCAGGTGGCGGTAACTCCGGTTCATCCCTCTCTCATGAGAATGTCCCGAGTCCTTGGCCGTGCTTTTTAAAATCCAGACACAAAAGAGGGGAGTAACGGTGATCGCCAGTATCCAGCTGAGAGACAGGGAGAGGGCCATGACGTCAAACAGGGATCGACAGAATTCACCGACCTTTCCGGGAGCGAAACCGATGGCGGTAAAGGCGAGTATGGCGACAATGGTGGCCCCGAGCAGTGGCCAGCGAGTCGCGTACACGGTTTCACTGGCCGCCGTTTCCACATCTGCGCCATGTTCCATGCGGACCAGGGTACCGTCGGCAACGACTATGGCATTATCGACCAGCATCCCCAGGGCCAGGATCAAAGCCCCAAGAGAAACCTTTTGCAGGTCTATCTCCATGACAAACATCCCGGCAAAGGTGGCAAATATGGTCAACAGCAGGATTGCCCCGATCAGCATGCCGCTGCGCCACCCCATAAACAGCATGAGGAGGAGGATGACAATGACGACCGCCTCGACCAGATTGACAATAAAGGTGTTGACTGCAGTGGTAACTTCTTTGCTCTGGTAGTAAATCGCCTCCACTTCTATCTCTGGTGGTTTGTTCGGTGCCAGTTCCGCCAGCTTGGCCCGGATTGAATCCCCCATGCTGATCACATTGCCACCATCGAGGGTGGAGACACCGAGACCAATCGCCTCCTGACCGTTGTAGCGCATGATGTGGCGTGGTGGGTCGATATACTGGCGGGAGATATGGGCCACATCACTCAGGCGAATCATCCCTTTGCCGCTGCCGATCAAGAGGTTGGCGATCTGCTCCTCGCTGCCAAGGCCGCCGCTGGGGCTGATGCGCAGGTAGTTGTCGTCAACCCTGACCTTACCACTTTTCTGAACCCGGTTCTGGGTCTGCAGGATTTGCATGATCTGCAGGGGCGTCAAGCCGATCTGACTCAATTGCGCCTGGCGAAACTCGACAAAGATAGCCTCTTGCCGCCCCCCCCACATATCAATCTTGGCAACGTCGTCACAAAGGAGCAGTTCCCTCTTGAGCTCATCGGCATAATCCTTGAGCTGGGCATTACTCAGCCCCTTACCGGTCAGGGCAAAAAAAACACCGTACACATCGCCGAAATCATCATTGACGACAGACGGCCCGGCACCGGGAGGCAGCTCCCCCTGGACATCATTGACCTTGCGCCGCAGCTCATCCCAGACCTGCGGCAGGGCCTCGGATTGGATGGTATCCTTCATATCCACGTACACGAAGGAGTAGCCTTCCTGAGAGGTGGAATAGATCTCTTTCACCTGGCCCATGGCCTGGATTGCCTCTTCAATGAGATCGGTCACCTCCTCTTCTACTTCAGAGGGACTGGCACCTGGGTAGGCAGTGGAGACAACGGCCGTTTTAATGGTAAAGGTCGGATCTTCCAGACGCCCGAGATTCTGGTAGGCATATACTCCGGCGGCCATCAGGAGGACAGTGAAGACGAGCATCAATGTCCTTTTTCGTAAAGCAAAGAGTTGCGGTTGCATGGGAGTCACTTCTCCTTACCTTGGTGCTGGAGAATTATTCAGCTGCTGCGCTGACGGAAAAAGGGATGAGGGCTGCGCACTCGTGTTGTTTATGAAAACTTCGGCCGTCATTCCGGGAAGGACATGCACATCGGCTGGCGCCGGGAATGAAAAACGCAGAGCATAGGCCCGGGTGAGGGGATCAGCTGCGGTATTCCACTCTTTGAGCCGGGCCGCAAACAGACGCCCTGGAACGGCTGAGAGTTCGACTGCAACCTCCTCGCCTTTTTGCAAGAGATGGTGGACGATCTCGCTCTCAGGTATCGTGATCTCCACCTCAAGAGTGGAGATATCCTGAATACCGAGCACCTCCTCTCCGGATTTGACCATTTCGAAGTTTTCCGCCCCCTGAGTCGTGATCACTCCGGCGTAAGGTGCCCGCAGCGAGGTGTCTTTGAGTTGGTGGCGGGCAATCTGCAGCTGGGCCCTGATACTTTGTACTCCGGCAACGGCTGAATCAAAACTGCTTCTTGCCCGATCAAAATCGGCAGTGGCACTGACATGTTGATCAAAAAGCGTCTGCGCCCTGGTAAAATCACGCTTCGCACCATCCTGCCGTGCCTGGGCTCCGGCGAGCTCGGCCTCGAGGACCCGGATATTGTCTTCGAAATCACGGGGGTCAATCTGCATCAGGACCTGTCCTTCTTCCACAGTCTCACCCGGTTGGACCTCAACGCGAATCAAAGGTCCTTTGACGCGAAAAGCCAGTTTCGCCTGCCGACTGGCAAGAACATGACCGGGATAGCTGAGAGTAGATTGTCCACCTCTGATCTCGGGCTTTGCCTGAGCTGCCCCCTGTTCAGGGGAAGAAAATGCCGGCACTGCAAAGGGGATGGAAAGAAGCAAGAGAGTGACAAACAGGGCTGAGATGACGGCCAGGCGGTTATTCAGAGTCATGGGATGTCTCGTTTCTGGATGTAGGCAGGTTAAAGAACAGTAAGGTCTGGGTGGTACAGGTGTCAACCAGGCGTTGCAGGTACTGAAGGCTGTATTCATTTTGTCCCAGTTTTTGGAGGATTATGTCCTGATAGTCCGCATGAGAAATCAGCGGAGTCACCAGAAGGAGGAAATGGAGTTCAACTGTGTCATCATCCATGCCTGGGTCAATTGCCTTAAAGATTCGGCAAATTTCTTCACGTTCCTGATCAGTGACGATGGAACTGAAGGTGTTTTGTAAGGGATTGGGATATTGCATCACCTGGAAGATGACCCTGTTGTGCCAGGTAGGCACCTCTTTATCAAACAACAAGGAAGTTTCCCGACCTATTACCCGTCTGATTGCCTCGGCCTGACCAGCCCTGCTTGTCAAATCGATATCGACGAGGGCATCCTTGAGAGGATTTTCCAGCCAGCGTCTGGCCACCGATTGGATAACCGCTTCAAACAATTTCTCCTTGCCGCCAAAATGGTAATGAATACTGCCGATATTTTCATCGGCCAGTTGGGCAATGGCGCGGGTAGAAATGGCATTAAATCCTTTTTCTGCGGCCAGCTGGCCAGCCGCTGCAATCAAGGCCTGACGGGTTTTGGTACTGGTCTGGTATGTGCTCATGGTGGACTCCTCACTCTCTAAGAGAGATAATTTTAGTCGACCGACCAGATTTGGTCAAGTGATTAAATTCAAGGCCGGAATATTCCCGTTTGCAAACAAAATTGGCGCAGCTAAGACCTGAGAACAGGCCCTCCTTTTTCCACCCTCTTCCCCAGACAGGCCCCCTGACTTATTTATCCAAATAAGATACAGTATAGAGCATGGCATCCAGGACCGGCCTGCGCGATACCTGAGACAGGCCCAGAAGAGAGCACAGCAACCGCAGTCAGCAAAGAATACTCAGCCGACATCTGCGACGGCTCAAGGTACTGGCGCTGAGATTAAACATTACAACAGGATTTAGTCCCATGGTTCTAACAGCTGCAACGGCCGGGATCGTAAAGAAAATTTTAGGATTTTTCCTGCCTGGCGGCCTGGTCTTTATTACGGCCCTTCTCTGTATCCAGCGAGGCCTTGTTGATCCATGGCTGACTCACATTGAGAAATTTGCCCCCTATTTGATTCTCGGAGTCGGTTTTCTCCTTGGCTGGCGATTCCATCGCAGCCGTTTGGCCTTTGTTATTCTTCTCCTGACGCTTGCGGACAGAATCCTTTACTATTTCGGCCCGGGTGGGGTGACTGGTTTTCAGAGTGGCAAGGAGGTCTTCCAGGCAACAGCCATACTCTTGCCAGTAAACCTGGCTCTTTTTTACCTTGTCAAAGAGCGGGGAATCTTCAACCTCCAGGGCCTGATGAAATTACTTTTCATTCTCGCCCAACCCCTGGCTGTGTATCTCTTACTCCTCAAACAACCTCAAATAATGAGGTATCTCAGTTACAATTTCATCAATCACCCCCTTCTTGATAAGGGTAATCTGCCCCAGGCAATCCTCTTTACCTATGCTGCTGCCATTCTCCTCTTTATGATCGGTTCCCTGGTGTCCCCCAAACCTATCGTCAGAGGTTTTTTCTGGTCACTGCTTGCAACCGCTGCCGCTCTCCATGGTATGAATGGCGTCCCTGGTGCCGCTATCTTTTTCAGCGTCGCCGGATTTATCATTATCCTCTCGGTAATTGAAACAGCCTACGCCATGGCCTATCATGACGAATTAACAGGGCTGCCAGCCCGGCGTTCATTAAACACCACTATGCAGAGTCTCGGACGACATTTCACGATTGCCATGCTGGATATTGACTTTTTTAAGAAATTTAACGACAGATACGGTCACGACGTGGGCGACCAGGTACTCTGCCTGGTTGCCTCGCATATCAGCCGTGTAGGTGGTGGTGGAAAACCCTTTCGCTACGGAGGAGAAGAATTCACCGTTGTTTTTCCCGGCAAATCAAAAAAAGAGGTTATCCCACACCTGGAAAACCTGCGCGAATCCATTGCCAGGGCAAAATTTGGACTGCGAGGCAAAAACCGTCCCAAAAAAAGACCCAACAAAAGAACAAAGACGACATCACCAAAAACCGTATCAGTCACTATCAGTATAGGGGCAGCCGAACCGGGTCCCCATTACAACAAACCCGCCGAAGTCATCAAGGCAGCAGACAAAGCCTTATACCGGGCCAAGAAAAAGGGACGCAACTGTGTCGCCACCTGATTTTATGCTATAATGAAATCTGTAACCATTTTCTCTCAAAAAATGTTAAACAAAGGCTATACTTATCAGAGTTACTCCCTATTGTTCTCTAGGAGCTTGTCCGGGAATACCCTTCTTCCCAAACTCTTCGTTATTTCTGAAAAGCAATGCTCGCAATCTTTCCTAGATGGTTGCGCTTATTTTTCTGGAATACCTCGATGTTAGGCAAAATGCATTTTCTCGGACAAGCTCCAAGGAACCCATAATAACAAAGGGCAATGATTTGTATTTCCTGATATGGTTCACTGAAAAAAAACGAGAAGAGCCTACAAGAGAGACGCAACAACGACCTAAGAATCCTGCCGAGTAAGAGGAAATCATGACTCTATATGATCGGGAGCTAGAGAAGGACAACTGCGGTTTCGGCCTGATCGCCCATATGGGTGGAGAGGTAAGTCACAAGCTGGTTCGGACGGCGATTTCTTCACTTGCCAGAATGACCCATCGCGGTGGTATTGCCGCCGACGGCAAGACAGGTGATGGTTGCGGCCTGTTGCTGCAGAAGCCGGATGCTTTCTTTCAGGCCCTGGCCAGGGAAGAGGGTTGGAACCTGGGTTCCAGATACGCCGTGGGGATGGTCTTTCTCAGCCAGGATGAGACAAAAAACGATCTCGCTCGTCAAATCATCAACCAGGAACTGAAGAAAGAAACCCTTACCGTTGTTGCCTGGCGAACTGTCCCAGTGAACCCAGAGATCCTTGGCAAGCTGGCGGGCGAAACCCTGCCCGACATTGCCCAGGTCATCATTAACGGTCCTTTTGGTTGGGGCTCAAAAGACCTGGAGAGGCGTCTCTACATGGTCCGCCGCCGGGTGGAAAAGCGGGTGACGGACGATCCTGATTTTTATATCGCCAGTCTTTCCAACCTGGTACTGGTCTACAAGGGACTCTGTCTGCCTATAGATCTGCCCTCCTTTTATCCGGATTTGGCTGACTTCAGAATGCAGTCGGCGATCTGTCTTTTCCATCAGCGCTTCTCCACCAACACCCTGCCCAAATGGCCGTTGGCCCAACCCTTCAGATACCTGGCCCATAACGGGGAGATCAACACCATTACCGGCAACAGGCAATGGGCCAGATCCCGTTCCTATAAATTCAGATCGCCGTTGCTGCCGGACATGGGCGAAGCCATGCCCTTCATCAATACCTCCGGTTCCGACTCTTCGTCTCTGGATAATATGCTGGAATTGTTCCTGGCCGGCGGCATGGACCTTTTCCGCGCCTTCAGACTCCTTATCCCCCCGGCCTGGCAGAATCATCCCAACATGGATGAAGACCTGCGCGCTTTTTACGATTTCAACTCCATGCATATGGAGCCATGGGACGGGCCGGCAGGCATAGTCATGAGTGATGGTCGTTTTGCTGCCTGTGGTCTCGATCGCAACGGGCTCAGACCGGCCCGCTATGTGGTGACCAAGGACAAACTTATCACCCTCGCCTCAGAGGTCGGCATCTGGGACTATGAGCCGGATGAAGTCCTGGAAAAGGGACGGGTCGGGCCCGGCGAACTGCTGGTAATTGATACCCTTACCAGCAAACGCTGGACCTCCTGGGACATCGACAGAGAATTGAAGGGCCGCCATCCCTACAAAAAGTGGATGGAAAAATGTTGCCAGCCCCTGCGCTCTTTTGACCACGACGAACAACTGGAAACCGGTCCCAGATCGTTCGATGATGACCGCCTGCTCATTTACCAGAAGCTTTTTGGCTATAGCAACGAAGAGCTGGAACAGGTTATCAAAGTGCTGGCAGAGACGGGGCAGGAACCGGTGGCCTCCATGGGTGACGATGCGCCCATGGCCGTCTTGTCCACCAAGGAGCGAAGCCTGTACGACTATTTCCGGCAAATGTTTGCCCAGGTCACCAATCCGCCCATCGATCCCCTGCGGGAAAAGCATGTGATGTCCCTGGCCACCTGCATCGGCCGGGAACAGAACGTTTTCGACGAGGCCCAGGGGCACGCTTACCGGGTGATCTTTCAATCGCCGCTCCTCGTCTACAGCGACCTGCAACAGCTGCTGCAACTCAACCAGACCCATTACAGACATGTGATCCTTGACCTCAATTATCGCCAAGAGATCGGCCTGCAGCTGGCAATCGAAAAGCTGTGTAAGAAGGCATTGGAAGAAACCCAGACAGGTGCTGTCCTGCTGATCCTCTCGGATCGCAACATTTCCCCAGAGACGCTGCCCATCCCGGCAGCCATGGCGGTCGGTGCTGTCCAGCGTGTCCTGGTGGAAAACAACTTACGCTGCGATGCCAATATCATTGTCGAATCAGCAAGCGTCAAGGATTCCCACCATTTTGCAGTACTCTTCGGCATGGGGGCTACGGCCGTCTATCCCTATCTGGTCTATGAATCCCTGGCCCAACTGGTTGAGGAAGGGACACTCACAGTCAGCCTCAGGCAGGCCATCTCCAATTACCGAAAAGGCGTCGATAAGGGTCTTCTCAAGATCCTTTCGAAAATGGGTATTTCCACCATTGCCTCCTACAGATGTTCGCAGCTTTTTGAGGCGGTGGGCCTGGCAACAGAGGTCACCGAACTCTGTTTCAACGGAGTGGTGAGCCGGATTGCCGGGGCCGGATTCGCAGATTTCCAGCACGAACAGGAGAAATTGGCCCAGTATGCCTGGAAGAGGCGCCATAAGCCCCTGAATCGGGGTGGCCTGTTCAAATATATCCACGGGGGAGAATACCACGCCTACAACCCCGATGTCGTTGATTCCCTGCAAAAGGCTGTGCGCAGTGGAGATTTCAAGGATTACCAGGTCTACTCCAGGCATGTGAACACGCGGCCAATTGCCTGTCTCCGGGACCTGCTCCAGCTGAGAAAAGACAGTAAAACAATCCCCCTGGACGAGGTTGAGGCCGCGGATACGTTCTATAGCCGTTTCGACTCCGCCGCCATGTCCATTGGCGCCTTGAGCCAGGAGGCCCACGAAGCCCTGGCCATCGGTATGAACCGTCTCGGCGGCTTTTCCAACAGCGGCGAGGGGGGAGAAGACCCCGGGCGTTTCCATACTGAGCGGGTGTCGAAGATCAAGCAGATCGCCTCCGGACGTTTCGGAGTTACCCCCCATTACCTGATGAACGCCGAGGTGATCCAGATCAAGATGGCCCAGGGTGCCAAACCTGGAGAGGGTGGCCAACTCCCCGGTAACAAGGTGACAAGCCAGATCGCCGCCCTCCGTTATTCGATTCCGGGGGTAACGCTCATCTCTCCCCCGCCCCACCACGACATTTACTCCATTGAGGACCTGGCCCAACTCATCTTTGATCTCAAGCAGCTTAACCCCAGGGCCCAGATCAGTGTCAAACTGGTCTCCGAACCAGGGGTCGGCACCATCGCCACCGGGGTGGTCAAGGCCTATGCCGACATGATCACCATCTCCGGGGCGGACGGGGGCACCGGGGCCAGCCCCCTCACCTCAGTAAAATATGCCGGCAGTCCCTGGGAACTTGGCTTGGCCGAGACCCAGCAGGCCCTGGTGGCCAACGGCCTGCGCCACAAGGTGCGCCTGCAGGTCGACGGCGGTCTGAAAACCGGACTCGATATTATCAAGGCGGCCATACTCGGGGCCGAGAGTTTCGGTTTCGGCACCGGACCGCTCATCGCCCTGGGCTGCAAATTCCTCCGCATCTGTCACCTCAACAACTGTGCAACCGGCGTTGCCACCCAGGATGAAACCCTGCGCAAACAGTACTTTGCCGGCGTCCCTGATATGGTCATGAACTATTTTTCCTTCATGGTCCAGGAGACGAGGATGCTCATGGCCGAGCTCGGTGTTGCCAAACTCACCGACCTCATCGGCCGCACCGATCTGCTTGAGGAAGCGGCAGGCATCACCTCAAAACAGGAGAAACTGGTACTTGGCCCCCTTTTAGAAACCGTTCAGCCCTCTGCAGCAGGCGGCCTCTTTTTCCAGGAAAAAAATATTCCCAGCGACCCGGGCAGACTCAATCTCGAGATCGAGCAGCGCTTTGCAGAGGCCGTGCAAAACTCATCAGGAGGAGGAGGTGCTTTTGCTATCCATAATACCGATCGTACCGTGGGGGCCCGGCTCTCTGGAAAAATTGCCACCCTCCACGGCAACAGAGGAATGGAAGAGGCCCCCATCAATCTCCTCTTTAACGGTACCGCCGGTCAGAGTTTCGGGGCCTGGAATGCAGGAGGATTGCACATGGTGCTGACAGGCGATGCCAACGACTATGTGGGCAAGGGAATGACCGGTGGCAAACTGGTCATCCATCCTCCCCATGGGGTGACTTACAAGAGTCACGAGGCGGTCATTATCGGCAACACCTGTCTCTACGGGGCCACCGGCGGTTGGCTCTATGCGGCAGGGCTGGCCGGAGAACGTTTTGCGGTCAGAAATTCCGGAGCCAAAGCGGTGGTGGAAGGGATCGGCGACAACGGCTGTGAATATATGACCGGCGGTATCGTCACCATTCTTGGAGAAACCGGGGTCAATTTCGGGGCGGGAATGACCGGAGGCTTTGCTTACGTCCTCGATAAAACGGGAGGACTGCAATCGAGGATCAATCCTGAAATGGTTGAGGTCTTGTCCCTCCAGGGCCTGCCTGTACTGCAAGAACATCTGCGGGGAATCATCAACAGTCACCATCAGGAAACCAACAGTTTTTGGGCCGAGCATATCCTGACAGCCTTTGATGAACATTATGTTGCTCTTTTCAAGCTGGTCAAACCAAAGACATCTGATGTGGCAACCCTGTTAGGTCACCGTGGGAACTCGCCCAGAGAAACGCTGGCAGTGGTCTATTAGGGAGCCAAGCTCCAACAACTTGCCTCCCAAGAGGAAAGATATGAGTCAGAATCTATTCCAGTTTATCGAAGTAAAACGGGTCGATCCCCAGAAAAAAGGGATTGAACGGCGGCGACACGAGTTTGTGGAAGTGTATGATGCTTTCCAGAAATCACAGGTACAGATGCAGGCGGACCGCTGTCTTGACTGCGGCAATCCCTACTGCGAATGGAAATGTCCCGTCCATAACTATATTCCCGACTGGCTGCAGCTGGCCAACGAAGGCCGCATCATTGAGGCAGCCGAACTCTGCCACCAGACCAACAGTCTGCCGGAAATCTGTGGACGGGTCTGCCCCCAGGACCGGCTCTGCGAAGGGGCCTGTACCCTCAATGCGGATTATGGGGCCGTCACCATCGGCAATATCGAAAAGTACATTGTCGACACCGCCTTCCAGATGGGCTGGCGCCCTGACCTCTCCAGGGTAGTCGCGACCGGGAAGCAGGTCGCAGTGGTTGGGGCCGGACCCGCCGGACTCGCCTGTGCCGATGTCCTGATCCGCAACGGGGTAAAACCGGTGGTCTTTGACAGGCATCCGGAGATTGGTGGTCTCCTCACCTTCGGTATTCCCTCATTCAAACTCGAAAAGGGGGTTATGGCACTGCGGCGAGAGGTCTTCACCGACATGGGGATAGAATTCCGCCTCGGTCTGGAAATAGGACCCGACCTTCCCTTTGCCGATCTGTTAGAGGAGTATGATGCCACCTTTGTCGGCACCGGAACCTACACCTCCATCCGCGCCAACCTGGAAAATGAGAAGAGTGAGGGGGTGTATGATGCCCTCGACTATCTCATCGCCAACATCGACCGTCTTATGGGCTGGAAACGCAAGCGCTACCCCTACGTCAACCTGGAGGGCAAACGGGTGGTGGTCCTGGGCGGCGGCGATACGGCCATGGACTGCCTGCGCACAGCAGTCCGGCAGGGCGCAACAGATGTTGCCTGCGCCTACCGGCGGGACAGAGCGAACATGCCGGGTTCGGCCAGAGAGGTGCAGAATGCCATGGATGAAGGCGTTCGTTTTCTCTGGAACCTCCAACCCCTTGGCGTCATTGTCGGGGAAAACGGTGCGGTGAAGGGAATCAAGGTGGTGAGCACCCGACTCGGCGCCCCCGATGGACATGGGCGAAGAAGGCCGGAAGCGATTGCGGGCACAGAGACAGAGCTTGCAGCCGACAGCGTCATCATGGCCTTCGGTTTCCAGGCAAGTCCTCCCCAGTGGCTGAGCGAAAACAACATCTCAACAAATACCTGGCAGCTCATCGAAGCCCCGGCAGATGGAGCCTTCCCCTTCCAGACAAGCAACGAAAAGGTCTTTGCCGGTGGCGATGCAGTCCGTGGCTCCGACCTCGTCGTCACCGCCATCGCCGAAGGACGACGTGCAGCCGAAAGCATTCTGAGCTATCTCGGGGTGTAACCCCCCTCTCTAACAGGATTTTCTCTTTGGCCGGGCCTCTTGGTATCCATTGACGATATCCTGGGGGAGCGGCTTCAGCCGCGAATGCACTCCCCGTTGCGGAAACAGCCACCCGGCAACTGCCACCTCCATTCGCGGCTGAAGCCGCTCCAACACGAATAACCTTTTTTACCAGTTTCTCACCAGCTGCAGGGAAGGATCGGTTTTAAACCCTGCAAACACAGCACCTTGCAAAACACCACCCAACACCTGCTCAACCCCTCTACTGTTGGAGCGGCTTCAGCCGCGAATGCTCTCCCCGTTGCGCATACAGCCACCCGGCACGAACCACCTCCATTCGCGGCTGAAGCCGCTCCACAACACCAAGAACCTCTTTCACCTTCTTCCCTCCATTCACAGGGCAGTCTGTCACCCCTTTTGGCACCACTATTCCCTGGTCCAACACCATCATTTGCCAGAAAAACGAACAAAATATCGCCTGGCCGCCGTAAAATTATTGGTAAACAGCAGAGAAAAAAGGATAGATTAAAAAAAGGCGGGTAAAATTTTTACATCCACATTGAGAGGGACGATTGGAGACAACAGCGATACCCAAGGTGCAAACTATCAAATTTCTGCACAAGGTTGCGATCATTGTACCGAGTTACCTGCTGATCTTTGCTATTGTTGCCTATATCGCTTTGGACATTGAGTTCCTTCAAAATCTCTACATTCGCCATATCATCCTGGCCCTTCTTCTCCTCTATGCCACTTCTCACCTCATTCGCGCCCTTACCTTCTTTTTTGGGCGCTGGGTGGTGGCCCACACATCACGTAACTTCAGCCCGGAAAGACAATTTAACCGTTACCGAGAATGCCAACAGATCAGCCACTGCAGTGGCGAGAAACGCCAGCACATCGTGCTACTGCTGCACGGTTTCACCACCTCTCCCATGGATTGGAAGATCCTCGCCGCCCGTCTCAGTGCAGAAAAAATCGATTTCCATGCCCCCCTGATCAGTGGTTTTGGCCAGGTCAATCAGGATTCGATCCTCTCCATCCACAAAGAAGACTGGTTCCGGCAAATCGTCGATACCTACGACCTGTTTGCGGAGCGCTATGAAAAAATTTCCGTCATCGGTCACTCCATGGGCGGCATGCTTGCCTGCTATCTCGCTCAGCTCCGCCCTGTTCACGAACTGATCATCTCCGCCCCGGCACTCTTTCCGCAAAAGCAGCAGGGATTCTACGCCCGGGTGGTCAGAAACAGATTCGCCACCAACCTGGTGTCGTGGCAGATCCCCATGATCCCGAAGCCCTCGCGCAGTGGCAGATCCGGTCCGGCCGACACCATGGACAGCAAGGCGACCTATCACTATTTTCAATATCTCGTCGCCCCTGTTCGCCTGCTATTTGCCATGCTCCAGGCCCAGATGGAAATCAAGCTCGATGAAATGAGTTACCAGCGTTTCACCCTCCTCTACGGAGCCCATGACATCACCGTCGACAATCCAGTCATAGAAAAATTTATCAGCTCCATCAACCTGCCTTTCCAACGTTTCCGATTCACCAACTCAGCCCACAATATCTTTGTCGATTTTGACCATGAACAAGCCAATGACCTGGTCATTACCCTGCTCACAGATACATTTTCAAAACAGGATCAACAAAAATATGACTACAGACACTACCCCCCAGCGGCCAGCAAAGGAGCCTCAAAATGCCAGCAGAAACAATGACCGTTCGTCAGATCATCGAGATGGCCCGCAACCATATCCAGGAGAACTTCTCCGATGACCCCGGTTTCAAAGGTGCCTACCTCATAGGCTCCATCAATCACATGTCCCCCGACTCCCCTTTCCCGGAATACCGCGATATCGATATCGGCGTCATCACCGACAGCGTTGACGACCGGCGGAACACAGAACAGGACGTTAATGGCTACATCGTTGAGGTCATCTGCGGCAACCCGTCGCTCTTCAGCAGCGCCGAAAAAATCCTCTCCAGCTGTCTTCATGCCGACAACTTTGCCGCCGAGAGTATCCTTCTCGACCCCGACGGTTTCCTTGAGACGATTCATCAAAAAGTAAAAAGCGAGTTCTCCCGGCGCAAATGGATACAGGCCCGTTGTTACCAGGAAATCGAAAGTATTTCCGAAAATTTGAAGAACATGAAACAGGCGGCAGGGTTGAGCGACTACATGTTCAATTTCGGTCGTTACGCCATGTTCAGCACCGGGGCCCTGACCGCCGTTCACCAATTTCCACCCACCCACAGATGCGGTCCCATCCAATTACGCAACATTTTGCACAGGGCCGGGGATGACGAGTTATTTGAAAACTACCTGCAGGTCACCGGCACCAGTGAAATCAGCAAGGAGGAGGCGGAACACTTTCTTGAAGACGCGGTCTGCGCATTTGATCGGGCCATAGAAGTTTTCAAGACCCCCATTCTCTATGCCTATAAACTGGAACCCTTTATTCGCCCGTATCTGCTCGAAGGGACCAAAGAAATATTTCGCCAAGGCGGCTATCGTGAAGCCATCTTCTGGATTGCCCGTTTTTTTGTCATTGCCTCCATGGTCATCCAGACCGATGGCAGGGAAGAAGAAAAACCAGCGGCCATGGCCAAATTAGCTCAGTTTCTCCATGCCCTGGGTATTGACACCAGCCAGGCCCGCGCCCAGCGTACCCTGGCCTGCGAAGCCTTTCATGCCCGACTCTGCAACTATATTGATAAAACCCTACAAACATCTCCGGACATCACGGACTGACGGCTGGTAAGGGATTTCCGATTTATTTTTGAGTGCGCCTGAAGCCGACGCCACCATAACCCAACATCCTTTCATGACTGATCCCCAACAACAACTGCCCACTTCATTCTACTGGACCATGCTCATTGGCTTGCAGATTTGCGTCTTTATGTGCACCTTTGACAGCGGCGTGGTCAACCTCGCCCTGCCCGTAATCCGCAAACAACTCCATTTGACCCTTTCAGAGGTCAAATGGGTGGCCATCTGCTACACGGCAACCGCTGCCCTGACCCTGCCCCTCTCGGCCTGGCTGGGTCGACGCTTTGGTATCCAACGCATGTTCCTCTCCGGTGTGGTCATCTTCACCTTGGCCTCCGGGTCATGCGGACTTGCATGGAATCTCTCCTCCCTCATCGCCATGCGCATCATTGCCGCATTGGGGGCCTCACTTATTCTCTCCCTGAACAAGGTGATCGTCCTCCGTGCCTTTCCACGAGCCATGCACGGTCGCGCCCTCGGCTTTGCCGGGACCACCTTTGCCCTTGGTATCCTTTCCGGACTGGGCGTCGGTGGCATCCTCATTCACCTCTGGAGCTGGCGATCCATTTTCCTGATCAGTTTCCCCATCGGCATCATCGGACTGATCTGGAATTTTATCATGATCAAACGTTCCGGAATCGAGAGCGATGCCAGTGCCGGACTCGTTTTTGACTGGCAGGGTATGCTGTGGATGGGGGCAGGATTCGGTGCCCTGGTCTGGATCGTCAATCACTGGCTCAGTGGCTCAGACGACCCTTTACTCCTCTCCCTTGCCTCCACCCTGATCGGCATCATCGTCATTAGTGGATGGCTGCACCACGAACTCTGCCGTGAAGAGAGTTTCCTCCATCTGCGCCTGCTGCGCAATAAACCCCTTGGTTACAACTTCATGAATGGGTTTTCGGTACGCATTCTTATGGGGATCACAAATTTCATCATTCCGTTCTACCTGCAGAGCGTACTCCTCCTCACTCCTGCCAAAGCCGGGCTTGTCCTGGCCACCGGTGCCATCAGTATGGGGATCATCGGTCCCTTTGCCGGTGCCATGTCCGACCGACGCGGCATGCAAAAAACCATTGCCCTGGGTCTTGCCCTCATGACCCTTGGCATCAGCGGCTATATCGCCCTGCCGACAAGCATAGAAAATCCGACAACCCGCATCCTCTTCATCATCGAGATCATCGCCTTGCAGGCGCTCATCGGTTCCGGTAGCACCTTCTTCAGCGCAGCGAACACCAACAGCAGTCTGCACAGCATACCGCACGATCACCAGGCATCCATTGCCGGACTTCTGTCCGTGAATCTCATGGCCGGTTCTGCACTGGGCTCGACATTTGCCGGTGAATTTTTCAATCTTGTCGGAGGCGCCAAACATGTCAAAGATGCCGCAGCAGAGACCACCAGTCTCCTCTTTCCACCCCATGCCTTTTCTTGGCTCTTCGGCGCCTGCGCTGTCTGGCTAACCCTGCTCACTGTCTATGCCATGATGCGTCCCAATCCCATCATCCCCTTATCACCAGAATACCAGGAGAATACCCATGCCAACTGAACGAACTGTCGCCCAGGTGATCAACATTGCCCGTCAATGGATCGAAGATAAATACGCTGACCGCCCAGACTTTATCGGCGCCCATCTGGTCGGCTCCCTGCACCATATGCCCTTTACTGCCCCTTTCCTCTCCTATCGTGATGTTGATCTGGCCATCATCCTCGACTCCATCAGCGACCAGGACATCGACGATACCAACTATGACGGGCTTATCATGGAGGCCATCCTTGCCCCGGTGCAGCGCTATGAATCTGCAGAAGAACTCCTCGCCGACTCCTCCAATGCCTCCATTTTCGCCGCCGACCACAGTGTGTTACTCGATCCCACAGGAAAACTCAGCGCCTTAACCGGGGTTATCAAAAAGGAATATCCACGACGTAAATGGGTTACAGCCCGACGCGACGAAATGCTGCAAAAGGCAGAGGAGGCCTTTGCGGCCCTGACCAAAGCAAAGGATATCACCCAGGCCATCTTTGCCGTTGGCGAACTGAACATGTACCTTATTGCCACCCTTACCGTCGTCCGCCTGACCCCCCTCACCCATCGCCGCAACATGCTGCAATTGCGCAACATCATCCAGACTGACCAGGAGAAACAGATCTTCGAGAAGCTGCACCAGTTGCTTGGCTCCCAGCATGTGAGGCCTGACGAGGCCGAAAACCTGCTCACCAGAACCGTTGAGGCCTTTGACTATGCCCTCACCATCCATAAAACACCCGTGCCTTATGAACACAAACTCAAACCCTGCATCCGGCCCTACCTGGTGGAAGGGACCCGGGAGATGTTCAACGAAGACGGACACCGGGAATCCATCTTCTGGATCACCCTCTTCATGATGATTTCCTGCGCTGCCATCCAGGCCGACGCCCCTGCCGAGGAACAGGTCAAGCACCTCAGCCACGCCCGCGAACTCCTGCAGACCATTGGCCTGGCCAGCCCCGAAGACATCCAGGAACGGATCCGATTGGCCCAGACGCTGCTGGACGAGATGAAAGGACTCACCGATCATATCATTGCTGCGTCTCCCGATATCCTTTCCTGAGCAATCAAGGGAATGTTTTCTGTTTTTTCAGATGAATTAAAGAATTGCCTGCCCTGGGAGAAGAGTAACACTGAAAACCATTTTTCTTGCCTTTAGAGAAAGAGGGTGCTATTCATCAACTAGCTGAAATGATTCATGCATATTTTTATTATGAGAACAAAATATCAAAATGAAAAAGATCTTCCTCCCCCTATGCCTCAGCCTGGCACTGCTTTTCACAGGCCCCCAGACAACGCTTGCAAAAAAATTCCACGAAGATGGTCATGAAATAGAAATTCTATGGAAGCAAAAAGGCGAGCAACTCCGTACCTGGGGAAAGATCACTGGGGGGAAAACAACCTGTAAACAGATGAACTATACCATTTCCTTCCAAAACTCTGAAAATGGTTCATACGCCCGAGTCCATGGTTTTATCAATAATTACCGCCCAATCGGACGAAACAATTTCAGGGCAAGCGATAAAATTTATAACACCTCCCACGACAAAAGCTGGTATGTAACATCATATGATATCAATTGCCTGAATTAAGATGAACGAACAACCTGAGCAAGAACCATCAAAGGTCACCAAAATTCTGGTGAATGCGATCCATGGGGGAAGAAAGCAGGACAGTAAATTCTGGCAGAGTGAATTTTCAGAAGCAGACAGTGAAAAAATCATGCTGAGAGAAAACAAAAAAAGACTCTTCCTGGAATCAGTCATCTTCTTTCTCCTCTTTTTTGTGGGGATAGGAGTCGTGTCCTATGGCGGCCTCTTTCTTTACAAGAGATACGCGGCAGAATTCACCACCCCCAAACAGGGAGGTGGCCAAAGGACGGTGGCAAAGAGGACAACGGGAAGGGAGGCAGGGACAGAACCAATTCCCAGGCTGGACAATAGAGCAATAACCCAAGAAGAACTCGACCAGGCAATTCAGAAAGCACTCGCAGAAAAATCCAGAGGAACTGAAGAAAAAAACCTTCCCCAAACTGATCAATTTTATTATCGAGTAGAGCTCGTCAACGGTGGAAAGATAGAAGCCGAAAGCGCCTCAAGAGATGGAGATATGCTCACCATCAAAGATCGAAAAGGATTAGTCATAACGGTCAACAGGGCAGAAATCAAGAACGTCAAAAAAGTAAAAATGTAACGTCAGGGTACTGCTGATCCAAATGCGACCGGTGCGAGCCAGAACATCACCACAAAAAAAGTAATCGTTATGAGTATAAAAGGAAAGATAACGTCCTGGAACGATGAGAAAGGATTTGGCTTTATTACGCCTCTGACCAAAGGAGAGCGGGTCTTTGTTCATATCACCTCCTTCAGCAACCGCAATCGTCGCCCGGAGGTCAATCAAATGGTCACCTACACCCTGTCTTCCGACACGCAAGGGAGGCCATGCGTTGGCCGGGCGGCACTGGTCGGAGACCCACTTCGACACAAAAGAGAGTGGAAAAGAGGTCTGCCATCAATCGTAGCCGCCGTCTTCTTTCTCGGTATTGTCGGTGCCTCAGTCCTTGCAGCGAAACTTCCGCCTTTGATTTTTATCTTTTATATCGCCACCAGCGCCCTCACCTTTATTATATATGCTGCAGACAAATCAGCAGCCAGGAAAGGGGCCTGGCGGACCCAGGAAAGCACCCTCCATGTGCTGGCACTGGCCGGAGGCTGGCCCGGAGCACTGGTCGCCCAGCAAAAATTGCGTCACAAGTCCCAGAAACAGTCCTTCCGCGCCGTCTTTTGGCTAACAGTTTTCTTGAATTGCGCTGCCTTTGTCTGGCTCTTCACTCCAAGCGGCTCAACGACCCTCCAGTCTCTCATCACCGACCTCATGCCGCGGCTAACAGCCCTGTCGGATAAGGCGGATTTTCTCCCCTCACTCCCCAGCCTCGTCAACATGCAAGGAAGGTAAGCAGGATATTCCCCTCTCTTTTCGACATAGTCCCGCCTCCCTGATCACACCGCCTTTTCTTGTTTCTCATACCAATCCTGATCACCATAGAGCCTGTCGGCACATTCTTCACAAATCCCGTGACTGAATTGTGCTTCAGAATGCTTGGTTATATAGGCTTCAATCTGGGTCCAGTATCCCTTGTCATCACGTATTTTTTTACAGGAAGCACATATTGGCAAAAGTCCGTTTAACACCTTAATCTGTATTAACTTGGCTTCCAGGTCTGCTGTACGTTTTTTTACTTTCTCCTCCAGTGTATCATTTGCTACCTGAAGTTTTATCGCTGCAATTTCTCGTTCTTCATAGAGTTCTCTCAGGTAGATATAGGCGAAAATATAGACTCCAATGATGTAGAGTCCGTGACGGATGGGGGCAAAGATTGTTTCATAAACTTCTCCCAGCATCATATCCGGTATCTTCAGGAACTCATTGAGGAAAAATAACGACAGGGCAACAGAAATTGCAGTTCGAACCCATCCTCTCGTTTTTTTAATCAAGGTTACTATGGGAAAGACAAGAAGAACTGAGGCGTTTATGCGAAAGATCCAGTCACACCAAGTTTGGCCGAATTTGGAATCAGGAGAGGCAACAATGTGTTTTCCCCACCATATAAAGGTGACACAATAACAGAGAAGAACAAGCGCGATTCCAATTTTGAGATATCTCTGAGCAAGGATTTTATCTTCAAGTAAATACTCCATATAGCCAGCGGCTATCACAAGTATGGCAATGTCAAAAATTGCATGCTCTAGTGGTGGAAAGATGATATGTAAGTCGTCTCCATTCACAATCCCATAGGCCTGTAAGGAGGCCATGGTCAGCATGAACAGTTCACGAAGAAAGCCAAGTCCAAACCCTGCGAGCAGGACCTTTTCATGAAGGACCTGGCTCTGACGTTGTCTGTACCAGGCAAAGAGCATCAGGTTAAACCAGAACATGCCAGCTATTCCAAACTGGACGATGCCGTGTTCAATACCACCTTGGCCACCGGTAAACTGGGATATGAGGCTCAATGTCACATCGAAAAGATGTTGCATACTCTTCCAACTGTTCCTGAATCCAATAGCGATGCCGGCGGTGACAGAGGCCTTGCGGCTTCCTCGCCCCGGAAAATATTGTCTGACAGTCTCGTCAGCACCCAGCGCCAGCACCCTGAAGGCAATCCTTAATGGCTGGCCCCTTTACTTTCCGGGAAAAATTTTCTCGAAACGAATCCCCTGAAGACACTGATAACACTTAGTGTACCATCTTTTCGCTAAATTAAAATAAAACTTGAAGAGCAGGCCAGTCTTTATTTTTTCGAATTGTACTCCCCACAACGCAATCAAAAAGAGAACAATCTCTACTTGTGCAGGAGGAGCAACTACCAGAACGGTTAATTGAAAGATTGTGACGAAGGAGCTGACATACTCGAACTCCTTGGGAATCCGAGAAATCCGGAGACAGAGTATTATCACCAGACAGCCATCGATAACTATGACGATGCCCCGCGACTGGTCTCGCTGTGAAAATCCATACGTGCCAACCCCTTTGAGACGGAGCAGGTTTTTTTTACAGAAGTAAGAGCACCTCCCTACTCCGGTTGGAGACAGTCTGCCATGTCGTTGATGGTTGAGGAATGGCGGTGGAAGGCCTTGCTGTCGGGGAGGCAGATGCCGAGCAGAGCAGGCCCACGGAGATCTGGAGGGCATCCAGCGTCAGCTCTTCAGCGGCCGCAAAAACGATTCCCTTTTTCAGATCCTCCAAATCATCGGGGGAACAACAGAAAAGGGTTCTCTTTCATACCTCCTGTAATCCCGCGAAAATTTTGCAAGTGTTCCGGCCTCTGACTAGACCTGGCCTTTCAGCAGAGTCTGCAGTTTTTCGACGAGGACTAACCGCTTAGCAGCTGTCATGTTCCTCTACCGATGCAGGGGTCATGATATACCTTCAGGCCTTTATACACCCCTTTGCTAAGCACCCTGGCAATAATATCGATGCCTTCCCTGATCTCCTCTGCTGTGACCACCAGGTGAGGACGGAATCGGATACTCCTCTCACCGCAGCCGACCATAAGAAGTTTTTTCTCTAAAAATGCCCTGAGGAGTTGATTACGGGTCTCACTGTCCGGAGTGTCAAAAGCACACATTAATCCCAGGCCACGAGGGCTTGAGACAACATCAGGAAAATCAGCTGCCAGAACCTTGAGTTCGGATAAAAGAAAATCCCCCTGAATCCGGGCATTTTCTACAAGGTTTTCCTCTTCAATGATCTGGAGAATAGAGGTGCAGCGAACCATGTCTATGAGATTACCGCCAAAGGTCGAACTGATCCGGCTGTGCTCCTTAAAAACATTGCACTCCACTTCATCGACACGTCTCCCCACGAGGATACCGCAGACCTGTGTTTTCTTGCCAAAACTGAGAATATCCGGTTGCACATCAAAATGTTCATGCGCCCAGAATTTGCCGGTAATCCCTATGCCGGTCTGCACTTCATCAAAGATGAGCATGATGTCGTGTTGATCACAAAGGCTACGGAGGACCTGAAAAAATTCCTGGCGAAAATGGTTATCCCCACCTTCACCCTGAATTGGTTCAATGATAAGAGCGGCAATGTCATCACCTTCCTTTTCAATGGCCGCCATGATCTGCTGCAGGGCCTTCTCTTCAGCTGCGTTAACCTCTGCCAGATTGTCCTTTGTCAGCGGGAAGGTGATCTTGGGGTTACTGATTCTCGGCCAGGAAAATTTAGGGAAGTATTTTGTTTTCCTGGGGTCATAGGTGTTGGTAAGGGAGAGGGTATAGCCGCTTCTCCCATGAAAGGCCTCCTGGAAATGGATGACCTTGCTGCCCAGTTCTTTTTTTATACCTTTGCCAATATTTTTCCGGACCTTCCAGTCAAAGGCTGTTTTCAGTCCGTTTTCCACAGCCAAGGCACCACCTTCAATAAAAAAGAGGTGAGGTAAATAATCTGGAATCCCCACCCGGGAAAAGGTTTCGACAAGTTCCGCCATGGGCTGGGAATAGAAATCAGAGCAGCTCGGTTTATGAATGGCAAGGCTCCCCAATCGATCCTTTACAGCCAACATTTTTGGGTGGTTAAAGCCAATTCCCATGGAGGCATACATGGTGAAAAAATCAAGATAACGATCACCATTCTTTTGATCAACCAGCCAGGACCCTTGCGATTTCTCAAAATCAAGGATAATGTCGAATCCATCGGCCAGCATGTGTTTCGAGAGTATTTTTTTTACCTTGTCTGCGTTAATCACTGTTGTCTCTCTCGTGGTGTTTACATATTCGCTCCAAAAGATAGCGTATCAGTCATTTGCCATCATGGTTCAACTGCCTGAAACCAAACACATTAAACGCACAATGCCCTATAAATCAAAGCGTACCCCCTGAGCCAGTGGCAGCTCAGTTCCATAATTGATCGTAACGGTTTGTCTGCGCATGTATGCCTTCCAGGCATCGGATCCCGATTCCCTGCCCCCTCCAGTTTCTTTTTCGCCACCAAAGGCACCGCCGATTTCAGCGCCTGAAGTGCCGATATTCACATTGGCAATACCGCAATCGGAACCGGCGCAGGAAAGGAATTCCTCTGCTTCCTGAACTTTGCTAGTGAAAATAGCCGAGGACAAACCCTGCTTAACCTTATTCTGCAGCTCAATGGCGTTTGCTACCGGGCCCTTGTATTTGATGAGATAGAGAATAGGAGCAAAGGTTTCGGCCTGGACAATGGGGAAATGGTTCTCGGCCTCTGCCAGTACCGGGCGTACGTAACACCCTGATTCATAGCCTTCACCTTCGAGCACATTCCCGCCATAAATAATGGTGCCGCCCTGAGCTGTTACATCGTTAACTGCCTGTGTGAAGACACGCACCGCTGCCTTATTAATTAAAGGACCCACATGATTTTCGACATCCAGAGGACTGCCGATACGTAAACTCTTATAGGCTTTGAGAAGCGCCATTTTAACCCTCCCATAGAGAGTTTCATGAACAAACAGCCTTCGGGTAGTGGTGCAGCGCTGCCCTGCCGTGCCCACGGCTCCAAAAACCAGGGCAGGAAGAGCAACCTGCAAGTCCGCCGACTCGGTCATGATAATGGCGTTATTGCCACTGAGTTCAAGAATGGTCCTGCCCAGCCGTCTGGCAACACGCTCTGCAGCATGGCGTCCCAACGGAACAGAGCCGGTAAAGGAAATGAGAGGGATGCGGATGTCAGAGAGCATGGTTTCGCCAATCACGGAACCCTTGCCTATCACCAAGGAAAAAAGACCTTCAGGAAGTTCGTTTTGTTTGAGGACATCGGCAATGATCTTCTGAATTGCAATTGCCGAAAAAGGAACCAGTGAGGAAGGCTTCCAGAGACAGACATTACCGCAAATTGCAGCGATCATGGCGTTCCAGGCCCAAACCGCCACAGGAAAATTAAAAGCAGTGACAATGCCCACTATCCCCAAGGGGTGATACTGCTCATACATTCTGTGACGAACTCTTTCAGAATGCATAGTATAGCCATACAGCATTCTGGACTGCCCCACGGCAAAGTCGCAGATATCTATCATCTCCTGAACTTCGCCCAGTCCTTCCTGGAGTGACTTGCCCATCTCATAGGAAATCAGGCTACCCAGCGGCTCCTTGTATTCCCTGACCCTGAGTCCTATCTGTCTGACAATTTCTCCCCGCTTTGGAGGCGGCAGCCGCCGCCACTCCAAGAATGCTTTCTCTGCAGTTTGAACAACCTGTTCATAAGACTCTGACGATGCCTGCCTCACATTGCCGACGTTTTTACCATCAACCGGAGAAACAACCCCTAAGATGTCGCCGGATGTTGTCTTGAGCCAATTGTTGCCTGTGGCTGCCCCATAATTTTCGGCTTCAATTCCTAGAATCTTCAGAAATTCCATAGAGCACCCCTCTCAGTCAACCGGCAATTTCAATAAGATGAAGGCTTGTCCTGTGAATAAGTGATATCTGTTTGCTTTCAGTGTACGATTCAGCGGGGCGAAGTACAACACGCCTCCCGGCACAGCTGTCCTTCGCCCCTGGCAGAATAATCGTTTTAAACATCAATGAGAAACAGGATCCCTCCAGCATGTACGTGTTAGATCCCCTCCATAAGTTACTACTCAGCATTGATGAAATGATTGTCAATAGCACTGAATTACCTGCCTGCATAACACACTGACAATGTTGACACAATTGGAAACAGCGGTGTACTTGGGAAGGGCCGTCTCTGGCGGTTCCATTTTCCTCTGGGGGGCGGGATGCAGCAAAGACAGACAGCAAGAATTAAATTGTATTTACAGAAAATGATCTGTGAGCCACAATCCTGGCCCAATTATCCAGCCTTATATCGATTTGCTTTGGCTTGTTTAAAATAAGATTACTGATTTTCCTGCTTTAACATAAGGTGCAGCAAAGGAGCTATTGGAACAGTTTGTATGTCAATAGGAGGCGGTGGTTCACTGAGGAAATTGAGACGCCATGAGTAGTAACCGGAACAGTTCGGGCAGGTGTATGGTTGGGTAATTAATTGGCCGTCTACGTATGGTATATCCATACTAAAGGTATTGGTACTGCCGATAAACTGCTGCGTATATATTGGGCAGGAATCACCACCGGTGCAGGTTACAAGTGCAGAAGAATCGGGGTAGACCTCGATGAAGTTTAAGCGTAAGACCCCATTAGAACAGCTGCCGTTGACGGTTACTGTTACCAGAGACTCTGCAGTATCTGATAAACAGTCGCACGAAGGGGTTGTATAGACAAGATCTATTGTTTTTCTGAGGCTATTGTTGCCAGCATTACTGACACCTTGGGAACTGACTTTAATGCCTACGACGCCATTAACTCCGGATGCCTGACTGTACGTTCCTGAGGCAATGGTTTGATTTAAGAGTTGATGATTATAGGTGATGGCTCCATAACGTACACTACTCGGGCAGGCTGCGCTGTAGGCATTTTTATGCAAAAAGAGAAAGCATACAGCCAGCGTCAGGACCATGATATATCGATACTTTTCCATCTCTATCCCCCCATATTCAGATAAGGTGCGATCTTTATCAAACCAAGTGATCAGGTGATAAAAATTCGCTTTCCAGTGGGAAAGCACAGCCGGTAAAAACAGGCACTTTCCCTCCCAATCGGTACGGAATATATCCTGAATTGTTCCCTGAGGACGACCTGGAATCCCCTCCCAGCGCCAACGCCCTCGGCAATAAGAAGACGACAGTCGCACCCCACTCCAATTCCAGTAAAATCGGGCGACAAGACACGCAGCAACCCTGCAAGTTAAAAAACTTGTCCCAACTGGGGCCGGACCACGCTATCTAGCTATTATAACGTCATTACACCCCAATGACCAGCTGTTTTCCCCTTCTATCTTGCTTTTTTGCGATCGTAATTGACTTTATTAACGCCCCGCTTCTCGAAAAGTTAATACCTGGAAGGCACCTTCCTATAGGGCAACGACCTTGTTTCTTCCTGACTTTTTAGCCTTATAGAGCGCTGTATCTGCACGATTAATAAAATCGCCACCACTATCTTCTTGAAAATACTGGGCAACACCGAAGCTGCATGTTATCTGAAGGTCTACCGGAAAAGTATGTGTTTCGACAAGCAGACGGAGTTTTTCAGAAAAGATAACAGCTTCTTTTTTACTGGTTTGAGTTGCCAGGATCACAAATTCCTCACCGCCCCAACGGGCAAAAACATCAGATTCCCGCACATTGTTGCGTATAAGCGTGGAGATATCTCTTATGACATCATCGCCTGACAGGTGACCAAAAGTATCATTGACCTGCTTAAACCTGTCGATATCGAACATAATTAAGGACACTTGCGTTTTATAGCGCTTTGAACCCGACAATTCCTGTCTGAGCCGATCGTTGAAGTATTGTCTGTTATACAGATCTGTCAAGGTATCTGTCATAGCCTGCTTTCTCAGGACAGAATTTAGATACTCCAGCGATTTCAGATACTTGACCTGCTCTGTAATGTCACGAAATGATATAACAGCACCAGTTGCCTTTTCCCCGTCAATAATTGGTGAACAGGAAACAGACACAGGTATGACTACGCCTCCTTTCCGTAAAAAGGATAGGTCATCACTCCGGAATACTTTTTTTGTTGAGAGCGTCTTTGCAGTAAAATTATCCGTATCAGCAATCTGCTTCCCGTCTGGATGTTGCGCATGTACCATCTGATCAAATGAAGCGCCAAGAAGGGTTTGCTCGCCCCTGCCTAACAGATTACAGGCCTCCGGATTGCAAAAGCTAATGCGTCCTTCATGATCAACAACAATCACCCCATCACCAATAACAGAAGTGATGGTTTTGAGTCGATTTTCGTTAACGGCGACTTTTCGTTCCAATTCACTCCGGACTCGCAACATATCGATCAAGGAATTGAAGGAATCTGAAAAATCGCCTAAAAATTGAAACCGTTGATCCAGATCTCCCTCAGCGACACGCTCCGTCTGGCAGGCAAGGTGTTTCAAGGTGAGTTGAAGTTTTCTCGCTGGCTTTGCCAGTCGATTTTTCTGGGATATTTCTGCGGAGAGGTCTCCTGCAGCCAGTCTTTCCTGAAACCGGTGGGCCTCCCGCACAGTATCTATGAACTCAAGGCATTGCTGAAAAAAGATCTCCGTCTCGGCCCCGTTGTTGACTGGTTGGGGGAGGGGCAACAGGTTCTCGGCTTCTTCAATCCCTTTTTCCACTACAATTTTCAGATATTGTGCAAAAAGAGCATGGGGAGTAGTAGTGTTCGACTCCATGAGTACTCCTGGGTAAGAAAGGTCGTTTGCAAACTCGATATTTCAGCTGTCAGCTTCAGCCATGCCCTCCTGCCTCAAACAGCATTTTCCAGTGGGAAAGTAGAGGTGACAAGAGGTGATAAGGTGAAGTGAGAAAAATTCGCTTTCCAGTGGAAAAGTAGAGCCGACACAAACGGGCCATTTCCTTTGCCAGCCGGTACGGAATATACCCTGAATTGTTCCCTGAGGACGACCGGTAATCCCCTCCCACCGATGCCCCCCGACAATAGGAATGATAACCATAACCCACTATATTTCCGTCTAAAATCAGTAAAAACAACCTACAATACAACCAAAAACTCAGCAAGTTAAAAAGACCGCTCCTGCGGAGTCTTAGGCATTCCACCTAATTCTCACAGTTCCATCCGCTTACTCCTCATCAGAGAATACCATTAACGAATTGAGGGGACATAATACCATTTCTTGTGATCTTTTCGTATTCCCTGCCCTTTTTTCCCTTGGCCCGAAGGAAACCAAGATTGTAGGGTACCTTGAAAAATTAGAATTTTCGTGCAAAACCGAGGCATGAGAAAAATTTCAGAACATGCATCTAGTTGATATTCCGGTGATATAATTTTTCTTATCCCGAAGAATCTGGACGAAAAGGCAATTTTGCAAGGGAGCCTGTAGCCGATCACTCACATCACCATAGAGACGTGAAGCGGATCAGGCTGGTTTCACAGGGTCATTTTATCGTTAGAGAGCACCTCTCCCTGAGGACTCAGGGAATTTTCAGACCGTGATTTGGATGCATGAAGCAGACCGCCAGGGCGTATTCGTCAGCGGAGAAAAGAAAATCCTCCATTGGCCGATAAAATCGCACCTGCCAACAAGCAACTTTTGAAATATCAAAATGTCAAGCCTGCCCCTGGAACTACGGTTTACTAAGCTATAACGATGCGAAGAGGCTGGTATCGCTGCAAGGCACCATTTTGCCCAGAGCACAATTTTTTTTACCTGCAAAGGAAGGTAATGGGACTTACTATTCCGGTTGAATACAGTCTGCCATATCATTGATGGTTGAGGCATGGCGGCGGAAGGCCTTGCTGTCGGGCAGGCGGATGCCGAACTGACTTTGCAGGCCGACGGAGATCTGGAGGGCGTCCAGCGAATCGAGTCCCAGTCCGCTGGCATCGGAGAAAATCTGGACATCATCGGCCACTTCGTCAGGGGTGATATCTTCTATATCGCACTCTTCGATGATCATCGCCTTCAAACGAAGTTTCAACGTCTTGTCTAACGAACCCTTCATGCTCCCCTTCTCATTTTAGAACTGAACACCATCCCGGCCACAAGCAGCAAGCCCGCACCGAATCCTGCCAGGGCCAGTGATTCCAGGAGGACCGCTTCCGCCCCCAGTCCACGGAGGAAGATATCAAGGAACCCTTCAAGTCCCCAGGACATGGGGGAGATGTTGGATAAATCCTGCATCGCCTGCGGCATATAAAATTTCGGCACCATAATACCACCAATTGCTCCCAGCAAGATATTAATGATGCCGCCAATGGTCGTCGCCTGCTCTACCGTGCTGGCCAGGACTGCGATCAAGACCGAGGTCCCTATGGCCGCCAGGCTCAACCCAAGCGATACCATGAACAGACCAGTGATTGAATCGCCAAGGGTCAGGGCATCCCCACCGCAAAGCGGGACGACGAAGATTCCCACAGCAATCATCAGCCAGACCTGAATCTGGTTGATGAGCATGTAGGGTGCAATCTTCCCGGCAAAGAGTAGGGGCACCGTTATATTCATGGCACCCATACGCATGAGGGTGTTCTGCCTGCGCTCGTTGATAAAGACCGTTGACATGGGAATGATGACAAAGAACATTCCGAAAACAATCCATGAGGGGACGCTTTGCTGGGTGGAGGTCGGCTGTTCATTAACCGCCATACCATTGAAGCGTACCTCCACCAGACCATCGCCGGCAAAATCCATCGCCTCCAGCTGTTGTGCGACTTCCGGGAGGAAGGGGGCAAGTTCCCCCTCCATCTTCTCCAGACGCAGACGCATGATTCCCTTTGTCAACTCCCCTTGAAAAAGGGTCACCACCTCCTGCTTGACGTCTGCGGCAACGGTGAGTTGCAGCAGGGCAGAACCAGACTGCCCTTGGCCAAGGTTTTGGGAAAATCCCTGGGGAATGGACAAGACAAATTGCACTGTCCCGTTCAGGGCCTGTTGGCGCTGGTCCGCATTGCTAATGGCCACCGCATCCTCTGCCAGCGCCCTGTTGGCAGCCAAAAAACTCTGCAGCCTGGCGCTTTGGGCCGTCTGATCCTGATCCACCACCACATAGCTTGACAGGACCCGGTCACTGCCCAAGGTATCTTTGAGGGCCAGGGACATGATGAGAATAAAAATCGCAGGCATGACAAAGAGGGCCGCCAGGGCATACTTATCACGGAAGAGCAAAATAAACTCTTTGATGAGCATGGCCCTAAGCATCGGAATTTTCACCTGATGTCAAACGAAGAAAGAGGGATTCGAGAGTGGTCGTCCCATAGCGGATCTGCTTTACTGCAATATCTTCTCCTTCCAGGGCAGCGAGCAGTGTCCCCATTTGCCTGGCATTGCACCAGGTCGTCATCAGTGTCCCGGCATCGATCGCCGCCACCCCCTCATGCTTACTGGCCAGTTCATCCAGCTGTGCCTTGCTTGCCTGGAACAATTCGATAACAGCGGAATGACCCTCCTCCCCTTGGAGCATCGTCTCAAGCGAGCCCTGGCGAATGATCCGGCCATGATCAATGATGGCCACCTCATCGCAGATCTTTTCGATCTCCGGCATATAGTGGGAGGTATAGACCACGGTCTTGCCATCGTCTCTAAACGAACGAACCGTCTTCAGGATAGCATTACGTGATTCGGGGTCGATCCCGGCCGTGGGTTCATCGAAATAGAGGAGTTCGGGATTGTTCAACAGGCCGATGGCAATGTTCAAGCGCCGTTTCTGCCCTCCGGAAAGGGTCGCCGCTTTTTGCTCCCGCAGTGAATGGAGGCGATTGACCGTCAGGGCGTAGTCGATATTGTGGCGCAGTGCAGCCCCGCTGATCTTCTGAATCCCGGCAAAGAACTGCAGGTTTTCCATAATGGTCAGGTTGTCATAGAGGGCCAGGGACTGGGGGATAAAGGAGCTGCGTTTGCGGATCGCCTCCAGCTCACCGTTGAGCGGCAGTCCAAAAATCTCGATCTCGCCCTCCTGAAAATCGATGAGTCCGTTGAGGATCGAGACCAGTGTCGTTTTTCCGGCACCGTTGGGGCCGAGCAGGCCGAGAATGACGCCCTTATCGAGGCTCAGATCGATATGATTGAGGACAATGTGGGCACCGTACTGCTTGACGAGGTTCCTGATCCTGATCATGGTCTAATCCAGCTTCCCATTCAGCAGTTTCCTGTACACACTGGCTTCGGCCTCAGCAACACTTTCAAGCTTTGCCTGCAAGACGGAAAAATCAATGGCCTGATTCTTTTTACTGCGGATCGCCTTGGCCAGCATCAGGGCAAACTCCCGCCACTGGTCGCCGACCACTGTCATCATCTCCGAGGCCTCCGCCAGCAAGGGATTACCGATGAGCCTGCCCGCTTCCTGCAAGAAAGAGGCATAGATAAAACGGAAACCCGCACCGCCGGTACCGATCTCCTCCTGCATCCGCACGATGTGCCCCAAAAAGAGCTTCGCATAACGAGACTCTTTCTTCTCCAGTTTACCAATGCTTCTCGCCAGGGCCCGGATACCGCGGATACCGGCGATGGGCACCGGGGTCTTCAGCATCGCCTTGGCATTCTTCTTCACCACCTTGGGGATAACGACTGCATAATTAAGGGTTGCAGGGACCTGAAGCGGATAGTAGAGCAGACCTTTGGGCGCCATCACCCCCTTGACGAAACGCGCCTTTTGCAGGGCCTTTGTCGCACAGCGCACCGGTGCCTCAAAAACCGGATCACTGATCAGATACTCGTCGCCCTCTTTGCCGTAGACGATCAGATTGTGGGCATTAAAGTGGAAGCGCATCTCTTCGGGAAAATAGGGCAGCCAGAAGACAGAGGTCTGGGCCCCGACGATCTCGCCCTGAGCCAGCAGGCCGTCAAGGGCCTTTGTCCCCTGTTCAGGATTCGAAAAGGTCTCCATCTTCATCTTGATGCCAATATTTTTCTGCAATCCCTTGATGATCGCTCTAGGCATGCTGCGATAGGCGATCAGCGGCAAACCGCCCAGCTTGACAAAGGGAAGGTAGGCAAACATCAAGCCACCCGAGAGGCCGAAGACCATGGCCTCGGAAAGCGGCAGGCCGTGATGCTGCATCATCAGTGACATCACCCCGCTCTCACAATGGGCAGAGTGACCATGGACAAAGCTCTGGTTAGACACCACTCTCTCCTCTTTTTGGCAGGGTGGACAGTGTCTCCACACTGATACCCAGGGTATCGGCATAACGGGCAAGCATCTTGGCAGAAAGCCTGGCAAAGACCTTGGGCCGGAAATGGCGTTTGATCCGCCACTTGAACAGACCACTTGCCTGAGACAGGGTCTGCAGTTCCATCCGCCGGTCATACATATGATAGTAGAGTGGCGAAACCTCGCCTGAAAGGGCTCTCTCGTAGGCAACTGCTGCCAGGCGCTCCAGCTCAAGCAGAGCCTGCCTGGTGGCCTCTTCTTCAACTTCCCAGCCCGATGAGGCGACAATGGTGTACCTGCCACTTGCATCGGTGGCATAGATCGCCTTTTTGTTGTTGGCGTAGGTGGATATATTGTGCTGGGGGACCTTGCTGTCTTCCATCAGACCACCGTCAGATGCATAAAGGCCGTGGAAAAACGACCGCTTTCCGGAATGTAACAGAGTAGAGTCTCCCCTTTTTGGAGGCGACCTGAATGAAAGAGCTCTTCGAGGATAATATAGATCGAGGCCGAACCGGTATTGCCCTTTGAGCTGAGATTGGTAAACCACTTCTCCTGGGGAATATCGCACCCTGCCGCCTGCATCCCCTCATAGACCTTCTCGCGAAAAAACCCCGATGAGTAATGGGGCAAAAACCAGTCTACTTTGGCCGCATCGACCTTCCCCTCCTGCAGCAACTCCTGCAACGGTTTGGTCACCGTATAGTCGATGATCTTCTCGTTCAGAAGCTTGACATCCTGTTTGATCGAAAAAATAGACTGCTCCAGCCACTCCTGGGGCAGGTACTCTCGCCAGCCCTGCACAGAACCATCCGCCCTCTTTTCCCCGCCCCCATACATACAGGTCTCAAGTTCACCGGCATAAGACTTCTGGAAGATCCAGTCAATCTGGAGAGAATTTCCGTCCCTGTTGGGTGTATCACTCATCCATACCGCGCCGGCACCATCGCTGAGCATCCAGCGCAGGAAATCTTTTTCAAAGGCGATCTCTGCCGACTTGGCCAGGAGCTCGGTCCGCGACTCGATCTCCTCTGCAAAGTGATGCCCCCGCATGATGGCAGAGGCGTTCTCCGAACCGGTGGCCACACTATTATGACTCTGTCCTGAACAGATCGACAGATAGCCATACTTCAGGGACATCATACCGGATAGACAGATACCTGCCGTAGCAACCGCCTCACAGGGGGGAAGACCAAGCTCGCCCTGCACCATCAGGGCATGATTCGGCAGCAACTGATCGGCCAGGGTTGTGCCGCAGGCCAGGACTTCGATGGCACTGAGTTCACAGCCCTGTTCTCCAAGGCTGCGCACTGCTTCGGCAACCAGTTGTGCATTGCTATGGCTCGCTTTCCCTGTCAGCGGGTTGATAGCATAGTATCTGGATTTGATCTGATTACTGCGAAGTATCAGTTTCCGGGCACGAGATGGCCTGGCACCAGCCTGGCCAAGAACACTCTCCATTGCTTCATTTGACACGGGAGCATTGGGCAAAAACGCGGCGATATGAGTAATATAAACCTGTTGCAAAATCTATTTCCCTGTTATCTGCCCGATGGCTGTTCGTAGTACTGGACAGCTTTGTCGAGGGCTTTTTTTCTAAACGGATACATGATCTTACGGATCAGCATGTTCAAGGGGACTATGGTCAACACCAGGGTCAGAAGAAAGACGGCATAGATGGTGATGACGACATTGCGTCCCCGCGAATTCGGGGCTCCGGCCATTTTGATCAGTTTACTCCAGATCAAAAAGCTGCGGTGGGCAATACGCTCAGTGGCGATCAGTTTACCGTTGACATTTACGGCCCCCATATTGCTCAGCAAAGGGCCGTCACCCTGCTCTTCATCTTTGCTCAGGGCGGAACAGAGGCGCTCACCAAAACGTGCCGAGGCACCAATGTCTTCCTCAGCAACCCCGGCTCTGGGGAAGAACCAGAAGGCGTCTTTTTTTCCGGTCAACATCCAGCGCGGGGTGGTGACAAAGGTGTAGAGCGATTTGCCCTGATCCGTCAGGGCCACGTTGTCCAACAGACGGGCGCCAAGATCAGCCAGCAGCGACTTCATCTTCTCCTGGGCAATCAGCCACATGTCGCGGCAGGCAATCACCGTTACCACCGGCGTATTGTGAAAAAGACGCCTGGCCTGTTCACTTTTTAAAAAACCGGTCACCGGAATGGAGGGCGAAAGAAACCATGAGGTGTAGCCCAAAACGATCAAGTCATACTTCTCTTCCGCCTCGACGGGCTCCACCTCGCAGCCATCGAGATACACGGCTTCGGGAAAGACATTGAAGAAGGTATAAAAAGACCATGGGTAGGGATAGGGATGCAGCGGTTTGATTTGACGATAATCACACTGCACCGCATCACACCGTTGCAACGGAGCAACAATATTGTCCAGGACCCTTTTCAGCTGCCCACTCTGCGAATAATAGAGAACCAATACTTTTTTCATAAGCCTTCCATCCACCCCTCCTAGAGAAAGCTATTGTTTACCCAACCTGCACATAAAATAGTATAACTTTCTCAAACTATTTTGAAGGCCAGGTTCTATATAAAATCAAGCCTTCTGGGCCATCGTCTTGCGTTATCAAAGCCAGGATTGTGCTGTCGGTAAGCAGTGCCATGGCAGCCAGGAGGCCTTGAGAGATTGCAAAAGGATACGCCATGGAGAAGACTCCGCAAGAACAGAAAAGCTGGCTCTCCACTCTGTCTTGGCACAGACAGCGAGATGCATTGCATTCGCCCTTTGTTTCAGATAGAACGGGTTATAAGAAATATTCACAGGGAAAGCAAAAATAAGTTCACGAAGAGGGGGGCCGCTGAACATTTTTACTGGCCATATCATTCTCCTGCCCAGATGGGTCCAAAAAACACTCTTGCCAAATTCAACAACTTGCACATTGTGTCCGAGGAGCTCGTCTGAGAATAGGCATTTATTCTCAAATCGAGGAATTCTCAAAAAATCAACACAGTCATATTTTTGATATTACAAGAATTATTTTTTTCAGCATTCCGAAGAGTTGGGAAGAAAGGGCATTCTCGGCCAGGCTCCTGGAATGCATTATGAAGCTATACGAATGATGAGAAAAAAACGCTGTTGGGGTTTCATTCCACCTCCAAGCTGGGAAGTGAGGTTGATCACTCTCCTTATCTTCTGTTTGAGTGGGGCCACTACGGCTTGGGCCATGCAACTATTCGTTGAGACTCCGACTGGTAAAATTATTACCCTGGAGATCGAAGCCAGTGATACAATTGATAGTGTTAAGTCAAAAATTGAGGACAGGGAAGGCATTCCTCCTGAGGAACAGATACTCATTTTTGCAGGAACAAAGTTGGAGGATGGCCGCACCCTTGCGGATTACAACATTCAGAAAGAGAGTACTCTTTCTTTATTTCTAAGACAACACAACCTTGAGGTTACTCATGCAGGGACTGGTTCCGGTGCCATTGTCAGTATTCCTGTGGGGATAAGCTGTGGCAACGACTGTTCCGAGGCATATGCCTACAATACAACAGCAACCCTTACTGCTACAGCAAGTCCAGGCTCTGTCTTTGCCAACTGGAGTGGCGATACTGACTGCCTGGATGGCATCTTGGCCATGACAGTGGCTACGAACTGCATAGCCACTTTTGAGAAATCTTTCTCCTGGTGGCCTTTTTTTCTGCCGGCTAACCTACCGCATGCTCAACAATTACAGTGAGACGCTGTCCGAAAAGACCATCTCCTATAAGGTGCTTTTGCAAATGGGAACTGAACGTCCTCCAACACCTGCACAAGCCGCTTTATGGGCTCTACGAAAACCCCATTATTGGCGACGACTCAACAATGAATTGTTCGCCTTCCAGGGAGAAGCCGGCTTCAGCCGCGAATGGGGGCGACTCAGGTTGGCTCTCTGTTGCCTGGTTAAGGGGGATGTTCGCGGTTGAAACCGCTCCTACTTTGCTATTCCTAAATTGCAGGCCTGAGGGGCCTTTCGCTGAGGGATAGGAGGAGAGAGCTGGGGCTTGCCGCTGTTCCCCCGTGGCCTGTGGGAGCCGGCTTCAGCCGCGAATGGGGGCGGATCGGAGGGGGAGTTTCACTTTCGGGTTCCTGGAACGTGCTGTTCGCGGCTTGAGCCGCTCGTACTGGCAAAGCGCAACTTCTTTGACTCTTTTCTCCCCTCAGCTCTCAGGAACAGTGGTAAAAATCGACCTGGGCTGGGTCACCCAGACAGGCGAGTGCGGCCAGGTACTTCTCGTCATGCAATACGGGAAACAGGGTACAGGTTCCCCGAAAACGTGCCTTATCCGTCCAAATCAGTTGTGGCCTGTCATCTTCCTCAAACGTTACCGCAAAACTGTCCAGAGGAAAGGAAAGGCCAGCCCCCACCGCCTTGACAAATGCCTCTTTACGCGTCCAGCAACGGTAAAATCCCCTTATCAAGGCATTGCCTGAGAGCTTAGCCAGGGCCTGATATTCTTGCTCAGCGAAAAAGCGCTGGCCAAGTTTCAGACATTGGACATCATCACGCATATATTCAATATCGATGCCAAGCTCACAGTTGCGGCTAAAGGCAAACAGGGCAATATCCCGGGAATGGCTGACGTTGAAAAAGAGCGCCTTGTTTTTCCCTGGAGTGCGGAGATACGGCTTTCCATATTCGTTGTAGGAGAAGGTGAGTTCTTTTGCGGCAACACCGGTATACCGACTCAGGAGGCCCCTGAGTGTGGTGCGGGTGCGGACAAACTTGTTCCTGTCCGAGTCGAAACGAAAGCGCTCCGCCCTTTTCATTTCATCTGCGGACAAACTGTCACAGGAGAACCCCGCATCGGTCTTGAGCAATGACATTTTCCAGACATGCACATCCCTGCCAGTACAATCACCGGCAGTTGAGGCCGATTTCCACTGATCATCTTGTCTCATAGTTTTTTCTCTCTTATCGCCATACCGGGGCCTGTTCACGGCTGAAGCCGTCTGCTCTTTCCGTACTTGCTGATCTGCTCGTTTTTGGGGAGTTGGGATACCCCTTCATTTTCCAGCTCCCCCCCCCGGTTGCCCCCCATTTGGAGTGAACTACTGATCAGTGAATCGTCGCCGCAATGACAAAGGTCGTTTCGAGACCATCCAACAGCCTGAAAACCAAATTCGCCCCATACCGCACACCGAACACCGCATACCGCACACCCCACACCGCATACCGCATACCGCATACCCCACACCGCATACCGCATACCGCATACCCCACACCGCACACCCCACACCGCACACCGCATCCCCATATTCTGCTCAACAGCTCTTGCTTTTCTTGCTCGTGAACGATACACCAAAACAATGATATCTGATACCAAACGCTCCCTCTTCCCCTCAGCGGCAGGTGACGGCCGAAGAGTTTTGCGTTATCCATAACTCTCTACAGGAGCCCCTATGTTCGATGCCACACACGCAGATCTCAGCCTCAACGACCCACAGGAACTCTCCGGTCTTTTCAGCAAATGCGCGGACATGACGCCGAACAACATCGCCGTCGTCCATGGCCGGGAGACAATCACTTACAAGGAGTTGGATCTGCTCTCCAATCGCTATGCCGACTATCTGCATCGCAGCCATCACATTGAGCGCGGTGATATGGTCTGCGTCGCCTATGAGCGCGGCATCAATTTCATCGTGGCCATCCTCTCCATCCTTAAATGCGGGGCTGCCTATGTCCCCATCGATGCCAAGGAACCGGCAGAGCGACGCCATGACATCATCGACGATGTGGCACCGAAGTTGATCCTGGTGCAGCCGAAGCATCGCCACGACTTTGATTTTGCAAACTGCGTCAGCCTCGAAGATCTCACCGACATCTATACCTATTCGCCCGCATCGCGACAGGCCCACATCCACAGTCACGATCTGGCCTGCGTCTTTTTCACATCGGGCTCCACCGGTCGGCCCAAAGGCGTCTTGCTCCCGCATCTGGCCCTGACCGGCCTGATCCGCAGCCCGCGCTATCTGACCATCACCCCTGAAGATCGGGTCTTGTCGTCGAGCAGCATCGCCTTTGATGCCGCCTCCTTTGAGATCTGGACGGCCCTGGCCAACTCGGCGACGCTTGTCTGCATCGACTACGAAACCATCATCAACCCGGAGGCCTTTGCCGCCTTCCTCGATCACCAGGATATCAGTGTCATGTGGATCACATCGGCGCTGTTCGACCAGGTGGTGGCCTTCCGCCCCGGTATGTTCAAAAAGGTCAAGTATCTCCTTTCCGGCGGCGACGTGGTCAATCCGAAGACGGTTTACAAGGTCCTGAATAACGACCAGGGACGGCCCAAGGCCTTCATCAACGGCTACGGTCCCACTGAAACCGGTATCCTGGCCACCTTTCAGATGATCACCGAAATGCACGACGACAACCTGCCCCTGCCCATCGGCAAGGCCCTCGCCGATACCGAACTCTATGTTCTCGACGAGGATCGAAAGCCGGTCTCGCCGGGAGAACCGGGTGAGCTCTATATCGGCGGCCATCGATTGGCCAAAGGCTATCTCAACCTGCCGGAACGAACTGCCCAGTCATTCGTCCCAAACCCCTTCACCGGCAATCCCACCGACATCCTCTATCGCACCGGCGATCTGGTGCGCTTCCGCGCCGACGGCAGCCTTGAATTCACCGGTCGAGCCGACCGCCAGATCAAATTCCGCGGCTTCCGCCTGGAACTCGACGGCATCGAAAATGTCCTGGTCAGCCATCCGGATGTGGCCAATGCGGCCATCAAGATGGTCAAGATCAACAGAGAAAAATGCCTGGTCGGCTATTTACAGCTGGAGACTGATCACCAAGAGAACTTCTCCCTTACCGACTACAAGGCCTATCTCAACGGCAAGATGCCATCCTACTCAGTACCGCGGGTGATTATGGTAATGGATCAGCTGCCCATCACCCAACGGGGCAAGATCGACCGCAAGCAGCTGCCGGAGCCGGTAATCGAAGAGGAGAAACGCGACGACATCGTCGCCCCCCGCACAGAGACCGAGAAGATCATCTACAAGGTCTGGTCAGACTGCCTGGCCCGAAAGGCCTTCGGCGTCACCGACAACTTCTTCGACCTGGGGGGGTCCTCGATCCTCCTGGCCACCGTCTATTCCGGTATCCGCAGCCAGATACCGTCCCCCTTCACCCTCGACGCCTTCCTCGAAAACCCGACCATTGAAGGCTTGGCCCGAACCATTACCGAGCATGGTGGCCAGGTCGACCACGCCAACGAGCGCGCAGAAGCGGAGGCCGACGCTGTCCTCAATGCCAGCATCCGCCCGCTCTGGAGTGCCGGCAGCGAGGCAGAAGGCAATGCAGTACTCCTCACCGGCTCCACCGGTTTTCTCGGCGCCCATCTCCTGGCCGAGCTGCTGGAGAAGAGTGAGCGCCCGGTATACTGCCTGATCCGTCCCCATGACAACGAGTCCCTGCATGAGCACCAGCACGAAGCACTGCAGCATCTGGCACTGGACGGAGCACTCCAAAAAGCCGACCGCATTCGCCCCATTGCCGGGGACCTGACCGAACATGGCCTGGGCCTGAGTCCGCTGGACCACCAGCGCCTCCTCGACAATTGCTCGCACATCATTCATTGCGGGGCCTATGTCCACCACATCTATCCCTACACTCGACTCAAGACCGCAAACAGCCTCAGCACCCTGGAGTTGATCAAAATCGCCCTGCGCGGACGTCCGAAAAAACTCTCCTTTGTCTCAACAGCCAGCGCTATCACCGAGTGCAATGCCCAGGGGATTGGCTATGAGGGGCGGGTGGGAGAGCATCCAGCACCTTTTTTTGGCGGTTACGCCATGTCCAAATGGGTCTCTGAACGCCTACTCGAACAGGCCTTTGGGCGCGGAATGAGTGGCCTGATCCTGCGCCCCGGCAATATCTTTGCCAACAGCAAGACTGGAATCTCGAGCTCGGTGGACACCAATTTTGCCCTGCTGATGATGCACGCCTATCTGGACACCGGCCTGGCACCGGACCTGGATCTGATCTTCGAGGCCGTTCCGGTGAATCAACTGGCAGAGGCCATCGTCGCCGCCACCCTTGGCGACTGCGACCGCCAGATGTTAAACCTCTCCAATCCACAGGAAATTCCTTTACAGGACTATGTCACCCTGCTCAGCGAACTGACCGGCAAAACGATCAAGATCATTCCCTTCGAGGACTGGAGGCAGCAAGTGATCGTTCCCCTTAGCGAGTCGAACCCCCTCTATCCCCTGACCCTCTACTTTCAGGATAATCCCAGCGAAGAGATCATGCACTTCGAGACCGCACTGGGACAAGCCGAACTTGAACGCCACAACATCCACTATCCCAAAGAGTATCGCAAACTGTTGGGCGACGCCTTTGATAAGACCCTGCGAGGAGCACTGGGGATGGCCTGAATAATCAAGCCTCACAGTGCCGTACCGACAAAGTAGGCGACCAGGACCAGGATGCCGGAAACAAGCACAAAACCGGCTCCTGGGCCACGGTCAGCACGAAAGTCGACAATGAAGAGGACGACGCCTGCGGGGACGAGGAGGAGGAAGATGGCCCCGAGCGGGGCGACGAGATCGCCGAGGATGGCCATGACCGGCACATTGGCAATAGCCAGTATCCATAAGATGACAAAGGTCAGGGCGTAGAGCAGATTCTCGTAGCGAGCAGCAGTGATTTGAGCCTTCCCCTCTTGCTGACGACAACTGACCAGAGACAGAATTGACTCACGATAGCCTATGAAGATCCCGAGAAAGGAAGTAAGGAGGGCAACCACGCTGATCACTGGCCCAAGATCACCAAGCCAGCTGCCCTTATAAAGATTGCCGAGCAGTGCCAGGGCCGAAATGTTATTATGTGCGGCGTCCACAAAGTCGGTCTTGGGGATGGCCAGCATAAAGGAGACGACAAAGAGCAGCAAGAAGATCATCAGCGCCAGCGTCGCTGCACAAATGATCAGGTTTAACCTGTGCTGCCGCCTGTGCGGATTCGGGATACGGCCCCGAAGGTCTCGAACCAGGCTCGACAGGGTTGGAAAAAACATAAACGACAGGGTAAGAAGGGGAAACAGGAGGAGAAACTGCTTCAACATCTCAAACGGGATCGGCACAACCAGGGCGTCGCCAGCAAGGGTCCAACTCCAGTGCGGCATCAAGGCAACCGACACCAGGCACAGCAAGGTGATCAGCAACAGGCTCAAGCTGCCCAGAATACGCACCAGCAGGGGACGGGCAAATCGCAGCAGCAGCATCAAGGCAGTCAGGATGGAAAAGCTCAGCCAAATCCGGTGCTCCATACTGAGAGCAAGCCATCCCTGATTGCTCAAAAACTCCCCGAAATCGTTGGTCAAAGAAATCGAATAAGCGATCAACAGGATCAGCAGCCAGCTGATAAAGAGCAGATGCAGGAGCATCGCTCCCCAGCGCGGCAGCCAACGACCGACTGCGGCAAAAAAATCGGCCCCGTCGATGACACGACTGGGGACCAGGGCATAAAGGCTGTGCCCGAGATAAATCGTGGGATAGATGAGAACAGACACCAGAAGCAGAACCCAGAAACCGCTCTGCCCGACCTGGATCGGCAAAAACAGGATGCCGGCGCCAACGGCAGTACCGAACAGAGCCAGGACCCAGGAAAAGGCATCGACAGGGAGTTCCGTGGCCACTCCAGGGGGTACATCAGTTTCCAATGTGGACATCATCTGACTCCTTCAGAAATCATAAGGGTGCTTGCATCCTGTACAACTTTTCAGAAAGAGGCGGATAATCTGCCGGATAGGGCAAGGGCCACTGGCTGAGCGCACTCTCTCCATCTCCAGCCAATCAAATCAGCACCATATTTGCAAATGAAAAACCCCGACAGAGAACAGGTAACACGACTTGATGAGCTGCCCAATATCGGAAAGGCAATGGCGGCCTCTCTCCAATTGATCGGTATTGACCATCCCCGAAAGTTGATCGGCAAAGAGGCGGTAGAGCTCTACAAGGAACTGTGTGCACGATCAGGAAAAAAACAGGACCCCTGTGTTCTTGATGTTTTTATGGCCGCCATTCATTTCATGGAAGGTGGCGAGCCGCTTCCATGGTGGTCATTTACCGATAAACGGAAAAAACGCTTGTCCGGGTTATAGTCCAGACAAACGCCCCACCGTGCCACTCATCCCGCCGCTACCAGTCCGTAGATAATCCCCGAATCGTTCGGCCCATGGAAGGGGTGACGGCTGACTTCCTGGACGCCAGCCTCCTTGAGCATAGTACAGATCTCTTCTTCAGAGTAACAGCGCCCCTCTGGGTTATTAACCAGCATGTTCAGGGAGAAAAGAGCAGGAAAGAGGGGGGCGTTCTTAGAGTTTTCCAGGATGAAGTCGTGGATGAGGATGAGGCCGCCGGGGACCATGGCAGCCACTGTCTTGCGGATCAGCTGTTGGCACTCTTCGGGACCATTAGAGTGGAGGATATGAGAAAGCCAGGCTACGTCATAAGGGCCACCGCTGATAGGATCCCTGTTGAAGTCGCCAGCGATAAAATCAATACGGTCTCCCAGGGCAAACTGATCCACGATTCTACGGGCAAAGGGCTCGGTGGTACTTCGGTCAAAGATGGTTGCAGCCAGAGAAGCATTGGCCTGACAGAAGTGGATGGCATAGGTCCCAGGACCACCCCCCAGATCCAGGAGATGGCTGCGCCCTGTGAGCTCAATCTGGGGAACAAGCCTGGGGGCGATATCCATGGCCAGGTTAAACATCCCCAGGAGAAAGTTTTCCCGATCTTCTGCCTCGCTGGTAAAGCGCTCCTGCACCGGGCTCCCCTGTTTGACCGCAGTATGGAGTTGGGCCCAGGCATCAAGCAGATTGTGATGATGAAGAATGATCTGGCCCTTATAGGCCGGTGAGTTTTTACTGAGAAAGGTGGTGGCAGCCCCGGAATTCTGATAGCCGGAGCCGCTTCTACAGAGAAGCCCCATGGCCGTAAGGGCATTGCAGAGGTGTTCCAGCCCCCTGCTGTCCACATCAAGTTCCCCGCTCAGGGCAGCCACTGTTTTAGGAGCACCATCCAGGGCGGTAAACAGCTGCAGGCGTACCCCGGCCTGGAGAGTACAGCCCTGCCAGTAGGCGGAAGAAGTCGCGAGGATCTTGCCAAGGGTCCAGTCGTTGCCAGGATGAGTCATGAGTACCTCTCAATAGAAATAATTAAAAAAAAAGGTAAGACTTGAGCAGCACTCCCTCTTCGTCCATTGCGGTCTTCTCGAAGAGCACGAATATGCTTCGAAGTCCTGACTGCACGAATAGAAAGCACTACTCAGCAGGTAGAGAGCGGTTGTTTGCCTATTATGAGGGGTTACCTGAATAGGGACAAACAAAGAAAGCAGGAGATTTTGAGGCCATAAGCAATGCCAACATACTGAAGCGCTCAAACAAGGTCAGGCCAGAAACACCACCGTACCTGTCTGCTGTTGCCTTTCTTATTGGAAAAGAGAGCATTTTTCTCCACGACTCAGAACTCTGGAAAAATGCCGAGAGCTCTGTAACATATCGGCATTTTTCCAAAGGCTGCCACCCATCTCCATTCTTTTACTTTTCATCACTAAAAACAAGATAAAAAAAAGCAACCTATTAGAATAACATACTAATAAAAAGCAGAGACGGGGAGGGACATGAATGATCGACTCCATAACCGGGTGGCTTAAGCCCAATCCCGTATACACGCCACGTTGGTGATTGAATAGAGGAGAAGCTCAGATGCCGCTGTAGAAGTGACCAACCCGCTCAAAGAGATGCACAGCATTTCAGAAAGAGGATCGTTTTTTCTCCATCAAGGCACTCGAGGAATTAAAGGGCGGCTCTGCCACAGCAATCAGGCAACCTGCCAGGGATAGGTGTTCTTTTCCCTCTACCCAACGAGACTATGCTGAAAAACAGAGAGAAACAAACGAAGCGCAAACTCCGAGAGTCAGGAAGGAGAGAGCCAGTAATGAACAGCCAGAGAGATTTTTTTCCTTAAGACAGATCGGCCCTCATTTACCTACATATTTTCCTCATAACATTGGTGAGATAATGGGCCTCAGCTACCATCTTGATACGATAATTATCATTATCAAAGACGGTCCAGATTGCCATCAATTCGCCATATAAACATATGGTTATATAATTAGAATGTACTTGAGAGTTTGCCAAAACTCTAGATTACGATCCCTTTCCTTTCACAAAAAAAAACATTTTCGAGAATTTTTTTTCCACGCTGTCTTTCCACCTTATTTTATTCAGCAAATAGAAACTTTTTTTTTCATTTCACCTCAAAACGGTCAGGAAACCACCGCCGATCGCCTTGACAAAAGCATCCAGAAAGCCTGATAATCCTCCAATACATACCTAATTATAGAAATTGATCTTCCGTCACTTTTCCTTTTCCGTCAAGGTATACACCATGCTTCATACCGACAGTACAAACCTGACAGATGCCGAGCACATTGATGAAATAATTTTTCAGGCCATATCTGCTCAGGATGCCTACCTCCAGCTTGACCAGAAATCCATCGACAGAATCGTCAAGAGGATGGCCAGAGTCGGTGCCTCCAATCACCTCGCCCTGGCGAAAATGGCAGTGGCCGAGACAGGAAAGGGCATTATCGAAGACAAATCCATCACAAACACATTAGCATCCATTGGTTTGGAGCAGAAGTTAGGCAACATAAAAAGTGTCGGCCTGATTGAAAACAATACGGTTGCCGGATATCAGGTCTTCTCGGAACCAGTGGGTATTCTGGCATCCATCCTGCCACCCGAACACCCAACTGCGACAATACTTTTCCAGGCGATTCTCAGTGTCAAGACACGCAATCCTGTGGTGTTTTCCTTTCATCCCTCGGTTAAATCCTCATCCATAGCCGCCGCAAAACTCATGCTTGAGGCAGCATTAGAGAGTGGCGCACCTCCTCATGCCATCCAGTGGCTGCCTTCAAGCTCGGAGATGGGTGTGCAAGCCCTTACTCAGCACCCGGAAATTGCCCTCATTCTCATGGATGAAAACACCACCACCCTCTCTTCACTCTTGTCTACCGACACCCCCATTTTGGGACTGGGACAGATCAACACCCCCTGTTTTATAGATCGTTCAGCAGACCAGGAACAGGCAATTACAGATATAATTTTCTCAAAAAGTTTTGACAACGGTCTGATGAGCACCTCTGAGCAGGTAGTGATTATCTGCAATAGAATCTATTCCCAAATTCTTGATCTCCTGCTCCAGAAGTCATGTCACCTGGCAGATAAAGAGGAGAGAGAACTCCTGGAGGAGCTCCTCTTTCATCCGGACAGTGGTGCCCCTAATCCGGAGTGCATTGGCCGCGACGCCTGTACCATTGCTGAAATGGCAGGATTCTCGGTCCCTACTCAAACCAAAATCATCTGCGCCGAAATTGGCGGCATAGGCCCGGATTATCCCCTTTCCAGCCCCAAACCTTTTCCAGTTCTGGCCCTCCTCCTCTCAGAAAGCTGGTATGAAGCATTGTGCTTCTGCGAGGCCGTACTGGAGCTTGGAACGTCTGCCCATACGGCAGTTATTCATACCCGGAAGAACTCCTTAACCAGAGAATTCTCCACCCGACTGGGAGTCACACACACGATCGTGAACGGTCCTGCAACCCATGGCGATATCTGCCACCTCTCTCATCCAGGAAGCTGTAAATTCACCTCAGCCGTAGACAGACAAAATGGGAACCCAACCACTGCCACCCTCTCGGTGAACAAGCTCCTTTCCCGTAAAATCGTCCAGCAGCGTCCACCCAGGCTGCGAGAATGGGAGATTCCTAAGAAAATACTTTTTTCTCCCAACTGTATCAACTATCTGAAAAGTTTTACAGGGGTAGAACGAACACTGATCGTCACCGAAAAAGGACTCATCAACAGCCGTCACATGGATACCATTCTCCACCACCTCGGTGATCAGAAGCATCCGGTGCAGACAGAGATCTTCCATGAGATAGCAGAGTTGACGACCCTGTCTTCCATTGAACAGGGCATGCAGCGCATGAACCTTTTTCAGCCCACTGCGGTACTGGTCCTCGGAGACAAAACTACCATTGACACGGCAAAGGCCATGCGTTTCTTGTACCAACGGCCCAAGATTACCCTGCCACACTCGCCGCTGCATACTCTTGTTAATGATTTTTCCGACTGCCGGGCAGATCCACCCCAAAAATCGATTCCCCTCGTTGCCATCCCCACCAATCTGGGAACGGGCTCGGAAATGAACTCTTTTGTCACCATTTACGACCAAAAGAGAGAAAAGCCTATCAATCTGCACTCCTGCGAACTGATTCCCGACTGTGCCCTCATTGATCCCAGCCTGTCCATTGCTGCTGCACCGCTAGCCATTGCCATGACCGGAATGGCCATTCTCAGTCATGCCCTGGAAGCCTATGCATCGGCCCTGGCCTCAGACTACTCGGACTCCATGGCCATGAAGGCCACAGAGTTGATCTTCACCTGGCTACCTGTGGCCGCTGGCAACCAACCAAGCGATGAAGCCACGGAAAAAATTTACAATGCGGCTGCCATGGCAGGCATGGCAGCAAGCAATGCCATGCTCGGTCTCAACCATGCCATGGCCCACTCCTTGAGTTTCATGTTTGAACTGCCCCATGATCTGGCTAACAACCTGCTGCTTCCCCATATTATTCGCTACAACGGCGTGGAAAACCCCTCACGTTTTAATCCACTCACTCCCGGAAGCCGCTACGTGGCTCACGAACGCTACCAGGAAATCGCCAAAGTTCTTGGTCTGGCAGAGAACAGTCCCGAAGAGGGAGTCAAATCCCTGGTCTATGCCATCACCCAACTGCAGAAACAACTGGCGCTGCCCCTGAGGCTGCGTGACTACGGTATTGCCCAACAGGAATATTTGTCCAAGGTTGAGGACATGGCCGAACTGGCCTTTGAGGACCACTGTACAGCCACGAATCCACGCCTGCCCCTGATTCCGGAGATCATCGATATCTACACCGCCATCTACTGATTCCAATCTGGACTGCTCTTGCCAGGCAATTATTTTTTTTCTTGCCAAGAGCAATCCTGTTCCCTATTCTTCTCTCTTATTTATCTGCGTCATTTTCCTGCGTCTGAAACGCAAAAAAACATCAGCAAAGAGAGAAGCCACTCGTGTCTTATCCACAATTTCAGAGAAAAAACATCGCCTTCCCCTGTCTTAAAGCGACAGGAAAAGTCTTCCTTCTTTTCCTCCTCCTTGTCACCACCTCCTGCGAAAATACCGATGTTGGAATGATCGCCGGAGCCGGAATAGACGCGATGAAGGCTGCAACCCTTTCCGACACCCAGGTCCGACAGCTGGCAAATCAGGCGGCCAACATGGCTGACAGCTCCAACAAAGTTGCGCCTCCAGACAGTCCCTATGGTCGCCGTCTGTACAGGCTGGTCGGTGATCATATTGAGGAAGATGGACGCACCTTCAACTACAAGGTTTACCTCTCTCCTCAGGTCAATGCATTCGCCATGGCTGACGGAACCATTCGCATCTACAGTGGTCTGATGGACATGACAAGCGATGGAGAGCTGCGCTTCATCATCGGCCATGAAATGGGACACGTGGTCAACGATCATATCAAGAAGAAAATGATGCTGGCCTATGCCAGCAGTGCCCTGCGCAAGGCCATTGCCTCTCAGGATAACCTGGCCGGCGATATTTCCAGGTCTATCTTGGGCAGTTTTACAGAGACCATTGTCAATGCCCAATTCTCTCAGCAGGAAGAACGCGAAGCTGATGATTACGGCCTGAAATTTCTCATTCGCCAAGAATATGACCGCCAAGCTGCCATATCGGCCCTGAGAAAGCTTGCCACCCTGGGCGCCGACCACTCCTTCCTCTCCAGCCATCCCGCCCCGGATACCCGCGCCGACCGTCTGGAAAACCAGCTTTCCAGGAAAAAAACGGATAAACCAGCATCCTTTTTCCAAAGTGCACTAGCTGAACTCAACAGGCTGTGGGAATTCCTCCGCCAGCTTATTTCCGCCCTTCTCTGATCCCAGTTTCTCTGCAGTATTACCCTGGTCCCAGATGTCGGTTGTCACCTTGATCCGTTCCCTTGCTTCTCCCAGGAAGGTGAGCTTATGTTACCCGGCAGAAGTAGACAAAGAGACCACAACTTGGCCCCGCATCCTTTTCGGTCCTGCACTCTATCTATCGTTGCAATAATATATCCGTCCCCTTTTTCCATTAGATGTATTATTGTTGAAAACAATAAATAGGATAGTTGGTGAAGCAAGCAATAACTGACGTCTGTCGTGACCAAGTGGTGTCTGTAGAACCTGTATATCCTCGTGCTCCGGTTTCTCCTGTGACTGTCCAGTTTCCACAGTCGTAGTAATTGGTTGGGTCCCATTGGCTATATCTCGTACCATCAGCATAGGTGTTCGTCCACACGCCACTCTCCTGCACTGTATCTTGGTTTTCATTTATCGAAATTGGGGCGTTGATTGATCCATCTGTCAAATCAGTCCAGTTATCGGCGATAGTGGTACCGTTGGTTAAAATATATCGACGATCATTATATTTGGTGAATCTCGTTGACGGCGAATCGGTTCGGTCACTTAGCCATGCCATGTACGTTCCAGGCAATCCAGCAGAAGTAGCAAGATTTTGACATATTGTGTCAGCACCAGCTAGTCCCCCTAAATTACCAGAGTGTGTCGTGCTGGTTACAAACACAGATTTAAAATCATTACAAATAATGTTCCCAGAAGCATCTATTCCAATCATAACAGAGTTACTTGGACATATTTGATTAAGTGGTACACAGCATGGGCCGGTTGAATTGAGAGGAATGACAACAACTTTTTCCGCAAAAGAAGCTGTATTGGTCAACAAAACAAAGCTAAGGAGTCGTTAAAATATAACTATAACAAAACGATCTGAAGTGGTATATTGTCGTCATGACTATTACAGAAGACGACATTAAACTTATACGCACCAGATTCAATATGCTTGCGTGGTCTTTGGATGAACGGATGAGGCG
>JAHIUA010000058.1 GCA_018817385.1 Pseudomonadota bacterium
AGAGGGATTTAAAAGCTAAGAAAAACGCATCAGATAAACTTGGGCAACTATTGACAATAACGAAAAGCAGAAAAAACGCCAAAAAAAAGATCAGGGGATATTGAAAAGTGGCTTAGGTTGTCTACTTTTCAACACCTTTTATAACTGTGCAGGCGCAGGCATGCGGAAAAGAATTCCCCTACTTGAACGCTAAATTTGGGTGGTACCGGGGAACGCCTCATCTCATCAAGGTCTTGCAATGTGTTTTCATCTTTATGCTGGCTCTGCCTGCAGGCCGATAGGCCGGTTCGCTTAACCCACAACTCTTGTCCTCCCCATGGCTTTATCCACTGTAAACCTGGTAATGCAGGGTTCAGGCATATCTTTAGAAAAAAACGATATTTTATCTGTCCAATCCTGCCATGGATGAAATACGAATAGTGTAACTCTTCATTCTGTCTTTAGAGTGTGCCATGTTTTTGTGTACGGTACAAGCCGTTGGTTCTTTTCTTGTGAAGAATTATAGAAAAAATTCTTGTAATAATTTGAAAAAATGAAACTCGAGTGAGTTAGGGTGTGGCGCTGAAATTGCTTTATGATCCTGAGCCAACAGGTCAGTTGTAATGGCGATAGCCATCCTTGCAACCGTCTGGAAAATCTCTCTGGTATAAAACAGTTAGATGTTGTTTTGAGCATTGCCAAGAGATCGCTGTGAACAGATTGAGCTGGAGGCGTGTTTTTTTGACAGAGGTCATCTCCGATTGGGTTAGGCCCTCCGTAAAGCATGGGCTCTGCAATACGGTTTCGTCTGGATTTGTTGATCTGGTTCTGTCACCTTGGGCAGGCAAAAATGCGTTTCAGTTCGCCAAACTCGAGCGAGAAAATATTTTCACCTCATTTTTGCCCGCCAGCAGGTCTGCACTGGCTCGATTTTTTTTGCAAATAGAGAAATCGGTCTCTTTGCCATCACCTGAAAAAAGGTGCATGGTTGGAGGTGTAAAAAGGCGGATCGCCATGAATTATGGGCTTGATGGACGGATGCTGCTTAAACTCGGTTGTTAAGAAATTTCTAATTGCCTTTCGGTCCCAGCCTCGAGGATGGTGAAAGTCGGAATAGAGCCCCAGGTCGGCGCTGGAAAAATCGCGGAGGGCGAGGTCGTTGTTCTCAGGACTGTTGCGGGGAAGGTTGAAGATGGCCAGGTTGAGGAAGCTGATGGCGTCTGCATGGCGAACGGTAAAATCAAGGGTCTGTCTGGCCTCGTCGATGGATTCCGCCGGGGTCCCGAAGAGGAGATAAACGTAAGTCGCGATCCCGGCACTGGCAAGGGCTGTGAGGGCCTCTTGCACCATGTGCAGGTCAATGCCCTTGTCCATGGCAGTAAGAACTTCCTGAGAACCTGATTCGATACCCAGCTTTAACATGATACAACCGGAATGGCGCAGCTTCCTGCAGAAAGCGGGGCTGCAGAGTTCAGTGCTTACGCGGGCAAACCCATACCAGGAAGGCCCTGGTGGTTGCAGGGCTAATCGTTTCATCAGGGCGGGAGAGACGGCATTGTCGAGGAAGTGGATCAGTTTGGGCTGGGTTTTGGCGACCAGGGCGGTGATATCTGCCATGACCTGATCGGCAGGAAGTTGTCTGTATGGGTTCCCCTCGGCCTTTTCCGGGCAGAATGAACAACGGTTCCAGTAACAGCCGGTGGAAGCACTATAGGGCAGGATCAAGCCCGGGGCCAAATAGTCTTGCAGTCTCAATCCACTGAGATCCGGCTGGCTGTAGTCTCTGGCAGAAGTTTTTCCAAGGATCTCCAAGAGGACTTCTTCGCCGGGCCCGGCAACCAGGCGGTCGATAAGTCCTGCAAACGGATTTTCCCAGGAAGGGTTGCGCAGCCAGGAGGTGATCAGCCCTCCACCGAGAACAAGGGAGAAGTTGGGATACTTGTTTTTGAGAAAGCCGATGAGGGCAAAAGTGGGAAGTGCCTGACTGAGATAGTTGAGGGAGATGCCGATCCACTCCCCTTGTTCCTTTGCCAGGAGTTCCGGGAGGCGATTTTGAAAAAAGGAGAAAAAAGGATTGCTTTCATATTTCTCTGCTGCCTGGAGGAGATCTCCACTGCAAAGAGGAGAAAAGGCTTCGTCCTGATAATTGGCCAGGCTTATGGTGATTCCTGGCTGGCTGACGCTCTGGCTCAAGGCTCGATTGACGTCTATTACTGCCCGTTGATAGCGTTTGCTGTTCTCATAGAGCGCCGGGTGGCGAAGTTTCTCGAGGTTGCGGGCAATATTTTTCCAGGCCCTTTTGCTCCAGGTGTCAACAGGTTCCTGGTGCTGTTTGAGTAAGAAAAGTTGGGCCTCAAGGTTTGCATCCCAGAGGGTGCAGTCGAGATTGTTGCCGCGCAGGGCCCCGGCTAAGCGAGTTATGCCGGCAGGCGGTTCACAACCTTTAGCCAGTGGAGGGTATATCAGGAGCATATTCAAAGAGGGGGGATGGCATGGGAGTGTAATCAAGCAAAGGCACTGTTTTCAACTTTTCCGAGAAAAATTCGAGTGCAGAGAAAGATGTTTCGAGATGTGTCACCGGCCTGGATGCGAAGCAACCCTTCTCGGATGATGACCTTTTTGAGGAGTTCTCTGCCGTTTGAGCCATTGTAATATATGTCTGAATCCAGAATGTCACGGACGACCTGGGACTCTGTTTTGTCAATAATGAGCTGGAGAGCAATTTTAAGAAAGTCATCATTGATGTTGCCGAGATCTCCTTCCAGGGAGAGGATACCGCGTTTTTTTGCTTTTTCCCCCATTTCCTTGAGGGTAAGAATAAGTGGAATCAAAGATTCCTGATCTTCTTTACTGCACGCAGCTTTAGCCGCCAGAGCCAGATCTCGTAACATAGTTGTTCCTAATTAAGGTGTTCTTGTTAAAGGTTGGGATCGTTTTTGTATGGAATAGAATTGGTCCAATTGAAATTTACAGGGAAGTGGACTGTAAATTTCTTTTCATTATTTCTTATTGTACCATAGTTGTTCACTCTTTGCTGTTGCTGGATGAGTGAAAAGTTTCATTGAGGAAATAGTGTTTCTCTTTTTCAGCCCTCATTTACTGCAGTGCCAGCTTTACAGCCTGTGCCAGTTGTTTGAGGGTGTAGGGCTTTTTGATAAAAGGTCCGGCCCCCATGGATTGGGCGTCTTTGACCTCTTTGTTTTCGGAGAAGCCGCTGGCAATCACTGCTTTTTGTCCTGGATGGAGTTCGATGATTCGGCTAAAGGTTTCACGGCCATCCATGCCTGGTGTCATGATCATATCAAGAATGAGGAGATCCATCGCCTGTTTGCTGAGAAGGGCCAGGGCCTGATGGCCGGATTCGGCCGTTTTGACCTTATAACCGAGGGAACGAAGAAGGCCTGAGCAGATTTCTCGTTGCTGGGGTTCGTCATCAATGATCAGGATTCTTTCTCCCTTTCCCTGGAGATCTTCAAAGAGGTTGTCATTGGCCTGGGTTGGCTCTTGTCGGGTGGCTGGGAAAAAGAGGGTGAAGATGGTTTCTTGGCCATCGGAGTCCACAGTGATTGCGCCGTTATGATCTTGGATTGTGTTCCAGACAACAGCCAGTCCCAGTCCGGTACCACTCTTGCCCATTACCTTATTGGTGTAGAATGGTTCGAAAATATGTTCAATATTCTCTTTTGCTATACCTGATCCATTATCTTGGACGGTGAGGATAATATGCTCTCCCGCTTGCAGGCCGAGGCACTCGGCCTGGAACTCATCAAGCGTACGGTTAGCTGTGGAGACATGAATGCGTCCACTATCCTTGCAGGCCTCTGCGGCGTTCAGGATGAGATTCATCAGGACCTTCTTGATATGGATGGGAGAACAGATGAGAGAGAGAAGGCCGGGTTGGAGCTTTCGGGTATAGCGAATTCCGGGATACTCCCTCTCCAGTTTTTGAAATTCGGGTGAGACAAAATATTCAACGATCAGCACATTGAGGCTCTTCACTTCTTTTGTTGCGGCAATGCCCCTGGCCAGGGTCAGGAGGTCTGCAACGACCTCGGCCGCACGTTTTCCGGCCTCCTGGATGGATTGAAGCGGTTGCCGGAGTCGACTCCCTTCGGGCAGCTGCATGAGGAGAAGATCCGGATAGCTGACAATAGCGGAAAGGATATTGTTGAGATCATGGGCAACGCCACCTGCCAGGAGGCCGATGGCCTCCATCTTCTGAGCCTGATGCAGCTTGGTCTCGAGGAGTTGTTTCTCTTGTGCGGCCTTTTTTTGTTCTGTGAGATCGAGAAAGGTGACGAGCCGCCATTGTCCCACCTCTGTGCTGCTCAGTTCCATCTGTCGCTCCTGTCCGTCTTTACAGGCAATAGTGATAGGGAATGCTTCGATGGTTTGCCCCGCTTCTTCCCTCTGTCGTAATGCCCTCAGCTCTTTTGCTGCGAGCTCTTTTTGAAACTGTGGTCTGGGGCAGGCAAGTTGCCACCAGGCCTCGACTGTGGGGATTTCTTTCAGGCTATACCCGAAAAGCTCGGTGAATTTCTGGTTAGTAAACTGTACGGTGTTGTCTTTACCGATAATAGCAAGGGGAATGTGGGCCGCTGAGACAACATGATGAAAACGTTTCTCGCTTTCCACCAGTTCCTCCCAGGCCTGTTGTCGTTCCTTGGCCATCTGGTTGGCAGAATCGGCAAGGGATTGAAATTCACTGAAGACGATTTTTTGCCGGGAAATAGACAGGGCCTGCGTGGCAGATTTGTTGAAAAAATCACTGAAAATTTTGATATTGTTCTCTATCTTTTTTGAGAGATACCAGGCAAAGAAAAAAGAGAAGAAGACAAAAAGGAGGAGAAGTCCGATACTTTTCAGGATAAATTTATGTAATGAGTTTTTTGATTCCTGTTGCTTCTGGAGGATGATCTCTTCAATCTCGTCCACATACAGTCCGGTCCCCACGTACCACTGCCATTCAGCTACCCCTGCTGCAAAACTGATCTTGGGCTGCGGACGCTGCCCTGCCAGTCTGGGCATGACATAGTGGACAAATCCACCCCCCTCTTTTGCCTCCTTGATGAGGGACTCCACGATCTTGACGCCGTTGGGATCAGTGACGGCGAGCATATTTTCTCCCACGCCAGGTCCTGAAAGGGTCATTCCGTCCCATTGGCCGATGAAGATGTAGCCATTTTTTCCGTAATGGATTTTTTCGATCCAGGTAAGGATTTCTTCCTGGATCGTTCGTTCTTCGTCATCCAGATATTTTCCATTGCCGATGACCCAGTTCAGGGGGGTGAACAGTTTGACATAGGAGATCTTGGAGATCAGGACTTCGGGATTTTCCGGCTTGTTCCACTGGTAGGAGCAGAATCCTTCATGGGCAGGCGCCTGGGCCACGTCTAAGATGTGCTTTATGGTGGAGTTTCCTTGGGCATCTGTGAGGTGGAAAAAATTCTTGCCTTCCTGGACGGGGACACTCCGATTGACGGGCATGGTGCCGTCAAGGTCCAGGACAAAGTAGTAACCGGTTCCATTGTCCCAGGAGGCTGCATAGAGGGCATCGTGAATGAGCTTCTTGATCTCTGGTATTGATTTGGAGTCCCGGTTTTTCTGGTAGATATAGTCGGCAGTGAGCCAGGCACTTTCGGTGCGGGCCTGAACTGTCCTTTTGAGCCTGGTTTCAGCCAGGGATTGCTGGTGCTGAATGTAGGAAACGGCATGCTCGACCTGCTCTCTGATCGTTTGTTTGCTGTGTTCGAGGTAGCTGGTACGGATCTCTTCGTTCTGTTTCTTCGTTGTTTTTATTTCTTCGCGTATCCACATGTAACCGAAGGTGGTGACAATGATCAGGGAGAGGAGGGTGGTGCTGAAACGGATAATGTGAATGAGGCTTTTGGGACCGGTCATGGCGTCACTGCACGGCAGTTTTTTTTCATATGGCAGTAGGGTCCTGGAAAGAGAAGGTTGGTTTGTTAGTAATATACAATCCAATTCTAGGGGATAGGAGGAGAAGTGTCAAAAGAAACTCGTATGACCGGGACAGCCAAGAGCAAGGAAGAGAAAGAGAGGGAGGGAGGATGGCCGTAGGTGATCTGGAGTGAGTTCCCTCACAATCGATGTGGATTGGATCGATTTGTTCTTAATCTTATTTACATCCTGTATAGATAGGGTATGATATCTACTCTAGATGGTAGGGGACTGTTCCGGAGGGATGAGGTATTGTGCTGGAATCATTTGTCTCTCTAAACGTTGCTCTTTGTTGGTCCGCTCCTCTCTCTTCTTGTGCCGGGCTCTTCTTTACGGGAAGGCCGAATCATTAACCTTTTATCAGGAAGCAAACCATGTTGTATTTTTTGAGAAGACTTACCCCGTTTTTTCTTGTCTTTTTTACCCTCTGTTTCATCGAGGCAGGGATCACTGCCGATTATGCCGATGCCCGTTCCCGAGGCGGAGGGCGTTCTTTTAAGTCGACGCCGAGCAAGCAGTCTCCTGCCGTCCAGAAAAGTACTGGACAACAGAAGTCCGGATTCGGTCGGGGCCTGGCCGGTGGCCTTATTGGAGGGGCGTTGGGAGGAATGCTCTTGGGCAGTATGTTTGGGATGGGCGGCTCAGGGATGGGGATTCTTCCCTTCCTCCTTCTGGGCGTTGTCGGATTCTTCCTTTATAAGCGTTTTATGGCTCGTCCCACCGCTGGTTCTTCGCCGGGATATCAGCCGCCACCGCGTCAGGAGAACAGTTTTCCCGGCAACAGTTCCTCCGATGCAGGAGGCTTTGCCTCCCCGCCTCCTCCGCCTGCAGAGCCGATGGAGAGTTCTTTGGAAGAAGGGGTGGCGCGTATCCGTATCGCTGATCCCGATTTCGATCCCAACTATTTTGTAGAAGTGGCCTCCGATGTCTTTTTTAAGGTCCAGGCTGGTTGGATGCGGCGTGATATTTCTTCCTATGGCCATCTTCTTGGCGAGCAGCTTGCCTCTGAATATAAGACACAGTTTGCCGAGATGGAGGCCAAGGGAGAGATCAATAAACTGGAGAGTATCTCCGTTCGCAAGGTAGAGGTTGTGGCTGCCGGATCTGAAAACGGTGAGGATTTTGTCACGGTCCTTTTTACCGCCAACCTCCTTGATTACACTGTGGATGACAAGAGTGGCGATCTTATCTCCGGAAGTATGACAGAGCCGGTGAAATTTGCCGAGGAGTGGAGCTGGGCTCGTCCTCTCGGTACCCAGGATTGGAAATTGGAAGGAATAAAGGAAGTATAGTTTTTGTTGAGAAAATGAACGTCGACCACTGTGCCTTGAATTGATCCTTTGCAGTTCGCCGGTGGTCACCAGGAGTTGGTCCGAGAAGAGGCATTTTATCCAAAATCGAGGTGTTTCTAAAAAATAAGCGTAGCCATCTGGTTAATATCGGGGGCATTATTTTTTGGAAATAACCAAGAGTCTGGGGGAAAGGGCATTCTCGGACAGGCTCCTAAAACATGGCCTGTGAATGAAACTCTATTCTCTGTCCACTATACGGGTGGAGGATAGAGAGTCAGCTCGCAGGTAAGAGCATGGCATCCCCTTCTTCCCCCCTGCCATAGAGGGTATCCCCCACTATGGGGATTCCCAGTCCCAGTGGATGCGCCGCATGCAGGCGCAGTTGGTGGGTGCGACCGGTCAAGGGGAAAAACCGTATTCTTGTCCTGTCCGCTGCCAGCAGGTTACACCTTTTTTCCCCGTACCAGGTCGTAGATCTGATAGGGGCGATTTTCAGGGTCCAGCCTGAAGGCAAGCTCAATTATTCCCTCTTCCTCGGCAACTTTTCCCTCCAGCAGAGTGATATATTCCTTTTCCACCTCCCGTAACTCAAATTGTTTTGAGAGCAGACGATGGACTTTGGCATTCCTGGCCAGCAGCATAAGGTCCGGGGTGTGCATGTCCAGACGGTGAACGGCTGGCTGGGCAATGCAATCAGGATAGAGGATTTTAACCCGGTTGACAACACAGTCCAGTTTTTCAGGTCCCCATCCAGGGACCGCCAGCAGCCCCCCTCGGTTTATTGACCACCAGGAAATCCGAATTGCAGTGGATTATCTCTACGTTCGGCATGGGTTTTTCTCCAGGCCGCAAAGAAGAAAGCCGAGGATGGGACCACATTTATTCCGGCAGGCAGGATAGAAGTACCCTTCGTCGCGAGTTGCTGATTTGTTTGTTCTGCCCCAGTAAAATTCAGCCAGACCCAGGGGCTGCAGTCCGTTTTTCGCTGCAAAATTAAGGAGCTTGGGGGCGCAGCAGTCCCCAGTACCGGTGGGGATTCCGCTTCCATCAGCAAAGAGCTCAACAAGGGAGTGCTGTTTTCCTTGAAAATTGTAGAGACGATAGAGGCCGTGGATTTCCTTCATCAGCTGTTGGGAGAGTTCTTTTCGTTTTTTGAGAAGGCCTTCACGGCTGCGGGGGGAAAGCATTGGGTCCTGGGCTTCTCGGCCCAAGGTCTTGATGCGTCTTTCCACGGGCTGGGTGAGGAGAGAAAATTCCTGGACATCAAAGAGGGGGGGGGCCCAACCAGCCACTTCCCACCTGCCCTGATACTGACCGGAAAAGGCCTTGAGAATCTGTTTTTCCCCACTTGATTTGCAGCAGGAAAGGACTCCGAACATCTTTCCCCGTGCTTTTCCATAGAGACAATCGGTGTTTAACTCTTTGCAGGCCAATTCCTTGGGCGACGCAAAATCGATACACTTGTTGTGGGCCAGCTGGGTCATCAGTTCTCTCGCCGCATCCATCGCCGGTTCTCGGGGCAGGACATGATGATGGCCATAGAGGTTGCAATAGTTGTTTAAGGGAGAGACGGAGAGGGAGTTGTTGTCCATAGTCCTGGAGGTATCTCAGCCGCTGTGGGGATGCGGGCCAGCTGAAAACAAAGATAGTCGTGGCTGGGGCAACCTGTTCACCTTCTCTGCCCGGGCGGTTGTCATATCCTCGTTGAAGGTGTTGGTGAAAGAGGGAAACTCTTTATACCATAATCATGTTCTCTTGCTATGGGGATTTTACAATGATATAATCTTATTAGTAAGGATTATCAATAAGGGCTGCTCAATGTACAGCATTCGTATTGCTCTGCTGTTTCTCGGATATGATAGAATCGGTTAGCTCCTCTCATGAATGAAAAATCAAAAGCAATAGTCATTGTCAGTCTCATCATTGTTGCTTTGTCAGCAGCCTTTTTGTATCAGGGCTATGTCAGTCATAGTAAAACCATTGATCGTGCTATTGCGGGGCAGGAGGATGATCTCAACTCCACCATTGCTGCCTTGGAGGAATTTTCTTTCACTCCTTACAGCACCCGCATCCAGAATTTGCTCAATACCAATCCTGACATGGTTGAGGCTTTTGCCAGACGGGACAGGGAGCTCCTGTATCGGCTCTCGCTGCCGAAGTATGAGGCATTGAAGAAGGAAAATGAATTTTTTCAAGTCATGCATTTTCACCTGCCCAACGCTCACACCTTCCTGCGTATGCATGACCACGATTTTTTTGGTGACGATCTCTCTTCACTCAGGCCCATCGTTGATGCTGTTCATGTCAGCAGGAAACCCAAGGCCGGTTTTGAGGTCGGTAAGCATGGTCCATTTTTCCGGGTGGTGGCGCCGATCTTTTATGAAAACCAGTATGCCGGTGCCCTGGAATTCGGTATAAAGGCCCATCAGATCCTCCACAATGTCGAAATGAAAACGAAGGCTGAAGCGACTGCTTATTTTCTCGCCAGCAGCTGGGAGAAATTTACTGTCTTCCAGGGCAACAAAAAGGAGGCTCGTCGATATGGTCAGTATATACTGGTGAAACACAAAAATTCCATGTACGAACATCTTCCCCGCGATTTTAATCTGAGCCAAGATGAGCAGCGGGTCGTTATTGATGAGAAGGTTTACAATATTCACACTCACCCCATTTTTAGTGACTATCAGGGGCAGATCATTGGCGGTATTGTTATATCACAGGACATCACCTCTTTACTGGCAGATAAAAAGGCATTTCTCAGGCGGGGGCTGTTTTTTTCAGCAATTCTGCTCATATTGGCCTTTACTGTGCTCTATTTCACCTTCGGCAAGGTGATGGATAGCTTGCTCCATGAGATCAAAGAAAGAAAACAGGCCGAGGGAGATCTTGCCTTGGGCCGACAGCGGTTGCAGGCCATTTTTGACTCATCGCCGGCTGCCATCTTTATTCATGATATCGACGGCACCATTCTTGACCTCAATCGGACCATGCTGGAGATGTTCAAGGTGGATAAAGAGGAAGGACTGACGCTTTCCATTGCTGACCACTATTCTTCCCCGGAAAATCCTACCGGAATGGTTTCCTCCTTCTGGCAGAAGGCCAGTGCTGGGGAGCCGCAACGCTTTGATTGGATTGTCCGGCGGCCCCATGACGGTTCCAGCTTTGTTGCTCAGGTGAATCTGGAGAGGATTCTTTTTGGCGATAAGGAAGTACTTTGTGCCACACTCCAGGATATCACGGCCAGAAAAGAGGCAGAAGAAAATCTGGCTGCAGAGCAGGAGCGCCTGGCCGTTACCCTGCGTTCTATTGCCGATGGTGTTATAGCCACCGATACCGAAGGAAAAATTGTTTTATTGAACAAGGTGGCGGAAGAGTTGACCGGCTGGTCCCATGAGGAGGCGCAGGGGCGGCCATCCACAGAAGTCTTTAACATCATCAATGAATTAACAGGGCAGCAGTGTGTCAGTCCTATTCAACGAGTGCTGGAGATTGGCAAGACCATTGGTCTTGCCAACCATACCGCTCTTATTGCCAGAGATGGAAGCGTGAGGAGCATTGCCGACAGCGGTGCACCTATCCGGGACCGGGAAAGTGTGATTGTCGGGGGGGTCCTCGTATTTAGGGATGTGACCCATGAGAAAAAAATTGAGGAAGAGCTGCTCAAAATCAGGAAACTGGAATCCATCGGCGTACTGGCTGGCGGCATCGCCCATGATTTTAATAATATCTTATCTGCCATTCTTGGGAATATTGAATTGGCAGCCTATCGAATAGGAGAAGAGGATATTAAGACAGCGAACCTGCTTGCAGACGCCCAGAAGGCCAGCAGGCGGGCTGCGAAACTCACCCAGCAGCTCCTTACCTTTTCAAAAGGCGGAGTTCCGGTCAGAGAGGCAACCACTTTGCCTGAAATTGTCACTGATTCTGCAGAATTTGTCCTCCATGGCAGCCAGGTTTTCTGTACCTACAGTTTTCCCGATGAACTTTGGCTGGTTGATGTGGATAGTGGCCAGATTGGTCAGGTCATCCAGAACATTATCTTGAATGCCAAACATGCCATGCCTGAAGGCGGGGCCATCATGATTCGTTGCAGTAATGTCCAAGATGCCGCTCAAGAGGCACTCTTGAGTGTGGATACAGGAGACTATGTCCGCATCACTATTCAGGACACAGGTACCGGTATCCCTCAGGAAATCAGAGACAAGGTCTTTGATCCCTATTTCACAACCAAAGAGGAGGGCAGTGGACTGGGGCTGGCAATCTGTCATTCGATTATCAATAAACATGATGGCTATCTCTCTGTTGATTCTGTATTTGGCAAGGGAACGACCTTTACGATATATCTCCCTGCCGTATTTTCTCCAGACAGTCGTAGTGAGGAAAAGCCTGGAGTTGTCTCTTCGGTAAGGGCAGCACGGATTATGGTGATGGACGACGACGAGATGGTTTGCAAGGTGGCAGCTGCTCAACTGACTATCCTTGGCCATGAGCCGGTACTGGTTGGGGATGGTGTTCAGGCAATCAACAGATACCAGGAATTGCAGGACCGTGGTACGCCGATTGACCTTGTGATTATGGATTTAACCATTCCGGGTGGCATGGGTGGCCAGGAGGCGGCCCAGAAGCTCCTGCAGCTGGACCCAAAAGCAAAAATCATTGTTGCCAGCGGCTATTCAACCGATCCGGTGATGGCCAATTGCCGGGAGTATGGATTCTGTTCTGCAGTCGCAAAACCATTTGATCTGCTTGAACTGTCCCGAGCCATTGAATCTGCTTTGAGGGGTGATTAGGCCCCTGTTCCTCCGTAAAAATTGCTCTGCAGCCGGTAAATACAACCTGGTCTTCATGATAGAGATCAAAAAACTCTCGACATCCTGGCAGGGTGTCGGTATGTGTGTTGCTCCCTGTGCTTCGGGCCTGCAGCGCTTTTCAGCTTCTGATCAGGATCTTGATGAAAAATGTGGGGCAACAATTGTTCTCCAGTATGGTTGCTCAGGGGAAGGAGAGACTCACTCTCCTTCGCACCGGGAGGCCTTTTTTGCTGTCATGGGGATGGGGAGGAGCTGAGAGAGTATCATTCCTGTCAGCATCAGGGAGCAGCCGAACAGCCCTCTTGGTGAGAGTATCTCTTCCAAAAACAGCCAGCCCCCGAGAAGGGCAAAGACCGATTCCAGGCTGAGGATGATGGCGGCGTGAGCCGGGTGGGCCTTTTGTTGAGCTACCACCTGCAGGGTGTAGGCAATCCCCACAGACATGACCCCTGCATAGAGGATAGGGTAGATGGCTGCCCTGATAGCGCTGATACTGATGGTTTCCCACTGCAGGGCACAAAGCCAGCTCAAGGCCGCACAGAAGAGAAATTGGTAGAGGGAGAGGAGCAGGGAGTCGAATCTCCTGGTAAACCAGGAGATCATCTGCACATGAATGGCCCAGAAAAGGGCACTGATAAGGACCAGCAGGTCGCCCTGTGAGATGTTGAAGCCATCGCTGATGCTCAAGAAATACATGCCGGCCACAGCAAGAAAGGCTCCAAGCCAGGTCCCCATTCCTGTTTTCTGCTTCCAGAAGAGGCCAAGCAGGGGGACGATAATCACATAGAGGCCGGTGATAAATCCGGCCTTGCCTGCTGTGGTATAGACTATCCCGATCTGTTGCAGGGATGAACCAAGAAAAAGGGCCACGCCCAGGCAAAGGCCTCCTAAAAGGCCGAAACGGTCAAAAATAGGAGGCCGCTGCGACAGAGGTTTCTTCAGCCTGTACGCGATGAGTACCGGCAGCAGGGAGACCGCTCCCACGGCAAAACGCGTTGCATTGAAGGTGAAAGGGGAGACATGCTCCATACCCAGGCGCTGGGCGACAAAGGCAAAGCCCCAGATCATGGCCGTTGTGAGCAGCAGCAGATTTGCCTGCCAGCTGGTTCTTGTCTGCATACGTTGATATCCCGGGTAGAGAGTGAGAAAAAAAGAGATCGCCATACTACCACTCAAAAATAAAAAAGCTGCAGGAACTTGCTGTTGCCACCACTTGTTTGCATTCCCTTCTCTGGTAAAGCCCTTTTCATCATGTAAAGAAACTGGTAATATGATCTTTCTGGTAAGAACTGTTACGTTGTCCTCTAACTCCCTTTTTTCCACTCTCAACTTTCCCTTATTTCATGAGACAGCTGTGGCGTATCCCCGATTTTCTTGACCTTGAATACTTTTTTGCCCGGGATCAGAAACTGGCGGAGGAGGAGGGGGCGAGTGTGCTGCGGGAGCGAGACAGGGCTCTTTACCTGGAAGAGATTGAAGTGGAGCTGACAGGGGCGGAACCTGAGCGGGAGTGGCTGATCTATCGCTGGTTGCAGGTACGGCGGAGCCGGGAGAACCTGGCCCAGGGAGGGCAGGCATTGCTGCCGGGCAGGATGTGGTATGAGCTCTATGGCCTTTTCTGGTCTCTCTTTTCGTTTCTGGCTGTGGCCGCGGGTGCTGGACTTGCCTACTCCTTTTTGAGCTATTCCGGCAAGCAGCCGGTAAATGTCTCTTCTTTTATGCTCTTCTTTGTCGGCTTTCAGACCCTGTTGCTCCTCTTTCTCCTGGCGGCCTGGATCTATCGTAGCCTGCGTGGGGTTGATCTGCGCTCTTCCCTCCTCCTGTCCCTTGTCAATACGGCTCTCAATGCTCTGCTTTTTAAGATCAGAAGATATGGCTTAGACAGCATGGCGGCCGGACAAAGAGAACAGTTTGCCGCAGCTTTTACTGCAGTCCGGGCCAGGGGGAAGGGGTACGGGGCGATTTTTTTCTGGCCCCTGTTTCTCCTCTTTCAACTCTTTGGTGTCGCCTTTAACTGCGGGGTGCTGGGGAGCGTACTGGTGAAGGTGGCAGGTACTGATCTGGCCTTTGGCTGGCAGTCGACTATTCAGCTTTCCGCGGAGTTTGTCTCCAGGCTCGTGCAGTGGCTCGCCTTTCCCTGGTCCTGGGTGCTGCCCGCATCCACAAGCTACCCCAGTCTGGCTCAGATTGAAGGAAGCAGGATGATACTCAAGGAAGGGATCTATCACCTGGCAAGCGAGGACCTGGTTTCCTGGTGGCCCTTTCTCTGTCTGGCAATTTTTTCCTATTGTCTTCTGCCCCGAATTTTCCTCTTTGTGGCTGGTACCGTTGGCCGTAATCGTTCCCTGGCCAGGATTTCCTTTCGCCGTGTCGATCATAATCAGCTTGTCCATCGTCTGTTGACACCCCGCCTTGAGACAAGGCCGGTTGCTGCTGTGCAACCGGCAGCAGCTCCGGTAAAAGATTTTCCTGTCGGTAAGAAGGAGGAGGTGGCGGTGGAGACGCCCCCCCCTGTGTCTGTTGAGCAGGAGGAGGTCTCTGAGGTAAAGACAACGCCTGCGGTCAACGGGACTCTGATGGCGCTGATTCCCGATGAACTCTTTGCTGACTGCGACCTCCATGAACTGGAGAGGCATTGTCACCATGCCTTTGGCTACGGGGTGGGGGCAGCGATCCGTATCAATGAAGAGTCCAGTGATACCCGTGCCCTGCTTGTTCGTCTGGGCGAGAGTTCTGTCTCCGCCTGCCAGCCACTGCTCATCCTCCAGGAGGCCTGGCAGCCTCCCATTCGGGAGATGTTGCGCCTGCTTCAGGAAATTCGTGAGACCTGTGGCGATGAGACCCCTATTATCGTGGCCCTGGTGGGCAGGCCTCGACCGGAAACCCTTTTTACCTGCGCTTCTGTCAGTGATCTCCATATCTGGCAGCAGAAGACAGCAGTTCTTGGCGATCCCTATCTCCAGGTGAGCCCTCTGGTGGAGCAGCAATGAGACAAAGAATACCCGAATTCGCCGTGGTCGGTCATCCCAACGAGGGCAAATCATCTGTGCTTTCCACCCTGGCTGAAGACGATTCTGTGCGCATCAGCCCCATGCCCGGCGAGACCAGGGAGTGTCAGACCTTTCCGGTCTCCATTGATGGCCGGGAGATTATCCGCTTTACCGATACTCCCGGCTTTCAGAATCCGCGCAAGAGCCTGCAATGGATGCAGGAGTACAGGGGTAGTGATGAAACCCTGATAGAGGATTTTATCGCCGCCCATAAAGAGGATCCGGATTTTCATGACGACTGTTGTCTCCTCCAACCCTTGCTCCGCGGGGCTGGAATTATCTTTGTGGTGGATGGTTCCCGGCCGCTTCGCAACATGGACAAGGCCGAGATGGAGATCCTTCGTCTCACAGGTTGCCCGCGGATGGCCATCATCAACTGCAAGGAGGAAGAAACGGCCTGGCTGGCCAGGTGGCAGGCGGAATTCAGAAAGCATTTCAATTCGATCCGGGTCTTCAATTCCTGTCAGGCAACCTATCGCGAACGTATCGAACTCCTGGAAAGTCTCAAGGGCATTGACCAGGAACTGCAGCCCATACTGGATCAGGTGGTGGTGGCCTTCCAGGAGGACTGGCAGGCACGCGACAGGCAGGTGGCTGAGCTCCTTCTTGGTCTCCTTGAACATGCTCTGGGCTACAGGAGGACTATTGCCTTGACGGCAGCGACAGACGAGGAAGCCCTCAAGGAGCAGCTGCATCAGCAGTATGTGCAGCTGCTCCGCAAGGAGGAGAAGACATGTCAGCAACGGATGCGGGCCCTCTATAAACACAACATCTTTAACTGTGATCTGCCGCCCCAGTCCATCCTCCAGGAAGACCTCTTCTCGGAGAAAACCTGGGAATTTCTCGGCCTCAACCGTTCCCAGCTTGTCGTGGCCGGGGCCTTGAGTGGGGCAGCTCTGGGGGCAGGTGTTGATGTGGCTGCGGCTGGCCTCTCCTTTGGCATTTTCTCTACCCTTGGTGGACTTCTGGGGGCGGCAGGGACAGCGCTCAAGGGCAGGGAGTTGCTTGCCGGAAGCAGGTTGCTGGGGATGCGTCTTGATGAGCAGCGTTTAACGGTGGGACCGGTGAAAAACATCCAGCTCCTCTTTGTCCTTCTCGACCGTCAGCTCCTCTTTTACAGCCATATCATCAACTGGGCCCATGGTCGCAGGGATTATGATCCCTCACCTCCGGCAGGAGAAAGTCTTCCCGCCAGACTGGGCTATACCGCAGGCTGGGACAGGAATAAGCGTAAGATTTGCGAACGCTTTTTTGCTTCTCTGCAACATGTTGGAGATCCTGCTGGCAGGGATTTGCGCGAGCCTCTGGCTGAGTTGATCCGCCAGGCCTTGCAGGGGATTTCTCTTGGAGGGCAGATATGATGGATATTTTTGCCCAGTTGCAGCGTGTCTTCGGTTTCTCCAGTTTTCGTAATAATCAAGAGGATATTGTCGAGGCGATCCTTGCCGGTAGAGATGTCTTTGCGGTGATGCCCACTGGAGGCGGGAAGTCCCTCTGTTATCAGCTGCCTGCCTCCCTGCTCTCCGGAGGCTGCATTGTCATCAGTCCTCTTATTTCGCTGATGAAGGATCAGGTGGATGCGGCAATCGCCATTGGTCTTGACGCGGCCTATCTCAATTCTACCTTGACTCAGAGTAAGCAGCAGGAGGTCATGGCCAAGATGCAGCGGGGAGGGTATCAACTGCTTTATCTCTCTCCTGAACGTCTGGCCCTTCCCGGTTTTTTGCAACGTCTCAAACAGTCTCCTTTTGCATTTCTGGCCGTGGATGAGGCACACTGTATCTCAGAATGGGGACATGATTTCCGGCCGGATTACCTGGCTCTTTCCCGGATTCGGGAAGAATTTCCTCACCTGCCTCTCGCCGCCTTTACTGCCACGGCAACTGAGAAGGTGCAGGAGGATATCACCCGTCGTCTCCATCTTTCCGAGCCGCTGCTGGTCAGGGCCTCCTTTGACCGCCCCAATCTCTTTTACCAGGTCGTGCCGCGGCAACAGGTGAATAAACAGATTGCAGAGGCCATCCGTGAGCATAAGGGTGAGGCCGGCATAGTCTATCGTCTCAGCCGCAATGATGTGGAAAAAACCGCAGCCTATCTCTCTGCCCGTGGCATTACAGCCCTGCCCTATCATGCCGGACTCGAGGCCGGAGAACGACAGAGCAACCAGGAGGCCTTTAACCGCGATGAGGTGCAGGTAATTGTGGCCACCGTGGCCTTTGGTATGGGGATCGATAAGTCCAACGTCCGTTTTGTGATCCATGGTGATCTGCCCAAAAACCTGGAAAGTTATTACCAGGAAACCGGCCGGGCTGGACGAGACAATGAACCGGCCCACTGCCTGCTTTTTTACAGTCGTGGGGACTTTTTTCGTCTGCGCCCCTTTATTGAACAGCTGCAAGATCAACAGGAACGAGAGTTTGGCCTCCAGCAGTTGCGACGGATGATGGCCTTTGCTGAACAGCCCAAGTGTCGGCGCCGGGCAGTTCTTGCCTATTTTGATGAAGAGTACGGCCAGGAGAACTGCGGGGCCTGCGATATCTGTGTCCATGGCATAGAAGAGATTAATGGAACCATTGATGCCCAGAAGGTTATGTCTGCCATTTACCGTACTGATCAGCGTTTCGGTGTCGGTCATATTGTGGATATAGTCTATGGGGCAAAGAGCAAGCGTATAGTCTCCCTGGGGCACGATCAGATCAAGACCTATGGTGTAGGGAGAAAGGAGGGAAAAGGGCATTGGCGTTCTGTGATAGATGCCCTACTGGCCCAGGGGCTGTTGCGGGCAGAGGGAGGAGAATATCCCTTGTTGAAACTCACAGCAGCAGGAGAAGAGGTCCTTTTTGGCAAGAAGGATTTTATTCATCATGCTATTCTTGGGCCTGAAAAAGCTGTCGGTCAGGAAGACAGCCATGACCAAGATCTCTTTTCCAGGTTGCAGCTCTTGCGTCGGGAGATGGCAGACGCAGAGGGAGTTCCTCCCTATGTCCTTTTCTCAGATCGCAGTCTGCGTGAGATGTGTTGCCGCTACCCGGAAAACGAGGCGGAATTCCTGGCCGTAAGCGGAGTGGGACAGGTGAAGCTCAGCCAATATGGGGCCGCCTTTCTCGCCGTCATCAGAGACTATCTGGCGGAACATCCGGAAATTGAAAAGGGACCGCAGGCAGCAGCAGAAGAGAAAGAAAAGCAGGCTGGCCCTAAACGTTTGTCGTCGAGTGATACCCTGACCGAGACCTTTGTCCTGGCCCAAGAGGGGCTGGGGGTCGAGGAGATTGCAGCCAGGCGAGGCCTAAAGCCAATTACCATTGCCGGCCATCTGGAACAGATTTTTCAGCAGGGGGAGAATGGTCTCGATATCCTCTGCTTTGTCGAACCTGATCTTCTGGAGGAACTCTGCGCTCAGTTTGCAGCCCACGGTATGGCGCGCTTGAAACCGGTGGTGGAGTCCATGGGAGGGCGGGCAGATTATGACCTGGCCCGTATTGTCCGGGGCTATCTGGAAGGGACCGATACTCCTCTTTCATTTTTGCCCGGTTGAGCGCTCAGTTCCCGGGGCACGGGGTGTGGCTCTTTGAGCTATTGTCGCCTTGCCCCAATACCTCCTTGTCCGGGGAATTGGTTTTTCTTCAATTCTGGAGCAGTAGGCAGGGAAATTTCTCTTGTGCTCAATTTTGAGGGGAAATAAAGAGGGTGCGTAAAAGAGTCATACTTTCTCATACCCCGCGGTGTTCAGCCATTCTTTCAGGTATGCAGAAGAAAAGATACAGCTTTTAGGCGCTCGCCAGATACATTGGCCGTTTATCTCAATGCCTCGCCGGATGACGGAAACAGGTCTGTCGGATGAGACAACCACCACAATCAGGTCCTTGTGTTTTTTAGAAAAACGAAGAGCTGAGTTGTAGCGTGCTCCCCGAGCCAGGTCCTCACCAGGAATGGAATTGCCATCAAGGAGACAGGAAAAACCGTTTAAGTGACAGTTCGCATCAATGAGAAGGGCACCATCTACTGCAGACAGAGAGTAGGCCAGGCGAAGCATGCGGCTTTTTGACAGGTTGAGGGGTTGGTCAAATTTTTGTCCGGGAATGTTGAGAGGTGTGTCCCCGAGATCGATTACCAGCGTGCAGCCGTGTGATGATTTTTCCGCATTATGGACAAGAGCTGAGATGATTTGAAAAAGTTTACAGGCACAGTCGCTGGAGAGGGATTCTGTCTCCAGCAAGGCCTCTTCTACTTCAACGAGCTTGGCCCTGTTGGTGGTGGAATGGAATCTCCCGTCTGAAAAACTGCAGACTGTCTGGGTATCTGTCTTAATGAAACCATACCTGCGATGAAATTCGACAAGGATTGAGAAATCGAGGTGGTTTTCAGTGGCGATGCCGACGATACTGATACCGTCAGAGACCAGGTTGTTGTGGGAGTCTTCGACACTCTGGAGCAGTTTTCGGACATGCTTGAAATTTTCCAGTTGAGGCCGCTCATTTCCATGAAAACGGGCTAGAAAGGAGACCTTGTCCATCAGTTTGGGTTCCACAAAGAGGAGGTTGCCCAGAGGCCAGGCCCCTTCTTCCAGGGTCTTTGATATGCCCAGGATGGCTCTCAGGACAGGGTAGATGCGAATTGCGGAATCGAGACCCAGGTGAAAATTGCCTTCATCGATAATGTGGTCACGAACAGCATGGCCGGAATATTCCTTGAGAAAATTCCCGGATATTCCTGTGTACAGTGCTTCCTCGTTGGCCATATCATGGGAAAAACGGAGCACGGCATGCTCAAGCCAGCGTTCAGTGGGGCCGGTTGAGCAGATATTCGGATGATGTTCGGTGAACCACATTTGATAAAAGACAGACCCTGAACGCCCGCCATAGGTGATAAGGCCGTCTAATTGCAGATCCTTTTCTGCAAGGATATGGGCAAATTTGGCTTTGTCATTTTTTAACCCCACATCGGCGCACCACGCCTGTTCCTCTATATATATCTTTTTTAGAATTGGATCGTAGTTCCTCAGCAGACTTTGGGGATCACAGATAAAGAGTTCTGATTGAGGGCTGAGGCAGTAGATGAGTGCTACCCGGCTTGGCCCGGAAAATTCAGATATGCCTTCCTGGAGGCCATGGAGGCTATCACTAATGACGCGATCGACAAAAGGGTTGGGCTGACGTGATTTCATTTTTTTGATTCCCTGGGGCTGGTAGCTGTCCCGAACAGATTTTTCCTCAAGAGGTGACTGTTCCGGAATTATAACAAATATTCCTCACAGCTGCCAGTATTTGTCTGATAGCCGTATAGATGGGCATATCGTTGGCCAGGGTCTCGGCCCTGATTTCGAGGGGCTGGGGGGGAGAGCATGTGGAGGCATTCCAAGAGAACAATGAGGTGTCGGGACAGACGAGTTTCTCTGTCCTTGAGACTCCTGTCGTTCTCTGAAAGGGCGGGCCTCAGGAACTTGCAGCTTTGGGCCAATGAGCAAGCTGTTGCAACGATGCTCAGAATGGGGAGGAAGCAATGATCACAATGCACTTGGATCCCTTATTTGAATGGGTGCGTAGGCATTATTCAGCCACCTGTTGCCTTCTATTCTCCAGGGCTCTGTTGGCTATTTTTTGCTTTGCTACATCGTGGTTTTCTGGTAAGGCTCTCCCAGAGGGTGTCATAACCTGTCAGGAGAAAAGGAAGCGGAAATCTGCTGGCTTGGTTGCTTGCTGAGGCCTGAATGCTGGGCGTTGGTTGCTGGCCGCCAGGAGCCATTGGTTCGTTTCTCTGTTTATGGAAAGGTATGAGTGTCGTCTGATCTTTCCTCTTTCTATTCGATTTTTGCAGGATAAAAATGTGCGCAAAATGTTTAAGTGAAATAATGACTCCGGGGGTGATTGGGGTTTCCCCGAAAACGCCGGTTTCCACCGCTCTTCAGCTCTTGCGTAACAAAAATATCAGTTGTGTTCTGGTCTTGGAAGATAGAGAACCCGTGGGCATTTTTACTGAGCGCAAGGTGGTTCAACTGGCGGCCGAACAAGGGGTACAGCTTGATAAGTATTCCGTCAACGACATCATGACTTCCCCGGTTCTGACAGCCCGCCGAGAGATGGATATTTATTCTGCCTATCACCTTCTCAGTAATCACAAAATCAGACATCTGGTGGTTGTCGACGATGACAATAAGCTCTGCGGGGTGGTGACGCAGTCCAATATGATAGATCATCTCGGGTATGAATATTTCATCGAGTTTAAAAAAATATTTCAAGTCATGACCAGGGATATTTTTACCGTCTCCCAAGACTATTCAGTGGCCCAGGTTCTCCAGGAGCTGGCCAGGACTTCCACAAGTTGTCTGCTGGTTGCAGAAAATGAGCGGCCCATTGGCATCGTCACCGAACGGGACATGACCCGGATGTTGATCGATGGTACCAATATAAGCGAGTTGACAGTCAAAGAGATCATGAGTCATCCCGTCTTGACCGCTCATCTAAATCTGCCCCTGCTTGAAGCTGCTCGGATCATGAAGGAAAAAGGGATCCGCAGGATCGTGGTGTTGGACGACAATGGGAAAATTGCCGGTTTAATAACCCAATCCGATATTATCAAGGGCCTGCATGGCCAATATCTCCAGAATCTCAAACAGCTGGTGATTGAAAAAGACCGGGAACTGGAACAGACCAATAAAAAATTGGCGGAAAAAACTGTTTATCTCGACAATATTCTCCATTCCTCTGTGGATATGGGGATGATTGCTGCAGATCTAACCTATCAAATTGTCTATTTTAATCCGGCGGCCGAAAAGATTTTGGGGCTTTCTGCTACTGAGGTGATTGGTCGTGATATCAGGGAAGTGCATAAAAATAATGGGATTCTTGCTGTACGTTTTGGTAAACTTGTGGAGATGATTCAAGCGAGAAAACGACATGAATTTTCTTTTGTCAAGGAAGGAGAAAATGGGGCCCGTTTTATCAAGGCCCTGGTCACTGGGATATGGGATCCAGAACGGAAGCTTGTCGGTTTTGTCCTCATGCTCCAGGACATCACTGAACGTACGCTGGCCGAAACAGAGATCAAACGTCAGAAGATGAATCTTGAGTTGATCAATATTGAATTGTCGGCCTTGTATTCGGTTTCTTCCAAGATCAGTCGGACCCTTGAAATGTCAGAGCTGCTCAATGAGGTCCTGGATGTCGTGACCAAAATTGAGATTTTTAACTTTGAGCGCCAGGGAGGGGCCTTTGTCGTTATTGACGATGAGATGCAGCTCGTTTCTCAGATCGGAGTGATGGATAACTGCCTTGGTTGCCATGAAATTATGCACATTGATGAGTGTCTTTGCGGGCAAGTGGTCCACAGCGGCGAAATTGTTATTCTTGGCAGGGCGGAAATTGAAGGAAGCGGAACGGATATAACAAAAGGAAATGGTGCGGTCATCATTCCCCTGAAGGCCAAGGAAAAGGTGATGGGAGTCCTCTGTCTCTACACCTCGCCTGATTTTTCCGGGATGACCGAAGAGAATATCATCCTCCTTTCAGCCATCGGTAATCAGGTTGGAATTGCCATGGAGAATGTCAGACTCTATGAGCAGACACGCTTTCTTTCTCTCTATGACCCGTTGACCAGTGTGGCCAACAGACGTTTTATGGATATGGGGCTTGAGAAATATTTTTCCTGTGCCAGGAGATATGAAAGGTGTTGAAAAGTAGTCAACCTAAACTACTTTTCAAATACCCTTGATGTTATTTTGACGTTTTTTTCAGCTTCTCGTTAGTGTCGGTAGTTGCCCAAGCTTATCTTATCCAGTTTTTTTAGCTTTAAAATCCCTCTTGTGTGGGCAGCTATGTTTTTTGTTGATAAGTTGGCACTCGATAGCAATAAAAAAGAGCGTTTTTGAGTATGTTAGTTTTTGTAATTATATGATATCAATTAGTTTTTTATTTTAAGTAACAATTGTCTAGCAAGGACAATTGTTGCGGTCTGATTATCTTTTTCTTTTTTCTTGTACCTGCCATTTTGATTAGCAGGACAGCAATACTGCTCAGAGTACATCTAGCCATAGTCGCATACTGGCTTCGCACTCGAATAGTTTCCAGACCGGTTTGATTTTTGAGGAGGTTAAAAGGCCGTTCACAATTCTTGCGAATATCATGAGCCTGCTTTATCTGCTCAGTTTCATATGGTATTTGTTGGAATAATCCGCTGTCAAATGGGATATAACGGTATTGGGGACACGTGCCAGAATGTGGACATTCTTCGGGATCTGCTCCACATTTATATTCGTGAATTTGTTTTTCAGATCCTACACGGAGCATGGCAACTCTACAGGAATCATTGCAAAATACTGTTCCGCTTGTGCTGTCAACATTTTCAGGCAATAATGCCTTTGCTGAAGGTGGTGTTGTGACAATTGCACCGGTCTCTTTGAATAAAGAACCATCCTTATCATGGTATGCTTCATCTGCTGTAACAAGTTTTATGTCAATACCCATTGCTTGAGCTAGATTAACCAGGAAAGGTAAGAAAAGACTGTCATGATGGTTTGCCGGGGCCAGCAGTGAAACAAGAGGAAAGCTAAGTCCTGTTTTTGCATCAATTGCAGTGAGGGTATGCAATCGGTATCCAACAACATATATTGATTTATCCCGCTTATTACGTCGTGCACCGCAATCGCAGTCAATGTCGTTGTAAATTCGTATCATTTTTCCATGTATCTTCAAACTGGCCAGAGGAATTTTGCAATAATTTGCCAATTCTGTAGAGTCGATACCGTGGAGATGACAATCACCAAGCAATCCGGATTGTTTGAAATGATAGAGAATATACACAAGCAGGTTCACCTGCTGAACAAAAGAAAGTCCTGAGCGGAACTTACAAAGTTGTGTATGGTCGATCATTGTTTTTTTATGGAGTGGCAGGCCGATAAACACTCTGTTCTGTTTCCGATCCAGCCCGAGATACTCTTCGCTGCAGTACTTACGATAGCTGATTTCAGGGTATTTGATTGCTTTGAGCAATTCAGCTCGAAATAAATTACTGAGGAAAATTCCCCGCATTGCAGGGCTATAGCCATCACATGCCAATAGGCGATTGATAATACTATTATCGATCAGTTTATCTATAAATTGTAGCTCATTATCATTGATATAGATATGGGACCGCTTGTAGTTACTGAACTTAATGATCTTATTGCTGTTGACCTTTTTGATAAGCCGAGCCATTTCATCGAGCTTGATAATACCTTTGACAGGAAGCTGTGTTTCTATTGCAAGTAATTGGTCAATGGGAGCTTCAATTTCCTGTTTGAAGTCATATTCAGCGATGACTTCCGCCAGCACCTTTTGGGCAAGCCCCTTCTTCGTTTTCTTAGGAAGACGTTTCCAGTTAGGAAATTGATTTTTTAGTTGTTTTCGCACAATCAGCTTGATATTCTTGTGGTGCATGAGAAGCCTCTGTTTTGGTTTGGGAGTCTTTTGGTAGGGACACCCTCCATTATAGAGGCTTTTCTGCTTTAATCAATTGTTTTAATTGAATCTTTGCCCAATCTTTGCAACACCCTTATATGGAAAATCCTTTTCCATTATTATGCTGGATATTGATGATTTTAAAAAATACAATGACACCTATGGCCACAGTGCTGGAGACAAAATGCTTACCAGCGTCGCGCAGGTGCTGATTGAAGACATCCGCAATGCCGATGCCATTGCCCGCTATGGCGGTGAGGAGTTTTTGGTCATGCTTCCGGAAACGACTCTGGAAGCTGCTCTTGTTACTGCAGAAAGGGTGAGAAGAGGTGTGGCTGAACAAAGCAGCGTCACCATCAGTCTTGGCGTCGCCTCGTACCATAAGGAGATGGTGAAAAAAGAGGATTTGATCAATAATGCCGATGAGGCCCTGTACCGGGCCAAGAAAGGCGGAAAAAACCGAGTTGCGTTTTAATACTCCTCCCATATCCACAACTACCACCAGGACGATTTTTCCTTCTCTTGCAAATTGTTCTCCTCCCGGGAGGACTTTTTTTGTGAATAACCGTTACTCATACGATGGAGCCGGTCTATGGAGCATAGTGAAAAAAGCGGTTCAGAAGAAAGTAAAAAAGGATTTTCAGGATTGCAGGTGTTTGCAATCGTTGCCGGGACAATATCTGTTACCATTATTGTTACCTTATTGGCTGCCAGGGTATACCTCTTTCCTAAACCGTTTGAACCTGTCGTCTTGACTGGAGTTGAACAGCAACAGCTTGACCAGAAGCTGGATCAGTTCGAATCCATGGGGATGACTGCTGATCATCATTCACAACCCCGGCCGTCAAAAGGACCAGGAAAACATGAAGAGGATTTTGAAGCCGATGGCAGGTTAACTCCTCAAAAATACAGTGAAGAAGGGGCAAGTCGTGATGTCGTCTTTAGCGAGCGTGAAATCAATGCCCTCATCGCAACGAACACCGACATGGCTGACAAACTGGCCATTGATCTCTCCGATGACCTGATCAGTGCCAAGATGCGGGTACCGGTTGATCCTGACTTTCCCATGTTTGGCGGCAAAACATTGCGCCTCCGGGCAGGGGTTGAAATGGCGTACCGAGATGGCCAGCCCGTTGTTAAGATAAAAGGTGTAAGCCTGATGGGGATGCCCATTCCAAATGCTTGGCTGGGTGGCATGAAGAACATTGATCTGGTCAAGGAATTCAGCGGTGATGACGGATTCTGGAAGGCTTTTGGTGATGGCGTTGAATCAATACGCGTTGAAGAAGGTACTCTCAAGGTGAGTTTGAAGGAGTAGTGTATTCTCGCCATAAGAGGAGGCATGCGAATGTATTTGTCCCTGTGCCCTGGATCTGCTCTTTTTTTGCGTTTTTTATAACGACCTTGATGAAAAATATGGATTGCGTCTCTGTCTCCTCTTCAGTCATCCACTTGGGAGGGTGGTATCGGTGCTTCTCTTCCCAAGCGTTTTCCACCGTGCTCCTGCTTTTCCTCTCCTTTCTCTCCGAGTAGAGAAAGGAGAGGGCCTTTCCTTCTCCCTGCTATTGTCCCCCGGACCGGTATACTCTCAAGGTTCACTAATCAGTTACAGCAACATGCTGAACATGAGTAATATATTCTTCTGGGTTTCCAGGCTCGCATCCACTAAAACTTTCAGGTTATCGCTTTGGATAATCTGGGTGGCCAGAATACGGTCTGCCATTAAACCGATATTGTTGGCCATAATGAGGATCTTATCCGCCATTTCAAGGATCCTGTCGGCCATGACGCCGATATCGTCAGACAGACGCAACATGGAGGCAAGCGACGCCTCAATCGTTGTCGCAGAGGTGACTGCTGAAAGGAGGGTCATTTGTCTCGAGAGAGCGACAAGAGAATGGGTCAAGGAGGCGGTGATGGTAGAGAGCGTTTGCAGGGGGATCAGCATTTCATCTGTCAGGTCCATGGTGGTGTTGTCCGTAGAGGTCGCCACAGACTTATAGACATCGCCGACACTCTCAAGGTAAAGCTGGGTCGAATTTTCCAAGGTTGACAGCTGCGCCGCCATGGTGAATGAGCTCAGGGTCACATTTTCCATGTTTGCCAGAAGATTGTTGCCGTCAATGACCAGCTGCTCAAGGTTGGTAGTGAAGTTGGCTGGGTTCAAAGCCCCATAGGCCCTTTCTCCACCTCCTCCCAGCAAAAGAAGAGTAAACAGGAATGCCAGGAGGATACTGTGTGCGGATAGCTGTTTTTTCATGATACCACCTTGGTTGTATTGATCGACTCACACCCGACAGAGCCGTCCAGGACCTCTGGGGGAATCATTTTCCATACCTGCCTAAGGTCTGGATCAAGGCTGAGGGGGTTGTCGAGTATGCCGATTTCTCCATTGGCGAAAGAATCAGACCGTGACAGAGGCTTTGTTAGGAACGCCCCCTTTACGCCGATTGTCAGCTCAATGTTGGACTCGGCCCCACATAAAACCATGCTTGTGTTTGTTGTACAGCTGAAATTTTGGAACCAGTCTTCACCGCTAAAAAAAATAGAATCACCGTTAGTTGCTGTTTTGGCAAGTGAAAATTTTAGGAAAGAGCGGGATTTTTTTATTCATCGAAACTCCCTTTCCTCGATTGCTGAAAAAAATGAAGAGAAATTCCGACACTATTTGGCCCAACATGCTGTTTTCATTTTACTCTCGGTTTTGTCAGCAGAGACAACAAGGTTTCTTATCGTCTCTGCTGAGCGAACAGTAAAAAAGATTGACAGGTGTTTTTTATTGAGGGCGTAATTTGCTATACCAGGAAGATAGCTGGTGAGTATCATCTGAGATAAAGTGGAATGTACTGTTTCGCTGAGGCCTGTTCATGGTCAGTTTGCAAAAATATCCATGCACAGAAATTATTTTTTTATTCTGACAATCGGAGTTGCCCCATGACTGCTGTCTTTCGTCTCTTTCTTCTCTGTATCTTCTTCCTTCCCTGTACTGGAGAAGCTCGTTCCCTGTTTTGGGATGATATGGAAGTCAGGGCCAGTCTTGATGGAGAGGGCCGTTTGCATATCCGGGAACAGCAGACAATGGTGTTTTCAGGGAGTTGGAACGGTGGTGAGCGTGATTTTCATGTCCGCCCTGGCCAAGACATGCAGTTTGAGGGGATCAGTCGGCTTGGTGAGGGTGGACGGGAAATTCCTCTTGTCAGAGGGGGGATGCAAGAGGTGGATCACTGGGATCATAACGGCGAAACTGCCATTCGCTGGCGTTCCCGTCTGCCCTCCGACCCCGCTTTTGCCAATACAAAGATTACCTACGTACTATACTACAGTCTCGGTCATATCTTGCTGTCTGATAAGGAAGGGTATCTCCTCAATCATGATTTTTGTTTTCCGGATCGCAGTGGGGTGGTGAAGAATTTTCGCCTGGATCTGACGTTCGATCCGGTCTGGCAGAGCGGCCCGGTGAGCATGGTGGCCAGGGATATTACTCCGGGGCAGGGTGTTGTTCTGCGCCAGCAGCTCCATTTTTCCGGGCAGGGCACTCCGAGTATTTTTCAAGAGCCTCCTCCGCTTCCATCATCTATCCCCCCTGCACCGGTTTCTCCTGCCCCGGTCTGGCTGCGTATCATTCTCCTGGTTGCCTTTGTGGGAGGAATCCTGTGGCGGATCCGGCTGTTTTTTCAGTGGGAAAATTCCCTGGGTCGTTTTGTGGCAGTGGAGCCGGCAGAGAACATTGATCAACACTGGCTGGAGCAAGAACTCTTTGTCTATAAGCCCGAGGTTGTGGGGGCAACATGGGATAAAAAAACTTCTACAGCCGAAGTGGCGGCAGTCCTTGCCCGCCTAGTCCAGGAGGGTAAGATGGAGAGCTGGCTGGAGCCGTATCGGTTTCCATTTCTTAATTTTCCCATTCCGGGTATGCCACCTGTTTTGCATCTGAAACTCCTGCAGTCAAGGAACGCCTTTCTTGGCTATGAGCAAAAGTTGATTGAGGGACTGTTCGTTAATAAAAGCAGGACAACGGATACCAAAACCATACGGAACTATTACCAAAAGAAACAAAAAACATTTGATCCTGTGTCCAAGATACAGGAGTCCTTGCAGAGACAGATGAAAAGGCTCACAGGTGAAGGGGAACATTCTCTGGCCATGTTATGGGTTCCTACTGTGGGCCTGGCTGTTGGTGGATTTTTTCTTTTGCTGATCAATAGTTTTCTCCACCAGGAGGAATTCGTGGCCTTGGAAATTTTTGCCGTATTAATCGTTGCTTGTTGTTGGGTTGGTGGAATAATCAATGCCTTGAGGTATCGTAACTCGGTTATCGCACTGGCTTGGCGTTTCTCTGTTGTTTTGTTTGTCGTCGGCTCTCTCTCTGCCGTATTTTTTGTTCTCCTCCTCTTGGCCAGTTCAACCTTGCTTCTGCTTGGTGTTTTTTGTCTAGCTGCCGCAAGTAGCAACAATATCATTAATCTTGCCAGGTCAAGAGAGAGTGCTGAGGGACTGGCCCTGCGGCGGAGACTGGCTGCTGCCCGCAATTATTTTAAGCAGGAGTTGGTTCGTGAAAAACCAGATATCAGCGATTCCTGGTTTCCTTATCTATTAGCCTTTGGTCTGGGGCCAAAGGTTGACTCCTGGTTTCGCAGACATGGTCGCCCTGGAGAGACTCCTCTTGGCGCAACTGCTGGCAGTTCCGCTTCAGGGTTCACTGGAGGGGGAGGGGCCTTTGGCGGTGGCGGTGCCAGTGGCTCCTGGAGTACGGCCGTGGGCTCGTTGGCTGCAAGTAGTGGCGGCTCCTCCGGCGGCAGTGGTGGTTCTGGAGGTGGTGGCAGCTCTGGGGGCGGTGGCGGCGGAGGGTGGTAACAACGGTGAGGCCTTGGAAAGGTCGATTTCCTGTCCCTGCTTTGCTGCCTCCTTCCTCTCCTTGGAGAAGACACGTATCACAGGTTTTGGAGAAGTTTCTCAGTGGATTCGCTATCCACCAGGCTCAACTATGGTTTTCCCGCCAGACAGGGGCCCAGTATAGGGGAGCCCCCTATACTGGGGATGAAGTGATGGGTGAGCTCTTTGGCTAACGGTTCAGATCTATCTGTTTTTTCCCCCGGTCGCTTTCATTGCCTTCCCCAGGCCAAGTCCTCACTCCGGGCTCTTGTGAGAAGGCGTCAAAAAACAGAATGTTCAGGAACGCTGAGCGGTGAAAGATTCTCACAGGGGGAGCTCAGGGTCTAGCCTTTTGCTTCCAGCTTTTCCTCTCAGGTCCGTATTTGTCGGTTGATGCAGAGAGTTCTCCTCAATTTTTGAGAAAAAAGACGGTCCGATGCCATCAAGGAAGGACTTTTGGATCCCTTGGTTCCTGTAAGGAGGGATACTTGATGGCATTTGCCGCCATCTTTTCTTTGGCACAGGTCAGTGGGTCGAGGTTGAATTTGTCGGCGAACATGGTGAGGTAGATCATGACATCACCAATCTCCTCAGCGATGTGCGTTCGGGTTGGCTCATCGACCTGCTGGCTGTTGTCCTCCTTCAGCCATTGGAAAATCTCGGTAAGTTCCGCCACCTCGACGCTCAGGGCCATGACCAGGTTTTTGGGAGAGTGGTAGTGTTGCCATTCTCTTGCTACTGCAAAGCTACGAAGTGCTGATCTGAGTTTTTCCATGGCTATCACCGTTTCTGTTGGTATTTCTTCTCGGACTCTGGTAATTTTCTCTGTTTTATGTATCACATGATACTCTCGTAGCGTCAAACAGTAACGCTCTTTCCCTTTTACCCACAGAGAAACGAATGAAAAAAATACTCAGCGCATGTCTGACAACCCTTTTTGCCCTCAGTCTTTCATTTTTACCCATCTCTTATGCCGAAACTGCGGTAACGAAGGAGGTTGATTCCGGTCGCAACAAGCTCATCGGCTATATGCTTGCAAAACAGTTACCAGTCATGCATTTCAGTGACAAAGAGGTCGGCGATGCCCTGGCCTTTGCTGCCTTTGATCTGTATCTCAAACAGCTCGATTTTCAGAAACGTTTTCTTCTCCAAGAGGATGTGGATAAATTGTCGATCATTGCCCCTTCTATTGATAACAATTTGTTGAAGGGGACTATTGTATTACCGGAGGAGGGATTTGATATCCTGTCCAGGCGGATTGATGCGGTTGAAAAAATGACTGTGCAATTGCTGGCCACAGGTTTTGACTATAATCAGGACGAGAGCTACGAGACAGATCCGGATAAATTGAAATATGCCGTAACCCTTGAGGATCTTGGTGAGCGCTGGCGAAAAATTCTCAAAGGACAGATCATTTCTCGTTATCTCGACCTTGTGGAAGACCAGAAAGAGGACAAAGAGAAAAAGAGTGATAAGGAGTTGTGGAAAGAGGCGGAGGAGAAGGTCGTCAAACGTAATCAGGACTTTTTCCATCGTATGCATCAGGAGACCCTGCAGGATCATTATGATCGCTATTTTAATGCCATTACCCGGGCCTTTGACCCCCATACCAATTACATGCCGCCAGCCAATAAAGAAGATTTTGACATCCACATGCGGGGGAGTCTTGAAGGAATTGGTGCCTTGCTTCGGGAAGAAGATGGTTATATCAAGGTGGTTAATATCATTCCAGGTTCTGCCTCGGCTCGCCAGGGTATGCTCCATGCAGACGATATCATTCTTGAGGTCGCTCAGGGCTCTGAAGATCCTGTGGAAATCACTGATATGCGACTGCGTGAAGCTGTCCGTCTGATCCGGGGACCCAAGGGGGCTGAAGTACGTCTGACCGTAAAAAAAATCGACGGCACCAAGGTAATCATCCCGATTATTCGTGATGTGGTGCAGATCGAAGAGACCTTTGTCAAGTCCAATTTATTGGAGGGACCTGGAGGCAAAAAGGTCGGTTATGTTATGATTCCAAGCTTCTATCGGGATTTTGAGAAGACTCGCAACGGTTCTGATGCCAGAAACTCCACAGATGATGCCAGGAAGGTTGTAGAGGAACTGAAAAAAGCAGGGATGTCCGGCCTGATTCTCGATCTGCGCAATAATGGCGGCGGTTCCCTTATGGACGCAGTGGATACGGCAGGTCTCTTCTTTGAAATCGGACCGGTGGTACAGGTCAAGAACAGCTATGGTTCTAAACGGGTGCTCAGCGATGAGGATCCTTCCATCGTCTGGGATGGGCCGCTTCTGGTCCTGGTGAATCAGTTTTCTGCCTCAGCTTCCGAGATTGTGGCGGCTGCGCTCCAGGATTATGGTCGAGCTGTGATCGTGGGTGGGGCCCACACCCATGGCAAGGGGACTGTGCAGACCCTGATCGACATGAATGAGAATATCCCCCTCCTCCACCTGAAAAAATATGAAGATCTTGGAGCCTTGAAGGTAACAATCCAAAAGTTTTATCGGGTCACCGGCGGCTCGACCCAGTACAAGGGCGTGGAGCCTGATATTGTTCTCCCCAGCCTCTTTCAGCACCTTGACTCAGGTGAGCAGTACCTGGATAATTCCCTGCCTTGGGATCAGGTAGAACCTGTCGCCTTTGTCAAGTATGGTTCTCACCCGATAAATCTCGACTTGTTAAAGACAAAAAGTAAGCAACGGGTCGCGAAAGATGAGGGCTTACAGGTTATTGCTGACGAAGCTGAAAAGGCCTCCCAGCGAGCAAAACAAACCACGATGTCATTGAAACTGAGTGAGATGGTGGCTCAGCGGGAGGAGGCCAAGGTGGCCCGGGATAAGATTGGGGCCCATTATCGAAAGTTTCGTGAAGAGCAGGGGGAGGACAGGGGAGAAGAGCCAGTTGCTGGTCCTGAGGAAGAGCCGGATAAAGAAAAGTGGAAAGAAGATATCAAGGAAGATCCTTATATTACCGAGTCCATGCGGATCCTTGCTGATATGTGATGGCATGAACTGAAGGCTGGAGAGAATATATACCATTCGGGCTGGGGTGCTCTTGCTGGTAAAAAATATTTCGGAAATAAGGTGGTACAGGATTGGGGTAAAGCTCCCCCCCCTCTACTCTTCAGCCTTTTGCCTTTTGTTTTTTAAAAGATCAGTTGATATCTATCTTAAAATTTTCTTGATTATCAAACAAAAAAATGCTAAATCTCGTTGCTTATGAATGGTCATTCATTCAATTTTGATTAAAAAGGGGCAGGGGATTCTATGGAGCTTGATGAAGCTTTCCGTAATTATGAAGACAAGATAGTTCGCGCTTGGGTTGACTACACCTTGTCGTCATACAAGTCATCAACATTTTTCAAAAAGGAACGCGATAAGTTTGCCAATCCCGTGGGGGGGAATACCTTTGAGGCATTGAGTAAACTGTTTAAACTCCTGACAAAAAATGCCGATCCCAAAGAGTTTGTCGCGCCACTGGATCAGGTCATGCGAATTCGCTCCATTCAGGAGTTTTCCGCATCGGAAGCAGTGGGTCCGATCCACGCTGTCAAGCACATCACTCGAGAAATCCTGGAAAAAGACAAAGAGCGTAAACATCTCATTGCAGAGCTCTATGATTTTGAGTTTGCAGTGGATCTGGCAGTCCTTGCTGCCTTTGATCTGTACATGCAATGTCGGGAGCAGTTGTACAAGGTGAGAATCCTGGAAATTAAAAGCGGTACTCATATTCTCACAGACAGCAAGTGTCCGTCGAGCATGTTGAAAAAAGATATCGATGATCTCGTGAAAATTCATATCTGAAGAATCACGGGTTGTCACGGTTAATAACAGGTTTCTGTTCCGGGGCAGGGGAACTCGTCCGGGCGGCTACCAACACTGTTCAATTTGAAGCGAGGTAAGAAGAAATGAAGTATACCTTCTCATTCCTGGCAGTCATTGCACTGGTTTTATTTGCGTGGCTGGGATCCCAGATACCGGGTATGCAGTACCTTTTTGGTGTTGCCATCCCCTATCTGGCAATCATGATCTTCTTGGGTGGCTTTGTTTACAGAGTCGTGCAATGGGCAAAATCTCCTGTTCCGTTTTCCATCCCGACCACTTGTGGTCAGGGTGTATCACTGGATTTCATTAAACAGGATAAGCTTGACTGCCCTACCAAGACATCAGAAGTCGTCGCCAGGATGTTCCTGGAAATTTTTGCCTTCCGATCCCTTTTCCGGAATACTAAGTCCGAGCTTCACGAGGGACCGAAAATTACCTATGAGTCTTCCAAGTGGCTTTGGCTCTTTGCCCTGATCTTTCACTATTCTTTCCTTATAGTCGTTATCAGGCATATGCGTCTCTTCCTCAACCCGGTACCTGGCTGGTTACAGACCCTGGACTTCCTTGACGCCGGTGCGGCCCTGCAGCTTGGAGCGCCTTTGCTCTATGCCACCGACGCTGCCTTGGTGCTTGGTATCGTCCTCCTTTTTGGTCGGCGCCTGATCAATCGTCAAGTGCGATATATTTCGCTTGCCAATGATTACTTTCCGCTCTTCCTTATTTTTGGCATCGCCACCACCGGTATCCTGATGCGTTATTTTCTCCGCACCAATATTGATATTATCTCTATCAAGGAACTCCTGGTTGGCCTGGTCACTTTTTCACCGGTTATCACCGCCAAGATTGGTTCCATCTTTTTCATCCATCTCTTCTTGGTCAGTACCCTCCTTATTTACTTTCCCTTCAGTAAATTGATGCACTTAGGTGGTGTTTTCATGAGCCCCACCAGGAATATGGCAAACGACAGCCGTGCTAAGCGTCATATCAACCCATGGAACGATCCTACAATCAAACCCCATTCCTATGCTGGATATGAGGATGAGTTCAGAGAGTTTATGGTCGAAAACGGCATCCCTGTTGAGAAAGAGCTACCTCCTCAAAAGGACGAATAACAGGATTGTTGACCCAAATTTATAAGGATAACGAATAATGGCACTTGCAAAATTAGAACAACTGTCGAAAAGCGTAGTGCAGGGACCGTCCTTGGTAACAGGAGCTGTACCAACCAAGGACTGGATGGAGACCCCGGCAATTTTTAAAGAGGGGAATTTTGCCTACCCTGCCAAACAGGAAAAGGTAGAATACCTGAACAGTCAGGTAGGGCTTGAATTCCCCAATGCCCGTATCTGGTCTCCCCTCGAGGATGATTGGAAACTTCCCGAGAACTGGCAGGAGATCATCTTGAATGGTCTCAAGGAGCGTCTCGGTAAATTCAGATCTCTCAAGATCTTCATGGACTGCTGTGTTCGCTGCGGCGCCTGTGCGGATAAATGTCACTTCTTTCTCGGTACCGGCGATCCGAAAAACATGCCGGTCCTGCGGGCTGAACTGTTGCGTTCCATCTATCGCAATGATTTTACCCTGGCCGGCAAGCTGTTTGGTAAAATGGCCGGCGCCCGGGAAATGACCGTTGGCGTGATAAAAGAATGGTTCATGTACTCCTACCAGTGTACAGAGTGTCGACGTTGCTCGGTCTTCTGTCCCTATGGTATTGATACTGCAGAAGTAACCATGATGCTTCGTGAACTCCTGCATCTGCTTGGTATCGGTATTAACTGGATCCTTGAACCGGCATCAAACTCCAACCGTACCGGTAACCACATGGGGCTCCAGCCTCATACCTTCAAGGACAATGTTGATTTCCTGGCCGAAGACCTGGAAACCCTCACTGGTATCAAAATTAATCACACCTTCAACCGCAAGGGCGCTGAAATCCTCTTCATCACCCCGTCAGCAGATGTCTTTGCCGAGCCCGGCCTCTATACTGCCATGGGCTACCTGGCACTGTTCGAGCAACTTGGCCTGGATTACACCTGGTCGACCTATGCCTCTGAGGGTGGTAACTTCGGTCTCTTCACCTCCAATGAGCTGATGAAGAAACTGAACGGCAAGATGTATGCCGAGGCCAAGCGTCTGGGGGTCAAATACATTATCGGTGGTGAGTGTGGTCATATGTGGCGTGTTATTCATCAGTATATGGATACCATGAATGGCCCTGCTGACTTTCTTGAGGTTCCCAAGTCTCCGATAACCGGAACGGTATTCAACAATGCCGCAGCAACCAAGATGGTTCACATCAGTGAGTTTACCGCGGATCTGATCCGGCACGGCAAGATCAAATTTGATCCGAGTCGCAATGCCCATGTTCTGCCTACCTTTCATGACTCCTGTAACCCGGCAAGGGCCATGGGGCTCATGGATGAACCGCGTTACATTCTGGATCATGTGGTACCTAAGTGGGTTGAAATGCCGGAAAATACCATCCGTGAGCAGACCTTCTGTTGTGGTTCAGGAACTGGTCTCAATACTGACGAGATCATGGAACTGCGGATGCGCTCCGGACTGCCGCGAGCCAATGCCGTGAAGCATGTTATCGATAAATATGGTGTCAACATGCTTTCCTGTGTCTGTGCCATTGACCGCGCGACCCTTACTTCACTGATGAATTACTGGAATCCTGGCTGCGGGGTCTGCGGACTGTCTGAGCTTGTCGGAAATGCTCTGATAATGGATAACGAGAAACGAGCCATGGGCTATGATGCTGAAGGAAACGAGCGTGAGCTTCCTGATGGCTTTAGGACTATGGTCTAAACCGGACCGGAATGGAGGATTAATTCAATGTATAACAAAGGAACAATCATACCGGGACTTGCTTTATTCGTCCTTTTTGTGACTTTTCCAATCTGGTTCAACGGGTTGACAACGGCAGGTGATCTGCCCAAACCCGAGTTACCGCCAGGTGGAGAAAAACAGTGTGTAATGCCTGCGGATTACATGCGAGCCAATCATATGCGGTTACTCAATGAGTGGCGTGATGACGTCCTGCGGGATGGTAATCGCGAAATTCTTGAGATCGATGGCAAGACATACCGCAAAGGCCTGCAGATGGCATGTATGGAATGTCATTCCAAAAAGGAGAAATTCTGCGATAGCTGCCATATCTATGCCGCAGTAGAACCCTATTGCTGGGACTGTCACCTGACTCCCACCGAGGCAGCATCGAAGGAGGCGATTCACTAATGGATAAGCAAAGAAGAAAATTCCTTACAATTGCAGGAGCATCAGTACTTGCAGGAATTGGAGCACCAGCCATAATCAAGTTGACATCCTCAGACGCTGTGGCGTCCTCGGGAGGACACGAGGCAGCTGCCGGGCATGGAGCAGCACCTGCAGCTGCCGGTCACGGAGCAGAGGCACCGCAGGGTGTACGCCTGGGCATGGTCATTGATATGCGCAAGATGGCAGATCTGCCTGGACAATTGGACGGTGCCATTGCGGCATGTATAAAAACCCATAACATTCCAGAGTTTCCTGACACCAAGAATGAGATCAAGTGGCTGTGGAAGGCACCCTTTGAAAATGTCTTTCTCGATCATTCCTCGTATCATTCTTCAAAGAGGGTAGCTACCACCCCGTTTCCAGCCCTCTGTAACCACTGTGATGATCCGCCATGTGTTCGGGCCTGTCCCACCAAGGCAACGTTTCGGATTCCCCAAAATGGAATCGTGGCCATGGACTTTCATCGTTGCATCGGCTGCCGTTTCTGTATGGCTGCCTGCCCGTATGGGGCCAGGTCTTTCAACTGGCAGGATCCAAGACCGTATATCAAGAAGTATAATGCGGACTTTCCCTCACGCATGAAGGGTGTTGTCGAGAAATGCAACTTTTGCGGCGAGCGGCTTGCTCTCGGGCAGGAGCCTGCCTGTGTGGAAGCCTGCAAAGGGACAGGTGCCATTACCTTTGGTGATCTGAACGATCCTAAGTCCGAGGTCAGGCAGGTACTTGATAGCGAATTTACTATCCAGAGGAAGACTAATCTGGGTACTAAACCATCAGTCTTTTACATAGTGTGAGGTAGTCATGATTGAAAAAACACTCAAAGGCAAACCAGCCTATTGGATCTGGCTTGCATTTTTAGGAATGTTCATGGCTATTGGTGCTGCCTGTTATCTCAGGCAGTACAATTTCGGCCTGGGCATGACAGGCATGAGCCGTGATGTCTCCTGGGGGCTCTATATTTCCCAGTTCACCTTCCTGGTCGGAGTGGCGGCTGGAGGTGTGATGTTGGTCCTTCCCTACTATATCCATGATTATAAGGAATTTGGCAGGATCACTATCCTGGGTGAGTTCCTGGCGATTTCCGCTATCGTTATGTGTATGCTCTTTATCATGGCTGATCTTGGACAGCCGATGAGGGCCTTGAATGTTATTCTCCATCCCACACCTAACTCCATGTTGTTTTATGACATGTGCGTCCTCTGTGGATATCTTTTCCTGAATATCCTCTGTGGTTGGATTATTCTTACTGCAGAACGGAAACAGGTGCACCCCCCGAAGTGGATTTATTTCTTCGTTTATCTCTCTATCCCCTTTGCTGTTTCCATTCATACCGTTACTGCTATGCTGTACTGTGGTCTGCCTGGGCGTCATTTCTGGCTCTCTGCCATTATTGCTCCCCGTTTCTTGGCATCTGCTTTTGCGGCAGGACCAGCCCTTATCATCCTTTGCTGTATTATTCTGAAGCGTGTGGCAGGGTTTGATGCTGGAAGAAAGGCAATGAATAAGCTTGTTACCATTATTATTTATGCTGCCTTGCTGAATATGTTTTTTGTCGGTCTTGAATTTTTTGTCGGCTATTATTCCAATATTCCCGGTCATAAGTTTGCCCTGGAATATCTCTTCTTCGGTATTGAGCATCATGGCCATGTCTATAACAATCTGGTTCCATTCATGTGGGCCTTTGTGATCCTTGCTTTTGGCGCCATTGGCCTGCTGGCTTCACCACTGGCGAAGAGGGAAGACGACTTCTTTCTCGGAGTGGGGTGTGCGATGTTGTTTTTGGCCTTTTGGCTGGATAAAGGAATTGGCTTTGTCCTTGGTGGCTTTGTTCCCAATCCGCTCCATGAGATCGTCGAGTATATTCCTACCGCCAATGAGCTGGGAGTGACGGCCGGTGTCTGGGCAACAGGATTTTTTGTCCTGACCCTGCTTTACAAAATAGCCGTTGGCGTTGAGCATGAGATAGAATAATCCTGAGCCAGGTAATAGGATGTTGTTTTTGAAGCCCCCGAGTCATCGGGGGCTTTTTTTTTGTCCTTTTCTGCTGTATAGTGCCCTGCGAAGGCTGGCTTCCGGGAAGCTGCTGTAGTGAAATGAGTTGGCTCCTTATCTCAGGACTATTTCTCAATTTGTCGTTAAGGCGTGGAGCATCGTGGCTGAAAAACGTGTACTTATTGTGTCTTACTCTTATAGCCATCAGACAAGAAATTTACTGAAAAGTTTGATCAAGGGTTTAGAAGACGAAGAGGTTCTGTTGACTTGGGAGCGAGTGTCTCCCTTGCAGGATCTTCGTTTTCCCATTGGTACCATTTTTTCCACCGTGGTCATGATGCTGAAGACCTTTTTCCGCAAACGCTATCCTATCATGCCTCTCAACCCCTCTGTTTTTCAGCAATGGGATCTCATTATTCTTGCCGGTCCCACATGGTCCTATAATCCTTCCGGGCCCATTCTTTCGCTTTTGGACAGGGACGGGAAAAATCTTATCGCTGGACAATCAGTGTTGCCGTTTATTTCGTGTCGAGGCTACTGGCGGGTCCATTTCTGGGGACTCCGTTCGCTCCTCAAAAAATGCGGCGCCCGAATTATCTGTGCTCCCATTGTGTTTTCACATCCTACCCCGGAGCCGTGGCGCACCATTGGCGTATTTTTAAAACTTGCGGGAAAGGATCCAGAGGTAGGGGCCTCATGGTTTTGCAAATTTTATCCGAAATATGGACACAGTCGAAAGCAGATGGAACTGGCATATGATATTGGTAAAAAGCTTGGCCATGACATCATGGCAGGCAAGAAGCCATCGAAACTCAAATTTCAGACACCCATAAGCAGCCAAGAGGATTACTGAGAATCACTGGCCTCTGTTGAGGAATGGTCTGGGCTGAAGAAAAAAAGAAGAGATTTTTGCGAAGGCTGGGGAATCCGCTTCAATAGGGATAAGAGACAGAGAGGTAGAGCTGATAGAGTTGAAAGATCTGTTCTCGAAAAAATATGTAGGCAAGGGCAGCCAGGGAGAGAAAAGGGCCAAAGGGAATACGGGTCTGTCCGCCCTTTTTCTGTTTGATCATGGCCAGCAGGCCTATAACGGTACCACTTAAAGAGCTTGCGAAGATGACAAAAGGCAGGGCTTGCCAACCAAGGAAGGCACCGATCATGGCCAATAATTTAATATCACCGCCTCCCATTCCCTCTCTTCGTCGCCACAGATAATAAAACAAGGCAATTGTGTAGAGTATGCCTCCTCCGGCAAGAACACCTATCAGAGAGTCGCTCCAATGCAGTGCTGGGCTGATCAGGGAAAAGAGGAGACCGGCAATGATACCGGGTAATGAAATAATGTCCGGGATAATTTGATGGTGGATATCTATCCAGATAATGACCAGCAGGGCAGCGCAAAAGAGAAAATAGCCCGCTGTGGTAACGCTTAACCCGAATTGATTGACCAGGGCTGCAGAAAAGAGGGCCATACTCAGCTCAACCAGAGGATATTGGAATGAGATCTTTTTGTTGCAATGGGAGCAGCGACCGCGCAGAAAAAGAAAACTGAGTATGGGAATATTTTCATACCAGTGCAATGCCTTCAGACAGGCCGGACAGTGAGAGGCTGGGAAGACAATGGAAGCGTCTTCTCTGGGAAGGCGGAGGATGACCACGTTGAGAAAACTGCCGATAATGGTTCCAAAAAGGAAAGCAGTGACTATGGAAAAGCTCGCAAAATCCATTTGTATAAAACTCTTTCAATGAAGGGTGGTAAGAGAAGAAACCGGGAAACGGCAACCATAGGCAGTCCCTGATTCTTTTTATTGTGATAACCGGTTTTTTAAAAAAGCCCAAGATTCATTTTATAATGTAGCCTTAACTATGTCTCAAATCCAGGAAAAAACACAGGTTATCCGTTTAGAACAGTTGACCTCCGATATTGTCCGCTTGACCCTTGAGGCACCGAATATTGCCTCTATTGCCAACCCTGGCCAGTTTGTCATGATACGTACTGGCAATAGCAACGATCCCCTCCTTCGTCGACCCTTCTCCATTTCGCAGACCAGTAGTGACGGATGTTTTCAAATCTTGTTTAAGGTGGTGGGAAGGGGGACGAGTCTTCTCTCCCATTGTCGGGAAGGGGAGTATCTCTCAGTCCTGGGCCCTCTCGGACGAGGGTATCGGATTGACACACAGCGCCGTGCCTGCCTGGTAGGGGGCGGGATGGGGATTGCTCCTTTGCTCTTTCTGGGTAAAAGGGTCCTCCGGAAATGTCCTGATCTCCGTCCTGTGGTGGTTCTTGGAGCCAAAAATCGCGAGGAGCTTGCACCTTTGATTGATGATTTTGCTGCCCTCGGCTTAAAGGTCCATGCTGCTACTGATGATGGTTCTCTGGGCCATCATGGACTGCTCACTGATGTCTTAAAAGCCCTCGATCTCGGTTCCCGATGCATGACCTATGTCTGCGGACCAAAACAGATGATGACGGCGGTCCATCTCTTTTGCCGGAGTATGCATTACGGATGCCAAGTCTCTGTGGAGACCTCCATGGCCTGTGGTATGGGCGCTTGTCTCGGCTGTATTGTACCTCTGGAAAAAGGAGGCTATGGCCATTCCTGTTCTGATGGTCCTGTCTTTGATGCCGAGGACTTGGTATGGACTTTGTAAGCGGTTGTCAACATTCGGCTCAACAAGGACAAGGAAAATTCGTTTCTTTGTCACGTCTCGCAGAGAGCGGCTGGCCTTCAAAGAAGAAACAGAAATGGGATCTGCGGATCAAGGTGCAGATTTCCCTGGTGAGCACTGCGAACCTCTTACCCCGTTGAAATTCAGAGCTATAAAAAGCTGTAGGTGAACACGTATATGAAATTTGTAGATTGCACAGAATCGGCTGTTGACCTTCAGGTCTCCATTGGTTCTCTGACCCTGAAAAATCCAATCATGACTGCCTCCGGTACCTTTGGCTATGCCAAGGAGTTTGAAGCCTACGTTAACCTTCATCGTCTGGGGGCTGTGGTGGTCAAGGGGATTTCCCTTCTCCCGCGTTCCGGAAATCCTCCGCCGAGGATCGTTGAGACCTCTTGTGGTATGTTGAATGCCATCGGCCTGGAAAATGTTGGAGTGGACCGCTTTATCAGCGAAAAAATGGCCTCTTTGAACGGAGTCAATGTGCCAGTGGTGGTGAATATTCTCGGAGACACGGTGGAGGAGTACCGGGAGATCAGCAAACGCCTGGCCGACGTGGAGGGTATTGCGGCCATTGAGGTCAATATATCCTGCCCTAATGTGAAAAAGGGAGGGGTGGCCTTTGGCACAGAGCCAGAGATGGCAGCAGCCGTAACGACAGCGGTCAAGGAAAGCTGTTCGGTCCCGGTCATTGTCAAACTCTCTCCCAATGTCTCTGATATCACTATCATTGCCCGTGCTGTCGAGGAGGCGGGGGCCGATGCCGTGTCTCTTATTAATACCCTTATCGGTATGGCCATCGATCATCGTACCAGGAGGCCAATGCTTGCCAATGTCATTGGCGGGTTGTCCGGACCAGCCATCAAACCCGTGGCCCTGCGCATGGTTTTTCAGGTTTCGCAGGCCGTTAGCATACCGGTGATTGGTATCGGTGGTATTGAGACGGTTGCGGATGTCCTTGAATTTATGCTGGCCGGAGCCACTGCAGTCCAGATAGGCACCGCCAACTTTATTAATCCCAGGGCCAGTGAAGAGGCGGTCGAGGGCTTAACCCGATATGTTATCGACCAACAGTTGCATTCAGTACGGGAGCTTATCGGTGGCCTGGTCCTCTCCGATTAACGCCGATGCCTCCTAAGACGCCTCCCCGGCAGACAAAGATGCGAATGTGGAACAGGGTGGAAACCTGGGCCAGGCTCCTCTTTCGCAGGGATACCCCATGGAAAGTCAAGGCTATTCTCGGGGCTGCCATTGTCTATCTCCTCTCTCCCGTGGATCTTGTTCCGGACTGGATTCTGGGATTCGGGCTTTTGGATGACTTGACCATTGTTTCACTCCTTGTCGCCTATGCCTTGAAACTTGCTCAAAAAAAAGAGTAACTATTCAGCAGTACCTGAATAGTTACACAAAGATTAATATTCTCTGCTGAAAAGAAGTATTATGCCTCAGTCTTCTCTGCACCACCGCATCTGTGTCTCCATCGGTCGCGAGACCATTGACGACGTTCTGGCCGCTGCAGATTCTGTGGGCTCCGGCGCCGATGTCTTGGAAATTCGTCTCGACAGCCTGGCCGTTCCTGCTATCTCACCCTTTGTCAATACCCTCCAGAAACCTCTCCTCTTCACCAATCGGCCCAAATGGGAAGGTGGTCGATTCGGAGGCCGGGAGGAACAGCGTCTTGCTCCTTTAGTTGAGGCAGTGCATGCGAACTGCGCCTATGTTGATCTTGAGCTGTTGGCTCCCGATTCCTCTCAGCGGAGATTGTTACTAGCCCTGGAGGATGCCGACACCAGGTTGATCCTCTCCTGGCATAATTTCCAGGAGACTCCAGGACGTGAAGAACTTGTGGGACGGTTGGCGATGATGCAGGATAAGGGAGCGGATATCGGTAAGATTGTGACTTTTGCCCATTCCCACCTGGATGTCCTGCGGGTATTGCAGCTGCAAGAGCTGGCCGAGGAACGTGCTTTTCCCCTGATTGCTTTCTGCATGGGCCGCCCAGGCGTGATCAGCCGGGTTGCTACCGTAGAACTTGGCGGCTATATGACCTACTGCGCAGTGAGTGAGAATGAAGCCACTGCCCCAGGTCAGCTTTCCCTGGCTACCTTGAATGAAATCTATTCCTTGCTGGGGGCCTGAGGAGATGGTCATCAACGGAAAAACAATGTTGTATGGGATCGTTGGCAACCCGGTTGCTCATTCCCTGAGTCCTGCCATACAGAACGCAGCCCTGGCAGATCGAGATATCAACGGGGTCTACCTCCCTTTTCCGGCCCTGGATATTGAGGCCGCCGTCATCGGGATTCGTGGCTTGGGCGTTCAAGGTGTAAGTGTGACCATACCCCACAAAGAATCTGTGATGGCCTATCTGGATGCGATAGACCCTGTGGCCAAACGCATAGGTGCCGTAAATACCATCATCCTCCAGGAGGATGAGAACGGCAAAAGCCTTATTGGCTTGAATACTGATTGGCTTGGTGCCGTTCGCGCTCTGGAGGAGGAGACATGTCTTGATGGAACAGAGGCCGTACTCCTCGGAGCTGGTGGCTCGGCCCGGGCGATTGGTTTTGGACTGCTGGAAAGAGGAGTCCATGTTGTCCTCTGTAGTCGGACCGAGTCCCGGGGCCGGGGATTGGCCAATGAACTTGGTTGTCCCTGGGTCTCCTTGGCTGATTGGCAACAGCTGTCTGGAAAAATCCTGATTAATGCTACTTCGGTGGGGATGCAGCCAAACATAGCAGTGAGTCCGGTTCCTGCTCGGATTCTTCCCCGTTTTCAGGTGGTAATGGACATTGTCTATGCCCCGTTGCGTACACGCCTCCTTCAGGAGGCAGAATCAGCAGGCTGCAAAACGATAAATGGTCTGGAGATGCTACTCTATCAGGGGGTCGCCCAGTTTGAACAGTGGACCGGTAGGACCGCTCCGGTGGCGGTGATGCGCAAAGCTCTGGGAGACGCATTGGCCTAGGGGCTTGCCCGAGAATAGGCATTTTGTTCAAAATCGAGGCATTTCTGAATAATAAGCGCAGTCATCTATCTAATATGGCGAGCATTATTGTTCAGGAATAACGAAAAGGTTGGGAGAGATAGCACTCCCGGACAGGATCCTGAGCCTCTCGTGTCGGTGGGATGGTAAGAGAACATCTTGCCTGTTGGCCAGGACATTTGGAATCGCAGCAGGTAATAGACTGCGATGAAGAGCAATTTTAAGTAAAGAAGAGAATGAAAGAGATCATACCAGTATCATCAATTAATGCCACGGTCATTGTTCCGGGCTCAAAGAGTCTTACTCAGCGAGCCCTTATTGCAGCGGCGCTTGCCGACGGTTCCAGTAAATTGGTAGGTCCCCTGACCAGTGAAGATACACGGTACACCTCCCAGGCCTTGGAGCAGATGGGGATTGGCGTGGAACGAGGGGAAGATACCTGGACAGTTCATGGCAAGGGTGGCCAGGTTACTGCTCCTGAGAGGGAAATATTTCTTGGGAATAACGGAACGGCCACCCGTTTTCTTACCTCGGTGGCGGCTCTTGGCCACGGCTCCTTTCGTATCGATGGCGAAGAACGGATGCGCGAGCGTCCCATCGGTCCGTTGATGGAGGCCCTCAAGGGCTGGGGCGTTGATATACGTTCCGTTGCCGGGACCGATTGCCCGCCTCTTCTCCTGGCCAGTCATGGACTGTCAGGCGGGGCCACTGTCTTGCCGGAGGGGAAATCCAGCCAATACCTCTCTTCCCTGCTTCTGGTCGCTCCCTATGCGCTTGCTCCGGCAACCCTTACAGTCAGGGGGGAGGTCCTCTCGAAACCTTACGTGGCCATGACCCTTTCGGTCATGGCTGATTTCGGTGTTTATGTAGATTGTAACAATGAGTTTACTTCCTTTAGCATTCCTCAGGGAAAATATCGGGCCATGGAATATGAGATCGAGGGCGATGCATCCAACGCCTCTTATTTCTGGGCTGCAGCTGCTATCACTGGTGGCCGGGTGACGGTGGCCAATGTACCGGTTCCTTCATTACAGGGAGATGCCAATCTGGTTCCACTGCTGGCGCGCATGGGCTGTGATGTCAGCCGGGATGGCGGCGGCATCACCTTGCAGGGACGTGACCGTCTTGAAGGAATTACGGTGGATATGGGAGATATGCCGGATGTGGTGCCAACACTTGCTGTGGTGGCTGCATTTGCCCATGGCAAGACCGTCATTACCAACATCGCCCATCTCCGGATCAAGGAGTGTGATCGTTTGACTGCTGTCTTGACAGAGCTCGCCAAGATGGGGGCCAAGGTGGAGGAGGGACCCGATTTTATGGTGATCCACGGTTCAGGCGGTGAGGGAATGCAGGGGGCCGAGATCGAAACCTACAAGGATCATCGCATGGCCATGAGTTTTGCGGTGGCTGGTCTGCGGGTGCCAGGTGTTTTTATTCGTGATGAAGGGTGTGTCGGCAAATCCTTTCCTGACTTCTGGCAGCGGTTTGAATGGCTTCGCTGACTTGATATACTGAATTGGGAGTGTTTGCTTTTTATCTGCCTCTACGATAAGCTTTTATAGGCAATATGTAGGCAGATTAAATCGTTCTAGGAGTCTATCGGATTTAGAGAATCGTAGCGAAAATTAGAAAAATCGAGACCAGATTTTCATGGATTTGAGGCGAATAGCAGGCCTATTTAACGAAAATCTATGGAAATATGGGCCGATTTGTCAAATTTGCAGCAGATTTATGTCTAAG
>JAHIUA010000010.1 GCA_018817385.1 Pseudomonadota bacterium
CAGCAGCACGACCCGGCCGCCGCGGTAGTTCGGCCGCAGGTGCTTGCCCACGTCGATCGTGCCCCGCCGGACCGTCTCGCCCGAATCGACCTGGTCGACCTTGAAGCCCATGCTGTCAAGCAGTCCTGCCAGCATCTGGCTGGCGTTCTCGTTGTCGTCTACCACTAACACCCGTTTGCCCTGCATGTCGGTCGACAACGCCAGCTTGCGCGACTGGCCAACGCACTTGGCAAGGCGTGCCGTGAACCAGAAGGTGCTTCCCTTACCGGGTTCGCTGCTTACCCCAACCTCTCCGTCCATCAGTTCGGCCAGCTTCTCGGAAATGGCCAGACCAAGGCCGGTGCCGCCAAATTCGCGGGTGGTCGAGGCGTCGGCCTGGGAAAATCTCTGGAACAACCGTTCAATCTGCTCCTCCGTCAGGCCAGTGCCCGTATCGCGTACGGCGCAGTAAATCAACACATCCTCTTCGGTCTCCTCCTTGAGGCTGATTGCGATGTTGATTTCGCCATGCTCGGTGAACTTGACAGCATTATTGCAGTAATTGATCAAAATCTGTCCCATCCGTAGCGGATCTCCGATCAGGTACGGCGGCACGTTCGCATCTACATTGAAGACCAGTTCCAGCCCCTTGGCAAAGCACTTGTCGGCGATCAGGTTGGCGACATTGTCAAGCACCTTCTCCAATTGAAACTCGGTATATTCAATCGTCAGCTTACCCACCTCGATCTTCGAGAAATCGAGAATATCGTTAATAATGCTCAGCAGATGTCGGCCAGAGCCCTTAATCTTCTTGATATAGTCTCGCTGGCGTGGTGTCAGCTCGGTCTTCAGCACCAAATGGGACATACCGATAATGGAGTTCATCGGTGTTCGGATTTCGTGGCTCATATTTGAGAGGAAATCTGATTTGGCGAGGTTGGCATTTTCCGCCGCAGCCTTTGCGTTCTCCAACTCGGCTGTCTTTTCCTGCAGCACTTGATCCAGTAATTTGCGCTCTGTGATATCACGCGCAGCGGCAAACACGCCCTGCAACCTCCTGTCCCGATCATAGAAAGTGGTCGCATTATAGGAAACCACTGTTTCCCTGCCGTTCCTGTCACGTGCTGTAAGTTCGTAGTTGGTGAGTTTCTTTTCGCTCAGCACGAGTTTGATTCCTGCCTCAGCCCGCTCCGGATCAGTGAAGTATTTTTTGAACGGAGCACCGATCAATTCGTCGCGCGTGCAGTCGGTGAGTTCCTCCATCTGTTTATTGACGTCGGTGATGATACCGGACGGATCGGTGGTCATCAGCGCGTCGATATTCGATTCAAACAGGGAGCGAGTGTAGAACTGATAATCGCGCAAGCGCTGGCCAAGCTGCTTCTGCTCTGCCTCTATCTGCTTGCGTACGGTGTTGTCCGTGCCGATCAGGAGATAACCGATAATGGCATCCTGTTCGTCACGCAGGGCCGTGACCGACACGACTGCCGGAAATCGGCTGCCATCCTTACGGATGTAAGTCAACTCATAGATGTCCTCAATTCCACGTGAAGCCTTGAATACCAATGCCTCGAAGCCGGGGGTAATTGGGGTTTCGAGTTCGACGCTGAGCATTTCGGCGCGTGCAATCAGTTCCTGCGGATCGGAAATATCGGCCGGAGTGATCGCGTTCATCACTTCCTCGGCATCGTAGCCCAGCATGCGCTCGGCACCAACGTTGAAAATCTGGATGACGCCCTTTGCATCAGTGGCAATACTCGAAAAATTGGCGCTGTTGAAAATCGCGTTCTGCAAGGCTTCCGCCTGCTTGCGCACGGTGATATCACGCAGAATACCAGTAAAATAACGCTGGCCACCCATCCACATTTCGCTTACCGCTATTTCCAAAGGGAAAGTGTTGCCATCCTTACGCCGGCCTACAACTTCGCGTCCAAGACCAATAGCGCGGTCCTCTTCGCTCGCAAGGTAATATTCAAGCGAACCGTTACGCTGATCTTGATCAAGTTCGGGGATCAACATGCCGAAGGTTTGCCCGACAAGTTCGGCGGAGGCATAGCCAAACATTCGCTCTGCAGCCGGGTTAACCGTCTCAACTATTCCATCGTGGGCATTGAGGGTGACGATGCCGTCCACCACGGCATTTAGAATCGTCTGGACCAGTGCAGTACTGTCGTGCAAGGCCTGCTGTGCTGCATATTCTCCGGTCACATCGCGGAACACCAGCACAGCACCTATAACCTGCCCCTCACGGTCTCGAATAGGTGCACAGCTGTCGGCGATATCACACTCCTGCCCATCGCGAGCAATCAGCACGGTGTGGTTGGCAAGTCCGTGTATCGTGCCCTGCGCCAAGGTCTCTGTAACCGGGATAGTGGCGCGCTTGCGAGTCTCTTTGTTGATGATGGAAAAAATTTCGTCTACCGGACGACCGCTGGCTTGCGCCTGCGTCCAACCAGTGAGCCTTTCTGCAAGGGGATTGAGGAGTGTCACACGCGCCTCGGCATCGGTGGCTATTACCGCATCACCAATAGAGTTGAGAGTCACTGCAAGCTTTTCCTCACTTTCCCGCAAGGTAACATTGGCCTCCTGCAGTTGTTTGTTTGTCTCCTCCTGAATCTCAAGCAGATGCTGTCGCTCTGCTTCAACCTGCTTGCGTGCAGTGTTATCGGTACCAATCAGTAAATATCCGATAATGGCGGATTTCTTGTCACGCAGGGCCGTGACCGATACAACTGCCGGGAAGCGGCTGCCATCCTTGCGGATATAGGTCAACTCGTAGATGTCCTCAATACCGCGTGAGGCCTTGAATACCAATGCCTCGAAGCCCGGCGTAATCTTAGTTCCGAGCTCGACGCTGAGAGTTTCGGCACGTGCAATTACTTCCTGCGGATCGGAAATATCGGCCGGCGTAATCTTGTTCAGCACTTCGGCTGCCGTGTAACCCAGCATGCACTCGGCACCGACGTTGAAGATCTGAATGACGCCGTGAGCGTCGGTGGCAATACTCGAAAAATTAGGGTTGTTGAAAATCGCGTTCTGCAGATCTCCTGCCTTAAACAGCGTTTCTTCAGCCTGCTTGCAAGTGGTGTTAATAATACGTTTTTTCATGTCATTTATGGCGGCAATCTGCTCTGTAATATGATTGTTTTATAAACATTCTGAAGAAATCGCCAAAAGAAAAAAACAGTGCAGATACCTTGACAGGTTTAATGGTTCATACATACTGCTACCATACAAGATGAATTAACAACGATCAACTGGGATCTTTGTATAATATTTTCACTTATACTGTGAATTTAAGTCAGGCGAGGCAATAACAGATTCCTTTCATTGACCGATCCGAGATTTCTCTATGCATAGGCATGCGGCTATAAACAGGCAGGAGGTATTTAAAGGCAAAGGCATGATAGGTCTCTATGAACTGATGATTGCCAGTCATCCCATCAAAAAGCTGATCATTGAGCGAGCCACTGTCAGTGCCATTAAGGAAGAGGCAATCAGCAACGGCATGACCGTACTCCTGCAAGAGGGTATTCAGCAGATTTTTGCGGGTCAGACGGACTTTAAACTGGTCATGACCGTCTGCTCCCAATAGAGGAAAAAATGGATAACTATTCAACAGCACTCCCTCTTTGTCCATTCAGGTCTTCTCGAATAGCACGAGTATGCTTCGAAGTCCTTCATGAACGAAGATAAAGCACTGCTAAACAGTTACAGAGCGGTTGCTTGCCAATTATTGGGCATTACCTGAACAGGTATAAAAAAAGAAATGAATCCGCTGTGCTCTTGAGGCAACTGTCACCGTTCCAGGGACCAGAGCAGATCGGCACCCGTGGCCTCGGAGGTGGCCTCTGTCTTCACAGAAAACCCATATTTGAGCTCATAGCGGGCCTGGAAAGTGCCTGCGGGGTCCTTCAGGCCCTTTCCATAGCTGATATAGAGATCTTCATAGATCTCCTTGCCCACCACCAGGGAAAATTCAGAGATGCTTTCCCCGCCTTCCAGACTCACATCCAGGCCGGTGCTCTCTTTAAAACCATCAAGCAATCCCGTACCGGTGCCTCCTCCGAGAGTAGCAGCAACTGCACCGAGCATGGAGCCCTCCTTTTCGTTGGATGTCGACATATCGTGCCCCACCAGGATATAGGCCAGGATATCGGATTCCTCCATGGCTGGATCGGAAAACAGATTCATCTCCATCCGGGAGACACTCCCTGTCACCTGAATGCCAACAATCTTGTCATGGACGTTTTTGCTGGCCCGCACATCAAGCCCGGGATCCTCAATGGATCCCCCTTGATAAAAGACCAGTCCCCTCTTTATTTCCAGGCTGGTGCCGCGGAAAGCAAAGGTTCCATTATGGAGATTGAGGCTTCCCTGTCCGGTGATTATCTGGCCTGGGTCCTGATTTATCTTCAACTGGCCATCGAGGCTCCCGCGGAGACCGAAGGCATCCACCTTCACTTCCTCTCCCAGGATCACGCTAAGATCAAGGGACATCGGCAAGGTCCCATTGGCGTGCTCGCCGTTTGTATCGACCAGGACCACATCCTGGGAGGAAGAGACCGCGCCCTGAAATCCGGCGGGGGCGATACGGGCCTTGGGCACGGTAACAGACCCGTTCAGGACGATCCCCTTCTCCCCATAGACAAAATGGAGGTCCGGACTTATTACTGCCGTGTACTCCGAGAGATCCACCGCCGGAAAGTCCTTGCCTTTGACCGTGAAGTCAGCCTGCCACTGTTTCTCCAGATCCTGTTTGACAAATCCTTCCACCTTGAGTCTGCCCTCCCCTGAGGCCAGGGCCAGGGCCACCTTATTGGTCGTTCCATCTCCGGAAACTGAGAGTTCCAGTTCCTGAACCTCAATACCTGCATCGGCAAGTTGAATCAAGCCATTCTGGAGGGCCATTTTTCCCTCGATCACCGGCCTGGCCACAGTTCCCTGCAAGTTGCCACTGCCCACAAATTGACCTGTTGCATTTACCCGGTAGTCGCTGAGGGGGGCCAGCGGACTGAGATCTTTAACATTCAGAGCCAAGGTTCCGGCCAAGGTCATCTCTTCCGGCTTACTGAAGTCAGCGTAATTCCCCACTACGGCCTCAAGCTCTGCCACACTGCCATCCTGGAACAGGGTCTTTGCCCGGACCTGAGCATCATTGTCCTCCAGCCGCACCTGCAACTCATTGTCGGTCCAGTGCCAGGTTCTGGATTGCCCCTCTTCGTCCAGTGCCGTCAGAGAAAGATCGGGCAGAGCAGCAACAATCCCTGCATGGTCCAATACAGCCCCTTTCCCCATGGCCTTCACCGTTGCCGAAAGAGTGCCGTCCAGCTGTTGGGAGACAAGCTCCCATTCTTCGAGAAGTTTCAGGGAAAAGTCCTTCACCCCTCCTTGCAGTTGCCATCCTTCCTCCTCCTGCCATTTCCCCCCAAGGGAAATGCGCACCTGGTCCTGGAGAAGGGAGAACTCACCAACTTCCATATTTGTCTTGGTCAGGTGCAGAGGAACGGCCTGCTCTGTCTGCCACTCTCCATATTGATTAGACTGGAGCATGAGTTCAGCCAGCTTTCCCTGCCATTCCTGGTCCTCCAATCCTCCAGTAAGGGCAAGCTGTAAGGCCCCGAGGGTGGTGGCCAGGGAAAGATCCAGACGATGTTCTGCAAGGCTCCCCTGTACTTGAAGCTGGACCTTGTCGATGCTTTGCCCGGGCAGCTCAAGACCTGCGGCCTTCAGGTCAGCTTCGATCTGCCCCTGACCAGCCAGATCTGCATTGACCACAGCCTTCAGACTCTTCAGGACAATATCTTTGACCTTGAGTGCAGAAGCATCCACAGTCATGGCCAGGCGAGGTTCTTCCCGTCTGCCGCCCACTGTCCCCTGGAGCTGAAAGACGCCACTGCTTTCCGGTATCAGGCTGGCCAGATCAGCTGATCCAGCCTGAAAGGCGAAATCAAGCTCACCGTTGGCCCGGCCATTGACCTGCAACCGGGTGGACCCTGACTGGAGATGTAATGCATCCACAACAAGCGTCTCACCATCAATCCCTGCCTGACCGCTGCCGGTCAGGGGAAAGTCCCGCAATTCTCCCTGCAGATGATCAATTTTCAGATCCGCCACCAGTTTCCCTGCCTTCCATTCTCCCTGACTGTGGAGGAGTGTATCAATTTTCCCCGGCCACTGAGAGGCAAACTGTGAGGGATCCAATTGTTCCCCCTCAAGTTCTGCCTGCCAGGAAAAACCATCTCCCCAGCCGATCTGTCCACTGCTGGTGAGCCGTGCCTGATCCAGGAGGATCTGCAGAGAATGGATGGTCAGTGCGCTAAAATCCCCCTCCACTTCCGTACGGACTTGAACCTGCGGATACCCCTCATAATGGACATCGGCTGCCAGAGTCCCCCCATAGGTCTCCAGGCCTCCGGAGACCTCGGCAGCAGAGAGTGCCCCATCAATGGGCAAATCCACTTTGAAATCCTGAAGGGCAAGATATTCTGTTTTTGCAGAGACCTGCCAATGCAGATCTCCCAAGAGCTTGGTCAATTGTCCCTGAACAGTTGCCACCGCAGGGGCCTTGAGCTCCACCGAGACGGCCAATGCCTCCATATCACCGTTGGCCGCCAGCGCCCCATGGAGAGCAGTAAGAGCGGGATCAGTCACTCTCCACTCCCCACTTAGTTCCAGGGGCCAGGAGCCACTGAGCCGGACCTCGGCCTGCAGCTCTCCACCATAGACCGGACTCTCCAGTTTCAGGCGAGAGATGTGAACCTGATCATCACGAGCAGACACCTGGAGGAGCAGTTCGTGCACGGGAAAGGAATCAACGCTGCCGGGAAAGAAGAGTTCCGCATCATGGAACTGCACATCCGCAAGCTCCAGGGCAAGGGGGAGACGGATGTCGGGAAGAGTGATCGCTATCCGCTCCGGTTTGTTCTCATCTTCTGTGGCAGGGTCACTTTTATCAAGGCGGACCACCAGGCCCCGAGCCTTTATGCCCTGAACCCGCAACTCTTTGTCAAAAAGGGCTCCGGGCAGCCAGCTGAAAGCCAGTTCCTCCAATTCGACATGGGCGACACCGTTCACATTGAGCTGCACCTTCTCCAACTGCCAGCTGGAGAGGAGATGTCCCCGCACCTGGCCCACGGAAAAGAGGGGTCCGCTCAAGGAATCGCCAAGCCCCACCAGAAGACGAAAACCGCTTTCTGTGGCCAGGAAAAGGCAAAAGGCGATGGCCAGCAACAGTGGCGGCAGAAAAACCCAGGTCAGCAATCGAAGGATTTTTTTCATAAATCGGCCCCCACTGAGAGATGAATCCTGACAGGATCTCCATCATCAGAGAGCGCACTTGCCACATCCAGGCGAATCTGGCCAAAGGGGAGCGTCATCCGCACCCCGAGGCCGACACCATGTTTGAGGTCAGCCTCAATGGCATCCAGGGCATTTCCCACATCATAAAAGGTCGCCATGCTCCAGCGAGGGGTCAACCTGCGCTCAAGCTCAATGCTGCCCTCCACCAGATATTGACCACCGATAACCACCCCCGAGGCATCCTCCGGCCCAAGGGTTCTATACCCATAGCCACGCACCGACTGATCGCCGCCGGCATAAAAACGAAGGGAAGGAGGAAGATCGTCAATGGAATCCATGGCCGTCACTCCGATGGTTCCGCGTCCCAGGATGCGCCAGTTTTCCACAGGAGTGACGATTGCCTTACCGCTAAAGCGAAACTGGATAAAGCTGGTGGTGGAAAGGAGTTCCTCCTCAGCACCTTCAACCGAAACACTTAAACGGATACCGTTTTCTACATTGGTCCTGTCCTTGGCCAGAATCAGATTCCAATAGGCTGAGGGGATCAACAGGTCGGCAGTACCACTGGTCACCCCGACGCTGTAGGCCTCATTTCGATACTCCAAGCCTATTCCATACTGGTTTTTGGGAGTCTCATGGTTGACTGAAAAGCCATATGACATCATGTTGGTCTCGGTATCATCCCAGGTCTCATCAAGATACTGGCCAGTCAGGCTCAGGGTATCATAACGGGGGTCAAAGATGGGAATAGCATAGTCTCCATTCACATGGTTATTCTTTTCCGACAACTGCATGGTAAAGGTAGGCCTGTGTCCATGGCGATTGAACAGACGATTTTTCCACTCCAGGCTGCTTCGCATACCAGTATCGGTCCCATAGCCGATACCGAAACTGTAACGATTCTGCTTGGCCGCAAGCAGAGAGACCTCCACCGGTATCTTATCCTCCTGCCTCAGGGCAAATTTTGGCTCCACCAGGACCTGGCTGAAATATGAGGTGGCATAAAGACTTGACTGGAGCTGGTTTAAGGAGCGGAGAGAGTAGACATCTCCTTCCTGATAGGGAATAAAACGCTGCAACAGCTCGGGAGTAATAATCTCCTGTTTGCTCGTGGTCGCCCCAAAACGAAAGAGAGGCCCCGTATCCAGGGAGAGAAGGATATCTGCCCGCTGCTCTGCCCGCTTCACCAGAATTTTGTGTTCTATAAACCGGGCTCGGACATAGCCATGGGCCATTGCCTGAGCCAGGATTTTTTTCTTGCCGATTTCATAAAGACTGTCTAGGAGCTGCGTCCCCGGCTGCAGGGGAAACCCTGCACTCAGATCCTCAAAAACAGGATCTCCCTGACCTGGTCCCACAATCTGCACCGACAAAGAGCCGACAAGCATCGGCGGTCCGGCAGTGACCGTATACAGTGCATGCCAGCCCTCATCCTCTTGCGTCAGCGAGCTCTCCACCTGGACCGAGTAATACCCATACGGTGCCAGGGCCTCTTCAATCTCTTTTTGGGAGCGCTTGTGCAAGTTCTGTATTTCTCGAAGAGTGATATCAGCGTTTTGCTGTTGCAGGTATATCTTCAAACGGGCAAGGATATTAGTAGAGAGTTCTCCCTCAACCCCTGCAACAGTGACCGACAGAGGAACAGCAAGACAGAGAGAAGCCTGGAGCAAAAGAACCAGCGCCAAAAAGAGGCTTGAAGAACAGCGAGAAAGATGTTTGAGAGTAGGAGTCAAAGGCTCAAGTCAAAAAAGGGAACATGGCAGCAAGGTCTTAACCTCGCCATCTCAATTTTTTAATTGTCAGGAGGTTGTTAATCCCCGCCAAGTTCTTATTAAAAGAAAAGATTGAGTTCAGATTTCAGAGAAATATTATTATTTGATTATACCACGTTCAAACGTCTCTGAAAACATTTTCCAATAAAGGTTCCAGGCCATTGGAATCTGCCCCTCTTACTCACAAACGACACAAACAGATGACCTCTCCTCCTTTTGTTATTGAAAAACCGGTCCATGGCGGCTTTGGCCTCAGCCACGACACAGATGGCACAGCCCTCCTCATAGAGGGAGTGCTTCCAGGCGAAACCGTGCAGGCAACCCTCAGCGAAAAAAGAAAGACACTGAAACAAGGAGTGGTCACTCAAATCCTGAACCCCTCTCCACAAAGAATCCTTCCCCCCTGTCCTCTGTACAAAAAATGTGGTGGTTGTGACTTCCAGCACATGACCTACCCCTGCCAGCTGCAGGTTAAGGAAGAGGTTCTGAAAGACCTGTTGAGAATGACCGGACACCCCTTGCTGCACCAGGCGGCAGACACCCTGCTCTCGCCGCTCCTGCCTTCACCGGGGCAATTCCATTATCGCCAAAGGATTCGGCTGCAGGTGGATGGGCAACAGGTGGTGGGATTTCATGGCCGACGCAGTCACAATTGTGTTGCTGTCAGCAACTGCCTGTTGGCCAGGCCGGAAATCAATGACTGTTTGCAGGAACTGCTGGCTCATCCCTCTTGCCACCGCCTGCGGCCCCACATGGAAGGCCTGGAAATCCTGTTCAATCCAGAGCGTTCTGACCTGATTCTCCTTTTCCATTTCCAACGCAGACCGCGCCCCGGAGATGAAAACAACGCCCGCAACCTGGTCCGAGAGCTCAGAGGAGTGGCGGGAATCTTTTTTACCGGCGAGGGATTTGCCCTTTCAGGCCCATACTCCGACGCACCGTCAGAGGATGCAGCCACTCTTTCCTTTACCTTGCCGCCTCTTCCGCCCTACACCGACAAGCCCCTTGTCCTCTCCTGGGAAACAGGTGGGTTTTGCCAGGTTAACCTGGAACAGAACATCACTCTCATCACTACCACCCTCGACTCCTGCAAGCCAAAGAAAGGAGACTCCATTCTCGATCTTTTTTGCGGTATGGGTAACTTTTCCATCCCCCTCGCTGAAAGGGCAGAATCTGTGCTAGGAATCGAAGGACAGGGTTCTGCCATCCGCAGTGCTCGAAAAAACAGCAGCCAAGCAGGACAAACCAACACGGAATTCAAAAAACGCCCCATCCACCAGGCCTGTGAAGAACTCCTCCAAGACGGCAGGAAATTTGACTCTATAGTGGTGGATCCACCACGACAGGGTGTTCCAGGCCTGGCCAGAAACCTTTCCCTCCTCTGCCGTAACAGGCTGGTCTACATCTCCTGTAACCCGGTAACCTTGTGCCGGGATTTGAGCGAACTCCTGGAGCAGGGCTTTAGCCTGACAGGACTCCAGCCCATGGATATGTTCCCCCAGACACACCATATCGAGACCGTAGCCCTTCTGGAAAAGGCCTAGAATAATATGCTCCATTTTTCTCCCATCACCGTTGCGACAAAGACAAAAAATTTGTAGTACGACCACTCTCTTTTCCCCTTCCTGAAAATCACTCTCAACACCTCCGTCACCTAACAGATAAATGACACACATAACGACCCAAAGAATTGGTTACGATTCCCAGACAAGCCAATGATGTCAGGGGCTTCAGCCGATTATTGTTTCCATATAATGGTTGACGCAAACTAGAACAACGAAGTACTATCAGCCAACTGGCGAATCATTTTTTGTCAGTCATGGCAATGCGCCTTGCATTGCCCACGCTGTTCCTTAGGCGATGCGCAACTCAATAATTCTTTATTTTTATTATGCTTTTGCTGCAAAAACAGTGGGAAAAGGTTGTTGCTGTTACCAACGAGGTTGATCTTACCTTTTTGCTGCTACGAATTTTCAGCCTTGCCGGCGGCATTGTCTGGCTCTTGATTATTCCATTTTCCCCTGAAGAAAATGCCACTCTGATCAGGTCCCTGATCTATTTTTCCATCTACAGTCTCCTTTGTTACCTCTTTATTTTTCTCAAACCAGGTCTGTTGAAAAAAGTGTATCTGGCATCACTTTTCCTCGACCTGATCTTTCTTTCAAATCTCGTTCATGCGGAAACAAATTTATCAAACAGCTTCTTTCTCGGCTATTACCTGCTCATCTGCCTCCACACCATCTACTTCGGCCTCCGCTTTGGACTCATGGTCGCTGTTGTTTCCGCCGCCTGTTACATCATCAGCAATTTGCCCATGCTCACCTACATCGAGTGGACCGATCTTGGCATGCGGATCGGTTTTTTCTTTTTTATCGCCGTACCGGTTGGGCTGTTGACAGACAAGGTGAACCGTGACAAGCAAAAAGTAGAACATTTCAACGGGACCCTTGAAATCATGGTCTCCCAGCGCACGGACAAGATCCGTACCCTCTTAAATCAGGAGCGCTACCTGCGAGAGATCCTCAATACGGTCTCTCACATCAACAAACTGCTGATCACCGCCCCAGACATTGCCACCCTCCTGGAAAACGCCTGTGCTCAATTCGTCCAGCATGGTCATTATGGTTCCAGTTGGATCGGCCTCCTCAAAGAAGGTACTATCCAAACAGTCCACACCTCCAGCACTCCAGACAAGCTGCTCATTAGTCCGCCCTATGATGTCCGTAATCCTCATGATAACTTTTACAGGAGCCCTGCTGGCCAATGTATCCGTGACAACAAAACCGTGATCCGGAAAAACGATCCGGAGACACAGGACCCAATCCCTTGGCGCGACCCGGAGGAGCTGAAAGGATTTCAGGCCGTCATCAGCCTCCCCCTTCGTGCTTACCATTCCGCGCAACCCCTTGGCGCCCTGACCATCTACACCTGGCGCAAGAAAGGCTTTGAGCTGGAAGAAAAAAACATGCTCAACGAACTGGCCGGCGACATAGGTTTTGCCATAGAATCCTTCAGGCATAAGGAGTCTGTGGCAAGACTCACCGCCGAACGTACAGCCAATTACGAAGAGACAATCTTCTCCTTTGTCGACATGATCGAACAGAGAGACACCTATACTGCCGGCCACACCCAGCGCGTTGCTCAATATTGTGAACTCATTGCCAGGGAAATGGGCATTGAGGCCAAACAAATAAAGAAACTCTACAAGGCTGCCATCCTCCATGACATCGGCAAGGTTGCCACACCGGATTCGGTTCTCCTCAAACCCGGCAAGCTGACCAGTCTGGATTATGATCTGATCAAACTCCATGCCTTTGCCGGTTACGAGATGCTCTGGCAGATCGGGATGTACCGGGAATTAGCGGTGATCATCCGCCATCATCACGAAAGACACGATGGCAAGGGCTATCCCGACGGCCTGCTGGGACATGAGATCCCCCTCCTCTCCCGCATCATGGTGGTTGGTGACGCCTTCGATGCCATGACCACCAACCGCATCTATAAGGCGAGAAAAGAACTCCCCGAAGCCCTGGCCGAGCTCGAGGCCTTCAGCGGCAGTCAATTTCATCCTGACGTGGTCAAGGCAGCGATCAAGGTACTGGCCAACATCAAAATCTCCACAACCATCAGCCAGCTGCCGATAAGTAATCTTGAGAAGAAGCGCTTCTCCTATTTTTTTAATGACAAGCTGACAGGTCTTTTCAACGAAGATTACCTGAAGATCACCCTCAATAACCTGGACCTGAATCAATACAAATGTCTCTACATGCTGCACCTCCTCAATGTCCCCGAGTACAACAAGCACCACGGCTGGGCCAAAGGAAATCTGTTTTTTAAAGAGTTGGCTACAGAGCTCCAGACCAGGTTTCCCGAAGCCATCATATTCAGGGCCTACGGAAACGATTTCGCCCTCATCTCTACAGGACATATTCCCCTGGACAGTGATACATTCAATACCTTTTCATGCATCATCGGTACCGAAATCAAGATTGAGCTCCAGCATGTTGATCTCATAGCAGGAAAGGCCTATACCATCGACAAGCTGGAAAAGATGGAACTGCAGATCCTAGACCAGCATCAGCCAACAATCAACGATACCTACACCGCCCATCATGCTGAGATCGTACACTCCTAACTCCCATTTCTCAGCAACACCTCCCGCAATACCCACCAGAACGGCACCTCCTCAATTCGCGAACAAATATCGGTTCCATTTTCGAGCGTATCAAATAACCAAGAATTGAGCCGGGAATCGATTCCCAAAGCCACTGCCGGTCAAGAGACTCAAAACCGGTTGTCCCCCTTTTGCTTTCTACATAAGGGTTGACGCATTCTAGAAAAAGAATGTATTATCCGTGAATTATGGAAAAATAATTTTTCTCATCCGTGGCAAGAAGCCTTCTCTTATCCACGCCGGTCCAAGTGGGTACACCTAACAACCACCTGAACTCATTATGTTTTCTTCAATAACACAGTGGAAAAAAGTTATTGCTGCCACCAATGAGGTTGACCTTACCTTTTTACTGTTACGGGTTTTCAGCCTTGCCGGCGGCATTGCCTGGATCCTGATTGTCCCCCTTTTCCCAGCGGAAAAGGCCATCATCATCAATGCCCTCATCGCTTTTTTTATTTACAGCCTCCTTTGCTACCTCGTTATTTTTTACAGACCGGACCTATTAAAAAAGGTGTATCTGGTATCCCTTTTTCTCGATCTGATCTTTCTGTCAATTCTGGTCCATACGGAAACAAACTTTGAAAACAGTTTCTTTCTCGGCTATTACCTCCTTATCTGCCTCCATACCATCTACTTCGGCCTTAATTTTGGCCTGATCGTCGCCGTTATTTCAGCCTGTTGTTACATCGTCAGCATTTTCCCCATGCTCACCGACATCGAATGGACCGATCTTGCCATGAGGATCGGGTTTCTCTTTCTTATTGCCGTACCGGTGGGGCTGTTAACAGAAAAGGTAAAGCGTGATAAGGAAAAAGTAGAACATTTCAACAAAACCCTTGAAAGCAAGGTGAGCCAACGCACCGACAAGATCGGAGCCCTCCTGGATCAGGAACGCTATCTCCGTGAAATCATGACTACGGTTGCCCATATCAACAAACTGCTTATCACCACGCCAAACATTACCAGCCTCCTGGAAAGCTGTTGCACCAGACTCGTGCAGCACAGCCATTATGAATTCTGCTGGATCGGCCTTCTCGACAATAACAGAATACCAACGGTCCACACCTCCGAACTGTCAGGCGTCCCTCTCATTGCCCCGCCCTATGATGTACTCGATAGTCACAATACCTTCTACCAGAGCTCCGCCGCCCGCTGTGCCAGGGACAATCAAACCGTGATCTGCGAAATCGACCCGATGACACCGAACCAGACCCCGTGTCTCAACCCGGCAGAGGTGAAAGGATTTCATTCCGTCATCAGCCTTCCCCTGCGTGCTCACCATGCTGCACGCCCCCTCGGTGTCCTGACTATCTACACCTGGCGCAAGAAAGGCTTTGACCCGGAAGAAAAAGAGATGCTGGACGAACTGGCCGGCGACATCGGCTTTGCCATAGATTCCTTCAGGCAAAGAGAGTCGGTAACAAAACTCACTGCCGAACGTACTGCCAATTACGAAGAGACGATTTTCTCTTTTGCCGATATGATTGAGCAAAGAGACACCTATACGGCCGGCCATACCGAGCGCGTCGCCCATTACTGTGAACTGATTGCCAGAGAAATGGGTGTTGAGCTCGAAGAGATCAAGAATCTTTATAAGGCGGCCATCCTCCATGACATAGGCAAGGTTGCCACTCCGGATTCTGTTCTCCTCAAGCCCGGTAAATTGACCGGTCTGGATTACGACCTGATCAAACTCCATGCCTTTGCCGGTTATGAGATGCTTTCGAAGATCGAGATGTACCGGGAATTGGCAGTGATCATCCACCATCATCACGAAAGACACGACGGCAAGGGCTACCCCGACGCCCTGCAGGGCGACGAAATCCCGCCACTCTCTCGAATCATGATAGTTGGTGATGCCTTTGATGCCATGACCACCAACCGTATCTATAAGGCCAAAAAAGAGATTCCCGAGGCCCTGACCGAGCTTCAGGCACTGAGCGGCAGTCAATTTGATCCAGAGGTCGTCAAGGCCGCGGTCAAGGTATTGGCCAACATCAAAATCTCCAACACCATTAACCAGCTCCCAGTGAGCAATCTGGAAAAAAAGAGGTTTTCCTACTTTTTTAACGACATGTTGACAGGACTTTACAACGAGGACTACCTGAAGATCATCCTCAACAATCTGGACATCAATCGATATACATGCCTGCACATGCTCCACCTCTTGAATGTGCCGGAATACAATAAACGTCACGGCTGGGCCAAAGGCAATCTCCTTTTTAAAGAGTTAGCCACCGAACTGCAGAATAACTTCCCTGAAACCCTAATTTTCAGGGCCTACGGAAACGATTTTGCCATAATCTCTAAAAAGCATCTTGCCCTTAACAGCAAAACCTTCAACTCCTTTACATCCGTCCAGGGCACCGAAATTAAAATTGAGCTCCACCATGTCGATCTCAAAATTGGCAGCACCTACACCATCGACAAACTGGAAAAGCTGGAAATCCTGGCCCTTGGCCACCAGCAACTCCCCGAGTTCAATGTTACTGAGCTGACAAATCACAACATATCCATTTAATCGGAGTTGCTTACATTTGATCTGATCGTATTTCCACAAACTTCCCAGACTGCCCCCCTACCGGAATAAGGTCAAGAGCAACTATACGAGAATTCCTGACTTCTGAAAGGTAACGATCACAGGAGGTTTTTCATGAGACGTGTGGGAGAGGCAAATGGTGTTCGAGTAAAAGCGTACGCCGGTACTACAGGTATATTACTGGCGTTTGATATTGAAGCGGGCAAACGAGAGGACTTGCTTGGCTTTGCAATCTCTCGTGAGATCCGAAGCGGACGCTTTGCCGGGAGGATTGGCTGGCTGCAGGGAATCCTGGATTTCCCCGGTACAACCAAGGCCCGTGGAGAGCTCATCGCCACAAACGTAGCCCCGATACAGAAATTTCGGTGGTCTGACTATTCGGTATATCCAAGCACTCAATACGCCTACACCGTCCAACCAGTCTACCGTTCTGACTCATCCCTCGTCACGAGTTCCAATCGAAGGCTTTTCTTGGAGGCCGGCCCGCAGGTCGTGATAGAAACCCAGGGTTTTCAGGGAGAGGATGCGATCATATTCAACAGGGCGGTGGCTTCATCCCAGGCATTTTCTCGCCGCTTCCCGGATCTGGATGTAGAGATTCAAAAGGCAAAGGAAGCAGGAACCCTTGGCAGGAAAACACTGCCACAGCGAGCCCTCGATTGGCTGTCTCGAGGGTTAGTGGAACAAATTGAATCGTTTCTAGCGCAGGCTGAAGATGCAAGTTGGGCCCTCGATCTGGCCATTTATGAATATCACCTTCCTCGTCTGCATCAGGCAATGGTCGCGGCTGGAGAACGTGGCGTTAAGGTGCGTATCCTTTATCACGCTAAAGAGGAAGACGATGCGACGGTTGAGAATAAACACCTGCTCCATACTCCAGAGATACCAGGTGCCACCCTTTTTCCACGCATCACCACAGCTATCATGCATAACAAGTTTGTCGTTCTTAGCCGGATAAAGCCAAATGGTTGTTATACGCCTGTTGCCCTACTGGCAGGATCTACAAATTGGTCTGAGAATGGATGCTACCGCCAAGCCAACGTGGTCCACATTTCACGCACCCCGTCGATCCTTGAAAATTATGCGACCATGTTTGAAACACTGATTGCCACCCGTACAGATCGCAGGGCAACCAAAAGCTCAATCAACAAGAACAATAAAATACCAACCGCGCCTGAGCGTTTCGGAGGCTTTTCGCCACGATCAAAGTTCGCAGACATCTCTGCAATAGCAAATCTGATAGCTGGTGCAGAACGTGATGTTCTGTTTGCAACTGCTTTCCAGTTACGCGATGAGATAACGGAGGCCCTTCTCGGCACAGCAAACGACACCATTCTCAGGATGGGTATTCAAAACTCATCGAGTGCTAAAATTACAGGCATCCACCGTGATCGCACAGCTCACTTCACCGCAGCTTCACTTCTTCCGGACGGGCTTGAGGGTTGGTTAAAAGAATCAACAGCAAAGCAGAAAGGCGCCATTCGTGTGCATACAAAAGCGATCATTATCGATGTCACCTCCGATGCGCCACTTATCATTTCAGGATCACACAATTTTTCAACCAATGCCTCAAGGAATAACGACGAAAATTACTTGATCATACGACGAGATAGAGATGTCGCTGATGCGTATCTTTGCGAAATCATGCGAATCTACGACCATTATCGCTTTCGTTTCAGTGCCAGAGAAAGAAGTAAGGCAGGCAAGCCAACCGCGCCTCCGTCGCTCGCTGGAGACAACAGCTGGTGTGATGACTATTTTGCGGACGGCAACCTCAAGAATCTGGACAGAATCAGGTTTGCCGGCTTAACAGGATAGCAATTGGGCCTGACGAAAAAGGAACAGATTTTACCTGGGGTATAGCGGCTTAAATACCTACGACCGTCTTTACGCTGTACGAATCACCTATCGCCTCCAATAATGGCCAGAGTTGTATTTTTAGAACCATCTGATTTTTCAGGTTTTTCAAGCATAACCGTTAGGGTGGAACCTTCTTCCAAGATTTCAAGTCTAGTCTTATCATACTGGGTTTTGCCAACCCCCTTCAGATGTTTCTTATTCCAGCTGTACTTTGAATGCTCTTCAATCGACTCCAAGTTATCTGTTGAATCGAAAAGATATCTTCCCCTGCCCTTACTCGCTCAATTTGTAGCCGATTTTCCGAAAAGAATTGACGTTGCGATGCCGACATCACCGTCTTTAATGATTCTCATTCGTTCAAGGCGACATCAGCAGCTGAAAAAGTCTCATTCTTCTCTCAGCCTCTGAGCAGAATTAACCTGAAAATGGATGGCTATAATTATAGGAAAAACGTTAGAGATGTGATTAGATGAATGACGACTCACTCATGCAAAGACAACAGAACCACAACACGTCTTTATGGTAAGCGATTAAGAAAAGATAAAAATTTCAGCCAGCATTTTTCACTTAAATTCAATGCACGCCTGTTTCTATTATGGTGAGAGCAATCAGGAAGGATAGTGGAATCATCTCAGAAACTTGAATTGTAATCAACCATTGAAAAATAACATTAAAAGCTCTCATACTTCCTTGAAACTAAAAATTGATATCGATACTGGCAAAAACAGGTTGTATTTTTCTATTTCGAGAAAAATTACAAAAACAGAATTAGACAAATTCTATACTGATTTGAGATTTTGTGTTGCTGACCTACAACCTGACTTTGATGTAATAGGTGATTTTTCAGAATGTGACATTATCTATCTGAGCAGTACCCCTACTTTTAGAAATATAATGTGCTATCTAATCACCAAAAGGATTCGTGAAAATATCCTTGTCGTCAAAAGCAATCTCCTCTACATGCAACTAAATAATTTAATATCAATACTAAACATTTACATACCGAGCTACGTCTCTACACTTCAAGAAGCAGAAGATATCCTTTCAACCGATCAGAGACGAAACGGACTTCGTATATGTTTACATCATAACCTGGCTGAATACCTGATAGATACTGTACAGGTAAAAAATCGCATTCTTGACATGTCAACAAGTGGTTGTTCTCTCGAATTGGGAAGCACGCAGCCATCTGTTGGCCAGGAAATTACCCTGAACATTTCATTGAAAGACAAAGAAGAAGCAATAAATAAATTCAGTATCCCAGCAACTGCTGTAAGAATAACAAATGATATGTTTGCTGTGAAATATGTCCATCTGGACGATGATCAAAAAGACCAGTTATGGAGTTGTTTACTGTACGAGTCCAACCTTTTGATCTGAAAAATAAAATTCACACTCCCCTCCATGCTCGCCTTAGCAAATCAGGCACGCCTTTCCCGGGAGCTGCTGCAAAACCGTCCTCCTCTGCAACCTTCAGGGAGACAACGTCTACGCTGCCCCCCTGAAGAACAAGAGATCAAATTTGCCAGACCATCCTTTCCGACCTTGGTAAACGACAGGACAAAGTCACTAGCCTCAGCCCCTCAGGCGAGCCAACTTTGCACTTGTGCCAAGTATCTCCTCAATCCGTAACAGCTGATTATACTTGGCCACCCGGTCTGAGCGAGACATGGAACCAGTCTTAATCTGCCCCACTGCGGTGGCCACTGCCAGATCAGCAATGGTATTATCCTCTGTCTCACCCGAACGGTGAGAGATCACAGCACTGTAACCAGCCTGCCTGGCCATATTGATGGCAGCCAGGGTCTCGGTAAGGGTCCCGATCTGATTCACCTTGATGAGGATGGAGTTGGCAATTTTCTTCTCTATGCCTTCCTTGAGAATGGCGGTATTGGTGACAAAGAGATCGTCTCCGACAAGCTGAACCTTAGCAGCCAACCGGTCACTCATGATCTTCCAGCCATCCCAGTCGTTCTCGGCACAGCCGTCCTCAATGGAAAAGATCGGATACTTCGCACACCACTCCTCGAAAAGATCGACCATCTCTGTGGCCGTGAGTCGCCTCTTTTCCGAGGCCAGATTATACAAGCCATCTTCAAAGAACTCGCTGGCGGCCACATCCATGGCCAGCATGACATCCCTCCCTGCCTTGTAGCCGGCATTATCAATGGCCTCGAGAATGACGAGGATGGCCTCCTCGTTAGAAGAGAGATTGGGGGCAAAACCACCCTCATCTCCAACCGCCGTGTTCAATCCCCGGTCTGTGAGTACCTTTTTCAGGTGATGAAAAATTTCGGCGCCATAGCGAATCGCCTCGGCAATGGTCGGCGCACCCACCGGCATGATCATAAACTCCTGAAAATCGACATTATTGTCGGCATGGGCGCCACCGTTAATGATATTCATCATGGGGACGGGCAGAAGCGGCGGATCTGTGGCCAGATACCTGAAGAGTGGCTGTTTGCGGCTGGCAGCAACGGCATGGGCAGCAGCCAGGGATACACTGAGGATGGCGTTGGCCCCGAAGCGCTCCTTGTTCGGGGTCCCGTCAAGATCGATCATCACCTGATCCAGGGCGGCCTGATCTGCCGCATCTATACCCAGCAAGGCCTCCTTTAACTCCCCGTTGACATGGCCCACCGCCTTTTGTACTCCCTTACCAAGATAACGACCAAGATCATTATCACGCAGTTCAATGGCCTCACGAGATCCCGTGGAGGCCCCGGAAGGAACGGCCGCCCGCCCCATGGAGCCATCTTCGAGATAACAGTCGGCCTCCACGGTTGGATTCCCCCGAGAATCAATGATCTCTCTCCCCACAATATTGATGATTTTTGTCATAGCTGTCTCCCTGATGGTCACTATTAATGGTGATGGACTTGGAAAAACTCTCTCCATTGCACACTACAGTCAAAATTCACCTCTGTTACACTATATCTCCTTTCCTCATCCTGTCAAAATCCTATCACGTATCGAGTTACCCTGTATTAAAATTTCCATAACCGGTTAGAGTGGTGTTGATTGCCAATTATGAGGCATCAGCTTCTTCTAAGTAACAAATTTCCTTCCTTGTAACGCAGTAACTGATGATTACTTTCTCTTATAGAAAGCATCACCAAAAACTCTTTCATACGGAGGTGCATCATGACAACTACAAATACATTCAGGCTGGGACAGAAAGCCTTTTTAAGTGGAGATCTTGTAACCAGTATCCAGGCCTTTTCTGAAGCCCTGCGCCAGGGCGATCATCCGTTTCAATCTAAACTCAACCGCGGTATCGCCTATCTCAAGATAGGTCAGTTCGCCCATGCCATCAAGGACTTTGATACGATTATCAAGGAAGATGAACACCACGATCAGGCCTTTTTTTATCGGGGCATTGCTAACCTCAACCAAGAGAAAAATGAGGAGGCAATCCGTGACCTGGACAACTCCCTCCTCCTCAATCCAGAAAGGGGGGCTGCCTACCTGGCCCGTGGCCTTGCCCATAATGCTCTTGGTCACAAGGGGGAGGCGGAAAAAGATATCCATGACAGACATGCCCTCAATACGGTTGAGCTGGGCGAGTTCATGGAAGAATATATTTTCTCCGATTCTCTGTTTACTCGAACCCTCAGCCTCTTTGAAAAAGATGAGGGAAACTGGAAGCTGGTACTGACTGAAAACGAAGTTCAGCGTCTGGGAACCGTCCACTGATCTCAACAGCCACCGGCTATCCACTGCCGGTGGCTCTCCTCATTCTTCCCTGTCCCCCCTCGCATAAATAGAGGGGAAAAGGGTGCTCAGGGTCTACCGGCAACCCATTCAGGTCTGTCTTCAGTGCTCGCAGAGAACAACATCAGGGTCAAAGCGCGCCGTCCCGAACAAAGGAGCGAAGCCTCCTCACCTTCGTTTTTCTGGAGCAGTATCAGACTGTTTCAGTACGGAATTTGCCAATAATTCATTCCTCTTGAACGCTAAAAAAAGTACCTGCGCCTCTGGATTGAATCTCCTTACACCACCATCTCTTGCCCAAAAAGGATTGACAGAACAGCGCTTTCTCAGTAAACGAATGGATAAAATATTTTATATTCTCAAGGAGTCAGTGGCGAATAGCGGCAAGAAGTGCCGCTTTTTTTTATGGCGCCCACCCGGGCCCGATCTGTCTCCCTTCCACCTATTCTCTCTATCAGCCAGCGAAAAGCGTTATGAGTAAAGAAAACAATCAAATCCTGAAGCAACGCCGAGAAAAGGCCGATGCCCTGGCAGAACTGGGCGTCAACCTCTATAGCAACCATTTCAAACCGGCAAACACGGTCAAGGAACTCCTGCCTAAAGGTGCCCATCTGGCCGCCGAAACCCTGGACGAGACCAACTACACCTATTCCCTTGCCGGACGTATCATGTCCATGCGCAAGTTCGGCAAGGCCGCCTTCTTCCACCTTGCTGACACCTCCGGTCGTATGCAGGTCTATATCAAAAAAGATACCTTGGGAGATGCCCTGTTCGCCACCTTCAAGAAATGGGATATCGGTGACATCGTAGGCATTAAAGGCAAGCTCTTCAAGACCAAGACCGGAGAACTTTCACTGATGGCCGACAAGCTGGTCATGATCTCCAAGTCCCTGCGGCCCCTGCCTGAAAAGTGGCATGGCCTCACCGATGTGGAGACCCGCTACCGCCAGCGCTATGTCGACCTCATCGTCACCCCGGAGAGCCGTGAAACCTTTCGTAAACGAGTGGAAGTCATCCGTCTGATCCGTGAATTCCTCTCCAACCGTGGCTTCATGGAAGTGGAAACACCCATGATGCAACCGGTACCAGGCGGTGCCACAGCCAAGCCCTTCAAGACCCACCACAATGCCCTGGATATGGATCTTTATCTCCGCATTGCCCCGGAACTCTATCTCAAACGACTCCTGGTCGGAGGGTTTGAAAGAGTCTTTGAGATCAACCGCAACTTTCGCAACGAAGGTCTCTCCACCCGGCACAACCCGGAATTCACCATGCTCGAGTTCTACCAGGCCTATGCCACCTACCACGACCTGATGGATCTCACCGAAGAACTGATTTCCTGGCTCTGCGATGAGGTGAATGGCACCATGGAGATCGAATACCAGGGAACCAAGGTCAACCTGTCTCCCCCCTGGAAACGGATGACCATGGATGAAGCCCTGATCGAGGTCGCCGGCATTGCCCCGGCCATCCTTAAAGACAACGACAAGGTTATGGCCCTCGCCAAGGAAAAAGGAATCACACTCGAAGAGAAGGCAGGACCTGGTAAGGCCAAGACTGAACTCTTCGAGCTCCTGGTGGAAGAAAAACTGATCAATCCCACCTTTGTCACTTCCTACCCCACCGAGGTTTCCCCTCTGGCCCGCAGAAACGAGGAACACCCTGAAGTCACTGACCGTTTTGAGCTTTTTGTCACTGGCCGCGAACTGGCCAATGCCTTCAGCGAACTCAACGATCCCGTGGACCAGCGCCAGCGCCTGGAAAAACAGATTGCGGAAAAAGGAAACGACGAAGAGATCCACTCTGAGTTGGATGAGGATTTTCTCCGGGCCCTGGAATACGGCATGCCTTCAGCCGCTGGTGAGGGCATCGGTATTGACCGTCTGGTCATGCTCCTCACGGATGCCCCCTCCATCCGCGACGTCATCCTCTTCCCTCACCTTAAACCCGAGGTCCAGCTCCAGGGGAAAAAGAAAATGAACCAACAACAGGCGGAGAACGGGGAATGCAAAAAGTGCCAGAAATGAGCCGCCTGAAACAGAAGAGAGAAGTCCCATATCGTCGTTCTTCTCTCTTCCCTTTTCTGCCTGCAGCCAGCAGCCTCTCATAGCCCATGTTCGAGTGGTTTATCAGCTTCCGCTATCTGCGGGCCCGACATAAGCAGAAATTCATCTCGCTCATCTCCCTCATCTCGGTTGCCGGCATCACGGTGGGGGTCATGGCCCTGATTGTGGTTCTGGCTGTCTATTCCGGATTCACGGGCGGCCTGAGAGATCAGATCCTTGGCATCAACTCCCACATCATTGTCCAACGGGCAGGCGGTATCATTCCCGAATATAACCTGGTCCGTGACCGCATTCTCACCGTCGACAATGTCACTGGAGCCACCCCCTATCTCTATGCCCAGACGCTGCTCAGCGGCTCAAAAGGTGGGACAGGGGTTGTCCTCCGGGGGATTGACCCGACCACGGCCACAAACGTTATTTCCTTGCCCAAACAGATGGTGGAGGGGAGCGTTGACGATCTGGTCCTGGAAAAAGATGCCAGGATTCCCAACATCATCCTCGGCATTGCCATGGCCAGGGATCTCTATGTAGAGGGGGGAGACAAGGTACGACTCATCTCTCCCTCCGGACCGCTTACCCCCATGGGGATCATTCCCAAGATCAAGACCTGTCGGGTTTCTGGCATCTTTGAGTCAGGAATGTATGAGTATGATTCCACAATCGCCTACATGGCCATCTCTGATGTCCAAAATTTCCTGGAAAGTGGGGATGTGGTCCACGGTATCGAAGTTACGGTGCACGAAAAGGAGCTGAACCGGGCCGATCAGGTAGCCAAACAGATTGTCGATGTATTGGGCACGCCCTTTGTGGCCAAGGACTGGATGTCCATGAACCGTAACCTCTTTGCCGCCTTTAAACTGGAAAAGATCGGCATGTTTATCTGTGTCGCCCTCATCATCCTGGTTGCAGCCCTCAATATCATCTCGGCCCTGATCATGGTGGTCATGGAAAAGGAACAGGATATTGCCATCCTCAAGTCCATGGGGGCTACCTCCGGATCCATCATGAAGATTTTCTTTTACCAGGGACTGGTCATTGCCTTTCTCGGCACCTTTCTCGGGGTCAGCGGAGGACTCGGGCTCTGTGATCTCCTTTCCCGTTACCAGTTCATCGAATTACCCTCCAACGTCTATCCCATGAACACCCTGCCCATCAAGGTCCTGCCCATGGATGTAACCATTATCGCCATCGCCGCCATCGTCATCACCCTTTCGGCCACCATCTATCCCTCCTGGAAGGCGTCAAAGGTCAAACCTGCCGAGGTCCTTACATGAGCATGGCTGCAACTCCACTTTTCAGGGCCGAAGACCTCTGTAAGAGTTACCACAGCGGAACTGAAAAAATTCATATCCTCAAAGGGGTCAATCTTACGATCAACCGGGGCGAGATGATGGCCATAGTCGGAGCATCAGGCTCCGGCAAGACCACCCTCCTTCAGATCCTGGGGACATTGGACACTGCCGACTCAGGTGAGCTCTTTTTTGAGGGGAAAGACCTGGGCCTGAAAACCGATCAGGAACTTTCCGAATTTCGCAATCGTTCCGTCGGCTTCATCTTCCAATTCCACCATCTGCTGCCCGATTTCAGTGCCCTGGAAAACGTGATGATGCCCGGCCTGATTGCCGGCAGAAAAAAAGATAAAATGGAAGGACCTGCCCGTCTCCTCCTCCAGCAGGTGGAACTGGACCACCGTACAAATCACAGGGTAGGCGAACTCTCCGGCGGTGAACAGCAGCGCACGGCCCTGGCCCGGGCCCTCATCATGAAACCGGCCCTTCTCCTGGCCGACGAACCCACGGGCAACCTGGACAGCCGTGCCGGTAATCTGGTCTTTGATCTCATCCGTTCCCTGTGCCGGGAACTCTCCCTTGCCAGCATCATGGTTACCCACAACACTGAACTGGCCAAGCAGATGGACTCCTCCTCCGCCCTCAGAGACGGCATCCTGCAACAGCTCTGACAGCCAGCTTTCAAGCAGACAAAACCCTCTCCACCCTGACAGCAGCACTGCTGGACCTATCCCTTCTGATTCTGCCTGCCTAAGAACCAGGATTTTGCCCCCTGCCAGAGCAGTGTTGCCGGGGAACGGCTGACCCCTTTGGCCCGAACCACCGCCTGCTGCCCATCACGAAGCCCTGGCCGAATGGACTCCGGGATACCAATATCAATGGGAAACCGCGGTGAAAAGAGTTGGTAGCCAGACTCCTTGCCATCGCCTGTCGTCGCTCGCACATCAAAAGGTCCCCCAAAAGGGGCCGCAAAAGAAAAGTGAACAAGATTCGTCGATGCTGAAGGGGCCACCTTTTCTATCCGGCCAACAAATATGCCCTGCCCTGCTTCACTCATATCAACCTGGACATCTTCTCCCTCGCGGCCACGAAATGAGCTGATATCATCTTGATCGACTGAGGCCACGAGGTGTTTATGACTCGGATTAACCACCAGAAACAATTCTTCTCCCTTGTTAATCCAGGTGCCGATTCGACTTTCCAAGCCTTTGCCGACTACCGTACCACTGCCTGGCGCCCGCAAAAGCAGAGATTCCTCATCGCTATCGACATTTCTCTTCTGCTCCACCAAAATAGCCTTGCGCTCCTCCAGCATCTGCAGTTCAGCATATCTTCCCTGCACATTGGCCGTACGCCGCTGGACCTCAAGGATGGCCAATTCCAGGGCCAATCCCCGGCCACTGCTTGCAAGTTCTTCATTGCCAAGTAAGACCAGCTCCTGGCCGGCCTGCACCTGCTCACCCTGTCTGACAAAAATCTTCTCCACAAACCCGGAAGCTCCTGCCCGGATGGAAAACTGCTCTTCAAAGAGAACCACAGCCGGTATGGTGATATTTTTCTGCCAGTTGATACCGAATAAGGCAAAGCCACCTATCAGAGCAACGAGGGAAACTCGGGTCAACAAATGGGAAAGAAATCGCGGATTCTCTTGGCGATAGGTTGGTATTTTGGCTCGAAAGGCAGCAAGCGGATTATAGATCCAGCTGAATGCAGCGACAAGAGTCAACAACATGCCCCAGCCACTGAAGAGCCGACTTGCCAGGTAAGCAAGGGAACAGAGGACCAGAATACGCCAGCAGTACACGGCTATACCATACAGTTTCACAAAAAGACTGTGCCCTTCGTTCTCTTCCTGTTCAGATATGCCCAGCCACCATTTCTTCCCGGCCTTGCGCACAGAATCGAGTCCGCGAAAATAGAGATTAGGAACAGAGACCAGGTCGGAAAAGACATAATAGCCGTCAAAACGCATAAGGGGATTGGCATTGAACAGGAGCGAACTGACCCCGGCGACCAGAGCCGTGTTGTGGGCAATCATTCCGGCAGGAGTGCCGAAATGGGTCCCCCAATAAAGGATAGCCAGCCAGGCCACAAACAGTTCCATATACATCCCAGCCAGGGCGACATGAATCCTCTGCCAGCGGGAAGGAAAACTCCAGGAGGAGGATGCATTCACGTAGGTCAGGGGGATAAAGAGTATGAAGAGCACCCCCATATCATAAACCCGGCCACCGTGTCGTCTACAGGCAAGGGCATGGGAGAGTTCATGCAGTAGTTTGAGACCAAGCCAGATCAAACTGAGAATCATGAGATTGCTCGCCGAAAAAAAGCCCACCCCCTGATGAACAAATCTGGACCAGTTAACGAGGAGAACACCAAAGGCGGAGATGGCAAATAAGAGCCAGAGGGCAAGGAAATAGGGCCCGGCCAGCCAGCTGAGCCAGGGCATAAAACGGGAAAGCAGCGGATCAGGATTAAAAAGGGACAGACGGAAGGTTATCAGATTGAGCCTGGCAAGCAGGCTCTTCTGGCTGGCCTGTTGGGCAGCGGCATCGAGTGCCTGCATGGTTTCAAGGGTCTGATTCTGCAGGAGCTGCTTGGTGGCAAGCCACTGCAGGATGGCAAGGGCTTCCTCCCGGGTGACCTCATCTCCTGTCGCCTCACCCTCTTCTTCTTCAGAGCTGAAAAGTAAGGCTTCTCCTCGACTGAGACTACAGAGAAACCGATACTCCCTGAGGCCTATCTTAAAATAGGTATTACTCAGCGGATCTTCAATGATATAGGTATTCTCCTCACCATCGGCAATGGGGGTGATACGGAGATCATCACGGAGTCTGGGCAGAGGCTGCGACATAGCTTAAAAGAGAGAAACAAGCAAGCGGCGCAGGGCATACCACGGTTTATGGAAATAGACCCAGGAAAGGCTCTTACGGCCACACCTTACAGCGGCCTGGCCCTGCATGCCGGGCTGGAGGATATTGTCTGCATTAGCAATCTCAAGTGAGGCAATAAAGACATTTTGTCCCTGCACCAGCTCTGATTTGGGTGTAATACGTTCAACCTTTCCCTGCCACTTCCGTTGCGGAAAGGCATTAAAACGAACCGTGACCTCCATCCCTTTCCTGACATAGGAGACATCGGCATCTGGGACAGCGAGCTCAAGGAGAACCGTATCCAGAGGCGCCACCTCAAAGAGGAGTTGTCCCTTGGCCACTGGCCCTCCCTCTGATCGCTTCAAATCACCACTTAAAACAATACCATTCACCGGGCTCTGTAAACTCAGCTGCTGTTCATGGCCCTTGAGCAGTTTGGCACGCTCCTGCAGGTGCTCATATTCAAGCAGGCTGATCTGTGCCGAGGCCACATTGCCGCTGACCAGATAATTATCACGCATCTTGAGCGCCTTGGCACTGTCGGCCGCGATGGAACGCAGCTCCATTGCTATTTCCCGACCATCAAGTAATGCCAACTCTTCACCCTGCTCCACCCGATCCCCAGGTGCGACAAAGACCTTCTCCAGCAGGCCATCAAAATGAGTCACCACATACAGTACCTGCACCGGCGAGATCTGGCAGTCGGGATGGAGGACAAAATTCTTAGGGAACAGGGCCAGCCCCAGCAGGAGAAGCAGCACCACTCCTGTCAGAACAGCTTTGTTCATCCGGAATATCCGACCAGCAACCTTCTCTGGCCCCTGAGGGCCTGCTGTCTCAAGAGCTGGCAAAATGAGACCAAGCAGAGGGGCAATCCGGATAATTTCAGTGAGCTGTTTTTCTCTACTCAACTCCTCGGTCCAGAGAAAAATGAGGACAGTTACCCCCCGATCCCCGCCGGGCAGCGAAACAGCTGCCCCCTGGCGCATACCTGTGGCCAGTACCAGTTCTTTAACCAGCAAAGATTCCTCATACCCCGTTCCATTTTTTGAGCCTGGCCAACCGATGGGCTGCTTCCTGCTCAAACATTCCTGCATCACTTTAATATGGAGACGAGAAGAACTGGTCCTGCTGTCAATTTTTACGACATCACTTATGGTTTGCAACTGTAACCTGCCTCCCCCCCGCCCGACACCTATGGCAAGCAGAGTACAAGCAGACCATTGCCGCAAAAATTCACTGAACTGCCGCTGGCTGGGTGCATCTTTGCCTTGGCAAAGGAAATGGAGCACGTCTGGCGAGTTATCCAGACTAAGTTGAGGGGAAGCGCTTTTCCCCTCAACCAGGGACAAAGCGGCAGCCATAAGTTGAAAAATGATCAGAAAGGGCTCTCGCGGATTCTCTCCGAGGAGGACGAGAACACTGAAACAGCAGGCTGGAGAATCTTCGTGAGCCAAAACAGGACAGGAAAAGATACGCGCAGCCGGCATCTGGACTAGAGAAACAATTGAGGCCTTTCCACTAGCCAAGGCCTGCCGGGCACCCTCTCTGCACTCGCCGAGAATATCCTCAGACAGGGAGGCAGCCTGCCGTGAGAGCAACTGGCCGGCTGGTGACAAGACACCAGCCCGCTCCATAAAGAAGACAGCGCCTGCAGCATTAACCAAGCCAACTGTTAGCTGCAACAGCCGGTTAATTTTCTCCTGTTTTTCTGATTTTCCGGCAAGGATCAGGACAACCTGCTCTGCCAGTCTGCCAGGGTCAGGAGGCTGAATTTCCAGGAGTTCCCGGGCTGGAACTGGAGAGATTTGCTTAATCAAAACAATTTGTTACAACTTACACATCAGAGAGTAAATAAAAAATAATCAATCGATGAAATCAGGTTGAGTATCTATCTTTCCATTACTGCATCTTCGGCAGCTGGGCCTGGGCAGCCTCGGCCATTTTCTGTTTGGCCGCCGGCTGGGACAACACCTTGCTGAGGATGGCATGCAGCCGTCTGGCTCCCTCTTTACTCATGGCGATTCTCGTATGCACCGGCAGTATGGTTTCACCACTTACTGGGTCAACCAAGGGACCTGAGGAAAAATTGACAGTAATATCCTCTTCCGAGGCATTGAGAATGAACTGCGATGCATATAAGGCTGATGTTTCAGTATATCTGACCTTAACCTGCTGCTGTTTACTCTTGTTTTCCTGTGACATTATTCTGATTCTCCTGCTGCTGGGATGGGGTATATGTAACACGGCTGCCACTAACCAGTAAGCCATCCTGGTTTGGCAAGCGAAAACGGATAGCTACCGTACCACTCTGGGCCTCAATAACTGGCGAGATAAAATCTACCTCAGCCCGTACCTGTTTCCCTGCAACGACCAGCAAGGCACTTTCTCCAACCTGTATTGCCGGCAGAGAGGTAGAGCTGAGATGAAAAACCGCAAGAAGCGGATCGAGCTGAACCAGGGTTAAAATCGATTCCTCTTCACTGGTACCAACAAGTTCAGCTTCCTGTTTGTATATCTTCAAGACCACGCCGTCAAGAGGGCTATACAATTTCTTTTCTTCTAACTGGGCAGCAATGACAGCCTGTTCCGCCTCTTTCAGTTTCCGGGATTCATAGGCATCAAGAAGCTGCGCCTCTGCCATGGCCAGATTTGTCCGCACCGTATCCAACTCCTGGGGCCTGGCATTGCCGCTTTGATGCAACTTTTCCAGAGCAGCAAGTTTTGACCGCCGGAGCGTGACAAGGGCCTGGGCCGAGTCGATGCTGCCATGAAAAGCGGCGGCCGTCTTTGCCAAATCAAGACGGGACTGCAACACCTGGCTATCAAACTCGGCCAAGAGTTGCCCGACCTGTACCCGCTCTCCGGCCTTAACATGGAGAACAGCGAGCCGATCACGATAGCTCGAACCCATATCCACGACCTGATTCGGCTCCAGAAATGTTTCAAAAATATCACCACTAAACCCACTTCCGGGAAACAAGAGGAAGGAGAGGAAGATGAGGACAAAAGGAATATTCATAAATACGACAGATCCTGAGAGCTGTTATTCAACTATACTGACTTCCCGGTTTATCTTGATGATGGGCAGTTCAGTCTCTTTATCTTCTTCACGGGTAAAAACAACATCGCTGTTACTGACCAATATTCCCGTGGCCCGGAACATATTATAGAGGGCCAGATTATAGGTCAATTCACTTTTGGCAAAAACCTCTTCGGACTTGGTGAGACGTTCACTGGCGTCCATTAAGCGATAGAGCATGTCACCATAGGGATCGCCCTGGGCCAACAGATAATCGATACGAGCCGTAATCTCTTTGATCTCTTCCTTGTCCGAATTCATGATCTGATAGCTCTGGATCATCGACTTGTAATATTTGTTCATTTCCCGATGAGAGACTTGGACCTCAAGGAGAACATTTTCTACGGTGACGTCGAGCTGATGAAACATCTGCCGCATCTCTATCCTTTTACGGAGGTTTCTCGCTTCGGCACCGTTATTGCCAAGGGGATACTCAAAACGCAAGCCCACAAGGTAACTGGGTCCTCCCTCATCAAACTGATCACTGTAGGCCGTTCCATACTCATAATCTCCCTCTATTCCCTTGACATAGGTATCAAAGAAAAAATCGAGATCCGGACGCATCTCATTTCGACTCATACTCTCACGTAACACTGCCGCCTGTATATGACGCACACTCTGGGCGATCTCCGGTCGATTACGAAGGGCTGTCTCAAGAACATTATCAAAAGAATTGGTCGGACACTGCATCACCGGGAGCTGTCTGGTCACCAGTTCCACACCATTTTCTGCCAGAAAAGCCGGGTCATTCACCAGGGCGCGAATTCGAGACTGGGCATTGCGCATGGCATACTCAGCCTGCATCGCCCCAAGTTCATGGCTTCCAACCAGTGATTTAGCCCGGGCGAGGAGACTGGGCGGCACATCCACCTCGGAGCGTCCCTGCATCTGGGTCAAAATTTCGTTTGTCCTTTCAGCAAGACGACGCTTCTGGAGAAAAAGAGTCCTCTCCAGATAGAGTCCCCAATAGGCACGAACCACTTCCAGGAGATGACTTTCCACCTGCCGCTGCAATTCATCCTGAGAGATGGAATGATCAAGCTGGGCAAGCTGAATCGGTGTTTCCTGATAACCGATACCAAAATTCTTCAGCAGCGGCTGGCGGATGGTAAGATGAGTTCCAGCCCGAGCCTGACCTTCCGGGTTAAAATAGGTGGAGTTCGTATCCATATCGCCGATACGCTGCTTCAGCTCCACCTCTGTGCCGGTAATAAATTTCTTTTTCAGACCATACTCCAGACTTTTCGATCGCTCTTCATAGCGCAGCGGTCCGCCAGTTTTCAGATCATCTCCCACCGGTTCATTCAGATCAGCATACCGACCATCGGCAAAGACCCTTACATCAAAAGGACCTTCCGCTTCCTGAATTGTTGTCTCACGAATGAGCGGCAGATCAGTAAAGACCTTGATCTGGGAGGAATACTCTATAGTCCTGGTGAAGAGAGAAGAGACATCCTCCTCCATACCGGTCAGGCCGAGATTCACCTGCTTACTGACCTCTGTACGCCACCATGGTGAAAAATTTTCTACCCCTGATGTTAACTGTGGTAAATTGCTTGCCCCCTCAACAGAGTCGAATACCGAAACGTAACTGCGTTCCGCCTGATCAATCTTCTTCACCACCGGTTCATAACGTTGTAGAAGTTTTTCCCTGAACTCCTTGTATTCCTGCTCCAATTCATTGTCTGCCAGATCTTTTTGGGCGATGTTATCACCTGCATAAAGGAGAGAAGACAATCCACCTGCAATAAAGACAGTAACCGTAAATACACGAAATATTTTTTTCATTTTCTTCATCTGTTAACGTTTAAGGTAACTATTCAGGTAATGCCCAATAATTGGCAAACAACCGCTCTGTAACTGATTAGCAGTGCTTTATATTCGTCCATTGAGGACTTCGAAGCATACTCGTGCTATTCGAGAAGCCCTCAATGGACGAAGATGAAGTGCTGCTCAGTAGTTACCGTTTAAGCTGAGCAGGATTGGTAGATGGGCTTAAAAATTCATAACCAGAAAACTCATTCCATCCAAGATTAAACAAGGTATTATGACCGCTATGCACCGAGTCCCCGACAGTGGCCGCCTCATAGGCAGTTATGGACTGCAAATCAAAGCGGATAGTAGAAAAGACCATACCGCTAATAGCCGGATTAAAATAAGAGCGCAGATTAAAAAGGCCAGGTGTGCTCTCATTATAGAGTGACGCAGTCTGACTGATCTCCATATGATGGGGCATATCATATAAGAGGGTTCCGGCAAAACCGGCCAGCCAGTTGCCACCGGTGTCAGCCATCACCGTCTGATACCCCACCTTATTGCCCATGGCATCATACAGCGTCAGAGAGATCGTCGTCCCGGGCTCGGCATGACCGGTATACACCGGTGTCACCGGAATCGGCGGCGGCATAAAGACCAGTTCCGGTTCCGGAACAAGAAAGATCTCATCATCATCAACTGCACTGCGACTGAACTGATACATCAGGAGTACATCTCCTGGTACCGGCGGTCCGGATGGAGGAGTCAGCTCACCAGCAGGCGGAACGACAGGAGGAATCACAGGTGGATAGACATAGCCGAAATCCTGATCCAGATTATTTTCTCCAGGCCCAAGGATCAGCGTCGTCTCATTGTTTAACAGACCATCGGGATCAAAGACCTGTCCCAGACCGGAAGGCAGAGTGGTCGGGTCAATACTGATGCTATAGCTCCCGGCAGGCAGGTAATCAAAGAGATAGGTGCCACTGTCATCTGTGTCCATGGTGGCGCTATAATCCACCGAACCATCCCCATCAAAGTCTGCCGTGAGAGTCACTTTGACCCCGGCGATACCCGATTCTCCATCTTCCTGTATCCCGTTGCGGTTGCTATCATACCAGACCGTATCACCGATGCTGCCGGTACCGCTATACCCGAAGTCCTGCTCGTTGTTGAGTTCACCTGCCCCAAGAGTAAGCACAGTGGTGTTGTCTCCAGTATCATCCGGGTCACCGGTCTGAATCATGCCACCGGGTAAGGTGGCCGGATCGACAACAATCGTATAGACGCCTGCCGGAAGATTGGTGAAACTATAGCTCCCGTCAGCAGCGGTGGTCACCGACAGGATGTCATCGGCCTGACCGTCATTATCCAGATCACCGATCAAGGTCACAGAAATACCACCAAGACCTGTTTCACCAGGATTCTCGCCCCCATCACCATTGGCATCATACCAGATGGTGTCACCAATGGTCCCGGTCCCGGTATAGCCAAAGTCCACACCAAAATTCGCCTCGTTCTCACCGATTGAAACCACTGCCGTGTCCCCTGTCGCCAGACCATCGAGGTCATAGGTCTGAACCATCCCCTGCGGCAGAGTGGCAGGATCAACAGTCAGCGTATACTCACCGGCCGGCAGGTGATCAAAGAGGTAGTTGCCGTTTCCATCTGTCACTACTGTCCGGGTATCGTCGACCTGGCCATCTCCATCAAGGTCACCGACCAGAGTGACATTCACATTTCCAAGACCGGGTTCATTAGAATCCTGGATACCATTGGCGTTCATGTCATACCAGACAGTATCACCGATGGTGCCTGTCTGCTGATAGCCGAAATCAATGGTGTCAATGACCATGGAATTGCCGCTGCCCAAGATGACATCGGCGCTGTTATCCATGGGCCCTTGCGGGTCACCAGTCTGAACTGTACCAGGAGGCAGAGTGGTATCATCGACGCTTATGGTGTAATTCCCCTCGGGCAGATGATCAAAGGTATAGTGACCGTCTGCATCAGTGATTGTACTTATGCTGTCAGGCGTCCCATCATTGTTCAGGTCACCACTCAGGATAATGGTAATACCGGGTAACCCGCCTTCTCCACTATCCTCAATCCCATCACCATTGGCATCATTCCAGACGGTGTCACCAATGGAACCGATCCCGGTATACCCGAAGTCGACATCAAGGTTCAACTCCCTGTCTCCCAAGGTAACTTCCACAGAGTCTGCTGTGGTCGTGCCGTCCAGATCATAGGTCTGCTCCATACCGCCGGGCAGGTTACTGACAGAGATGGTGTAGTCACCGGCCACCAGTTGCTCAAAGAAATACTTGCCATTTTCATCTGTGATTACGGTCATTGGCCCGGAAGGACCGTCAAGGGTAACAGTCACGCCTGCCAAACCAAGCTCGCCTGTATCCTGAACACCGTCAGCATCGGCATCATACCAGATGGTATCACCAATGGTGCCTGTCTGCTGGTAACCGAAGTCAAGGTCATTATTCGTCTCACCGGCAGCCAGTACTACGGTGGCAGTATGCTCTGTCCCTGTCCCGTCAAAATCATAGGTCGGGATAACCCCAGGCGGCAGGGTCGTATCATCGACGGTGATGACATAGGTATCGACCGGAAGATTATCAAAATGATAGTTGCCGTCTGCATCAGTGGTTGTGGTAACCGTGTCCAGCGTCCCATCATTGTTGAGGTCTGCCGTCAAGGTAACGGTCACACCTGCAAACCCACCTTCACCTGGATCCTGAAGGCCATCGGTATCGGCATCGTTCCAGACGGTATCACCAATACTGCCTGTACCGGTGTAGCCAAAATCCTGATTAAGGTTTGTAGCACCAAGAGCAAGGGTGAGGGTTGCACTATTATCATTGCCGCCATCCGGATCAGCTGTCTGGATCATCCCGTCGGGCAGATTACTGACACTGACAGTGTAGTCACCGGCTGGCAGTTGAGCGAAGAGGTAATGACCATTCGCATCAGTTGTTGTAATCATCGGTCCGTAAGGGCCGTCAAGAACCACCGTAACTCCGGCCAGACCAAGTTCATCCGCATCCTGGAGAGAGTCACCATCGGCATCATACCAGATGGTATTGCCAATGGTTCCCTGGCTGTTGTAGCCGAAGTCCACATCATTATTGACGGGATTAGTGTCCGTCAAGAGGACATCGGCCTGGTAAGGAGTAATAATGGGATCTGTACCTGCGGGATCATCCAGATCATGGGTCTGATGACTTCCTGGAGGCAACGTGGTCTCATCAACAGTGACCTCATAGTTACCAAGGAAGAGGTGATCAAAGGAATAGGTCCCGTCCGCTGCGGTTATTGTTGTCATGGTCTCATCAGCAACACCGTCGTTATCCAGATCCCCGGTCAGGGTTATGACAACCCCGCCAATCCCGTTTTCTCCCAAATCATGGACGCCATCAGCATTGCTATCATCCCAAACCCTATCACCGATGGAACCTGGACCGGTATAGCCGAAATCAACAACGGCTGTATTTTCCCCTCTATTCAGTGAGTATACAGTAGTATCATCCGGTGCCGTGGTAGCACTGTCGAGATCATAGGTCGAGACAGCACCGTCTGGTAAGGTGGCCGTATTGATGCTGATCGTGTACTCGCCTTGCGGGAGATTGGCGAAAAGATAGTTGCCGTTAGCATCAGTGATTACACTGTTGGTGTAATTATTAATATTGTCACCATCGAGGTCTGCCGTGATAGTCACCTCAACACCAGCCAGACGGAACTCTGTAGCGTCTTGAACTCCATCTGCGTCCAGATCATACCAGACTCTATCGCCCAGAGAACCGGTTCCACGATAGCCAAAATCAACATCGCCGCGATCCTCGCCGGCAGCCAGGGTTATAGCGGTGGCTGTATGGTCAAGGAGAGGAGGAGCAATTCCCTCATCCAGGTCATAGGTCTGGACCCAGTTCGGGGCACCGGCTGGTGACGGCAGGGTGGAGGTGTCGACAGCAATGGTGTAGGTGCCGCCCAGCAGGTACTCAAAGGAGTAGCTGCCGTCAGCTGCGGTGGTGGTGGTCACTGTATAATCGTCGACGTTATCGCCATCAAAATCACCGCTCAGGATCAGATCCACTCCGGCAAGTCCGGCAGTGACCCCATCATTCTGGGCCGCGTTGCCATCGGCATCAAACCAGACATAGTCCCCGATGGAGCCCGTTCCCCGATAGCCAAAATCGACGTCCAGGTTATCCTCAACGGCAGCGAGGCTAAAATCGGCCTGGTTATCGGCAGCAGCCAGACCATCATCAAGATCATAGGTCTGCTCACTGCCCGCCGGTGGAGTCACAAGGATCTGATAGGCGCCACCCGGGAGATACTCAAAGAGATACTGTCCGTCCACACCACCTAGCGTCTGGGTGGTAGTGGTGGCCGTGTATTCATAGTCTCCGTCGCCATCAATATCGGCAGAGAGGCTAACGGTAAGGCCGTTGAGCCCTCCTTCGTTCATATCCTGAATACCGTCGCCATCAGCATCATACCAGACCGTATCGCCGACAGAATTCTGACCGGTATAGCCAAAATCAAGATCCGTTCGGTCCTCGCCGGCAGTGAGGGTAACCCCACTGGTCACATGGTTGCTGCTTATGCCATCCAGGTCATAGGTCTGGGTATAGCCGGAAGCGGTCAAATCCGTTGGATTGGTGCCGCCGCTGGTCGCGGCGTCCACCGTAATCACATAGCCGTCAAAGGCCGCCAGGTTCGTAAAGAGGTAATTGCCGTCTCCATCGGTTCTCACCGTCTGGGTATATTCAGAGACACCATCGGCATCGAAATCGGCGGTCAAGGTCACATCCACCCCGCTGATTCCCACATCACCGGCGCCGGCATCAAAGACACCGCCATCACCGGCGGCATCGAAGAAGATCGTATCGCCGATGGAACCGGTTCCCGTATAGCCGAAATCGACATCACGACGGGCCTCTCC
>JAHIUA010000059.1 GCA_018817385.1 Pseudomonadota bacterium
ACCTGGAATTGCTTTGCAAGGTCGTTCAGCTAAAGGTGCTCCACCTTGCAAAGCAATTCCAGGTGGGCTTAAAAGATGCCGGTTTTGGGGTTGCACTGTCGGGTTTGGCCTTCGGGTTTTTCTTTTCCCCGGCCTCCGTTCTGGAAGTTTGGCGTTTCACGCACTGAAAAAAACAGATACCTCCGGTGGGGGGTTCCCTTTCAGGTTTGGCCAAAGTCCGTGCCAGTTCTGCCTGTTTTTAGGGCATGTATCCAACTATTTAGTACGCATTTTTTCCTTGCAATATGCGCCCTGTTTGGTATAATTGTATAAGCTAAAAAATTCATTATATCAGGTGGTTGTATGGTTTCTTTCCCCTCGCGCACTTTGGCCCGTTGCTGGGCTGTTGCCTGTGGTGTCCCGGCTGCAGAGGCCGGGGCCGTTGTCTCCGGTCGCCCTGGGGCCTGGTCTTCGGTTCCCGGCCCTGCTGTCCAGGTTTCCTGCATGTTTTGCCATCGTTTGGGCAAGTGTGGTGGCTCTCCTGGTGGCACCGGCTGCCGTTTTATTCCCTCCGGCTGGTGGCCGGATCCGCGCTCGGGGCTTCCGGTTCAGCTCTCTCTTTTTTAATAAAAAAAGTAACGAAAAGGGGTAAATAAACCTGTACTTAGTGCGTACTTTTATGTTAAAATTACATAAAGAGTAAGGGAAAGGCCCTTGCTGCATATTTTTTTGCTTAGAGTGCGTACATTTAGTACGCACCGCAAAGGAGGAAACACAATGAATATGTCTCACGAAATTACTCCGGAACAAATCACCCCTCGTTTTATCGCTGCCCTGGTCAAATGGCAAAAGAAAGGAAGAAGGACCGTTGATATTAAGATCCCGCCTTTGTATTTCGACGAGGAAGGGGCCGCTTGTACGGTCTGGTGCTACGACAGCGATTTAATGGAAGGGGAGTTTGTAACAAAAATTACCGAGATACCCACCACAAAACAGCTTGCTGAGTCAAAGCGCCTGGCAATCGAAAAAGAAAGGGCCGAATTGCGGCAGAGATTAGCAGAAATGGAGGGCGAAAAATGAAATTACCCATCACTCAATCACCCCAGCTCGTAAAGCAAACAGAAATAGCCCTGGCCTATGCCATTTTTCAGCGGGAAAGGCACGGTAAACGGTTGGAGCAGGTTGTTTTAGCCCCCGAAAACAAGCGGGGATACCTTGGGGTGTCTTCAATCGCCACCCCACCTTGTGTGCTGTATTACTCACTGACAAACGAGCCAAAAGAGGAAACGGATCTTCCTTCCCGTTTTGGTTTTGATACCGGTCATATTTTAGAAGGGTACGTTCTGGATCTGCTTCAGGCGGAAGAGCGACAGGGGGAATTATCCTGGCCGTATCTTCTGGCACCTGGCGGAGTAATAAAGGGCCATTTTGACGGTAGGACGAAAAACCTTATACAAGAAGGGGCCTGTATCATCGAGGTGAAGGCCACCGGGGGGTATTCGTTCAACAAAAAAATAGAGGAAGGTGCAGACAACGGGCACATCGAACAGGCATTCGTTTACGCAGTCGGCAGCTCCTCCCCCTATTTCGTTATAATTTACTGCAATCGTGAAGCAAAGAAAAGCACTCCTTTTTATGCAGTGTTCGGTTTTTACATTCCGGACATGGTAGCGGCAAAAAAAGCTGTTCTGGATCTGTTCGCGGAAAGATTTGATCCCGTTCTTTTATCCCTGCACCACGAATTACGACCGGATCAACCGGAAAAACCCCGCTGGGAGTTTGGCCCCAGGGGCTGGAGGTGCCGTCCCGATTCTTCGTACTTCACTAAAGGCGGGAAAGAAAATTTTACCGTTGGCTATTGCTCTTACCGGGGTACTTGTCCGGAAGGGCTGGCGTACCGCGAGATCGAAGAGGAAAGGAAGGTTGAAAAGGCCGCAGCGGCATAGTTAAAAGCGTCGCCCTGGGCATTGCCCCAGGGCGACAGCACAGCGAGGCAAAGAAAATGACTCTATTTCAAAAAGCAGAACGAAAAAAAGCAAAACTCCGGCTCTCAATCGATGGACCAAGCGGATCCGGAAAAACCCACTCCGGTCTATTGGTGGCTGGTGGCCTGGTACCGGATGGAAAAATATTTTTAATTGATACTGAGCGCGACAGCGCAACCCTGGAAACCGGAAAGCCGGGCATTCCTGATTTTTTCCACGCCCCCCTTACCCCACCGTTTACCCCGGCAAAATATCGGGAGTACATCGAGGCCGCAACTACGGAAGGGGCGGACGTAATTATAATTGACAGCCTGTCTCATGCCTGGTCAGGCTCCGGGGGCGTGCTGGACATGCACGACACCGCAAGCAAGGCACAACGGGGCGGGAACAGCTGGGCCGCCTGGCGGGAAGTGACCCCGGAACACAACGCCCTGGTCGATGCCATTCTCCAGGCCCCTTGTCATATTGTTTGCACCATGCGGACAAAGACCGCCTGGGAAGTGGTGGAAACCAGCAACGGGAAAAAGGCCCCACAGAAAATAGGCCTGAAACCGGAACAGCGGGAAGGGATGGAATACGAGTTTACCCTTGTTTTAGATTTGGCCCTGGAAGGGCATATTGCAACGGCATCCAAGGACCGGACAAGCCTTTTTGATGGCCGGCACTTTGTGCCAGGATTGGAAACCGGCAAAGAGCTGGCCGAGTGGTTGAACACTGGCCGGGATCCGGAAGAGATCAGCGCAGCAGCTCTCAAAAAACTGAAAGCTGCTGTCTCCAAAATTAAGGCCGTGCCCCATCTGGAAAACTGGTGGAAGGCGCATAGACCCGAGGCCGATAGACTGACCCCTGATGATCGGGAATGCCTGGTTACCCATTGTGCCGCCAGAAAAGAAAAGTTAATCGCAGATGAATAAAGAAAATGGGGCGGGCAAACCGCCCCTGGAGGTGATAAGATGATGGTTTATGACGTATTGTTCAAACGCGGAGAGAATGAAGGAAAGGGAATCTGGATGAAATGTGGTATTGTCCTGCAGAAGCCAAACGGCAAAATGAGCCTGAAGCTTGATACTGTGCCGGTCGGTGGTGATTTTGACGGCTGGATGGTAATATCAGAGCGCAGGCCGAACAACAATGAACAAGACAACGTGCCGGAGATCCCGCAGGGACAGGACGTACCATTTTAGAGGGAAGCTATGCAAAAACAAATGACGATTCCAGAATACACTGAGGCCGTAAAAAATCTCTTACCACTTGCCCAGGGCGACACCGGAGGCAGTAGAATAGCCGCCATGGTGCTTTTGAGTGCCTACAATGGACGGGAATTTCCGCTGGACATTACCGAGCTTTGCGGCCTTGATCTTGATCATTATTTTGATGCTATGATCGTGATCCGGGGCAGGGTAGAACTTCAAACAGAGCCGCAGACCTTGATCAAAGATGGATCAAGAATTTTTGAGTCACTCTGGCAGAACTGGAAGGGCTATCATATCTCCAAAAGATGGCAGCTTTACGAGTAACACAAACGAAGGTTTACGTTACCGCCCGGCCCGGATCACCTGGCCGGGCTTTTTTAGCTGTTTTTAGGTAAAGAAACTCGGTAAACTAATCAAAGTAATGTTTTTGTGTTGGTTGGTGAGTTTCTTTACCCAATGAGGTTATAAAATGAAAATAGGATACGCAAGGGTGAGCACCGGGGACCAAAACCCCGAGCTACAGATCGACGCACTAGAAAAAGCTGGATGTGAAAAAATATATACCGACAAGATAAGCGGCGCTAAAACAGACAGACCAAAACTGAAAGATGCCCTGGGCTATGCCCGACAGGGAGATTGTATCGTGGTGTGGCGGCTGGATCGTTTAGGCCGGAGCCTGAAACATCTAATTGAAGTTGTGGAGGGGTTGGAAGCTTCCGGCGTCGGTTTTATTTCCCTGCAGGAGGGATTTGATACAACAACTAGCGGCGGAAAGCTGATCTTTCAGATTTTTGGAGCGCTTGCCGAGTTTGAAAGAAACCTGATCCGTGAGCGAACAAAGGCCGGACTGGACGCGGCCAGATCGAGAGGCCGGGTGGGAGGACGAAAAGCCAAGCTGGACAGTGATCAGGTGAACACACTTAAGGCCATGCACGAAAGCAGGAAGCATACAATCAAAGAAATATGCTCCGTTTTCGGGATCTCGAAACCTACCTTTTACCGATATTTGGATGATAAATTATAAATTCTTTCCAAAGAATCAAAACGTTATATTGGTCAAAGCCCATCTTGTTTGCCCATACGAGAGAGAGTTTATTGAAAAAACACCTTGACTATTTTTGATACATTTGATATCAATTGATATACATGGTGTTAAATAACTCAAAAAAAGGGGGTGTTGTAGATGAACAAGAATGTAGAAATGACAGTTGCTCTGTATCAGCGTCTTGGATCACATGCACAAGGATTTGAAGATCCGGCGAGTGTGATTGAGAGAATTCTAGACTTTTACGAAGAGAAGCTGGGGATAGAGAAAACTGTGCCAGTAGAGACCGCACTTAGCCTTCCATCGACTTTGGGTATAACTTATTATCCGTCTGATGAAGAGAGCTTCAAACAGTTATTGTTACAAAAAAAGGTAGCCTATCTCTTGTTGCATAAGATTGACGGAACTAAGGAGCTTAAAGAGTGGAATGCTATAAATTTCACAGCTCAGTCAAGCGTTAATGGTAATTTGCGTTCTGGCTATCTTCGTGATTGGCAGAAGAAAGGTATAATTAAGGCTGAAATTTCAACAGACAGAAATGATCTTTCGTAAATTTTAAGGTGCAGACTAGGCAGCATTGAGGACAGCTCAACTACAGGAGTCTATGATAATGGAAGTGTATGAAATACTATCGGTAAAGATTGTTACGGGACAATCTTTGAGTCCACGTTGGCACAATAATATGCAGATAATTGAAACAGACAAGGGTACATACATTGATAACCTCGTAGGTGCTCAGTTCGGTTATTTCAACGACGCAGAACCTGGTTACAACTGGGCTTCGATGGTTGGCCAGAAAGTAAGCGGTGTTAAGGTTTACGATCATGCCAATTATAAGTGGCTGAACAAGAAGTCATAATTCGAGCACCACGTCTGGCCGGTGCCGGAGCAGCCCCCAAAGACAGGCAGAACTGGCACGGACTTTGGCCAAACCTGAGAGGGAACCCCCCACCGGAGGTATCTGTCTTTTTCAGTGCGTGAAACGCCAAACTTCCAGAGCGGAGGCCGGGGAAAAGAAAAACCCGAAGGCCAAACCCGACAGTGCAACCCCAAAACCGGCATCTTTTAAGCCCACCTGGAATTGCTTTGCAAGGTGGAGCACCTTTAGCTGAACGACCTTGCAAAGCAATTCCAGGTGGGCTATGCCGGTTGTTTGTTTTGGGGTTGTACTGTTGGGTGGCACGGGTGGTGTTGGCCGGAGTGATCCTCGATCATGCGCCGCAGGCCAAAGATACCCCGGCACGGAATACCTTGGCCAAATCTGACTTACCGGGCCGGGGCATAAGCGGGGCAGTATCCCGCGTCCACTGTGGCTCGCGGAAGCGGTAACTTACCGGTAAAACTGGCATGAGTTTTTGCCCCTGAAAGAGGAATGTGGTTTGGCGGGAAGATGCGAAAGCCGTGACAGTTTTAACCGGAATCCTGGTCAGGTGTGGCCTCCGCGCTTTTGCGGTGGGCACCACTTTAAGCAGGAATTGGATTTACTCCCGGCACGCTAACCGGACAGGCTCCCAGGGTAGTTTCTGGGTGCATGGCCGGAGCACGAAACCCGGAGTCTGCAACAGCGGGGGAGCACGTTTCAAGATAAGCTCGCCCTGATAGTGGTCAAGGTAGCCATATTAACCAATTCTATTATTCAGGCGAAAGTTGCCACAGATGTGAACTCACAAGGTTTATGCTATGCTATGATGTTATTATCAATGACGGAGGAGTCAGCAGGAATGTTATGAGCGATAGCAAGATACAAACAATGATTCAATTCCCGGATACTGATGAGCTTAGACATGAAGTTCACTGGGTTCAGCCTCAATTTGAGGCGGTAGATGGTTTTGAAGAAAAAAACATTTGGGATCCAGCGGGCTTAGTCGTGTGTCTGGGATTCATGGACGATAATGGGTCTTCTATTATTGGCAGCGGTGTGATGGTTGCTCCAGGATTATGCTTGACTGCGACACATGTCATCGAAGAAACTCTCGTAAAACATGGCTTCATTAATTCAGTTGTCGATAAGAATATCATGCGGTTGTGGCGTAATGTTGCGTTTGATGCATTTATAGGTGATGTTGAAGTTGTTCCTTTCGGAGAACCTAGAATAAAACGCTCCGATGTCTCGCTACTCTCTTGTGCTCCAATTTCTGATCACAACGATAACCATCCTATATTGATGTCTCATGTCGAAGTCGCAGTACCAAAAATAGGTGAGAGATTATGGACGGTTGGATACAGGCAAGTTGCAAATAATGGAACACCAAGAATAGCTGTCTTTATTTCCTCAGGATTGGTAGTTGATCAACACCTTGAGGGAAGAGGGAGCTACATTACGGGACCTTGTGTTGAAGTTGCAATGAAAGCGCTCGGGGGAATGAGCGGTGGACCTGTATTTAATTCAAAAGGTAATGTGGTTGGAATTGTTTCTTCTTGTTTAGAGGGACAAGACGATGACAGAGGACCTACATTTGTATCACTGATTTGGACATCTCTTGTAGCTGAAATATTTACTCCTTGGCCTTCAGAATATTGGCCGAATCAGATTGGCGGGCTACAAATCGGAAAGAAACTAAATAGCGCTAAAGTTCATGGCTCTGCAGAAAAGAAAGAAGGTGGTGTCATTACTCTCAAACTTCTGGAGCAGGATCGTGAAGAAATGACGGCATTGCTAATAAGTGAAATTTCGGATCTATACGATGATGAAGATCAAGATCTCGAAAGCTTAGCTTATGAAGCATTTACATTGTTTCTTGAAAGAGAGGGTTTGTACAGTCTATCGTCGATTGAGACTAAAATGTTTCGGAAATCGTTAGTTGAAAGCGACTCTGCTGAAATTATTAAACTTTGTGAGTGTATTGATGCCGATTGCCTTGAGGGTATTGAGGATCTTGATATTAAATCTATTCAGAAGTTGGAAAGCGGACTACTGAGTATTGATGCAACATTCAATCTCCGCGGTGTGACAGTAGTGTTGGAGATGTCTAAGCAGGAATATCAAAGTCAGAAAAGTCGAATCAACTCTAAACCGTCATTTTACGACATAGACGTGATGCAAGACCGGGTGCTACTTTCTCATTACGCCAGACCGTACTTCCGTGTAGGTTTCTCGTACGACCAGGAAGCAGACTACTGCGACGACTTTTCTGTCTTTGTGCTACGCACAGATGTCTGAATCACTGTAGGAGATGCTATCACTCAGGTATTTAGTTTCGTGACACCCCACCCTGCCACCAATACTGCCGACCCCATCATCAGAAACACAATACAACACCCATTGTTACCTTGTGGCTTATTAGATCCCTTCTGCTTCTTGTCCTCATCAAAGAGAAGACACATCTCATTGACGCCATCGCCATCATCGTCGAACAAGTCCAATGGGTCTTTGTCAAAATCTTCCATATTTTCTTAGATCTTATCCATCAGTGTTTCAAAGCTATCCGCTACGGTAAACTCCACGTCGGTACCCAGGGCTGCAAAGTGTTTCGTCCCGCACTTAATCTTCGCCTGCTCGGCAGGACGAAGCATATCAAACATGGTGCTGCCCTTTGACTCAACCACAAAATAGAGTCGTTCAGCACCGTCACAGTTAATCAGCACCGCCCAGTCAGGGTTATATCCACCCAGAGGGGTGTCGATTTTGAACCATCCTGGAAGCTTGGCATAAACCTTGACATCTTCACTGGCTTCAAAGGACTTGGCAAATCCTGCCTCTATGTCGGAATCATATACCACATAGTTAAAAACCGACTTCTTTGCTTCAAGCATGTTCTTGTGCAGGTAACCGGTCAGCTCCTCATTTTCAAACAGCTCCTGGGCGTAAAAATGGCTGGCGCCAATCTTCTGGTATTTGATCCCGTCAACAATCGCGTGGCGCATCTGATTCTTGATAGTTATTCCCACCTCATCAATAAATTTTTGAGGATTGTTTTTGAAACTCTGTAACTTGTCACACTTAACCAATATCTCCGCCAGGGTCTTTCTGGTCAAATTCGTTTCATTTTGTAGAAAGCTCAGAATATCCGGCAGCTTAAAGTCCTGTATGTCATAGACGTGCTGGCTTGTCTCTTTCTCATCCCCTTTAAGACCACCTTTGAGCACCTTCACCTTGTCTTTTTCGTAGATAAATTTGGTTTTACCAACAACCAAATTTTCCCTTATGTGTTCAGCACACCTCGTAACCAACTCACCTACGTCAAATTGCACCCGGAAGGTGGTCTTGTACTTCACTCGATCCCAAAGTTCTTTGAACTCTTCTCCCAGATAGACACCCTTGTTCAGGGTCACGATCTCTTTTTTACTTGCATCCTTGATATTCAGACCACTGGTCACCTTTTTCAGCCTAGCTAAAATCATACCGGCATGTTCTGCCATTTCAGGCGGCAGACTCACCTGGTCTTCTTTCAGATCCTGCAGGAGACTGTTTTGTACCTTGCCGTTCTTGTCGATGTACTTCTTATCAAGCAAATGCTGCCAGATTTCTTCAGAACCCTCTGTCCCCAGCACTGTTTTTTTATTGTCTTCACCTTCTACCGGGATATTGGCAAAGAGATGATCATCCACCACACCAAACCGAATCCCCTCATCCTCTTCGATTTCTTTCTGCAGCTGGCTAACAAAATCCTCATAGGATTCATTGGCCATAACGGTGAGCGTGTTCACATCGAAACCATAGACCCGCTCCCCTTCCTGATTCACGGCAATCCTTAAGCCCCGGCCTATCTCCTGCCGTTTTTTCATCACCGAACCGGTCTCATTCAGGGTGCAGATCTGGAAGACATTGGGGCTGTCCCACCCTTCCCGCAGTGCAGAGTGGGAAAAGATAAACTTCAGTTCAGAATCGAAGCTAAGGAGCTTTTCCTTATCCTGCATGATCAGCTTATAAGCACTGCCATCGGCTACTGCTGTACCGCCACCCTGTGATTCCTTAAAGCGGCCCTCACCCTTGGCGTCTTTCTTTTTGTCCTTGGCAAAATAACCATCATGTACCTCCTCGGCCGGAGTGGCCCCCTCCACCTTATCAAAAAGGGTGTTGTACTTTGGGCTCTTGACCAACTTCTGGTACTCTTCCTCAAAGATCAGAGCGTACTTGCCCTTTCCGGGGTTGCCGTCTTCATCGTAAGCACGGTAATTGGCCACTTTGTCGATGAAAAAGAGACTGAGTACCTTAATCCCTTTCGGGGTCATAACCAGTTCCTTTTTCAGGTGTTCTTCAATGGTTTTACGTATTTGTAAGCGTTTGAAATCCTCATCGTTAACTCCACCTATTGCTTCACCCAGGCGGACAAACTCCTCCTTACTGGTAAAATCGATAAATTCACTGCCAGGCTCACAGAATATCTCGTTTATGATATACCCCTCATACACAGAACGACCATTACTGAGCTCATGCAGATCATCCCCACAGCGCACCCATTTTTTCACCCGCTTTGTCTTACCGGCCTGTGTCTTGTCAAATTCGATATGGGCCTGGATGGGGCTCTTTCTGTTATCCACTTTGAGGAGCTTGATATAGGGCTTGTTGTGCCCATCTTTAACTTGGATGGAAGCCACCTCGATCTGCTTGACCAACTTCTGCTCATAGGCGTCAATGGAATCAAGCTTGTACATCAAGTTATATTTTTCTTTATGGGTGGCCGAATAACGCAAGGTGCAGAGAGGGTTTAAGGATTTGATCGCCTCTTTTGATTTCGGTGTGCTATCCACACTCTGGGGTTCATCAATGATGACAATAGGATTAGTGGCCTGGATAAACTCAATAGGTTTACTGCCACTCATCCGGTCATTGGGACGGTGGATGATATTGACCTGGGTCTCTTTGGATGGATCATCAAAACTTTTACGAAAGGCATCAATATTTATCACCATGATCTGGATACAATCGTTGGTGGCAAAGTTACGCACCTCACCCAACTTCTGGGAGTCATAGACAAAGTAGTCATACTGAACATTATCGTACAGGCCCTTGAAATGCTGGTCGGTGATCTGCAGCGACTTGTACACCCCCTCCTTGATGGCAAGGGAAGGCACCACAATAATGAACTTTGTAAAGCCATATTTTTTGTTCAGCTCAAAGATAGTGCGCAGATAGACATAGGTCTTGCCTGTGCCGGTCTCCATCTCAATGGTGAAATCCTTTGAGCCCAGCTGCTTTACCTGTTTGAGGCCACTGTTGAGCTGAATATCCCGCACATTCTCCAGCAACTCATCGTCCAGCCGTTCCAGCTTATTCCCGACACCAAGACCACTGTCAAACATCTGCATCTGGGGGCTGGTTGTCGGCACGGAGAAATTGGTCTGCCGTACCTCCTGCCCTTCAAAGATCCTGGTGATGGCTTGGATCGCATCCTGCTGATAGTCAAGATCGGGATTGAATTTAATTTCCATGGATTCTCCCTCTACAGACTTTTCACATCTTCAATATCGTAACGCTTCAGGATCTGAATGGCATTGGTCTTAACCACATCATCCTTGAAACCACTGTCCTTGAAAACAACCCGCATTATCTCCGGTTCCAGTTCGTCTTTCAACTTGCCGATACCTTCTACCACATCCAAGGTAATATCAGAATCAAGACAGATCACCAGGGCACCGAAACCGATGGAGTAGACGGTTTTTTTACCAATGGTTCGTTCTTCTATGGGTAGGGTGAGGTCGAGGCCGTATTTGAGAAGTAATTCATAGAGGACATCTTCTTCTGTGCGGTCTTCTTTGATGTTATGGACAGCGTCGAACAGGGATTGGTTAAGGTTGTCAAAATCCGCATCCCAGGCCTTGATGTTAGAAGAGTCGAGTTTAAAGACCTTGAAACCGATATCGAGATTTTCTATGCCTTCTTTGTCTTTGTTTTCTTCGAGGATCTTTTCTCCTGCTCTGCGAATGCGTTCTTTTCCTATGTCGGCTATATTCTTGTAATCAGCTTTAAATGCTTCAGTTTTTATTCCGCATGGCTCAGGAAGTTGAATCATAATATATTTCTGATTGCCGTTAGGTATGTCTTCTACATTATGATGTATTGTTGCGTGAGCAGTGGTTGCAGAACCTGCAAAAAAATCTAAAACAATCTCATTTGACCGATTTCCAATATTTAATAATTGTCTGATTAAACTTACTGGCTTTGGGTTATCAAATATAGCACCATGTCGTTTACCAAAAATCTGTCTCAAATTATCTCTTCCTGTGGATGTACCACCAACTGTTTTATACGCTAATAGAGATCTTGGAACGAGCCCTCCTTTCATTTCTGATAAAAATTTTTTTAACCTAGGTTCTTTATAGGTATTGTTGTTTCCCCACCAAAGTCTATCTTCCTTTACATGCTTTTCATAAGATGCTCTTTCATAAGCCCAAGATTTTTCAATGGGCCATATCTCTTCACCTGATTTAGGGTGGATTATCGCGTAATTTAAATTTGGTCGCTCTGATGGCTTCTTAGGGCCGTGGTAGGAGCAGTCCATCCATTTACCACGAGAATCTTTGTCAGGGTTCTTGTATCGAGCAAGAGCTTCTTCAGTATAAGGCAGCCTTGAGATGGAATCACTAATCCAATTAATATTTTTTGCATAACAAAAAACATATTCATGAACATTACTTACACCAGCAATATTGTTGCTAGTAGTATACTTTTTCTCCCACACGAATTGACATATGAAACTATCTTCTCCAAAAATTTCATCACTAATTTTTTGCAAATTACCAGCTTCATTTTCATCAATAGATATAAATATAACCCCATCATCCCTTAGCAGGTTCCTTGCCAATTTTAAACGAGGATACATCATGCTAAGCCAATTAGTATGGTAACGTCCTGATTGCTCAGTGTTAGACGAGAACTTGTATCCCTCGTCATCTTTTTGTCCTGTATATGCCAAGTATGTATCCATGTTTTCTCTATAATTATCAGGATAAATAAACTCCTTACCTGTATTATACGGTGGATCGATATAAATCATCTTCACCTTTTTATGATAAGTTTTCTGAAGCAGCTTCAAGACTTCTAGGTTATCCCCTTCGATAAATAGATTCTGCGTGGTATCCCAATTTTTGCTCTCTTCCTTACAAGGTCTCAACGTGCCAGTGGATTGTGTTTGAGCCATGCGCCTGGCCTGGGACTTACCGTGCCAGGTAAAGTTATACCGTTCTTCCCGGTCCTCAGCGTATTCCCCAAGAGTCTCTTTCAACTTGGTAAAGTCAACCTTCTCTTCGCTGAAAATCTCCGGGAATATAGTTTTGAGCTTTTCAATATTATCGGCCACAATATCCTTGCTGCTACCATCGGTTTTGGGATCAAGTTTTTCCATTATTTTTTCCTGATTCATTTTCAGTTGGTGTTGAGACAACTTCTACCTTAAATTTGTGCGAGCCAGTGGCAATATCTTGAATACTTTTGGATATTTTTGCCAGCTCACGTGCGGTTTTCGCCATTGGTGCTTCTGTTGATATGGTTCCCACAAAAGATTTGACATCTAAAGGACATTTAGTGGGGGGCATCTCCTTGTTGTTTTTCTTAAATCTGCATGTGGCAATTATGTCAGAATCACCTATGGCAGCCATTAAACCACCATATTGCCCCCAGTCAATTTTACGACTTTCACCTGGACCAAGAGCGGGGATTCCGTTAATGAGTGGTCCTGTGGTCATTTTCTTTGCATTCTTCGCATCTGCTACTGTTAAACCAAATGCTTTTTCTGGAAGCGAATGGGAAAATTCAAACCTTATATCGTAGGCTAAGCCTGCACCCACATTGCGGGCAACAAGTTGAAGAATTGTCGCATGCTCTGGATCATGTACAACTGTAAGGACAACACAAGGATCAGAATGGGTCGCTAAAATACTTCTGGTAAGTCTTACATAAATAAATGTTAAAATTGCGAGAAGAAGTGTAGCAACAGCAGTTATTTCATTGCTCCAGTCTGTAGCTATTACAGTATTGACGATATCGACCATGGTTTCACACATAACAACCTAATATTATAATTTTAATTTCTGTGCTTCTGTCTGCTCAGTAAGCCTCTTGATCTGCATATTCAGCTCAACCTTCCTACTAAACTGGCTTTCCTTCTTGAGCGCTACTCGTAACTCCACCTGTTTCTGCTGAAGCACATTGATGATCTCCAGAATCTCCGCCCTGCCCCCATGCTTAGGATTGCTGGCCACGGCAGTAAAAACACCACTAAACTCAGCACAATTCAACCCAACAATCCGTTCAGTCAGGTCACTGTAAAACTCAAAAAAATTGTTATAGGAAAAACTGGTTATGGTGAGGCTGTCCAAAAAATCTTTTTCGTGATCAGCAGGCGATTCAAGATCAAGCCAAGGGGTATCCTGAAACTCCTCCACCATTATCTTTTCACGATCAGCCCGGTTAACTCGCTTTGCAGCCACATTCAGGGCCACGGCTGATTCATGGGCAAAGACCACTAGCAAAGGGTAAGGGATGGCTCGCTGGATGATCTGGGCAATCCGTTTGTAACGCTGCGGCTCCTTGAGGTTCACCTGGATAACAGCAATCTCATCATACTCCAGTTCCTCATCCGCATAACGGGCAATATTGATGGTGTCCGGCTTTAAGGTGTACTTCCATTCAATGTCTTCAATATCCTGGGTAAAGGCTTTTTTGTCAGTGGCGTTTAATTGGGCATTCTCGTAGAAGAGTTTTTTAAAAATCTTCTTCCCAAGATAGCAAGAATCGGGGATGGCCAGTTTTTCATACAGATCTATCATCGGTTGGCCTGATTAATAATGAGGTAACTGATAACCTCAAAATCCTCTATCCCCTGGAAAGTCTCTTTGGAGAGCACCGTACCGCCCCGACTAAACAGGCTCTCAACTCCTTTTTCTTCTTCTTTGCCAACTATTGAACGGATCGCGACTTCCAGCATGGCACGGTATTTATCCATGTTTTTTGTGTTGCTGGTTTCCGCATTAAAAAGGTCAAGCCCATTCTGGTCTGGTGTCGCTTGCCAGACACACTGTTTTTTGAGTACATCGAGAATCTTCTTGGCATGGATGAAATTATACTTAACTGTGTTATCCTCACTCACATAAATCAGGTAGTAAGGTTCAAGGGAATAGGCACTGTCTGCAGCCTGCTTGGAGTTGATATTTTTCAGACAAAAAATAACCCCTGGTTCAATTTCAGAATTAGGGATATTGCTGTCCAGGGCTGTTACTGCGTAAACCGCAGGAGGAGCCTGAGTAAGATCTTCCATATTCTCTTTCATGTATTCGGAAAGATCCATCCGGAAATCATTCAGGGTAAGGTCAGTGATGGAAATACTACCTGAAATATCCTCCAGATCCACCACATTATCCTGCAACTCTTTAAGCTGTTTCCGGCGGTATTCCAAATCGTTCATCTGCGTCTTTTCGTCCTGGTCAATGACGTTTTCTTCACCGGTTGCTGAAATATCAAGCAACACCATACGACCACTGACACGGGCTTCAAGATTGATATATTCATCCAGCTCCATATTGGGCCAGAAATTCACCAGCTGGATCTTCTTATTCAGCGAGCCAAGGCGATCAATACGACCAAAACGTTGGATAATCCGTACAGGGTTCCAATGAATATCGTAGTTGATGAGGTAATCGCAGTCCTGAAGGTTTTGTCCTTCTGAAATACAGTCGGTTGCTATGAGGATATCTATTTCATCTGTCAGGGTATCGTCTATCTTGTCCCGTTCTTTGGAAATTGGAGAAAAAGAAGTGATAATGGAGTTCAGATCTTTCTGAATTCCAGGAAGGGTAGTTTTATTGCTTCCTGTCCCAACAACCTGAGCGGAATAGAGTTTATGCTGCGTCTTTGCCCATCCAGCCACATTCTCATACAGATAGCTCGCTGTATCGGCAAAAGCCGTGAAGATGATGATTTTCCTGTTTCCGTCATTGAGCAGATTATCGCATTTATGGTTGATAATCTCTTTGAGACGGTGGAGTTTTGCATCTCTGTCGGCTGTGATTACCTTGGCTTCATTTAATAACTCTGCCAATTTCATGCGATCATCTTCCAGATCCTGTTTCCAGCGAACCTGGTCAATATCCTTGAGTAGAACTTTGATCTTTTTACCAATTAGAAAGGCTTCCAGTTCGGGGGTATCTATCTCGATATCTTCAATATTGATACCTTGGGCAGCATTATCATCATGGGCTTCGATTCTTTCCAGAAGATTATTCACCATGCCGAGCAGTTTCCCCAGGGTGAGGGAAAAAGAGTTGATGGAACTCTCCATACGTTTGAGCAGATTTACCCGCATAAGATGGATAAGACTTTGCTCACGATCCACCTGTTTGAATACTGAACCACTGTTAACGGTTACATCATATTTGCGGCTATACTCTTCACGTTTCTCCATCTTCACGTATTTAAGTGGAGAATAGGCACTGAGATTGAGCCGTCTGATAGTCTTGTTGATTTCTCTAAGAGCAGGGAAGGTGCCGTTGAGATCAATATCTTCCTTTATGTTGATTGGTTTTAATCGTTCCGGAAATTCACCTATCTCTGCAATGTCATAATACTTTTCTATATGCTTGCGGGAACGAGCGATGGTAAGGGTATCGAGAAGTTGAAAGTAATCGAAGTTCATCAACTCCAGTAGGTTTTTCACCTTGCGTGATTCGTCGTCCAGCTTGAGCCACTGATTAAATCTGGTTTGAGCTTTCTTTAGAGTCTGTTCAATACTGGCTATGCCAAGATCTTCAAAAACATGATCAACACCTTCTGTAATAAAGGCAACCTGGTTTTTCAGGTCATTCATCCTGTTGTTTACAGGGGTGGCAGAGAGCATCAGAACCTTCGTCTTCACACCTGCCCTGATGATCTCATCCATTAAACGAGAGTATCGGGTAATACCTTTTTTGCTGGAATTGTTATTACGGAAGTTGTGGGACTCATCTATCACGACAAGATCATAGTTCCCCCAATTCAGGGTCTCCAGGTTGACTTCACCTGACATGCCACGAACTCTTGTCATATCGGTATGGTTCAGGACATCAAAATTAAAACGGTCTGCAGCGAGAAGATTTCGCTTGTCGTTGACTGTATAAATCGTCCAGTTTTCACGAAGCTTTTTAGGTACGATAACAAGAACACGGTCATTACGAAGCTCGTAATATTTTATAACAGCAAGAGCCTCGAATGTTTTACCAAGACCAACGCTATCAGCAATGATGCAGCCGTTGTGCTTCTCCAGCTTGTCTATGGAACCGAGAACACCATCTTTTTGAAACTTGTAGAGCTTGTTCCAGACCAGTGTATCCTTAAAGCCAGTTTTGGTTTTTATGATCTGCTCTTCATCAAGTTCGCCCAGATATTCCTTGAAGATGTTAAACAGGGTGAGAAAATAGATGAATTTTGGCGAACGGTCCTTGATGATGGATTGCAGATGATCTAAAAGCTGTTCCTTTATATCGGATACTGCATTTTTATTCTTCCAGATCGTATCAAACCACTCCAGCAACCCCATGGTGCTGTCACTGTCAGTGAGACACATATTCATAGCGTGACTGTCTGACTTGGAATAGCCAAGGCCTGATGTAGTAAACGGAGAACTGCCTTGGATGGCGGTTGAACTACTCTTTTTTTGGATATGGAACAGATTCTGGTTCAGGGTGTGGGGTGTTGTGACTGCTCGTATTTCAGCTTTCTTTTCAAACCAGGCAGCACACTCCCTGGCGATGTTTGTCTGGATGAGTCTATTCTGAAAACGTCGTTCAAATTTATCACCACTGAGCCCCTGGAAGAGAGGCGAAAGCATATCTTCCGTTGCATTGGGAGGTTCAGAGAAAAGAAGGCGTACCCCTTCTACTTTTTTCAGCTCTTTTTGTAGGGCCTCAAAGCCGTAAATGGAGAATAGGCTGGATATGATGGACAATCTGGAGCCACTTTCAATATCCTCCTTGAGTTTATCTCCTAGTTTGCCTGTTTTTTTGTTGTCGAGCAACATCGAGTTGTTTCCCCATATAGAGCAATAACATTAAATAGTTAATGATAGACAATAGCGCATTACTCGAACAACTTTTCAGGTCTACTGTACAATATCGTTTTTAGCAAGTGTTCATAATTTATGAGTCCCCTCCAAATTGCTGAAAAAAAATGCACACTAATGTACCTCTAAGTGTCCCATAAAAAAATTCCAAATCATCAGTTCACAGAACCCTTGAGTACCTGACCAGGACTGAATTTAACCACCTTTTTAGCCTTAATCTGGATTTCCTCTCCAGTTTGGGGATTCCTGCCTACCCTGGCAGCCCTTTCCTTCACCGAGAAAGAACCAAACCCGATCAAGGCAACACGATCACCCTGCTTCAACCCCCTTTGAATAGTATTAGTCATAGAATCAACCGCCCGAAGCGCTGCAGCCTGACTGATCTTCGCATCCTTTGCCACTTCTTCAACAAGTTCCTTCTTTGTCATGCTCTTATCTCTCCAAAATCTTAAAATTACCAGCCGGAGCATACACCCTGGCCCTCTTAACAGCTTCGCCCTTCTCACCCTGGAAAAAGATCATCTCAATAACCCTTTCTCCCAGGGGGGCGAATATTACAAAAGACTCTCCAGTTCGATCTTGTCGCCCAAAATCTGGCCCCAGACCACTTCTCCCTCTTGTGCTATATGCCATTTTTTTCCATCCATGAAGTAGACATCTTTTTCAGTCTCAGCCCATCCTTTGAGCTGGACCAGTTCCCAGGTTGGTTTGTTTTTGTAAGGTTTCAACCTTGCGTTCAAAAACTTCCCGTCCTCGGGTATATGGACAAGCTTATCTTTTCCTCGCATCGCCAGGCCGGTTTGACCCTCTGTGCCGATAATCAGCCATTCCACTTCCTCAATTTCTCCGGTGTTCCAGCGAAACTTCCCTTTCACCTTGCATTTCGTCAGGCCCATGGAGATAAATTCTTCCACCATAATCTTAGGTGCGCCGGTGACATGGCCGATCATGGCCCGGATCCCGCCCACGGCTCCCATATATCCGCCACCCCAGGCGATCATACCGAAACAAATGAGCACTATTATTTCGTGTGAAGATCCGCTTTTGATTCTCCAGGAGCGCCGGAACACAACAAATAACTTCTGTGACCAGGGCGACAGGGCCCGGACTCCGGAAACTGTCCCGCAGTCGGCCAGAATATGTAAAATAGCACCAGCTCCAAGAAAAAATGCCGGACGCCAGAAATACCCGGCCAAACAAACCAGGATCCAGAGCCAGAACGAATGGAACGCCCCGCGATGTCCCAGCCAGCGGTTCAGCGGGATCGAGATGGGAAAGAAAACACGCCCTATAAATGACTGCGGGTGATCCAGGTCCGGGAGTATCGCCCCTGCAGCGATCAGACCCAGATGCACTTTTGAGGCTCCGGCAACCATGCCTATTGAAAGAGCTATGGCAATGTGTGTCGGGCCGGTCATCGTCGTGGTGCCTCCATCCCCCTGAACAGATAAAACCTGACTATCAAACCTACGCCCATCCCCAATCCACCCAGCATGTACAAAGAAGTGGACTCAAGGCCAATGGCAACATATCGGGTTATCATGACACCGGCCAGGCAAATCAGGATCAGCGGGGAGAGGTCTATCTCCTCCCCGCTCACCTTTCTTGCTTCCGGGGTCACCTCACCCCTCAAGGCGTGGAACAGTTGACCAGGTATCCCTCTGGAGGCGTGGACAGCCTCACCTATTGGAGTCCGTGACTCCAGGACAGGAGCTGCAGCTATGGCGATCCTGTTCATGACATCTGTAGGTAACGGTTTTACCTGGATTGCAGGGAGTCCCCACAGGAGCCGCTTGAGTTCTTCCTGGCGAAATGGCGGTACTCCGGCGGCTATTATTCTCACACGATCCCGGAACAACTTTAATCTTCGGAGTTTGGTGGGGGTCACTTTCTGGATATCGTCCACGATTAACCATTTATCAGTCTCCTTCAGAAGTGCCCGTTCCATCCATGCCACTTGCCATTTTGTCTTGCCTCTGGTTGCCCCTTCATCGTCCCTGACCTCCACCTCCCAATCCAGGCACATCTGGACCAGCATTTCCTTGACGGTCCACTCTGCACTGATAGTAGCGACATTTTTCTTCAGGAACGCACTGATCCATTCCAGAATAGCGGTTTTTCCTGCACCATGGGTACCGGTAAGGACAAACCCCCTACCCTCCTTGAGTCGTGGACGGACTTCCTCCGCCAGGAGCCGGTCTCGGCCCAGCAATTTTATCTGTTTCCACATATCCACAGTTCTCCAGAATCATCATAATTTTTCGTGCCGCGCTGTTCCGCTTTGCCCTGGCCTTCTCAATTTCCTTCATAAGATTGTAATAGGCCGTGATCCCCTGTGCACCACTGTCTATCATTACTTTCTTGAGCAAGTCCTTCTCTTCTGAAAGTGCTGCATAAGAAGCGCTTTGTTCTTCAAAATCAGCATACAGCTCGGCAATATGTTCGATTTCTTTGTTTGTCGATTCCTGCCGGGAGAGCCGTTCTTTTCTGGAATAAAGCGGTACCGTTAAAACGGCATTGCCGAAAGCCCCATCAACCGGGCCATTCTCGTAATACCGGGTTTCATACCCTCCGGAAACTGTCACCTCAACATCCCAGCCGTCATAACAATTTTTCATGGTCGATTTTGCCATATGCCACTCAGGAATTGTCGGCTTTTCCGGCTCTGCGGCCATCACCGAACCGTGGAAGGCAATCAAAAGACATACGATTGTTTTTCTCAATGTTCCACTCCCAGTCTTGCTGTAATATCGTTTGGCAAAGCTACATTGGCATAGATCATAGTGGTGTCCAGTTTACTATGTCCGAGCAACACTTTGATTTCTTCCAATGGATAGCCCTTTCTTCTTAATTCACTGGCAAATGTGTGTCTCAGGCTGTGAGGTTTCCTGATCTCCATTTTTCTAAGTTCAGACCAGATCAGTTGCCGGCCTTTCTTCCAGGGTTTCCTGTATGTGTCGTAGCTAAGAGATTCAATTAACCAGGCAGGAGCTGGGATCAGTCTTTCTTTGTCTCCTTTCCCGATTACCCGTATTGTTTTGCCTGGTGCCGGAGTAGCGGTCTGTATCTCGGAGATCCGCAGGCCACAACATCCCATAAGCCCAATCCAAACCCCTCTTCTGTCTCCAGCTCGCACCAGGTCCACAGCACACCTGGACAAATCCATAAATTCATCCGTCCCTCTGTCCTTTGGTATCCTGCTCGGTGTCTTTGGCAATATGACCTGGCTCACTTCAGCATGCAGCCGTCCGGAACCTTCCCTGAGTTGCCATTTAGCAAAAGAACGGATTGCCGCTATTTTCCGCCTGGCCGTGGAAGGATGTACCTTGTGAAGTATCCCTTCCATGTTCTGGAGGGTGATAGTTGAAAGAGTATTTTGCTTATTCCACCAGAGCAGATCCCATCTGTATTCCTGGATGGTTCTTTCTGCCTTCCCGGTCGCCGATAAATAAATAAGATATGGCTCCGGGATCGCCCATTCATCAGGAATCATTTGCTCCGGGGGTGAGACAGGCTCCTTAAACTCGTCAAGTGGTGGTTCTGGTTCAATAAATTCTGGCTCTTCCCTTATAAAATCAGGCTGGTATCCAACAGATTCCCTTCTGCTTTCAGTAAATTCCTTTTTGATATCAGGGGTTTCCTCTATAGTGCCGCAAATATCAGTCACCACTCCGTCAATGATGCCAAACTCAGCCTGATTTTCATTTTTTTTACCAAATAGCTGTTTGGTAATTCTTCTGAATCCCTTCATATTCGCCTCCAGACACCCTATTTATAGGAAGAAAAAAAATTTTCTGAATTTATCTCACACAAATCATATAAATCTCAGAAATCATTCTTGCCCCACAAATCATAAAGAATAGACTCCACAACTCGTTATAAGAGTGGTGATATCGCTTCTTTTTAGAATTTGTGAAGGCATCTTCTTTACCTGCACCCTTGCACCCCGATACTATACAACTGAAACAGCGTTGTTTTATCGTGGTGCAACTGAAACCACCCCTTGGAGCTTGCACCACTGCTGCACCACCGATGCACCCGGACCTGCACCCCGGTTGCACCCTCCTTAACCCTTTAAAATAAAAAATATTTATAAAGAAAGTGGTGCAAGGGTCATAGGTTCTGAGAAAATGCTCCATGAATTTCCCCTCTTGTTTAATGGGAGTAAATACACCCGAATCTGGTGCCGAATCTGTATTGTTCAACTTGCAGCTGCACCCTGGACTTGCCCCCCTCATCTGCACCATTACTCCCCCATCACCCTTCTTGAACATATCACAAACATTATGCGACATTGCATAACAAAATGAAAAAACAGGGACAGCACCAGCCCGGCACCCGTCCCTGCTATCTGATAAGACGGTGTCTGAATTTAAGATATCTTTGACCCCTGATAACCTTATAGTAGGTTCCATTTTCCTCCTTGGTTATCAGTTCCCAGCCTCCTTTAACTAAGAGCTTGCGATCATTTTTTAGCCGTGAACCGAAAATAGCCGCTGAGGAATAGAGGTTGGAAAGCCCGTTGTTCTTGCAAAAACGGGTGAAGGCATAGGTCAAATCTTTGCTGGTGGCCTCAAACTCTATAAAGGCCTCTGTGTGTTCCTTGTTTTCATCGATGAATTTAGGAAGCGTCCTGGTTATTGATATGCCGTATTCCGGGTGAGTATAACAATACACTTCTTCGTCATACCCATATACACTTTGGAGCCGGAGTTCCTGTTCGTTCATCCGGAGCCGGTACTCGCGGATCAGGCCGTCAAGCAGCTTCAAAATGTCATTGGAGCTGACTTCATGTTCTTTGGCTAACTGATCCTGTGTTACTATCCAGGAGTGCCAGATATCAGGTGCCTTTAAGTGCTGTTTGACATCCCAATATTTCAGCATTTTATCTAAAATCAGCATCATTAAAGCCAGGTAAGCATTCATTCTGTCCTTGCTATGACCTCTATGATCGATATTCAGGGCTGTAATATAGGCTTTTCTTCTTTCCAGGTCGGGAAGGATCTCTTTTTGAATCAATTTGAGCAGTCCGGAAATAATCAAATCACGTTTTTTAAGGATCTGCCGGGTCACTTCATCATCAATAAAACCTTCATTATGATATTGTTTGGCAAAGCTGATCTCAAGTGTCCTGTTTATGAGCTCGGATTTCACAAAAGGCTCGATGGCCGTCACCATGACCAGGGCTTTTGGACTTTCCTCGGTAACTCCGGATTCTGTACCGCCCTTCCTTTTGACCTTGCTTCCCCTGGTCGCCACCAGAAGCAGAAATTTGAGCATTTCGTTCTTGATATCCTGATTTTCCAGGTTATCAATCACCAGCATTGGATTCTTGCTGGCATCTGCATAGGCACCGGCAACGGATATTTCTCCCAGGTGCTCATCACCATATAAAAGATACTCGAGGAGCCTGGCCGCTGTGGTTTTTCCGGAGGCGGTTTCACCTGCAGCTTTCAGGAGTGGGGCCACATGAGGTGAAAAGTCAGAAACAAAGGTGGAAATAAACCAGCAAAGCAAAAGATATTTCTGTGTGGTTTCGCAGGAGAGATTATCGAAAAGAAGCTTCCGCAGTTCGGAAACAGCCTCTTCGATGGGGGTTTCCGGCAGGTAATTGAAAGGTTTTATTTTAGTGGAACTCTGCAGAAGGATGTTATCCTGATTCAATCCATTCTGGATCTCTTCAACACCAGCAGGTGTTATTTTTATTATGATATTGTTGGAGCTATTGAGGTTGATATAGACAGTATCGGTGCTGCGATCCGTGTGCAGCCATCCACCCAGGTCGATTTTCCGGCCGGAATTGTACCCCTCTGAGGCAAGAGACTCCCAGACAGACCGTCCAGGCTGTTCCGTTGGGAGTAACCCTGTTTTTCTCTTAATAAGGGCATTAAAAGGGCGGTTGGTGGAAACCTCATAGATATTGTGGCGCCACATGAGATACACTTTGTCATCATCATCCCTGAAAAAGCGACCACCACCGCTGAAATGATCGTGGATCAGGTCGGCAATGGTATTCGGGTTTGCATCCCGTTTGCTATTCAGATTTTCCAGGTATTCCGTGATCCGCTGACGAAGGCCTCCCCCGGATTCTAATTCCTGATGGATTGATTTTTGATTAAGGCCGAGCTCTTCAAGTTTCTCGATGTATATTTGCTGGTCCAGCTGCGGCCGCTGGCTGATCTTCTGGAAGAGATCCAATTCTTTTAAATGCTCAACCTTGTCTTCCAGGGTGGGTTTTGCTTCTGCCTGGAGGATTTCCCAGGTGAGATAATCAACTGCTTCTATCCGGAGCTGACATATTGCGTTCCGGCGCTTGTCTCTGGGCAGGTGCTGCAGGTATTCGTCCGGATCGTTGAAATTTCCAGGATAAACAAAGATACGGATATTAACCCCCGGCAAGCTTTCGGATATTTTCCGGATATAGCCATACCCTTTTACATAATGCTTTGAGTGGTCAAAGTCGTTGTCCATCCAGAGGTAGAGATGTTTTTTACTCTTGCAATGGGCCGCCAGACTCTTTATCTGTTCCTCGGATATCTGGCCGCTCATACCTATGACCTGCCGCACCCCCGAATCGAGAACAGAAAGGGTGTCGTTCTCCCCTTCGACCAGAATCAATTCATCATATTTGAAAAGAGCATCCTGGTTATAGAACCGCCATTTTTTGTGCCGCTGGGTTGCCGGGAGCTGGTAGGAAGGTCTTTTTTTCTCAGGATCTTTGATTGTAAAATGGAGGGCTCGGCCATTCTCGAAATGAGGGAAGATTGCCAGCCCTTTTCCGAAAAAATCATAATGACGACCGGGCGTCTTTTTGTCTTCCCGGGCCAGACCGGATCCCACTATTTCATCTATCGAAAATCCCTGCCCCTGCAGGTGTGAGAACAAATTGCCGTCAGACCAGCCCACCTTCATGAGTTCCAGAGTAGTCATGGAATGGCCACGCTGATCCACCAGGTAATTATTGGCACCATTGGTCAGCATGTGGTGGTGGTAATATTCTGCAGCGGTCAGTAAAATCTTGTCGTTTTTACTGAATTGTACGGTTTGTTTATGCTGGGTAAGGGAATGGCCAGTAATATCCGCGGCCCGTTGGAGGGCCTCACGTTCTGTAACACCATGATATTTAGCGAGAAAGTCAAAGACATCGCCACCGGTGTCACATTGAAAACACTTGTACTGCTCTTTCTTCGTGTTTATACTGAAACAATCATGGCCGTCACAAAACGGACATGACTCCAGATGGTTTTTTCCCATCTGGAGACCCGTTTCGGATGGAATGATCACTTTTAGATCAGCAGCCCGCTTGATCTCTTCAAAATCATTCATTCGAACAACCTCAGAGGGCCGGTTGTTCTAGCAACCGGCCCTCTTTTTATTGCCGAAGGGTCAATCTCCCTCCGTAGTCGAAGCAATCAACATTGATTGCATACCCTGTCCGGTTTTCCTTGATCCAAGCGAATAGATCTTTTATCTGTTTAAACTTAACGACCTTGTTACGACGGGTTGTTATTTCCTTCAGTCCCTGGGGAGTTCTTTCCAGAACCTTCCACCCTTCTTTCGGCCTCTCGGTTTCATTAAATTCCAGCCGTATAAAAAGTTCCCAAAAATTTGTCTGGGATGATGCCTGACTCATTAAAAATTCTCCAGTTTCATAAAAATGACTTCCAGTATCTTATATGTGGATGCCACTTTATTCAAACTTTTTCCTAACACAAAGGTACGGATTTAACAAGAATAAGATCAATCATTACGAGTTGTTCTCAAGCTCACGGATAAATCCAAGGCAATTGCGGAGGGCTCCTCGAATCTTGAATAACTCGGAGGCACTGATATTCTTAAATTGACTCGCCGTGATCAGCTCAGCCTCCTGAAGAATCTGTTTTGCCTCCGGGATCTGATACATTTCTTCGAGCTGGGCCACATCAATTCCTTTCGGAAGACGTGCAGCCAGATCGGAATAATCCATGGCGGGCATATTTTCCTTTAACCAGGACTCCATCAATTCCCTCTCATCTATGCCGATGGCCAGAGCCAACTTACGGAGAGTTGCCGGTTTTGTATCCCGATCCCCTCTTTCCAGAAAACGCAAGTGCCCCTCGGAGATCCCTGCCACCTTTGCTACACCCCTTCGTGACAAATCGGCTTTTTCCCTTTCTTCCTGTAAAATCGTGCTGTAATGTCTCATTTAAGCCCCTTCTTGATGGTTTTCAAAAACATCTATACTAAAATGGTAACACAATATATGCGTACAGTAAAGTTTGTTTGTTTTCTATTAGCCTTCGTTTTTCTGCCAATAAGCGTTAACGGGGCAAAAAATGATCACACTTATGGTAGTTTTAAAGGTGTACATTATGTGAAAAACTACGATGGGGATACTATCACCGTAAACATTCCAGGAGTTCATTCTATCATAGGTAGCGACATGATGATCCGGATCAGGGGAATAGATACTCCAGAAATGAAAGCAGGATGTCCGGCTGAACTGGAAAAAGCTCGACAGGCTAAAAAAATGGTTCGCTCTCTGCTCAAATCAGCAAAACAGATAAATTTACACAAGGCTGGCCGGGGAAAATATTTCCGGATTATTGCCGACGTGGAATTTGATGGGAAAGACCTGGGGGCCATCCTGGTGAAGAATGGTCTGGCTGTTGATGGATACAACGGGGGAAAGAAGACTCATGATTGGTGTGCTGAACCTGAATCTTTTGAAAAGAAAATGCTGAGATGGGTTAACTGACTATATTACATCACCATTGATCTCCAGTTTTATACTCCCCACACCATCTTTCTTTATGTACAACTGTTGGCCGCCAGGGATGTTTCCCCACCTCAGGCTCATCAGGACGACGTAAGTCATTTTCTGGGGGTGTTGTTGGAGGAAATCTCATGCACACTCCCAAACCAAACACTTTACTTGAATCATCTTCTTCAAAGAAATAGCACTTATTACATTGTTCTCCGAGTGGTCCCATTTTGACTCCTTTGTTGATTTATAAAAATATAAAAAAAACAAACAGCAAAAAGAGGGGCGGCTTGCCGACCATGTTGTTGTTTTTATATTTGTATTATTTGTTGTTATTACAGGTGACGTAATTACATGAAAAATAAAGAAAATATTGATTAAACTATCACCATTCTCGGGCTAACTATCACCAAACTCGGATGAACTATCACTGAACTCGGAGTTATTATCACCATTCTCGGATGAACTATCACTATTCTCGGGGAAATGATAGTCGATAATATCTAGCCAGCAAAGTCCTTACCAGTAAGGGTTACAGCGGCATAGTTTACTTTATCTCTTTTTAACTATCACCAAATTCGGATGAACTATCACCATTCTCGGATATGACCACTATAGCAATGATTGAGGGGGAATTATTTCCTTAATTCTGCCCTAACTATCACCATTCTCGGATGCACAGAAATGAACTATCACTATTTTCTTGACAGGTGATAGCTTCGGTATTTAAGTGTTACTGTTACAGTAAAATCATTCAATTAACAAGTAAATAGGGGTGTATCGCTTTGACTGGTGAGGTGATCAAAAAAGAAGAGGGTGGCGGACTAATTGCTGCTTCCAACGATCTGCTCATAGAAGCACAATGGCCGCAATTAAAGATCAACGAACAGCGACTGGTGCTCTATATGCTGTCGCTGATCCAACGAGGTGACAAGGATTTCAAGCCCTACCGGATATCTATCAGGGAACTCTGCAATATCATGGGAGGCAGCCGTAATGACCTCTACGCCCGTTTTGATGAGGCCACAGAGGGGCTGCTAAAGAAGGTAATTCGCTGGATCAACCCGGATGAAAAGGCAGATGGCCGGATCGATAAAACTACCTGGTGTTCTTCCGCTTCTATTATTCCAGGGAAAGGGTGTGTTGAGCTGCGCTTTGATCCTACCCTTAAACCGTTTCTTCTTGCTCTGAAGGGTAATTTCACCACCCTTGGAGAGGCAAGGGCGGTTATCCGTCTAAGAAATCACTACTCCCTGCGAATTTATCAGTTCATCAAGTACAATCAGGGGCTTGCCAATGTGGATCACCGTAAATCTGCAAGCGTTGAGCTTTCCTGGCTCCGTGAATATCTGGCCATACCCGAAGGAACATACCGGCTGTTTGGTCATTTTAAATCAAAAGTTCTGTTGCCAGCCAAAAAGGATATAGCCGCCAAGACCGATGTGCAATTTGATTTTACCCAGATCAAGAAAGGACGAAAGGTACAGGAAATTGAGTTTACCTGGAGCAAAAATAAACGCTATCAGCAGATGGAGCTTCCTGGAATAAGTGACAGGGGAGGGCAGACCTCCATGGAGGATATCCTGATTATGGAGTTTGGTATTTCTCCCGAGAAAAAAGCACAGGATCTGGTGGAAGAGTATGGCCATGATCACATCAAAGCGGCCCTGCAGATGGCCAGAGAATATATCAACAAAGTGAGAAAGCGCGGCCAGAAGGTAGAAAGTATCGGCGGTATTGCCAGGAAGGCCATTGAAGAGGGTTGGAAGCCGCAGGAATCGATTATTGAAGTGGAGTATGAAGTACAGCAAAAGGCTGTTATCCAGGCGAAGGTAGGTAAGAAACAGCAAGAAGATGCCCAGGAGGCCGAGAAAAGGAAGAAACAGGAACTTACCATGTCACGGTATGAATCCATGGAGGAAGGGGAGAGGGAGGCTTTTTTAGCTGAATTCCGTGAGAACCTTGTGGAGACAGGCAATACAATTGTACTGAAGCGATATGATGAGGCAGGGGTGACGCCCGGAATGGTTGAGGGGATGTTGGCTGTTTTTATTGGGGAGCGTTTGGGCGAAGGGGATTAAATGTTTAAATGCACAAATATGGAAATACGGAAATAATGAATTAATTATTTCCGTATTTATAAGTCCTCAGTCCATATCCCAGTACTCAATATCTTTGCCTTGATTTAGAGTAAAGAATTAGTGGAATATCTTAATTTGGAATGGAATGATATCGACCAGGGTTTATAAAATAAATGCCATCTTTCTGTATAACACTCACACTGGAATGTTATACGGATGTGGTTAATAAATTGTTAAGCAGAATAAATTTACTTTCACATATACCCAAATTTTTAATAAAGGGATCTACAGATGAAAAATTTTGATAGCAGAACTTACAGTATAAATGACTTTTTGGAGTGGTACGATAATGACCAGTTAGTTCTTGCGCCTAAATTTCAGAGAAGATCTGTTTGGACAGATTCTGCGAGATCTTTTTTGTTAGATACTATTGTCCAGGGGAAACCAATACCGAAAATATTTATTCGACAATCTGTGAATCAAAAGACTAGAAAAACTATACGTGAGGTTGTGGATGGCCAGCAAAGGTTAAGGTCTGTATTAAGTTACCTAAAGGACGGTTTTGCCATAAGTAGAAAACATAACAAAGAATTTGGTGGTTATTTCTTCAGTCAGTTAAATGAACTAGGGGATGAAACCCAAAATACAATACTTAATTACGAGATATCTGTCGATTTGCTAATAAATATGTCAGATGTAGAGGTACTCGACATATTTAGCAGGTTAAACTCGTACTCAGTAACATTAAATGAACAAGAAAAAATAAATGCTCTGCATTTTGGCCCATTCAAGAGGTTAGCAGATAATATTGGGCACGAATTAAATGATTTCTGGATAAAGAATAGAATTTTGTCCGAACATAAAATATTGAGAATGGATGAGGTCTCTTTGGTTGCTGACCTCCTGATATCTATTACCGAGGGAATAAAACCAAAGAAAAAAATAAAAAGTTATTACGCTCAATTTGAAAGAGAATATGAGCACGATGTTGACATTTTGAAGGAAAGGTTTGTTTCAACAATAAATTTGATTGACGATGTTTTTAAAGGAAGTCTATCAACTTCCGAATTCAAAAGGGTGCAACTTTTCTATAGTTTATTTACGTCGTTTTACTACCTAGAGTATGGGCTGCCTGGTATTGACAAAGGAAGAGAAAAAATTTCAGAGTTAAATAGCTCAAAGGTTAAAGCTTCACTAGAGAAAATTGAAAATATTTTCAAGGTAGAGGATGCAGACTTACTTTCAAAAGATGAAAAAACATTCTTAAATGACAGTAGGCGTGCAACTACTGATGAAGCAGTGAGGAAAAGGAGAACGGAGTATATTATTGATATTGTTATGGGGGAGGCGTGACATTGTCTCTCCTTCAAACACTTACTGAATTCCGAAATTCTGTCCAAGAAAACAATTTAAATTTTACTTCTGCGTACCAGGTTAACATTGCAGGAGATTATATTTTTGACAAAAATATAAGGGTATTAATCACAGAAGCTTCTTTTTTGAAAATCTTCATTTCTTGGGAAAGATTTTTAGAGCAAAGTTTCACCAAATACTTAACTGGTAAAAAATCCATAACAAACAACCGATTAAGTTCCTGTATCAAAAGAATCGACATGAATAGGGCGTCTGAAATAGTAAAAGGAACAAATAAATACATAGACTGGTCAAATCCAGATATTATTTTAAGGTTATCCAAATTATATTTCGGAATAACAAATCCTTACACTGACAACCTAAATCCAATCAAAATTGACCTTTTTGACCTAAGAACTATCAGAAATGCTGCGGCTCATTTGTCCACAACAACCAGTAAAAGTTTTGATTCGCTAGCAAGTAGAATCTTAAAAGAAAATAAATCAAGTGTGAATGTCGCTGATTTTGTCCTCACAATGATCCCAGATACCACTGATACTGTTATTGACTATTATATTAACGTCTTAGATATCACTGCTGAAAATATTGCAAATGCTTAACAATTTAATTCACCTGACCAAAAGGGGCTCCGTTTTTCGAAGTAAATAACTTTCGTGCATACGGTGCTATAAACAATTTCCAGTTCCTTTTTCGGCAGGTGATCAAGACGTTGGGATTGTTATGCGAAAGACCTTGCTTGTTCTGTACATTGCCCCAACCAAACCGCTCCACTCGGACAAGCCAGTGAGTGAGCCAAAATGACTAAAAGCGTTAAGGTGAAGCATTTTAACTACCACTCTCTTTTGCTTTATCATGGCCAACCAGTTTAATTTTATAGCGATTTGGCGAATTGACCCCAAAAGGGAACGCTTCGCCTGAATCTATATCAACCATTGTAAATGATGGTTCATAACAATTGGAGTGGAATTTGTACCGCCTCCCTTTGAACTCAAAAATACTCTTTGGATTTAACATGTCTTTTGTCTCCATTAGACCCTCTTATTCGGTGAAATTATGGCAAACGTGAATTGCTTGGACTGTCAAAAAGGTTTCCTCTTTACTGGTGGTGACAAATGCCCCAGTTGTGGTGGCCAAAATATTGAAATCCTCTCGGCAGAAAGAGTTGAAGAGGGAATGGACTCTGGGGTTCTCTACAATATCGACCCTAAAACGGGCAAAAGGGCAAAAAACAAAAAGAGATAATTGTTAAATATAAAACTGTTCTTTAACAATCGGGTAGCCGGAGGTTTTTCTCCCCCAGCCCCCAGGTGAGTAGCCCAAAGGAACTTCCCCTTCAGGCTCTCTCAGAACCGGACGTGAATCTCTCGACTCATCCGGCTCCTATCGTTCAGCCGTTTTTAGACAAGACACGCCAATGAACTTGGTCGTTCCTTCTCGAAGATCTGAATGTTCCACTAACGCTTCAAGTTGAGACTATTATTGTTCATTTCTGGCCTGCAACTCCGAGCCCACAAATTAAAATAATTTCCCCGTAGAAATAGCCGGCAGTCTGGAGAATTCAAGTAAATATGGTTTTGTATAATTAGTGAAGTGATTATTTGTAAATTTACAGAAAAACATATTTAAGTAAATTGTTCCTCAAGAATCCGCCGTAACATCTTGGCCATGGTCTCGCCCTCCATGGCTGCCTTGGCTTTAATCTTCCTATGCAGCTGCTCTGAAATATCAATGGTAAACCGTCTGAGCTCTTCGGGCGACTCTTCTACCTGTGTTTGTTGAGTGGCAGGTTTTGGTGCTGGTTTGGTCTCTTCCTGGGGCTTTGGCTTACGTTCTTCAACCCATTCATCGGCTTGGACCGCAGTCGGCTTTTTAGTGATCGCTATTTTTTTGCCTGCCATTATTCCATCTCCAGTAGTTCGTTTGCCAATTTCTTGATTTCTTTTGCTGCCTGCCCGTTGTTGTCCATTTCGATGACCGTGGAGCCGGGTGCCGCAGATTCCGCAAAAATGACCCGCTGGTGAATAGCGGTTTTTGCGGTAGGAAATTCATAGTCGACAAGCGCGTCATTTACATCCCGGCCAATGGCGGTATTGACTATTTTCCGGTTCACCACGAAGGTGCATTTTATACTGCCTTTAAATACTGCGGCTTCCTTTATCAGTTTGATTATCTCATCGGCTGCCCACACATCATAGGGTGAGGGTTGGATAGGAACCACCACCAGATCTGCTGCCATGATTGCAGACCGGGCAAGTTCAGATACACGCGGCGGGCCGTCTATGATTATATGGTCGTAGTCGGGCACCATGCCTGGCAGTTCTTTATGGAGTACCGCCCGATCAAGACCAATAACAGGAAAAAGCGGTTTTCCTTCCCTGGCTGCTGCCCAGTCTCTGGCAGATCCTTGTGGATCCGCATCCACCAGAAGCACTTTGTTGTTCTTTTTCTTGACCGACAGGGCGTGTGCAACATTGATGGATAGTGTTGTTTTACCGGTGCCGCCTTTCTGGTTCAGAAATGCGATGATCATGTTTTTCTCCAAATAAGGAAATAAGCTAATAATGAAAAGTCTCTTTCTCTTATTATCTTATATATGATTTTGTGTAAATATTTAATTACGGATATTACTAAAATGTTATTAATGTTATTTTCAGTAAATAATGAAATAAACAAAATAGTATTTGTGGTAAACTGGGGCGGAAATAAAACCAGATTTGTCCAGGTGTTGCCAATTTTGGCTTGCAGGGTACTGGCTAAAAACACTATACATTGTTGGAAGTGTTCTGTTACTTTATCGTAAACCTAGGCTTGTAATCGTACAAAACAAACTCTTACAGTACAGATGAAAGAAGACAAACAGCAGTCTGAAGAGCAGAAGTGCAAAAGTATCACCAGAGTTGATCAGGAGGAGAAGACTACCCATGGCTGGTATGTGCGCATCCGGTTCCTGGGCGAGATAAAATCCAAGTTTTTCTCTGACAAAAAGAATGGCGGAAGCCAGATGGGGTTTAAAAAGGCACTTGCATGGCGGAACGCAACAGAGAAAAAAATTGGTAAAATCCGAAGTAATAAGCGTCTTTGGACAGTACCAAGTAGTAAGTCAGGAACTGGAGTCGTTGGGGTCAACTTTAGTAAGGCATCGAATCGATATGTGGTGAGCTGGGTCAACCCTGAAGGGCAGCAGAAGAATACTTCATTCTCAGTCCGCAAATATGGCAAAGAGGCAGCATTTATAAAAGCCTGCCTGCTTCGCCAGGAGAAGGATCAGGAGAGGCTACAGACGTTGATTTAGTTTGGTTTTTTTGCTTTGTGTGATTACGTATAATCAGGAAACACCTCAGCCAACCTGTCTTGCCTGATAGTTGACCTTGCCCTTGGCATCCTCTCAAGATACTTTTATTTAAGAAAAGTAAAAAAATAGGTATTTCTACCTATATGATTTTTTTGGTGGTTATGTTTTACTGAATAGCCATTCATTTTTTGAGGGACGAAAGGAATCAGGAACAATCTTAACCAGCCCGTCTTGCCTGATGGGTAACCTTGCCAAGAGTATTCTCTCAAAATACATTTTTTTCAAGAAAAGTGCAAAAATAGGTGTTTCTACCTATATGATTTTTTTAGCGGTTATGTTTTATTGAATCGCCATTCATTTTTAGAGGGACGAAAGGAATCAGGAAACATCACAAGTTGCAATTTTTTTAAACGCTTAACCTGGCCAAGAATACTCTCTCAGAATTCAATTCTTTTCAAGAAAAGTAAAAAATAGGTGTTTTTTACCTATTGACACTTTTTGTGTTTATGTTCCACTGAATGCTGGTTCAGCTTTGGAGATAATAGTGAGTTATTATAATTGTATGGAATATTTCCTTCCAGATTTAAATTCACATACTTGCTTCGAAGCAAATGTAGTAGCGTCCGAATACTATTCGTAGCTTTTCTCAAGTATTTTATCTCTAAAAGATATTGCCTATCAAAATGCCAACTCTCAAAAAGGAGTGACTAAAATGACTCAACATAAATTCATAGAATACTATTCATGGAAAAATAATACTGTTATCTCCATGTTACTTTTTCTCGCAATCCAATTAGTCGTGTTAATATCCCCGAATATTATAGTGGCGGCGAGTTTTGATGATTTCAACAATGAAAAAATCGATAGTAACAAATGGGCTGTGCAGGAGTTTGTTAGGGTTGTAGAAGATGAAATGTTATCAATGGCTGGTAGCCATCGCACTGACAAAAACGAGCACAACCAAGTTGAAACTTTATTCAAAAATCCTGAATTGATAACAAAATTACAAGCCACAATTACTGTAGGCGCATATCAACTCGATCCTGATATCACGACTGAGTGGAATCAAATGGTTGCTGCTGAGTTATCTGGCAGTTACTACGGCAGTGCAAATGGTGATGTTGATGCAGGTATTTCGATAATTGACACAAATGGTGGTGAGGGGCTTAAGGCTTGGTGCTACGCAAGTTCACAGGACGACGTTTTCGAGGTAAATCATAAATTTACAATGTCAATTGAAACTGGGCATCCTTATATTCTTGCCATAGAGTATAAGGAAGCCGATCAAAAATTTACATGTTCAATTGAAGACGGAAATAATCCTGCTACAAAAGAGAACAAAGATTTGGATGTCTCTTCAACGCCATCTAGCGGTCGACCAGGTAGGGAAAAGAAGGCGTTGAGGGTATGGTATACAATCGATGGTGAAACCGACGGTACATTCGATGCAGAAATTTCTTTAGCCGCTATTATTGACGACATTGAAACTCAAGAAGGCCCTTACGACGATTTCACTTCCAACACTCTGAGTTCATCAAAATGGAATAGTGTAGAATCAGTACGAAGAATAACTGACAACTCTCTTGAATTGTCCCAGCGTAGTGAGGGAATCCCTTTCCAAACAACGCGCATTCTCACGGCTGACACAGTACGCAGTACTGATTATTACCAGGTCAGCATTCGAGTTGACTCTGCTAGTTATCGTAATGGTGCAACAACAGCAGTCAATACTGGTATGAGCGGATTTTTTTACAATGATATCGCAGAAGGTGGAAACCAAAACATGGTGGGAGACCATCTTGCTATGGTAGCTTTTAGGCTGTCTCCCGAAAATTCGCTGGAAGCAGAAGCTACAATCTTTCGCTGTGGCAATGCAGATTGCAGTGATGCTGTAGCCAATCGTGTTTGGAGTCAGGAATTTACAACCAAGCCTTTGTTCAACACCCAACAAACTGTTTCAATAAAGAATACTGGTAACTCGCTAATTTTTGATATGGAAGGTGAACAAATTGTCCACTCAATTACAGAAACTTTTTCTCCATTCAGTTCAATACGAATGCTGGAAACACTTGTTTGGTCTAATGGTAGTGAGGATGGGAATATGGTAGTATTTTTTGACAACGTCATTTTTGAAGAACAAACATCGCCATGGTCATTGTTCCTTCCAGCCATCCTTACCAGTCCCAAGAGTAACGAGTAACTAGGGCATTTTGAATTAAAGGCATGTTGTTTAACTGGAAAGCCACTACACACACGCTGTGTCAAAGAGGGTGGTAGTGCCGACGAATAATTAATTTTAAAATTCTCTGTTGGTTTGACACTGATTATTTTGAACCAACAGAGAAGCATTCAATAACAGTTAATATTGCCACATCGAATATCTGATTACATCCAATTTCCTCAAACTTAATAGATCTACTGTACATCGCTCCTCGCACCCGCTCCGGCACGTCCTCTGCAATTGTCTTTCCCGGTCGGCTGCAGCCCGGCAAAACAACCGCCGTTCTTTCGCATCGCCCGGCCAAGCTAGCAGAAGCCGCGACCTGCGCTCCATCCGTGCAGATGCCAGGTAGGTTGCCGCGCGCATGACCCGGTGATGCAAACTCCCAGCTTCGGCAGTGCACCTGGCCAACAACAGCCAGGAGCACTGCCTCTGTGCGGTCTGGTGGTATCTCCATCACCTGCTTAGTATGGTGTCCACCGCAAAAGCGCGGAGGCCACACCCGATCCCGAACAGCTCCGTGGTAGATCCAGGATCCTTGCTCCGGTCACGCACCCAGAAACTACCCTGGGAGCCTGTCCGGTTAGCGTGCCGGGAGTAGATCCAACTCCTGCCTAAAGTGGTGTTGTCCGTCTGTTATATCCCATCACTGACGGTAGTTTCTGCCCCGATCTTCGCTCCAAAGTTCAGCCGGACAACACACCTGACCAGGATTCCGGGGTGGGCTTGGCCTGCGGTGCATGGTAATAGGATCCTTGGTACCTTCCTTTGGAGAGCTGTCTCAAACATCATTTATATGACTTGTATCATTATTGTGATTATTGACATATGAATCATAGGCCATAATGAGGGCAGAATGTGAATTGAATTGGAAGTCTATTCGTTGACTTCCAATTCATTCTTCCTATAATGCACAGGATATCATCGTTTCCAGTGGTGTCTTCGGGAGCAGAACCAGTTGATTGACTTATAGGTAAACTTTAATGCTAAAGAAGATAATATCAGGTGGACAAACTGGTGCAGACATTGCCGGCATCGATGCTGCTATTGCGCACGATTTCCCGTATGGCGGTTGGCTACCAAAAGGCCGCAGGACAATAGAAGGCCCTCTGGACGTAAAGTATATTATGAGGGAAATGCCGACCAGGGGTTATCCAAAACGTACAGAGCAGAATGTTATGGATTCCGATGGAACTGTCATTTTTCAGCAGGGCAAATTGTCAGGTGGCTCTGATCTTACCAGGAAACTTGCCATTAAGCATGGTAAGCCGTGGCTGCATCTGGATATGAAAAAACTATCCATCGATGAAGCCGGAGAGGAAATCATAGGGTGGGTTAAGAAAAATCAGATCGAAACATTGAATGTAGCAGGGAAGAGCGCATCTAGTGATCCTGAAATATACGATATTGTATTTGGAGTTATGGGCAGGGTTCTTATAGCTACTTGAAGGGAGGGCACCTGCGACCTCAATAATCACCGCCCAACCGGAGTCTTTCTTTTTCGTGACGAATGGTGCAGGCTCTAATAAATGCTACTTCTTTGCCATGTTTTCTGATAGCGACTGATGTCTTTCCCTGCTTGCCTTCAGGAGTGAGCCAACTTACATCATATTGATTGGTTTTCTCATTGAGCCGGACACCAACCACACCAGTCCCAGAATTAGTAGTGGTAACCATGCGCTTATCTGTTCTTATTTTCCCAAGTGCTTTTTCTGTAGTATTTCGCCATGTAGTTGCCAAATCCAGGGCTATTTCGCTGCCACCACACTTCTTGTCAGAGAAAAATTTTGACTTCGTTTCTCCCTGGAATCGTATTCGGACGTACCATCCATGAGTACGTTTTGAATCTTGATCTACCCGGGCAATATCTTTATGTTCCCTTACTGTAAGTTGCGGCTCGTTGACTTTCATTTGATCTCCTATAGTTTGTCAGACAGTACCATAAATATCTTTGGGGGATCAAGAAAAACCTGACTCGTTGTAGTCTTCAAATGTTGTTAGGTTAATCTGTAGGGCAGCTCCGGGTTTCTACACAATATCATTTATGTCTCTTTTATCATTATTAGCATCATTATGATTATTGTGATTGTTGACATATGAATCATCGGACATGGTGAGGGGGAGTGACACTATGAACTGAATTGGAAGTTTGTTGTTTTCATGGAAGTCTTTTTCTAAACTTCCAGACCATTTGCAATGGGGCTGCCGCCCCCTTGAACCCCCTCTGTGACTCCAGTTCCCAGCACCGGCCATGCACCCAGAAACTACCCTGGGAGCCTGTCCGGTTAGCGGTCCGGGAGTAAATTCAATCCCTGCTTAAAGTGGTGTCCACCGCAAAAGCGCGGAGGCCACACCTGACCAGGATTCCGGTTAAAACTGTCACGGCTTTCGCATCTTCCCGCTTCAATTAAATAGAGTTTCAGGGACAAAAGCTCATGCCAGTTTTACCGGTAAGTGTCCGCTTCCGCGAAACACAGTGGACGCGGGATACTGCCCCGCTTATGCCCCGGCCCGGTAAGTCAGATTCGGGCAGGCATTCCGGGCCGGGGTATCTTTGGCCTGCGGCGCATGATCGAGGATCTCTCCGGCCAGCACCACCCGTGCCACCCAACAGTACAACCCCAAAACAAAAAGCCGGCATAGCCCACCTGGAATTGCTTTGCAAGGTCGTTCAGCTAAAGGTGCTCCACCTTGCAAAGCAATTCCAGGTGGGCTTAAAAGATGCCGGTTTTGGGGTTGCACTGTCGGGTTTGGCCTTC
>JAHIUA010000060.1 GCA_018817385.1 Pseudomonadota bacterium
CAGTATAAGCAGACCACCCAGGGCAAAATAGTGAATCTTTCATGCGGCTATTTTGCAGGCACGTATGAGGATGGAGAAGGCTTGCATGTTCGTTGTAAACATCCAGCCTGCAACGATTGATAACAAGGCGAAATCCCGCAGAGTCGCTCCTGTGCCATCCATGGCACTTGCGGCACTAGGCCGTCCGGGCCGTCGTGCGGGATCGTCGGAGCGTAGTGGCTCCGGCCTGATGATGCCAGCTGAACAACACTGAAGAGTTGAGAGTAGAGAGTGAAAGACCATAAACAGACAGAGACCGGGCTTCCCGGTTGCAAGGCATATGCACAGGGCGACCTTTGCCCCATTGCCTGGTGCCGGAAGGCGCGTGGAAACTGGTGCAAGGACAAGAAAGGCCACTGGTGCCGTTGGAGGCGGGTATGAAGCTAATCTGCCCCGGCTGCGGGAGTGTGGCCAGTGCCGAGGCCTGGCTCAATGATGCCCTCTGCCGTGAAACCATGCTGGCTGTAGTGAAACTGCCACCACCTCTGCCCCAGGTAACGCTCGGCTATATGGGGCTTTTTCGTCCCGGCAAGCGGGCTCTCACCTGGAAAAAGGCCAACCGACTGGCCGAAGAGATCGCTGTCCTGGTCGCTGCCGGGCATATCCAGGTACAGGGCAAGGTTGCAAGGCCTTGTCCTCCACGGATCTGGGCCATAGCCATGGAGCAGATGCTGGAGCGGAGAGAGAGTCTCCGGCTGCCAATGCCGAATCATAATTACCTGCGACAAATAGCATGGGAACTCGCGGATCGCGAGGATGCAGGCCAGGAAAGTACAATCCGCAAGCAGGAGGCCCATGGCAACCGGACACGGCTTACTGGCCATGCTCCCAGGGGAATAGATCCTTTGGAGAAGGCCAGGCAGGAGTGGGATGCAAAGCACAGAACAGTTGAGAGTGAAGACTTTCCTGCTCTCCGGATGAAGGGGATGGAATAATGGCACCAGATAGAGCAGAACTCGCCAAGATACATATAGCCAAAAAGCAGCTGGGCCTCTCCGATGATGCTTACCGGGATGTCCTTCAGATGCGCTATAAAAAGGATTCAGCTGCCAAGCTTTCCTCAGCCCAGGCCCGCAACCTGGTCGACCATTTCAAGGCCTTGGGCTTCCGGGTAAAGCGTAAAAAAAGCAGTAAGACCAGCCCCCAGTATGATGACGGTCAGATGCGTAGGGTGGTGGCCTTGTGGATCACCCTGGGAAACGAGGGCGTAGTAAAAAACAAATCAGATCAAGCCCTGCAGAAATATGTAAAACGAATGACGGGTAAAGACAACCTGCGCTGGTGCGATGGTGGGGACCTGGACCGAATTATCGAGAGCCTGAAAAAGTGGGCTAAACGTGAGGATATCGAACTTGAGTAAGGTTGTAAAAATTCCGGAAGAGTACTGGCCGGAAATCGATGCTCTCCCAGGAGATCTGGCCTTTATCGCTCGCGGTCTGGAACAGTACCTTCCTGGCAGCGGGGTGCAGGTTGCCCTGATCCTGGCCCAGGTATTTAAAGGCCAGCCCCTCTATATTCGTGGCATTGAAGAGCTGCTGTTAAAAATCCGTAATGACGCCATCCGCAAGGAGTATGACAGCGGGGTAAAGGTGAAAGAACTGGCCTTCAAGTTTGATTTGAGCGTGCGCTGGGTGGAGGATATCCTTGCAAGGGAGGAACAGAGCCCAGCAGAGAAGCAGATGAGGTTGTTTTAAACAGGCCACGGTGTTTACCGTGGCCTGTCCCCGAATATAATACCGAATATAATACTGTAAGCTGAAGAGAAAACGGCTATCAGACACCTTGATTGAATTAATTAAATCTGTCCTCTATTCCACTGTAATTTACATTTACACCGACGATACTGCCCCAATATTGAATAAAAATAAAAGCCAGTAAAATAGTAATGAAAAGGATAAGACCAGAAAAGAAGATGTTGTTATATTGGTTTTTGATTTCTTGTATATTTCATACGAAAAAATTAACGAGCATAAGGCAAAAACAATGTATGTGATCACACTCTCAATATTAAAAAAAATTAGAGGTCTATCATCCCACCCCTGCTTTGTCATTAACCTCACCACATCTGGCAATAGAAGGATAAATACATAAGCCCCAGACAGCAAGGCTAGTAAAAAAGAAGAAAAGGCATAAAATTTTCTCATATCAGTAGCATATATGGTAGATTTTTGTTTAATATTTTCAGTCTGTAACAGTTAATGTACCAAATTTTTTTATTGTTTCTTTCTTTGATGCAAAAGGATTCCGGGATTTTGAATCTACCTCTACCGTTGTTGATGATGTGTTTCTTATTAAATCTCTGGTTTCAACCCACCCTTTCATATCTTTTGCTGCTATACAACCAACTGTGTTACCTGGTTTGTGCATCCGAAACTTGCTTCGGTTAGTTGAGTCATGGATGTCGTTACCATATTTTTTGTCTTTAGCTTCAAGTCTTACAAAATCTTGGTTAGGGTGATTCAAAATATCATATTCACCGGCTTCGATTGCTTTTCCATATGGTTTTCCACCAGATTCAGCTTGCATTGTGAAAGTTGTACCTGTGTCAAGATCGGTGGTTGTTACAACACCTTTTTCTTTGTCATAATTGGATGTTACTTCTCTTCCATCTGGATCCACATACCGATACGGATTATTCAACCCATACACATACCGATTATGCCGCTGGGGATCAACAAGCATTTCCTGGTTAACCATGCCGGTAGCAGGATCGACCAGTCCAACCGGGTCGGGCCGGTTGAATCTCCCTGTTTTGGGGTCCATGTAGCGGGCGCCCATGTAGATCAGGCCGGTTTCCTTGTCCAGTTCTTTGCCAAGGAAGCGTCGGTTATTCTGCTCCGAAATCTCCTCGGTCTGGTACTCCTCGCCAAAGGGGAGTTCATCAGCGCGCCAGACCACGGCACCGGTTACATTGGTCATGGCCATGGGTGTGCCGAAGTTGTCGGTGTGGTAGAATGTCACCTCTTCGGCGGCAAGAATAGCAGGCAGGGCAAACAACAGGAGGTTGAAAAGTATTGCAGTTACGAATTGCTTCATCGTTATACCTCCAGCAAAATAGATCTGTCCCGGTTTTTCGTGTTTTTTGTTACAAACGCTCTTGCGCATACTTTAACTTCTTAAGCTCTGAATAACTAAGATACTTTTTTATAGGGATGAGCAACTTTGTGAATTTTGTGAAATCTTTTTCCCGCCAGGCTATTTCAGCGAGAGGGCGTATCTGCTGAAGTTTAGTTTCAATCTCATAGGCAGCACATTTTTTATCTCTGCACTGTGAAAGCCTGCGAAAAAACGATTCACTTCCGGTGAGTAAATCCTTCGCATATCGATTCAACAACTCAGCATATGTAGACAAGAATTTGTCTAACAATTCAGGAGTAGTTACTTGTACACAATCATATTTTTCATACTCAGGCGCTTCAATGCATCTTAAAATTTCTCCAAGACTAAAAGATAATTCACCTTCGCTATAAGAAACTCCTTTTTTTCCTATCTCAAGCCCTAGTTCATATGATCTAGTACCGTCGAAGGTGAGGTCAATGAATACTTTTGTTGATTCATAACGAACAAAATACTGTTCCTTTTTAACGCAATTAAATCCGTATTCAGAAATTAAAAACGTAAATGTACTAAGTACCTTATCTGAAAATTTGAAATTCATGGCTTTTCCTTAAGTTCCTGGAGGATGATAAGCACCTGTGGAAGGATTATATTCCCATCCTTTGTTTTCGAAAAGGTTACGTTCGCCCTTTATAAACCCACCCGTTGGTATTCGTTTACCTGTTGTCTGCCTTTTGTATGAATCAAAAATAGGTTTTCCTTTTCGCATCTCTGAACGAATTATGCTGGCATTTTGGTTCCAATTTGCCTTTACCGAGCCTGTATCGCGAAGAATCAACATACGATCTCCCGTTTTCCATCCTTGCGAAGTCGAAGTAGATGGCTTGCCCTTCTTAAACAAGTTTAGACCACCTCCACTTGGCAGCATTGGTGAAAGTCCCACAAGTACGGGAGTTGCCATTAAAATTAAATCTTTTGCCGATACAGTCGGTATATCTGGCGAAGGTGCAAGTTGGCTCAAGTCTGCATTACCATCAACCTCGCCATCACCATCTTTGTCATAATCAGGACTCAATCCCTCAGGGTCAACA
>JAHIUA010000061.1 GCA_018817385.1 Pseudomonadota bacterium
CAGTATAAGCAGACCACCCAGGGCAAAATAGTGAATCTTTCATGCGGCTATTTTGCAGGCACGTATGAGGATGGAGAAGGCTTGCATGTTCGTTGTAAACATCCAGCCTGCAACGATTGATAACAAGGCGAAATCCCGCAGGGCCGCTCCTGTGCCATCCATGGCACTTGCGGCACTAGGCCGTCCGGGCCGTCGTGCGGGATCGTCGGAGCGTAGTGGCTCCGGCCTGAAGATGCCAGCTGAACTACAGTGGAGAGTTGAAAGTGGAGAGTGGAGAGTGAAAAAGCAACAACCAAGTGATGGTCACCCAGGGTGCAAAGCATACGCGCAAGGCGACCTTTGCCCTTTGTCCTGGTGCCGGAAGGCGCGTGGAAACTGGTGCAAGGATAAGAAAGGCAACTGGTGCCGCTGGAGGCGAGTATGAAACTGATCTGCCCCGGCTGCGGGAGTGTGGCCAGTGCCGAGACCTGGCTCAACGATTCCCTGTGCCGTGAGACCATGCTGGCTGTGGTGAAACTGCCAACGCCTCTGCCCCAGGTAATGCTCGGCTATATGGGGCTTTTTCGTCCCGGCAAGCGGGCGCTCACCTGGAAAAAGGCCAAACGACTGGCCGATGAGATCGCCGCCCTGGTCGCTGCCGGGCATATCCAGGTACAGGGCAAGGTTGCAAGGCCATGCCCGCCTCGGATCTGGGCCATGGCCATGGAGCAGATGCTGGAGCGGAGAGACAGCCTCCGGCTCCCCATGCCGAATCATAATTACCTGCGACAGATAGCATGGGAACTCGCAGATCGCGAGGATGCAGGCCAGGAAAGTACCATCCGCAAGCAGGAGGCCCAGGGCAACCGGACACGGCATACCGGCCATGCTCCCAGGGGCATTGATCCTTTGGAGAAGGCCAGGCAGGAATGGGATGCAAAGCACGGAACAGTTGAGAGTGAAGACTTTCCTGCTCTCCGGATGAAGGAAATGGAATAATGGCACCAGGTAGAGCAGAACTCGCAAAAATACATATCGCCAAGAAGGAACTGGGGTTCTCTGATGACGCTTATCGGGATGTCCTCCGGATGCGCTATAAAAAGGATTCAGCTGCCAAGCTTTCCTCGGCCCAGGCCCGCAACCTGGTTGAGCATTTCAAGACCTTGGGATTTAGTGTGAAGCGTAAGAACAACAGTAAGATCAGCCCCAAGTATGACGATGGGCAGATGCGTAAGGTGGTGGCCTTGTGGATCACCCTGGGAAACGAGGGTGTAGTAAAAAACAAATCCGATCAAGCCCTGCAGAAATATGTAAAACGAATTACGGGTAAAGACAACCTGCGCTGGTGTGATGGTGTGGACCTGGACCGGATTATCGAGAGTCTGAAGAAGTGGGCTAACCGTGAGGATGTTGAACTTGAGTAAGGTTGTAAAAATTCCGGAAGAGTACTGGCCGGAAATCGATGCCCTCCCCGGAGATCTGGCCTTTATCGCTCGCGGTCTGGAGCAATACCTACCAGGGAGCGGGGTGCAGGTTACCCTGATCCTGGCCCAGGTATTTAAAGGCCAACCCCTCTATATTCGTGGCATTGAAGAGCTGCTGTTAAAGATCCGCAATGATGCCATCCGCAAGGAATATGACAGCGGGGCAAAGGTGAAAGAGCTGGCCTTCAAGTTTGATTTGAGCGTGCGCTGGGTGGAGGATATCCTTGCCAGGGAGGAACAGAGCCAGGAAGATAAGCAGATGAGGTTGTTTTAAAGAGATTACGGTTTTTGTCAGTGGTATGAGATGAAATCAAGTTCCAAGGGCACCATAATAAAAAAAACAAACTCGGTTTCAATTCTCTTAATCTTTTTAACTTTGTTACCTAGAGGGAGCTTGGCTCCTTCAAAGAAAAAATAGATCCGTCCCGGTTTTAATGCGGTTTTCATGGGTGGTATAAAAAACGGCTGCCGCCTTGGACGGTGATTTATATTCCTTGACAAAGGGCCTTTTCATGGTGGTCCGGGTTTTGTGAATTCAACTGTTCATTCATATTGCTTTACTTCATCTTCAAGCAACGATAACAATTTAGTCGGAGATAAAATAACGCCTTTATCACTAGGCGTTGGAAAGATCGCAACAGATAGTCCATCTTTTATCATCCCTGGCAGCCACTTTAAAAGAAAATCGTCCAATTTTATTTGCTTCGAGTGGTAATTTCTCCACTCACCTTTTGCACATAATTCTGCTAACTCCTTTTCAGGCCAGAATGGTATGGCTTTTTGCTCATTATCGTCAGCAACCATTGCCCAACCATCCTCAAAAAGGCTCCATACAATCTCAAAATCAGCAACTTTACGGACAAAATATAGGTTACGTGCATCTCCAGACATTGAGAGTAAATTCGAAACTTTTTTATTATGCATTTATTCTAATACCCCTCATGCTTATGTTCTAGTTTATGTAAGTCGGTATCTTGAATTTTTGCATGCTCGTACCCAAAACCATCCTTTGCTCTTTTTCCTCTTGGATGTGCAAGTACTTTTCCCTCTTGCTTGGAATTTCTAGAATTCCCAGGAAGTCTGATGGCTTTTCTGTTACCGTTTTTAATATGACGTGTTTCATTATTTATCCAGCCACGATCAGCTTTACCAAGTTTCGGATCATTCGCTAATCCACGCAATCGTTGTTGCTTGCCAAACCTTCCCATGGCTCCTTGAGTAATACCCGCAGAGCCAGCTGCTTCAGCAAAATCAACAAATTGTTCTGATCTTTGGATACATCTCGCTGCCACGTCCTGAGCTTCTTTTTTGATTGCACTTAGTTCGCCAGATTCAACAGGATCAAGCCCATCTGGATCAACATACCGATAAGGGTTATTCAATCCATACACATAACGATTATGGCGCTGGGGATCAACAAGCATTTCCCGGTTAACCTTGCCGGTAGTAGGGTTGACCAATCCAACCGGGTCGGGCCGGTTGAATCTCCCTGTTTTGGGGTCCATGTAGCGGGCGCCCATGTAGATCAGGCCGGTTTCCTTGTCCAGTTCTTTGCCAAGGAAGCGTCGGTTATTCTGCTCTGGAATCTCCTCAGTCTGGTACTCCTCGCCAAAGGGGAGTTCATCGGCACGCCAGACCACGTTGCCGGTCGCATCGGTCATGGCCATGGGTGTGCCGAAGTTGTCGGTGTGGTAGAATGTCACCTCTTCGGCGGCAAGAATAGCAGGCAGGGCCAACAACAGGAGGTTGAAAATTGTTGCAGCTACGAATTGCTTCACCCTTATTCCTCCAGATTAGTTGTTGTTATTGTCAAGCAGCAGGAACAACCATGGGGAGCCAATGATGCCTCGATCCGGTCCCCCGACCTTTGCAAAATCATCTCGTCTTCAGATTGATATATTCTGTCCGGCTCCGGTCTAACCTGTTAATAGTGGCAAGGACATTGCCATCAAGGCCATATAGAAACATTTCTATTGTGGAGCTGGATTACCTGGTGAAGTGGTACAGTCGGAAAATCAATTTCACCAGAAAAAAAAATATTCACCCCCGTTTTTCCCTTTTCGGGTCTTACCCTTTTCTGATTAAGAAAAGGTATTAATGATTTCGTTGCAGGCATCAAGGATGTCTTGTTTTGCCTCATCCAGATAATCTTTCATTTCAGCGTCTATTCTTTCTAAATATTCTACAGCACAACGAGAGCGTATTTCACCAAGTGGGAAATGGTCAGTTTCTGATTCAATTGCTCGAATTGGCATAAAAACGCTATTATCAGGATCATCAACAGTATGACGAAGTGAGCAAATTTTTCGGACCCCTTCAATTAAATGTATTTGGCCGTTTATTATATCATTTGCCACACTAACCAATTCAGCTCGTTCAGATGTTCTTTTTCCTATAAGATTCATCGCTATTGACCTCTTGTGAATTTGGTCTTAAATTCGACTCGTTGACTCGTCTTGATGTTTTCGACCCAATGGGTTTCAAATTGAGTATTATCACGAGCAGTATAAGAGGAACTTGTCTTTTTAGTCCAGTCTGACGCATTGCCACCGTATTGTTTTGCAGCACGTCCAGCACCCCGAAACGGTACTTTCGCTCCCCGTCCTGCCATAATTGTCCCAGCTTCATTCATTTGAGCTTGGCTGGCAAGGGACTTGCCTAGCCGTAAACCAGCTAGCCTATTTGGGCCTTTCCAAGCTACTGGCATTGGTGGAAGTCCCATAACTACTGGAGTTGCCATTAAAATTAAATCTTTTGCCGATACAGTCGGTATATCTGGCGAAGGTGCAAGTTGGCTCAAGTCTGCATTACCATCAACCTCGCCATCACCATCTTTGTCATAATCAGGACTCAATCCCTCAGGGTCAACA
>JAHIUA010000062.1 GCA_018817385.1 Pseudomonadota bacterium
CTTCGAAATCGCTTTTGCCAAGCGAGAGGAGCCCGAGATAACTGCGAACGACATCTGTGTTGGTAATGTCCTTGGTATCGGGTATCGCCTTTTTCAGCCTGGTGTTCAAGCTGGTAAAGCGATTGATACTGAGCCCGACCAGTGCCAGGCCCGAATGAGAGGTATAAAATTCATCCGATGAGCGCTCAATAATAAATCGTTTCATTTTTTCACCTGCAGAGTGATGTTTTTCGACAGGTGTATATTGCAATATTTTTTCATATATTTCAAAATGATATTTGATTGTGCAGACGTTTCTTACTGCAATAATTTCACGGATTCAGGTCATAAGATTGCCGAGCTGGAAAACTCCAATGAAAGAAGAAATTCTACTATTCAATCATTTTGCTTCTTGTTGTTTGGTAACTTCCATTTTAGGCCTTCGCTTCATGGTATATTGATTTCTTCGCAAAATCAATATACCAATGAATTGAAGGGTTTTTTATTGTAACATTTAGTTATTTCATCTAGTTATATGACAATGTTACGTTATAACTCAATGTCGTTAACTTATGGCCAAAACTTCCCAATACTGTTGTGAAAACAGCATGTTAATGTTATATTCCAACACACTTTATTGTTCTGGATCAACTACTTGCATAAGGAGAGCGACATGGCTGAATTTTTTCAAAATTATTGTCAAACTGGCACAGAACCTGATTCTCAATACTTGTGCCAACCTTGTTAATTTCATTAAGAAAATAATATATTCTCAGGCATTTCTCGAACAAAGCAGAAAAGATCCAAGGCACTTTATCCGTACCAGACAATTACCCTTTGCGTTCCTTGTTCTATATCTCTGTAACCTCACCAAAAGCTCATACCAACCGGAGCTAAACAAGTTCTTCAAGATTATTACCGGTTCTGTAGTCGCGAAAAATATAGTAAGCAAAGTTGCTCTCTGCAAAGCAAGGAAGAAGTTAAAATATGAAGCTTTTACCGAACTAAACAAACAATCGGTTGATTATTTCAATGACAACTTCAGCCCATTAACATGGAATGGCTTCTTTTTAAAAGCCGTTGATGGCTCTACTGTAAAGCTACCTAATTTCCAGAAGATCAGTGATCATTTCGGAACATGGAAACCACGCCAGGGTGACCCTGTCCCCATGGCTCGGATTTCTCAAATGTTTGATCCTCTCAATCGGATAACATCCCATGCCCTTATTAACCCCAAGAGTGTAGGAGAAAGAGAAATGGCCGCCATTCATTTTGAACATCTCACGGACCGGGATCTTGTTTTATTGGATTGAGGTTATCCTGCCTTCTGGCTTTTTAAACTCATCCTTTCTCGCAATGCTCACTTCTGTTCCAGGATTTCCATTTAAAAGTGGAAAATTGTCCGTAATTTCATAGATTCTGGCAAACGTGAACAAGTTGTCTCTATAGAGGCACCTGTGACATCCTTTGATGAGTGCAAAAAACGTCATTTGCCCACCACCCCGATGCGTTTACGTCTCATAAAAGTAGAATTAGACTCTGGAGAAACTGAAGTTCTCATCACATCATTGATCGATTGTGAAAAATACCCCCTTCAGCTTTTTACCGAACTGTACCATGACCGTTGGCCTGTCGAGGAAGACTACAAGGTCATGAAATGTCGAATAGACCTGGAAAATTTTTCAGGCCAAAGTGAATTATCTGTTTACCAGGATTTCCATGCCCGAATATTTTCGAAAAACATAACTTCAATGTTGGCTTTTGCTGCACAAAAAAATGTGGCAGAAAAGACAAGGACCAGAATGCACGATTATAGAGTCAATTTCACTCAAGTCCTCTCAACGATGTGAGATACTATCGTGATACTTTTTCAAAGATCAACTTCTGCCATACAAGATATAGTGTCAGATGTGCTGACAACATTTTCTATGGCTACTGAACCCGTAAGGCCAGGAAGAAAATATCCGCGTAATCACAAAAGAGCGCAGAGAAAATATTGTTTAAATTACAAACCCATTCTTTAAGTGGCTATATCCGGGTTTCCCAAACGGGTATAATGCGTAAACGCCCTGCAGGGTTAGGCTGAGCAAGCATAAGGCATGTGAAAAACTCCGAAGAGTTACAGTTCTCCAAAACTGCAGTGCTTTCCTCCTCAACCTCGGGCTCAAAAGCTAGCAGGGCGCCCCTACATCTTCGTCGCC
>JAHIUA010000063.1 GCA_018817385.1 Pseudomonadota bacterium
ATCTGTGAGGTGGATAAACTCTGGCGCTGGATATTTGAACTGCCGGAGCTGGAAGTCTTCCGCCTGCGGGATGAATTAATCAAGGTGATAGAGAGACCGGAGCTGCGACGCCCTCCACGTCCTGAACCTGATCCGTCGCCCATCGATCTCAACAGACCCATGTCAACCAGGATGAACATAGCTGCACTCGGACCCCAGCCCGAACCGCCTGACATGCAGGCTCTGAGCTATGCTCCTCCTTCTCTGTCTCCGGAAGTAACGACAAAACTGATGTCCTCATCCTCCAGGGTCATCCGCAATACACTTATCACCAACCTGGAGCTGATCCTGCCCTACCTTTGTCTGTGGCCTTACTGGTGGACTTTTCGTTGTGACGAAATCGCGGTGGTTGCAACAGATGGTCTGGGTCGCTTTGAAACAGTCATTAAATATCTCTGCAATGGGGACAAGCCTGATCTCTACTTCTGGGTAGAGTATAAGATCACCAATGTATTCGAGACAGTTTATCATCCGCCGATCCCCTGTTACACGCACTGGGATTACAAATGCGGCAGTGAAGTAACCCTTGAGATTTCGGACCAGCGGGTACCCAGCTGTGACGACGAACCCGACCCCGTCGGATGCAAGGTGCAAATCATCTCCATCGGACGAAAGGTGAGCATGTCGGAGATCCATGGAAATGGTTCGACCATTGCCAATGAGGGGCTCACAACCGACGGTGAACCTTTTGGAGGGAAGCTCGAACCCAGGGTCTGGTTCAGCCGGACAACGCTTCACAGTAAAGGAATCCGTTACTACCGCTGGTCATATCGACGGCTTAGTGAAGGTGACGGCAGCCCGCTCACCACAGCCGGTCCCTGGATTCCAATGACCCGCACCGTCATTCGTCACTATGCAAAAGTCACCGGTGATGATATCACCCACGTACCCTATATCCTTGGCCCGCAACCGGTGGGAATGGAATCGAATCTGTTTGAAATCAAACCGGCAGAGGTACCGGCAGGAGGAGTGGAATGGACGGTTATGGATGAGCGCGAGGATCTGGCCAGCGCCCACTTCGAAACCAGCAAACTGGGGACCGGCGCAGATGCCTGCGCAAAAGCCTTTGCTGGCGCCGGCAAATATGAACTCAAGCTGGAACTGTTCAAGGATGTCACCGGCGATCTGGTCGACTGGGATGCAGCAGGCATCCATATTGATCTCGAGATAACCGATACAGCGGCACCTTTCGGTACCAGCACGGTAACCATGAATCCCGCTCCGGATTACAATCGTATCAAAAACGGTGCCATGCATACCGTGGCATTTCGGATGGTTCTGCGGGTGGACAACAACTGCTGCCAGGCAGAGCTTGATTCCTTAAGCGGAGTCGGTCTGACTCCGACGCCCTGCGGCTTTTACGAGATAACCCCCACTGCGGGTGTGACCCTTGGCTTCACCGCCGGACATCCGAACAATTTCGCAACCTTCTCCTTCAGTGTGAAGCAGGCTGTGACCACCAATGTTTATCTCGCCAGTGCATCAGGCCGTGTCGGTACCTCGCCGATCCCAACAAACGACACACCGACTCCGAGCCATTCCTATACACTCAGCGGAACAGGACACTACAGCGAGTCCTTCAGTGCCTCGGAGCTTCTCGGCACCTGTACACGAGCGGCATTTTCCGAAGCCCTTCACGTATGGACAATGACCCAGGACGGCTATGGCAGGATATGGCCTCTTGACCGCTTCAATCATGCAGGGTTTGCCTTAACTCCCCCATAACCGAAGCGACGGACAGCCTCAACGATAGAGGTGAATACCTGCCACCCCTGGAGGTGGTGGCAGGTATTCGTCTTGAAGGGCACGGCTGACTGGTTTTTCAAAAGGACTGGGAAAATCACCTTTTAGAGAAGCGTTTCTTCTATCTGCCAATGGACAAGGTTTCTTTTCTTCTCAAAAGGTCTTGGCACTGCGCCTTACTTTTTTACTTTTAATGCTAGCAGGTTACCATAGCTATGGCGCTAAATTCAACTGCATACCTGTTGGAACTGCTAAAAAACAGCATGAGATCATGATCTCACAGCGGTAAGCGGATAATAAAATGAGTGCCTTTACCGACCTCTGTCTCAAATTCAATACTCCCGCCATGTTTATCAACAACTACATCATGGCAGATCGCCAAACCCTGGCCGCTCCCCTTACCGACTTTCTTGGTTGTATAAAAAGGTTCAAATATATGCGATTGGTTTTCTTCCGGGATACCATTGCCAGTATCACTGATACGGATCTCTATGCTCCGATCAAGCTGTTTAGTCCGGATGGTGATGGTACCTTTTTTACCATCCGGAGTATCAACAAGCCTCTCTTCGATGGTATGGACGGCATTGATCAGCATATTAAGAATAACCTGACCCATTTCATCTGCCAGCAGCTGGATCTTGGGAAGATTTTGCTCTAAATCCAGTTCCACATCTGAAACGTATTTCCACTCATTACAGGCCACCGTAACAGTCGTCTTGATAATCTGATTGAGGTCGTACAATTCCTTTTCCTTGCTACCCGGATGAGAAAATTCCTTCATTGCCAAAACAATGGAACTGACCCGCTTGATCCCATCCTTGGACTGAGCGATGGCTTGGGGCAGTTCTTCGGCCAGATATTCCCAGTCTGCCTTCTCTAGCGCCTCATCAATGGCTTTCATGATTTCTGCAGGAGCGTTTTTACTGATTTCCCGAATCCGACCAATCAACTCATTGATTTCCCCTACGGCTTCAGCCATAAAATCAATGTTCGTTCCGATATATTGGGTGGGAGTATTGATCTCATGGGCAATACCCGCTGCCAGCCGGCCAACAGACTCTAATTTTTGAGCATGAAGTAACTGCGCCTGCAGATATTCCTTATCTTTCTCTGCCGTTATCCGTTCGCTGATATCTCGAAATGATTCAATAACACCAACAATCTTTCCTGCAACAGAAAATGGGGTGGCGACCATCTCCACCGGGATCAACTTTCCGGAGGTGGTCTGTTTAACTGTCTCGCTCTGGACTCTCTTTTTGCCATCGAGCATCTGACGCAGGGTGCATGTTTCAGAATGACAGTGCTTGCTACTGAACTGCTCATAACATTTCATCCCTTTATTTTCAGCAAATGGGATAGTGCAGAACGCCGCCATCTCATTATTCACCTGAAGAACAGTAAAGTTTTTATCAATGACCCGCATGGCATCCCCAGATCCCTGGAAAATAGAGTTCAGCCGTTCATAGGTAATTGTCAGTTCCTCAAGCATATGGTTAAAGGATCGCCCCAGTTCGCCAAATTCATCGACACTACTCAGCTCGACCCTGGCCGACATATTGCCTGCACCAATTGCTCTGGTTACTTTGAGCAGATGATTGACTGGTCTGATAATACTTTGATAAAGATAGAAGCTCAAAAGGAGACCGATCAAGAGAATAATACTTTCCATGAATTGAACTTTTACGTACAATAAATGTTCTCTTTCACTGAGGGCCTTCAGATTCTGATGTAAGAGATCAATAAAAATAGTATTCTCACCGGCAATTTTGTCTTTAATCTCCTGGCCGAAGGCATCCAGCGATATCATTAAGCTCGCAGCGGCCTCATTGCTCTGAGGCTGTTGCAGCGCAAAAATATCTGCAACAATTCGCTCGAATTCAAGCAAGTCTTTCTCCAGTACGCTGACACGTTGATAACTGTCAGGAAATGACTTGAAAATATCAGATGAATACTCTTCTCCAGAAGAAAGCAATAGCTGCTTCAGGTTGTTAATATTTTCCCTGACACGCTCAATTGACAAAGAAAAATCATTTTTCCCCTTTTCATCTCCGAGAATAAGATAATCATGGGGTATCATTATTGTATCTTCAATAGCACATTTGATATCACTACACTGCTTCTGGAGAATGGCAATCGATTCCATTTCGTTATGAAATCTTTGAATGAAATGATGATTTGTGACAGCAGTAAAAATACCAAGGCTTAAAAGAATCAAAAATGTGGTGGCAAAGATCAGAATCTTCTTTCTTACTGACATACTCTTGTATTCCTCACAAATCGATTTGTTAGAGAAACATTATTTGTCATTTGTATAACGAATAAAAGAAAATCCCATGGTCTGGCCTTCCTGCCCAGACGACAAGCCTTGCCAGCGCCCAGATTAAAAAAGAGCAATGAAACAGGGAACAATCAGTACCCAACCTGCCAGATCCAGCCGTGGAGTCTGAAAAAGAAAAAAACACCCACTGAGACCTCTCCACAGCTCGAACAGTATCATTATCGCGTATCCTGTGCAGGAGGTCAAATCCATTCCATCCAACGGTCAGAAAAGAAGACAGACCCGAAGAGCTTGATTTTTATGCTCATGGCCTGCCTCACCTGTTGGCAACACTGTTGGTTCACTACTTGTACAGTTTGTCACGCCGTGGCATTGTCTCTTGGCGAGAGGTAGTATATTATACCCAGAAGATTATTTGTTATGGCAATGCTTATAAAATAGAGCCAAACCTGTCGCAAGGCAGGGACGGAAAGCCTCGGAATTCAGCAATGAATTGGCCGGGCTGCCAAAGTAAACAGGGCGGCCCGGCCTTTTTATTGTTCAGAAGTCTGGCCTTTTGACCGTTACAAACAACTGGTCAGGTCTGGAGACCTACTCTGGAACCCGGTCTTCGCCGGAACAAGAGAAGAAAAAAGGTCCCAACAGGACTGACGACTCCGACAACATTGCAATGCGTTCCCGACATAGACAGATTGAGTTGCTCATTTTGAGCAGGATATCATCAAGAAACACTTTCTTTAAAAAATGCTGCCAGCAGCAAACAACAAAACAAGGAGTTATGATGATGCGTCAAAAAACAGGGAGGAAAAAGGAGTTATCATGGAGTCTTGTCTTGGTCTTTCTTTCCGCACAAGCTGCCTGGTCTGCGGACATCTATGTCTCAGTTCCCGGCGGCGGTGACGGCAGTATCGCAAGTCCCATGGATCTGCAGGCCGCACTTGATCTTGCCCGTACAAATGGATCAGAAGACACCCTTTATCTGATGGCAGGGGAATATGATGCCTCCACAACCGGTGCTGACACCTACGAATACGGATCGGTCTCGAACGACGGCATGAAAACGACCCTTTCCGGAAGTTGGAACAGTACCTACACGGAGCAGAAAACCTTTGAGGCCCCTGTCACCAAGCTTGACGGCAAGGGAACAAGCAGGGTGCTGTCTGTTCACGCCGATGCTGTCAGCTTTGATTTTGCAATGGAATACATACAACTGGAGAACGGTATGATAACGAGCGGCGGCGGAAATGGCGCCGGTCTGCTGGCCTATACTGAAAACAGTGGCGAGCTCAATCTGACCTTGCATCATATCAGTTTTGAAGACAACAGGACCGTTATCGACAGCAGTAACAGATCCTATGGTGGCGGTATGTATAGCAACTGTTTTTTCGAGCTGACAGAAGGGCGTTTTAAGGATAACCAGGCCTACGGCGGTGGTGCCATGTTCATTGCCGACAAGCCGGGTGGTGACAAATCCATGGCTCCGATTATTGATAATACCCTCTTTGAGGGGAATATATGCGGCAATGCCAGTTACCCGGGACTTGTCGGCAGTACTATTTATTATTCCTGTTCACCCCGTATAACCAGATCCCTATTCACGGCCCCAGACTATACTGCCATTGGTTTTTATCCAAACTCAGCCCTTGACAGCGGCTATGGCGCGGGAACCTTGGCACTGGAAAATTCTGTTTTTTCCGGATTCAAGTCCTATCACTGGGGAGGGGCAATATCTCTCTGGGACACAAGTGCCAATATCAGCAACTGTCTTTTTATCAACAACAGGGCAGGATACAGCGGCAGCGGAGCTGGTGGAGCCATCACCGTCTACGATTCCTCAGTGTTGACAGCTCAAAATACCACCGTCACCAACTGTACCTTTGTCGGCAACCGATCAAGCAGCGCGGCGGTGAGCGGCGGCGCCATCCATAACCGTGTCCAGGGAATAACAGTCATCAATTCAATTTTCTGGGATAACGGCAGCAATGGACTCTATAAAGAATCCGGCACCGGTACAGTCAGCTACTCGGACATCGAAGGTGGCGTGGCCAGCTCTTTGATGACAGATGGCGGCAACACTATCAACACGACTCCCTTGTTTGTTGACACCGCAGGGGAAGCAGACAACTGGGATCTTCGTCTGCAGAACGGCTCTCCCGCTATCGACACTGGTGACAACAACGCCCCCTATCTGACAACCCCTGACCTTGATGGAAACTTCCGTATATGGGACGGTAACCACGACAGTACAGCAACAGTGGACATGGGCTGCTACGAGCTCATTGTGAAAAACTTCTCGTGGCCGACAGTTCTCCCGGCAATTATAGGGAAAGAGAAATAACCCAACTACGATTCAAGAGGAAGAAGCAGGCCCTTGATACGGGCCGACCTGCACCTCTGTTTTGAAAAAAACAAACTGCCATTTATTCTCTGTTATTATCAGGAAGATCTGGCTACCATACCAAGGGAACTCAAGAAAAGGAGAACCAACCATGAGTAACAACGTTGTTATTGTCTGTTCATGCGGCACAGATAATCCAAACAGGTCAAGCCGAGCAATACATCTGGCTACAATTGCCCATAAGGAGGGAAAAAACGTTTCCCTCTTCCTCCTTGACGAGGCCGTTTATCTTGTCAAAAAAGGAATGATCAATCATCTCCAGGCTGCAACCGGAGATGTTGCCGATGATCTGATGACCTACCTCCAGGCCCATGATGTCCCTATCCTTGCCTGTACACCATGTGCCAAAAGTCGACAGATTTTTGAAGATGACCTGATCGATCGAGCAAGAATGGCTACCGCCGTGGAACTCATCAACCTCTGTTCCGATGCCGCTGTTATCAGTCTGTAATGAAGAATAAAAGGCAACTGTTCAGGTAATAGCCAATAATTGGCATTCCCACCCCCCGGGTGGGAATGCCTCAGCTAACAGACGATAGAGAATCACTTTCTCAGACAAAGCTTCAAGAAAGCAAAAGCCCTGTTCCGCTGGGCCTCTGACCATACGGAACAGGTGGTGCGGGCAGATAATGTCCGGCACCATAGAGAAATACAATGAAAGTCTCATTTGACCGACGCTGACAAGAAGTTAGCCAGCGCCTGCGTATAGGCCTCACCAGCCTGAAGAAAACCATCGTTATGGCCGCCGCGGAGTTCCAGGAACTGCTTTGGTTCATTGGCTGCTGCATACAGTGCCCTGCCATGCCTGAAAGGAATTATCTCGTCATCCCGGCTGTGCACCACCAGTACCGGGCACGACACCCGCGGCAGCTGCTCCTGAACATTGTAGTCGAGGCGACTCAACAATCTGACGGGCAGAAAAGGATACAGTTCCGCTCCTATATCAGGCACAGAGGTGAAACCTGACTCAACAATCAATGCGCCGGGGGAATGGATGACTGCCTGGTGGACCGCCACGGCTGCACCGAGCGAACGACCGAAGAGGATGATACGAGACGGAGCTATAAAGCGCTCCCGGGTCAGGTATCTCCAGGCAGCCTCGACATCCAGGTAGGTTCCCGCCTCAGAAGGTCGACCCTGGCTGCGACCGTAGCCCCGGTAATCAAAAATCAGGGTGCTGTACCCCATCCTGTGAAAGAGAAACAGTGAATCAAGGCGGTGAGAAATATTACCCGCATTGCCATGACAGAAGAGGATGACCCCTCGTTCTTCAAGGGCGGGAAGGAACCAGCCATCGAGGTGAATCTCGTCGCTGGTTACCAGCTCGATAGGCTCATAGATCAGGCCCAGCGCAGAAGGCGATCTCTCCACGGCCCGGGAGGGAAGATTGGGCTGAAACAGCAGCCGCCCCTGATAGAAATACAAAAAAACGAGAAAAAGGGCATAGCCGAGCACCGCCATCAGCAGGAGAGGAGTCAAACCGTTCATTGCCATACGTCCATGCATTTACTCTGTCCAGATCACAATGATTTTCTCATTCCCAGGCACATCAGCGCCTGATGGCCAGCTACCAGAGACACTTCTTCCCTTCCCTGTCCCTGAGGCCATTGGAGAAGGGAGATATTCCATTCTATTCTTTTCTCATTTCTTTATCCAGTAAATGCATGTCGTGGAGCACAGGCATTCCCCATCCACTCTCCAGTCATAGCCAATCTACCCCTGATTACAGTAAAACGACTGGCAGACACCTCACTAAAAAACATTGATCTTCAAGCGGATGTTTTGATATCTTTAGTATATCATTGTAAAAAAAGATTTAAGCTTTGCTGACGACCGAGGCCGACATTAACGGGTGATCAGACAGAGTGGCCCCCCTGCTGATTAACCTGCCTGCCATTCACCCGTTCGGGTGCTCACCGACAACGATCAGCCGCGGGAGGGAAAAGGGACTCCCCCCGGTGATGAACGGTAAGCCGGCACTCAGTACAGTACCCCCCTGGGGGGTGAAATTCCCTTCACCAACATGTTCACTCAAGAAGGCATAGTTGAAATATGACTGCAAAAACAATACATTTTGAGCCCAAACTGATCAGTGACTTACTGGACATCATCCATAACGCCATCATTGTTATTAACTCAGATAATCAGATTGTTTTTACCAACAGCCGTACTGCAGAAATGTTCGGTGTCTCAATAACTGAATTGAAAAAGAGTGATTTTTTCAATCTCTTTATGCCGGATGATAAAAATATTTTGGTCGCCAACATCCTTCATATTATCCGCAATGAACGTGAATTCGAGGGTGAGGCCATGTTGAGGCGGCCGGACGGAACCAGCTTCATGGGGATGATTTCCGGAACATACTTCCAGTGGGATAACAATCAGTGGGGCATGGCCTTTGCCATTCATGACCTTACTGCCCTGAAGGCTATCGAGCATTCCCTCAGGTGTTCGGAACGAATTGCCTTTCTTGGCCGTCTCATCGACAATATCAGTCATCAGATTCGTAATCCGGTCATGGTCATAGGGGGATTAGCCAAGCGCCTCGACTGCAAAGGCTCCTCCTCCAAGAAAGTTGAAACCATAAGAAGTGAAGCAAACCGTCTAGAGCAATTACTCGATACCCTGAACAACTTTATCAGCTTACGCTGCCCGATGCCTGAACGTCTGCCAATGACGGACCTCATTGGTATGGCAGAAACAACCCTCCGTCACAAAGTGGAGGCATATGGCTGCAAGTGGATCAGCGAATATGATAAAGAGTTAGTGGGTGAAGATCTTCTCTTTGACAAGGGCCTTATGCTGGAGGCCCTGGAAACTATTATAATCAATGCCTGTGAGGCGTATCATAGCACTGCAGAAGAAAAAATTGTTCTCTTGCAAATTACCCACTCCAATGACCCTGCCCTGCCCTATGTGATCAACATTACCGATTACGGAATAGGAATTCCCCGCGACACCCTCCAACATGTTTTTGGTCATTTTTATTCAAGTAAAACAAAACACATAGGAATGGGCCTGACCCTTGCCCAGAAGATTGTTGAAGAACAGAGGGGTACCCTGACCGTTTCCTCCGAGGCCGGAGAAGGCACTACTGTCAGCCTTCATCTGGTAAAAGAGAGAAGGCGCCTTATTCGAACTACCAGGCTGGAGCAATTCAGACCAATTCTCCCCTGATCTGCCTGAGGTAGACTCCATCACTCCCTGGAGACAATTAAAGAACAGCACATTCTCCACATATCGATTAGTACAATAAATTTTCGGGTTCACTTTTGGCAGTACTGATGTAAAATTAATACTAATACTGATTTACATTGTTAAGTCAGATAGGATAAAATTATCTACAACCTAACTGAAACAATCCTCCATCCCAGAGACGGACAAAGGACCTATGAGTGACAACAATGTAAACAACTTAAAAGAGATGGCCCGTATCGTCATCCCTGCCCTGGTTGCTGTTTCCCTCTTCATTTTCTCCTCATTTTATCTCTTTATACCAAGCTATGAAAAGAGCTTACTTGAAGATAGAAAACAGATTTCAAAGGAACTTGTCCAATCTTCCTGGTATGTGATTCAGCATTTTGACCAGGAAGTCAACACCGGAACCTTCAGTCTCGAAGAGGCACAGGGAATAGCCGCCCACATTTTGAAATCGGTGCGTTATGGAGATGACAACAAAAACTATTTCTGGATCAGCGATTTCACTCCGACCCTTATCATGCATCCCTACAGACCGGACCTGGAAGGAACAGACATGTCCAATTTTGTTGACCCCAGCGGCACCAAGGTTTTGATGGAGTTTATCAAAAAAGTCAGGAAGGATGAAGAAGGCTACATCCCATACATGTGGCAGTGGATGGACGACCCATCCAAGATTGTCCCCAAGCTCTCATTCATCAAAGAATATAAACCTTGGGGATGGATAATCGGCACAGGAATATATCTTGAAGATGTCCAGTCGGAAATTGCCTTAATGACGAAAAAATTACTCATCGCCTCGGTCACTATCCTTTTCTTCGTCTTTCTCTTGGCTTGGTACCAGATCTATCTGGCGGTCAAGGCGCTCAAGCTGCGACAAGAAGTGCTTGCGGATTTGGAATTTAAAAATCTAATCCTTTCAACCCAGCAGGAAACGTCACTTGATGGCATTATGGTCGTCAACAAAAATGGCAAGATTATTTCCCACAATCAGCGTTTTCTGACCATGTGGGGCATCTCTGAAGAAGTTAGTGCCTCTAAAAATGATACATTGGTCTTGCAGGCAATTCTCGAAAAACTTGTCGAACCGGAACACTATCTCCAACAAGTCAGATACCTTTATAAACACCAAAATGAGAAAAGCCTCGATGAAATTATCTTAAAAGATGAGCAGGTGTTTAACAGATATTCCTCACCCATGTTCGGACCAGACGGCGGCTACCTGGGCCGGGTATGGTATTTCCGCGACATTAGTTATCAAAAGCAGGCGGAAGGGGAAAAAAACGCACTCGAAACGCAGCTCCGACAAGCACAGAAGATGGAAGCCATCGGCACCTTGGCTGGCGGCATTGCGCATGATTTCAACAACATTCTCACCCCTATTCTTGGCTATTCCGAGATGGCACTGGATGATCTACCGCCTGACAGCCCTGCTGTTTCTGATATCCTGGAAGTCGTTTCCGCCGCCAACCGGGCAAAGGAATTAATTTTTCAGATTCTCACCTTCAGTCGCCAGACAGAGCAAGAGTGGAAACCTTTTAAAATTCAGCCAGTTCTCAAAGAGGCGCTCAAATTATTACGGGGCTCCATTCCGAGCACTATCAAAATTGAACAACAAATTGATCCACAGTGTGGGCCAATATTTTCTAATCCTACCCAGGTACACCAAATCATCATGAATCTCTGCACCAATGCCTTCTACGCCATGAAAAAGACTGGTGGGGTCTTATCCGTCTCTTTGGATCAGGTCGAACTTGGCTCAAAGGAACTGGGATCCACTATCAATCTGGATCCTGGTCCCTATGTGAGGCTTGAAGTGAGCGATAACGGTGTGGGCATGGACCGAGTAACCATGGAAAAAATTTTCGAGCCATACTTTACCACCAAACCCATGGGAAAAGGTACAGGGCTTGGACTTTCCGTAGTACATGGGATTATAAAACTCTGTAAGGGAGGAATTACTGTTACAAGTACGCCAGGCCTGGGCACCACCTTCCATCTCTATTTTCCAGTTGTTGAAGAAAAAAAACATGCTCCTGAAAACGATAGTAACGCCCAAATCCCTACTGGTCATGAAAGAATCATGTTGGTGGATGATGAAGAAATAATAGTCAAGATGGGAAAGCAAATGTTAGAAAAACTTGGCTATCAGGTCTCAGATTTCACCAACAGCGAAGAAGCATTGCAGGCCTTTGTCAACGCACCTGAATCATTTGATCTTCTCATCACCGATCTGACAATGCCAGGACTTACGGGTATACAACTGGCCACGGAGATAATGCAACTCAGAGCTGAGCTGCCAGTTATTCTCTGCTCCGGATTCAGTGAAACAATGAGTGGGAATAAGGCAAAATCCGTAGGAATTCGTGAATATGTCATGAAACCTATGATCAAGAAAGATTTGGCTCAGATAATACGAAAGGTGATGGATACGAAGGAGCAGCAGGTGGACTAGGAGCCTATCCCCTCAGCAGCCGTCTCCTTGAAAAGATATTCTGCACAGACGAACTGCTCGCTCCTTCCCCTACAGCAATCACAGGGCCCCCCCGGAGCATCGCCGCCATTGTTGCCAATTCGGCGATTGCCCCTTTCCTCTCCTCAGTGCTGACAGCCCACCTCGCCCTTGTCCGCCGCCAAGCCTGTTGGTCTTGTCTTTTTTCATTTTCTCCTCCAAGAGTTTCGTCCTCCAAGAACCAGTAACTGAAAGCATCATCTCCACCTATCGACTGGTCCCATTTTCGCAGCATTTTTCTGCCCTGTCCTGCCCCTTATTGCGGGTTAGGGACAGAGAAAGAAGTTCCTTGCCATTCACAAAGATTCAAGTATAAGGAATTGATTTAATCACTCATCATCCTAAGGCCTACAACTTGACTCTTATATCTGAAGATACTCTTTCCCGCAGTGTCCATATCCGCCTGGTCCTGACCATGATATTCTGGGGCGGCACCTTTGTTGCCGGACGTATGCTGGCTGAGGAGCTGCATCCACTGACTGCCTCCTCCTTCCGTTTCATCCTCGCCTCAGCCATGCTCCTCATAACGATCCTTATTCGGGATCGCTCCCTGCCCCGACTCAACAGAAGACAATGGGGGGCCATGACCCTGCTGGGGCTGACCGGTGTCTTTGCCTATAACATCTTCTTTTTTACCGGCCTCCAGACCGTGGAGGCAGGACGGGCGTCTATGATTATTGCCGCGAATCCTGTGGTGACTGCCTTTCTGGCCATACTCTTTCTGGGTGAACGGTGCAGCCTTTTAAGAGGGGCAGGTATGCTCCTGGCTGTCTGCGGAGCCCTGATCGTCATCTCCAGAGGAAATCCGGCTTCTTTCTTTCAGGGAAACAGCGGAGGAGCAGGCGAACTCTACATAGTGGGCTGCGTCTTGACGTGGTCCGCATACACTCTCATCGGCAAAAAGCTCCTCACAAATATCCAGCCCCTGGTGGTGGTGGCCTATTCCTGCAGCCTCGGTGCCATTTTTCTCGTCATTGTAACCCTATGCAGCGGACACCTGGTTGAGATCAACAAGCTGACCGGACAAGGAATCGGCTGTCTCTTTTACTTTGCCTTTTTCGGCACCACCTTGGGTTTTATCTGGTTTTACGATGGGGTGAAAAAACTCGGGGCAGGCAGGGCAGCCATGTATGTCAACCTGGTCCCGGTCAGCGGTGTGCTGCTTGGCGTCCTGCTCTTGGGCGAACATCTGGGAAGTTCTCTGCTCATCGGCGGTGCCCTTGTCTTTTCCGGCATCTACCTCATTAATCGTCGGCCCGCCACTCTGCAGTGAACCTTTAAATGGAACCGGTAAGCAACCCCAGTAGTTCCTGCCTTGGCGGCCTGAAAAAAATCAAAGCGCAGGCCGCAGGCAGGAAAAGGCATTGAAAAAAATCTTGCCTTTTGAGTGAACACCCTCTATTATGTACCAAACGGTCAGTTTCAAAAAGGTGAACCCTCATATGCTCAGTAAAGGTCAAGAAACCCAAAAACATATCCTGACAGAAAGCCGCAAACTTTTTACTGTCCAGGGATTTCAAAACACCAGCATCAGTCAAATCATTGCTGCCACTGGAGTAAAGAAGGGAAACCTCTATTATTATTTCCCAAGCAAAGAAGAACTTGGCCTTGCTGTGCTCATTGATGCCAGAGATGAGTTTTTTCAGATTCTTGAGAGTTCCCTCGTCGGAGGAAACCCAGTTCTCAAAATCATCCACTCCTGTAACTCGATCCTGACATTGATACAGCAAAAAAACTTTGTCGGCGGCTGTCTCTTTGGCAATACAGCCCTGGAAATGACCGACTCAAACTCCAGATTCGGCAAGATTGTTCAAGATATTTTCAGCCACTGGGCGAAAAAGATCGAGTATGAATTAGAGCAGGCAGCCAGCAGCGGCCTTCTGAACAGCAAGATTCCAAGCACTTCTCTGGCAACGGCCATCGTCGCCATCCTCGAAGGTGGCATCATGCTTTCACGGCTCTATAAAAACAAAGAAGGACTTGAGGACTGTATTCTCGTCATTCATTCGTTGCTTGAGTGCAAGAAGTAGGAAGATTTTTTTTGACATAAATTGTACCGTATGGTCGGTACTGAAATGATCGCCGCATACTGGAGGTGTGCCATGATGAAGAGTAGAAAGATGAATATCGCCAACACCAGGGAACTGCCCTGGAATTATAAACAAGCAGGCCGGCAGCCCCTGCGAGTATTCCCGATCCTCCTGATGATCCTGCTCTCACAACTCGTCAGTGGATGTGCGAATCATTCCAACCAGGCAACAGAGGGGACCACGACTTCCGGGGCCAGACTTGTTGATATGGGCAATGGCATCTGTCAGGACACCAAAACAGGGAAAATGTGGCAAGTGGAAAGCAGTCAGGAGATCATCAAATCTCTGGCAGAAGCCCAAAGCTATAGCGCCAACCTGGAAGAAGGTGGCTATCATGACTGGCGACTGCCCATGATCTCAGAACTCTACGATCTCTATATAATCTTCGATCTCCACGAAAACGGAAACTGTAATCTGGACCCGGAAGGAACATACTGGTCAGGCGAGGCAGACCTTGAGGATCGGGTCGGCACCTGGGAACTGGATGACAACTGTGACCCGGAACGTCAATATGTTCCCAAGAAACGAGGTCATGTCCGGGCAATTCGTCCTTAACCCCAATTGCTCATTAGCAGAAACTGGGTACATCCAATTTCCAACCCCACGCTGCGTAGACAAGAGAACAAAAGGGCAGACTGAACATTCGGCCATAGGGGTCACAGGCAGCTATGGCCGAATGTTCACCACACCTCAGAGACGACAACAAGGAAGAGCCCACCCTCCAGGCTGAAGCTGCTTCAGCCCCTCCGCCACAGCCCAATCCCAGATAAGCTGAGCGCGCGCAAAAGCCAGTGCCCGGCACCAGCATCCCTGCCAGCCATCATGACCACCGATGTGGGGAGGAGAAAGGGGGATTAAAACGAGGCTCTGATTCGTGTCTGCCTCAGCCACAAATACAACAGAATCAGAAAGCAACAGCACATTAAGAAGTCAGGGCCAGGCGAAGACCAAGAACGACAAAGAGCCCCCCGACCAGGGACTTGAGAAGGCGGGGCAGTGTGGTGCCAGGTTTGATTTTGAGGGCCAGGGTCGAGGCAAAGAGGGCAAAGAGAATATTGACCAGGGTACCGTTCACATTAAAGAGGGCCCCGAGGAAAAGAAAGGCCAAGGCTGGACTTTCTGCCCTAGGAGAGACAAACTGGGGCAGGAGTGCCATGAAAAAGAGAGCCACCTTGGGATTAAGAATATTGACCAGGGCCGCCTGCCAGAAAATTTTCAGCAGGGGCAACGGAGAAGATGATCGCGGCTCTCGGCCCTTCTTCTCTTGCAGACTGAGGAAGGTGGTTATTCCCAGGTAGAGGAGATAGGCCGCCCCCGCATATTTGATCACCGAAAAGGCCAGGGCAGAAGAGACCAGGATCATAGAGAGGCCGAGGGCGGCAGCCAGGACATGAACGACACATCCTGCCCCGACACCTAAGGCAGCAACCACTCCAGCCTTGCTGCCCTGGACAACACTCCGGTTGGTGACATAGAGGACATCCACACCAGGAGTGATATTGAGGAGCAATCCGGCAAGGACAAAAACACCCAGATCAACGACTCCGAACATGCTGTGTTCTCCTGAGACAATGGAAGGGGATGCAAGCCATATCCTCTTTGCTCCTCAACACCTGGTTTTTCAGGACAACCAAGGCCCACCAGCGGACAATTCGCAAAAGCAGCCTAACCCCACACGCCATCTTTATTTCCAGAGCTCGAAGAGCTCTCTAATCCCTTTTTCAGCCAAAGCGGTCATGGCCTGAAAGTCTTCACCACTGAAGGGAGTTCCCTCCGCAGTGGACTGGATCTCGATCCATCTGCCGTCACCACTCATGACAAAATTGGCATCGACCTCGGCCCGGGAATCTTCGGAATAATCAAGGTCAAGGCAGAGTTCACCGTCGATACCTCCTACGGATATTGCCGCCACCGGCAATATTTCCGGCATTTCCGCCAATCGTCCGTTGGCCACCAGTTTTAGCAGGGCCAGGCGCAGGGCCAGGGCTCCTCCGGTGATGGAAGCCGTGCGGGTTCCACCGTCGGCGTTTAAGACATCGCAGTCCACACGCAGGGTTCGTTCACCGATTTTTGCCAGATCCACCATCATGCGCAGACTGCGACCGATGAGGCGTTGGATCTCAGAAGTCCGCCCTGATCGCCCGCCGACACTCTCACGCTTATAACGAGACGAGGTGGCACAGGGCAGCATCCCATATTCTGCCGTAATCCAGCCCTTCCCGGTATCCTTGAGAAAGGGCGGTACCTGTTCTTCTATACTCACCCCGCACAAAACATGGGTGCCGCCCATGCGGATGAGGAGGGAGGCATCGGCTCCGGGCTGAAAACCCCACTCCAGCGAAATCTCTCGCAGGCTGTCATTACTTCTATTGTTTAATCGATTCATATCAGTTCCCGAAGGATACCTGCAGGTTTTAGAAACTCTCTATTGTGAAGAAGCTTCCCCGTAACGGGGATAAGCTCCAGCACAATTCAAATCTTTCTCTTGTCGATTACGCGTTGGCCCTTGCCCTCAAAACGTTCCAGGGTCTTCTCCTCTACAAGCTTGACTTCGACGCTGATACCCAGCTCGGAATTGAGCTGTTTTTTAATGGTATCGATGAGGGCCCGTTGTTTGCTCATCTGATCGGAGAACAGGGACTCCTTGACCTCCACCATCACTGTCGCACGATCCTGATGGTTTTCGCGCTCAACAATGATTCGATAATGGGGCTCGGTGCCGTCTATGTTAAAAAGGATGGATTCAATCTGGGTGGGAAAGACGTTCACACCCTTGATGATCAGCATATCATCGGTTCGGCCCAGGATACGATGCATACGGCGAAAAGTTCGGCCACAGGGACAGGGTCCGGGCAGGAGACGAGTCAGGTCCCTGGTCCGATAACGAATCATGGGAAAGGCCTCCTTGGTGAGTGTGGTTATCACCAGTTCCCCCACTTCGCCTTCCGCCACCGGCTCCAGCGTTTCCGGGTCAAGAATCTCCACCAAAAAATGATCCTCATTGATATGGAGGCCGTTACATTCTTCACATTCTCCGGCCACCCCAGGTCCCATGACCTCGGAAAGTCCGTAATTATCGGTGGCCCTGATGCCAAGTTTTTCATTAATCTCCCGACGCATGGCCTCGGACCAGGGCTCGGCCCCAAAAAGACCTACTCTCAGGGACAATCCTGCCGGATTAATCCCCATATCAAAGAGGACATCGGCAATGTTCAAAGCATAAGAGGGCGTACAGACCAGAGCCGTGGTCTTGAAATCCTGCATGATCTGAATCTGACGCTTGGTGTTACCCGCCGAAATTGGAATAACCGAGGCCCCCAGCCGCTCTGCCCCGTAGTGGATACCAAAGCCGCCGGTGAAGAGACCGTAGCCAAAGGCAATCTGGATGACATCATCGGCAGTGACGCCGGCAGCACAGAGGACACGGGCCACCAGATCAGACCAGTTTTTGATATCATTTTTGGTGTACCCCACCACTGTGGCCTGACCAGTCGTCCCGGATGAAGAATGGACCCGAACCACTTCCCTGAGCGGCACCGCAAAGAGCCCATACGGATAACTGTCCCGGAGATCCTGCTTCGTGGTAAAGGGCAGCTTACGGATGTCTTCAAGGGAATTAAAACCCTCATAATCCAGTTTCATCTCGCTGAACTGCTGCCGATAAAACGGGACATGGGTGCCGACCCGATATAAGGTAGATTGAAGACGTTCCAACTGGAGTTGTTCCAGAGCACCACGACTCATGCATTCTTTATCTTCCTGCCAATACATAATTAATCAGTAGTTTTAAGTTTTAAATTTTATATGGAAAGCGAGTACCTATTCAGATAATACCCAATAATTGGCAAACAACCCCTCTGTAACTGTTTAGCAGTGCTTTATATTCGTTCACTTTCTGTCAGCAAATTCATTGTTTTTCCGTCCTCTCACGCCCCAGGTAAGCGCGTTGGACATCCTGATTGGCTAAAAGATCTTCTGCAGGCCCCTGAAGAATTATTTTGCCAGTCTCCATGACATAGCCTCGATCGGCAATCCCCAGGGCAGCCTTGGCATTCTGTTCCACAAGAAGTACGGTGTTTCCTTCCTCCCGCAAACGGACAATGATCTGAAAAATCTCTTTGACTATCAGGGGAGCAAGCCCGGTTGAAGGCTCATCCATCATGACCAGCGAGGGTTTGGACATGAGTGCCCTGCCTATGGCCAGCATCTGCTGCTCGCCTCCGGAAAGGGTTCCTGCCAGCTGTTCCCTGCGATCACGAAGGATGGGAAAACGTTCATACTGATGTTGCAGAAGATCGGCCAGGACCTGCTTTCCCTGTTTCTGGAGGACATGACCGCCAAGAAGGAGGTTTTCTTCCACAGTCATGGCCGCAAAGACCTGACGCCCTTCAGGGACCATCACACATCCCAGAGCAGGAATAGCATCGGCCTTGACTTTCAGGGTATTGGTACCCTTGAAGTCGGCCTCGCCGGTGGTGGCCTTGACCAGACCGGCAATGGTAGAGAGGAGAGTGGTTTTCCCGGCCCCATTGGCCCCGATGATGGTCACGATTTCACCTGGGTCCACATGCATGGAGACATGCTTGAGGACCCTGATCTTTCCGTATCCGGATTGGAGGTTGCGAATTTTCAGCATAATTTTCTAGTTCAAAAACAAATTCCGATAACTGAAGAGATCAGCCATCACTCTTCCCCGAGATAAATCTTAATGACCTCTGGATCCTGTTGGATGGTTGCCGGCACATCCTCAGCAATTTTTTCTCCAAAACAGAGGACCACAATCTCATCGGAGATATCCATGACCAGAGACATGTCATGTTCCACCAGCAGGACCGTGATCCCAAGATCGCGAATCTTGGTGATCAGACGGCCAACCTCTGCAGTTTCATAGATATTCAGCCCAGCGGCCGGTTCGTCGAGAAGAAGGAGTGAGGGTTCCAGGGCCAGGGCCCGAGCCAGCTCCACTGCCCGCTGCTGGCCGAAGGCAAGACTCACGGCATCGGTGTGGGCATGTTCCTCAATCTCCAGCAAGGCCAGGAGCTCCATGGATTTTTCCCGGATATCCCTCTCCTCTTTCCAGGTCCAGGGCATACGGAACATCGAAGCAAGAAACCCTGCATGGGATCGGACATGCCGTCCAACCATAACATTTTCAAGGGCAGTCATGCCATTGAACATCTTGATGTTCTGAAAGGTCCTGGCCATTCCCAACGAGGCGACTTGAAAAGGTTTTTTCCCTTTCAAGTCCTTTCCCTGAAAAAATACGGACCCGGAAGTGGCGGGAAAGGTGCCGGAAATCATATTGAAGAGGGTCGTCTTGCCTGCTCCATTCGGTCCGATCACCGCCTTAATCTGGCCTGGCTCCACCCGAAAAGAGACATCATTGACGGCATGGAGACCGCCAAATCGCTTATGTAGCTGTTTGAGTTCCAAGAGTGCCATCTTTTTATACCTCCCCTTCCCTGTCCGCTTTGTTTCTACCTGGCAGCAGTCTCAGGCAGGAGCGGATATTGATGCTCAGAATACCGTTGGGAGCAAAAAGCATAATCAGGATCAGGATCAGACCAAAGACCGCATCATCATAGGACCCGAAACTTCCGCGCAGGGAGAAAAAATTGAGCACTATCCCCATGAGCAAAGTTCCCCAGAGATTGGCCATGCCACCCACGGCCACAATAGCCACATAGCGTACCGATTTCATCACCCCGGCCTCGGATGGTCCTATTCCGCCGTTGTAATGGGTGAGAAAGACGCCGGCAATAGCGGCAAAAACGGCGGAAAGAACAAAGGTTTGCAGCTTGAAACGAGCTGTGTTGACCCCCATGGCATCGGCGGCCTCATCGGAGCCGTGGATTCCACGCAGGGCACGCCCCACCCGGGAGTCCATCAGATTGAGAAGGAGTAGCATGCCAATGAGAAGAAGCCCCCAGGCAATATAGTAGTTCTGGACTCGATCTCCAAAACTTCCACTTACGCTGAGGCCCGGCAAGAGGACAAAGGCAGGGACCTCTGAGATCCCGTCGGCCTCACCAAAATACTCAGTAGCCAGGGCTATCCGGTAGACGATAATCCCGAATCCGAGAGTAGCCATGGCCAGATAATGCCCCTTGAGTTTGAGGACCGGAATACCGATGGCCACGGCAATGAGGGCCGCAGTCAAAACGGCGATACCACAGGCAGCCCAGGGAGTAAAGACCAACAGGGAATCACCATAGATGTCTTGACCGACAAAGAGAAAGCCTGCAGAATCAAACAGCTTCACCAGGAAGGAGTCCTGATAGGGAATCAGACTGCGGGTGGTGAGAGCAGCCGAGATATATCCGCCAATGGCGAAGAAGCCGGCATGGCCAATGGATATTTGCCCGGCATAGCCCATAAGGGCACAAAGACCAATGATCAGCAGGGAATAGTAGGCCGACATGGTCATCTGAGTCAGATAATACATGGTGTCGGTGGCGCTGGTCAGGATATGGAGGCCAATCACGGCAACGAGCAGGGGCAGGATGGAAAGAATTTTTTTCATTATTCTAAAACTCCTTCAATCCTGTTGCCTCTTTGGATCCGAACAGGCCTTGGGGACGGACAAAGAGAATAGCAAGCAGGATAGCAATGGAAATGGCATCCTGAAAAGCAAGAGGCACCACAGAAACGGAAAAAGCCTCGATAATACCAAGAAGCAGTCCGGCTGCCACAGCGCCGCCAGAACTTCCGAGTCCCCCAAGGATGGCCACAGTAAAGCCCTTGATAGCCAATCCGGTCCCCATATCATACTGACTGTAGGTAATGGGTGACATGACACAGCCAGCCAGGGCGCCCATACCAGCACTGAGGACAAAGGAGAGGGTCACCATATTCTGGGTATTAATACCACAGAGGACAGCTGCCTTGCGATTGGAAGCGCAGGCCCGCATCTCCCTGCCCACGGCAGTGGTTTTAAAAAAAATCCCCAGACAGACCATCATCAGGGCAGAGGCTCCGACCACCCACAAGACCTGCGGAGAAATCCGTGCCCCCAGTACCGGAACGGAGCTAATCGCGTTGCCGAAAAAATAGGGCAGCGAACGGATACTTTCTCCCCAGATATGAATAGCCACCTCACGGCAGAGAATAGAGATGCCGATGGTGATAGTGACCATGCGCATGACCGAGGGAGACTTCAACCAGCGGATAAAGCAGATTTCAATCAGGGCCCCGATGAGCATAGTGATTGCCACAGCCAAAAAGATGGCAAGGGGCAGTGGCATAAAGTTCAAGAGAGTGATGGCGATCATCCCTCCGAACATGACAAACTCACCCTGAGCAAAATTAATGATGCCGGTGGTATTGTAAATAATATTGAAACCAATGGCGACAATGGCATAAATACTGCCATAGGTGATTCCGGCCATAAGGTACTGGATAGAAAGTTCGAGAGTCATAAAAACACAAATTCACCCTGAGGGCATAAAACAGTGTTCAAGGCACAATATCCTGCCTGAAAACGGATTGATAGCAAAAAGCCGGGCTGAGAACATTCTCCCAGCCCGGCAAATCTGACGTCAGTGAAATACTGATCTCTTATTTTCCGGTGTAGCTGACAAACTTAGCATCTTTAACGATCATCATCTGGAAGGCATCGATATCAAGACCATTATGATCTTCGGCAGAAAAATTGAAGATCCCGCCGGTCCCGGCAAAGTTCTGCAGGCCTTCAATGGCTGCACGAACCTTATCCCGATCATTTCCAGCCTCGGCAACAGCTGCCATGAGGATGCTGAAGGCATCATAGGCATGGCCACCAAAGGTGGATACGGGCTCTGCATACTTGTCTTCGTAATTTTTCTTGTACTCTAAGAGCAGACTCTTCTGGGGATGATCGTCAGCCAGGGTGTCGGCAATAAGGAGACGTCCTGCGGGGAAAATAATTCCTTCGGCTGCGGGACCGGCAGCCTCCACATACTTAATATTGCCAAAACCGTGGCTCTGGAAAAGGGGCACATCCCAACCGGCCTGACGCATGTTTTTGGCCACAATGGCCTGGGCAGGAACGATGGACCAGTTGACCACGGCCTGGACGTCCTTGTTCGCCTTAATTTTGGCAACCACTGCCGAGAGATCATTCGATTTGCTATCATAGACCTCTGCCTCAACCACCTCGATATTGAACTCGGGGGCGATTTTCAACAGCTGTTCCTTTCCGGCCTTACCAAAACCGGTATTCCCGGCAAGAACGGCAATCTTGCTGATCCCCATCTTATTCATTTCCATAAAGATCTTTTGGGCGGCAAAAGAATCATTCTGCGGAGTCTTGAAGACATAGGCAGCAACAGGGTTAACGATAACCTCGGCGGCTGCACAGGAGAGGAGCGGGGTTTTGGCCTCTTCACAGATAGTTTTGATCTTCAGGGTCTCACCGGAGGTGGAGGGTCCGATAATGGCCAGGACATTCTCCTCTTCGATCAACTGTTTGGCAAAGGAAATGGCCTTTTCCGGACTGCCCGCAGAATCCTTGATGATCAATTCAATCATATTGCCGTTGATCCCGCCACGGCTGTTCACCTCTTCAACCATCATTTCCAGAGTGCGAGCCTCAGGACCACCGAGGAAGGAAGCACCACCGGTGACTGCGAGAATGGCTCCGACTTTGATATTCTCCGCCCAGGCTGCGGCCGGAACAACAATAAAAGTGACGGCCACCACGGCCATGAGAAACTTTGATACCAATTTTTTCATCTTCTTTCTCCCTCCTCCAAATTAAAAAGAATGACAGGGCACATTCCTCCCTGCCAAAGGATAGTTCCGGAAAACACCGGAGGTCTATTGGCAATTCATCTCATCCTCATACACCCCTGATCCAGCAACATCGTCAGCCTGCGATCTTTGCCCTCAACCTACAAGGCACAAATTTCCTTGCCGCTGAGAAGGGTATAGCCGGTACGCTGCAAAGCCTCTATCGCTTTATCCATGGCATCAAAACGAAAGATGAGAACGGCATTTTCCCCAGTCTTGTTGACAAAGGCATACATGTATTCCACGTTCAGTTGTTCTTCTTCAATGGTCTTCAGAACACCTGCCAGGCCGCCGGTCTTATCGGCAACCTCCACGGCAACGACATTGGTGATGCCGACGGTAAAGCCATTGGACTTCAAGGCGGCCTTGGCCTTTTCCACGTTGTCGACGATAAGCCGCAAGATACCAAAATCAGCGGTATCGGCAACGGAAAGGGCTCGAATATTGATATGTTCTGCCGCCAGAGTTGCCGTGATCTCGGCCAACCGTCCCGATTTATTCTCTAAAAAAACTGCAATCTGTTCAACCTTCATGCCAACTCCTCCTAACTTCCTACAATTTCCTGTTGTCGATTACCCGCTGGGCCTTCCCTTCACTGCGCTGAATGGTCTTGTGTTCTACCAGTTTAACCTTACAGGTAACACCCAGCATATCTTTAATATCGGCCTGAATACGTTTGCTCAGATTCTCGAGATTTTTGACCTCATCTGAGAAGATATCTTCACTGACTTCCACCTCCACAGCCATGGTATCCATATTTCCTTCCCGGTTGACCACAATCTGATAATGGGGTTCCACTCCTTCGGTACCCATGAGCACATGCTCAATCTGGGAGGGGAAGACATTGACGCCGCGGATAATAAGCATATCGTCGGTACGTCCAGTGACCTTTTCCATACGCACCAGGGTTCGCCCGCAGGCGCAGTCATCATACATGAGCCTGGAGATATCCTTGGTTCGATAGCGAATAAGGGGAAAGGCCTCTTTGGTAAGCGTTGTGAAGACCAGTTCGCCTTTTTCGCCGGGGGGAAGGACCTCGCCGGTCTCCGGATCAATGATTTCCGGGAGGAAATGATCTTCGAAGACATGCATCCCTTTTTCTCCTTCCAGGCACTGCATGGCCACACCCGGTCCCATGATCTCCGACAGGCCGTAAATATCCACGGCCTTGATGTTCAGTTTGCGCTCCACCTCATCCCGCATATTCTCACTCCAGGGCTCTGCCCCGAAGATCCCCACCCGCAGAGCCAGAGACTGGGGATCGACCCCCAAGCCTACCATGGTCTCAGCCAGATTGAGGGCATAGGAGGGAGTCGCCATGAGGACCGTGGATTTGAAATCCTTCATGATGGTGATCTGGCGCTTGGTATTGCCGCCTGAAACAGGAATAACAGTGGCCCCCAGTCGTTCAATCCCGTAGTGAGCACCAAGACCGCCGGTAAAGAGACCGTAGCCATAGGCATTATGGACCATGTCCTGGGAGGTGGCTCCGGCACAGGTCAGGGCTCTGGCCATCAGGCCAGCCCAGGTCTTGATATCTTTTTTGGTATAGCCAACCACCGTAGGTTTGCCAGTGGTACCGGAAGAGGCATGAACCCTGACAACCCGATCCATGGGCACAGTAAAGAGGCCAAAGGGATAGTTATCGCGGAGATCATCTTTGACCGTAAAGGGTAACTTGGCCAGATCCGCCAGGGACTGGATATCAGCAGGCTTGACGCCAGAGGCATCCATCTTCTCACGATACGGGGCAACAGTCTCATAGACTCGTGTCACCAGCTTCTGAAGACGTTTCAACTGAATAGACTCCAGCCCCACCCGAGGCAGAGTTTCCATCTCCTCTTCCCAATATAGTGTCATAACTCACTCCAACGTTAGCTAACATAGTAAAAACACGGCTCGAAACAGTTACCAATCACAAGGGGAGGGTGCAGCAACCAGTTGGTGTTCTACCCAGAAATCGATAACCGCTCACAGGTGCTGAACCTTTGCGTAATCAGTGTGGTCAGCGACACACCAGTCTGCTGACCACACTGATTACGCAAAGATTCGGTGCCTGGGGACGGTTACTAAGAGCTGGTTTGACGACCGGCGCGAAACGCCTTTATATTCACCTCACGAAATCGCTCCGGAACCCGTGTGTTAATAATCTCCTCATATACCTCAGCAGCCATGGGCAAAAAATTCGACATGGCTCCGACCATCACCACATTGGCAGCCTTCACCTCACCCACATCCCTGGCAATATCAAAGGCAGCCACTGTCACCACCTGAATACCCTGAGAGGTAATGGCATCCAACACATCCAGAGGATAGGCGACCTGGCCCATAGCCACGGATGGCGGTTTGATCTGCTGGGTATTAACAATCACCTTGCTCTCTTTATGGAGATAGGGCAGATAACGGGCAGCCTCCATCATCTCGAATGAGACCAGGATATCCGCCTTGCCCGGTTCAATCAGAGGCGAATAGACCTTTTCACCGTAACGCAGCTGGGCCGTTACCGAACCACCACGTTGGGCCATGCCGTGAACTTCACTCTTTTTGGCATCATATCCGGCAGAAAGCAGAGCGTAAGCCGTGATCTCACTGGCCAGAAGGATGCCCTGACCGCCGACTCCGGAAAAGAGAATGTTTCCTATTGCTCCCATCTCCTATTCCCCCTTCCTGTTAATTGCTTCAAACTTGCACAGGGCAGCACACTGACCGCAGCCGTTACATTGCACTTCCGTAATCACAGCAAAACCCTTCTGTTTTTTCTTATAGCCCAGGGCCTCCGCCTCCTCAGGAGTCAGCGGTGTCCAGCTGATAGCGGGGCATCCAAGCTGGACACAGGACCTGCAACCACTGCAGTTCTCGGTAGTTGTCAGGTAGGGTATATGCTGCGCCTTTTTCATCTCCGGGATAAGCACACAAGGTGCCCTGGAGATAAGCACTGACATTTCATCCCGGTCCAGGGCAGTCTTCAGGGCAGTTTTGCATGCACTGATATCATGGGGATTGACCTCATCCACATGTTTGACACCCACTGCCCGACACAGCTCTTCCAGATCGATGCTGTTAGCCGGTTCACCCTTGATATTGCAGCCTGAGGCAGGATTGTTTTGCTGCCCGGTCATGGCTGTAATGCGATTATCAAGAATGATGAGAACTGAAGCGGAATTATTATAGACTGAGTTAATCAGGCCAGTGATACCGGAATGAATAAAGGTGGAATCGCCAATCACCGAGACCAGTTTTCCCTTGCCCGCAGCCCCCAGAGCCTTGGCCATGCCATGGGCTATGGTCACCGAGGCGCCCATACAGACACAGGAATCCATGGCAGAAAGGGGCGGCAGAAACCCAAGGGTGTAACAGCCGATATCGCCTGAAACGAAGATGTCCTTCATCCTCGAGAGGTTGTAAAAGACTCCGCGGTGCGGACAGCCGGCACACATGTTGGGTGGACGCATGGGCAGGTCCGGGGCGGAAAAGAGTTTCGGGGCAGAGCCGGGATCAATGGCCTTACGGACGATGGCAGTATTGAGTTCGCCCTGATTAGGGATACAATCCTTGCCATGACAGGCAACCCCCATGGCCTTGATGTGGTGCTCAAGGAAGGGATCGAGTTCTTCGACGACAAACAACTCATCGACCGTTGCGGCAAAGGCCTTGATTTTTTCTTCGGGCAGGGGCCAACTCATACCGAGCTTGAGAACTGTGGCCTCGGGAAATGCCTCCTTGACATAGAGGTAGGAAACACCGCCGGTAATAAAACCACGTTTGCGGTCTCCTGCTTCCACTCTGTTATATTCATCGGTCTCTGCAATCTTCCGCAGCTCCCCCATACGCTCCTCCACCACCTTTCTCCGGTTGCGGGCATTTCCAGGCAGCATGACAAACTTGGCAGGCATTTTTTCAATTCCACATGTTGCTGCGGAAGTCATCATCTCGCCCTTACTCACCACCCCCTTGACATGAGCAACACGGGTGGTGATGCGAAAGAGAACCGGGGTGTCCAGGCGCTCGGAGAGTTCAAATGCCTCTTTTAAAAGCGTTTTGGCCTCAGAAGGATCAGAGGGCTCAAGCATTGGCAGCTTGGCAGCATAGGCATAATTACGATTATCCTGCTCATTCTGCGAAGAATGCATCTCCGGATCATCGGCGGTCAAAACAACCAATCCTCCCCGACCACCGGTATAGGACGCGGTAAAGAGGGGATCGGCAGCCACATTGACTCCCACATGCTTCATGGTCGCCAGGGCGCGAACTCCAGCAAAAGAGGCTCCGATGGCTACTTCAAGACCAACCTTTTCATTGGGGGCCCATTCGGTATAGACACCTTCATATCTGGAAAGATTTTCCATGATTTCCGTGGATGGTGTTCCGGGATACCCCGAGGCTACCTTGACTCCTGCCTCGTAGGCAGCGAGGGCAATGGCCTCGTTTCCGGACATCCAGAGTACCGTACTGCTATCTGTCACGTTTTCACCTGTATCGATTCATTGATGAGAAAATATCTGCTCCAACAGCAGCATTTATCTACTGATTGTCTGCTTCTGTTTTGGCCGTGAACGGATAGATCAAAAGAGTTGAGGTGTCGCCGCTCAGCATATTCATAATCCCACCCTGAGTCACCACACCGACATAGAGCCGGTCCTCCCCATCCGCTGTTTTAAGATGTTCGGATTCCAGTTCATAATCTACCACATAGCCATCTATACGCTTTGTCTGCCAGATCTCTTCCAGTCCAAGACCGTTCCACTTCATCCCCATGGCCATACCAGTGGGGAAATTCTGCACATCTCGGACAACAGAGGTCAGGCTGGAGGCATTCTTATTGAGAATCACATCATCAATCCCATCTTGATCGAGGTCTTTAATGATAATACGGGAGGGAACCCAGATCTTCTGAAACTGCTCTCCTTTGCCGTCCGTCAACTCGTCATAGTCTCGAGAGGTTGGCCTCGCGAGAAGATTCTCACCACCGACAAAGCGTTTTGTCTGGCCGTAATACTCCTGGCTCTTCCACAGCATCTTGCCGCCGCTTTCCATGACCCGCAGCTTGCTCAACTCATCCAGGACTACGATCTCCCAGTCACCGTCACCATCGAGATCGCCAATGGCAAAATTAAAGAGCACCAGGGTGTCAGGAAGGGGCAAAGGCTGGTCAATAACCAGCTTGTCGCCATCTTGGATCAGACTGTAGATGGGCCCACCAATGGCCTTGCCATTCTTAGGAAATTTCTGGCCACCGAGGATGGTTCCATAACCCGGCACCATAAGGGGACGGATATAAAATCTGGCCTGCTCAAATAAGGTCGTCAACTCTGTCCCATTCCACTCCATACCCCATGAACCAGGCATACTGGTATCAGCGGCACTGATATAGATCTCGGACTTGCCATTATTATTGAGGTCTGCCACGTTCACGGCATGAATCTTGTATCGGGCAGGAAGTGTGGTCCTGGCAATCTCATTGAGACGATTGTTGTTGAGATGGTAGACCATAACATTCTGTCTGTCGGCCATGACCACATCCGGACTGCCATCTCCGTCTACATCCCCCACAGCTATTGCCTCCAGGGAAAGATCGATATTGGAAGCCTTGACAAAGCGTTGGCCGCCATCAATCCATTTACTCGATGCCCCACCATAATATCCACCGCTCTTCATATAGGTTCGATCAGGATGGGCCGTTTCATAGGGACTTGCCGCTACCGGTTCCTGGGCGCGAACTGCAGCATATTGTTGCGGACGCTTTTTGCCAAAGACCTCGGCTGCCACATCCCAGGACAGAGAATCTATGGCCTTCATCACTTCTCCTTCCGAAGCAGCTGTGGCATAAAATGTCTGACTTTTGTTCTCCGCTGCCGAATAGACCTTGGCATCAAAGCTCATGCCGACTCCCAAAACGGTCACAGAGCCATACATGAGGTACTCGGCGCCCACCTTTTTGGCAAAGGCTGCCACTTTATCTGCAGTGAGAGAACCACCAGCCACTTTCAGGGCCGCATCGACCGCAGCCTTATCGACCACAGCAATGCCTGCCTCTGCCGAAAGTCGGCTGATCAGCATCTCCCTCATCCCCTCACGAAGATAACTCAGATCCTTGGCACTGTTAACAGTAAAGGGTAAAAATGCCATCTCCGCTTGTTTTTCCGAGGCATTAACTACTGCGAAAGACTGGAGCAACACTAAACAGCAGAGAAACAAAATCGATTGCATCACACTTTTTTTCATAATTGATCTCATTGGTTAGAACTGTTCCTAAAATAGAGGTATTTTTGTTGACGTCCAACCCCTCTAGCAAAATTGCATCTGTTCTTTAAAAAAGTGTCAAACTACCCTGAAAACCGACCATCAGGCAAGGTTTTTTTCAGAACAAGAAAGCGGAAACCCATTTGCTTTTTTTCTCTCCCCTCTCTTTCAGCCACTTTTTATTTTGAGCAAAATTTTGCTGCAAAGCTTCTCCTGACAACTCTTCAACCAAGCCCTCTGCCACAAATAAAGAAGAAAGTTTTCAGGGCATTATTTAAAAAAATACTTGACTAAAGACGACTTCAACAGTATCAAGGGCTTAACTAAAACTGACTGTGCAGTCAGTCAGCACAAGCAACCTTCCGGCAAGAGCAATGCACCCCCCACGTTCTAGAAAAGAAGCAATCCTGCAAACCGCTACCCGATTCTTTTCGGAGAAAGGTTTCCGCGATACCTCCATGAGCGAGATCGCCAAAGTAACCGGTGTTGCTGACGGAACAATTTTCTATCATTTCAAGACCAAAGGTGAACTCTTCCTTGCAGTACTGAAAAATTTCAAGGAAAGTATCATCGGAGAACTTGAAGCCTTCGAAGCTACTGCCGAGTTCAGCACCGGCTTGGATATGGTGGAAGGAACAATTGCTTTTTATTTTTCTCTTGCCGAAAGAATGGAGGAACGTTTTTTGTTACTCCACCGTCACTACCCCTACAAACTTGCCATGGACAATCCCCATTGTCGCAAGTACCTCGAAGAGATTTACACCTGTTTTATCAATCTTTTCAGCCAGGCCATCCTCCAAGGGCAGAAAGACGGATCCATTCGAGAGCTGCACAGCAAAAAACAGGCTCTCCTCCTCTTTACTCTTGTGGATGGCCTGGTTCGATTGGAAACCTATAACCTATTCAAGGCCGGTCCTCTCTACAATGACCTTATAGATTCCTGTCGCTATATGCTGGAAAACAGATAACAAGAAGCGAAGCACACTTTTATCAACCCACCACACAAAAGAGCCCACTCACTATGATCCTTGCAAAAATTTTCCCATTCCTACTCTGGTTCAAGGGGTACAAGCTGGACGAATTCAAGCTGGACCTGATGGCCGGCATCACGGTTGCACTGGTTCTGATCCCTCAGTCCATGGCGTATGCCCAGCTTGCCGGCCTGCCTGCTTACTATGGCCTGTACGCCGCTTTTCTGCCCCCTATGGTGGCAGCTCTCTTTGGTTCCAGTCGTCAACTTGGTACCGGCCCGGTGGCCGTCGTCTCTCTGATGTCGGCCGCATCCCTTGAACCGCTTGCCACAGCTGGTTCTCCTGAGTTCATCGCTTACTCCATCGTTCTCGCTCTGGTTGTCGGGATCTTTCAATTCTCTCTTGGTGTATTGCGTCTAGGAATGGTGGTTAACTTCCTCTCCCATCCTGTCATCAACGGCTTTACCAATGCTGCTGCCATCATCATTGCCTCCTCGCAGTTCTCCAAGTTTTTTGGGGTCTATGTCGATAAGGCACCGCATCATTATGAAACCATGACCCGGGTTTTCCAAGCGGCAATGGACTACACCCATCTCCCCACCCTTGCCTACGGCGTCGGTGCCGTGGTCATTATGGTCACCTTGAGAAAGATCAACCCAAGAATCCCCAGTGTACTGGTCGCTGTCGCCATCACTACCCTGCTCTCGTATTCTACCAAATACAACGACGATGCCTATGCTCCTGTTACAGCGATCAAAGCTCCTGGTATCGAAGCAAAAATTCACGAGTATAACGAAGTCACCACACGTATCAAGAGTCATGGCGAAGAGCGGGCCCGCCTCGGCAATACTGCCGATGATCTGCGTAAGGAGCAATCCGGAGGCCATGGTGGTGGTCCGTCAGTGGAACTTCTCAACCTTGAGAACGAAGTAAAGATCCTGACCGTCCACATGAATCATGGCAAAGAGGAAGCGCACCTCCTCCGCAAAGATCTCAGAGATATGAAATTTGAAGCAGTCAAGGAGGGAGAGGCCTACACCTTTTACCCTAAAGACGCCATCCCCGCAGGGATCGAGACCTCTGGCAAAACCTGGCGCCTGAAGGTAAGCAATTCTGTCCTCGACACCAGCAAACTGACCTTGATGGGCGGTGGTGCCATTGTCGGAAAGATCCCAGAGGGGCTGCCGACCCTGACCCTGCCTGAGCTGACTTCCAAGAGTTTTTTCAAACTGCTGCCCACAGCCATTATTATCTCCCTGCTTGGCTTCATGGAAGCCATTGCCATTGCCAAGGCCATGGCTGCCAAGACCGGCCAGAAACTTGACCCCAATCAGGAGTTGATAGGTCAAGGCCTTGCCAACATGCTGGGATCTGTCGGATCCAGTTACGCGGTTTCCGGTTCATTTTCCCGTTCGGCCGTCAATCTGCAGGCCGGGGCAGTCTCCGGTATCTCCTCAGTAGTCACATCCCTGATGGTTGTCCTGACCCTGCTCTTTTTCACCCCCTTACTCTATCATCTGCCCCAGGCTACTCTGGCTGCGGTTATCATGATGGCAGTTATCGGCCTGATCAACATCAAAGGATTCATTCATTCCTACAAGGCTCAATGGTATGACGGCGTCATCTCCGTCCTCAGCTTTCTTGTCACCCTCTACTTTGCCCCCCATCTTGATAAGGGTATCATGGTCGGCTTTGTCCTCTCCATGGGCGTATTCCTCTACAAATCCATGCGTCCGGTTGTGGCCGAGCTGTCCATGAGCGAAGACAAGGTACTCAAGAGTTCAGAGTATTACCGCCTCAAGGGTTGCCGACATATCTCGGTAGTTCGTTTTGACGGTGCCCTCTTCTTTGCCAATGCCAGCTATCTCGACGAGCAGGTGGCCAAATTCAGGAGCGAACGCCCGGAACTCCGTTATATCCTCCTGGATGCCAAAGGGATCAATGAGATGGATGCCTCGGGTGAGGAGGCCCTGGCCATGATAGTCGATCGTCTGCGTGCAGCAGGACTCGGCTTTGCCATGTGTGGCGTCAAAGGTCAGGTCATGGCTGTCATGGAACGAACCCACCTGATAGATAAAATCGGCATGGAAAATCTGTATCCGGATACGAGCAGTGCCGTGGCCGACATCATCACCAAGATCCACACAGACAGTGACCTGCCCACAGAAGGCTGTCATAACTGTCCGCTGACCAAGTATATCCCGGCCTAAGGCCAGCTTTCAGCAAATCAAAAAGGCCGCTGCCCCAAATGGGTCAGCGGCCTTTTTTTTTGGGATGGCAGGAAAACATTGACTGCCGTCTCTGCCTTTCCTCATTCCAATCTCCTCCAACTGGAGGAGAAGACTCGCAAGGCAACAGGACAGTTCGGCCTGACAGAGAAAAAACTCCCCTCCTCCCTTTCCCTTAGAATGTTCCCAATTCCACCCTGTTCCGTCCATTTTGCTTGGCCCTGTACAGAGCTTGATCACCGGACTCAATAAGTGCGGCACGGCTTATTGCCAACTGAGTCAGATCGCTGGCAGCAAGCCCTATACTTATGGTAACAGAAATCAACTTTCCGTTATACTCAATCTCTTTCTGCTCAACGCCTCTCCGCAGGCGCTGGGCGAGCACCTTTGCCCCGCTGGCCCCGGTTACAGGGAGAACAACAGCAAACTCTTCTCCCCCGTAGCGGGCAACGAAGTCACAATTACGTACCAGAGAGACGAGGACTTGACTCACCTCTTTCAAGACCTTGTCGCCTGCGGGATGTCCGTAGTTATCGTTGACACTCTTAAAAAAATCGATATCCACCATCAGCATGGCAATGGGATGTCCATAGCGACCTCCCCGTTCCAGTTCTGCTTGCAGTACTTCCTGAAAATGTCGATGATTATAGAGACCGGTCAGACCATCACGCACGGCAAGTTCACGGAGACTGTCATTTGCCTGTTTCAGCTCCATGGCAAGTTTTTCAGCACTCTGCTTTGCCTGCTTCAGTTCAAGAACAATCTGTTCATAGGAGAGATTCAGGCGCCCCAGTTCCTCATTTGCCTCCTGCATGATCTGAGAAAAGGGCTTGATTTCTCCCGGATCAATGGCGAACAGATCCAGGACCTCACGAGCCCTCTCACCAACGGCGTCAATCAGACGATCTATTTGTTCACCGGAAAGATGCCAGTTCCTGGCCAGACCGAGGTGCACCTCTCCGGATTTACTGTTACTGCGGACGCCATGATACATGGCTGAAATCTTATCGGCAAAATCAAGTACCAGGGCCGCCTGTCTATACTCTTCATCCGGAGCCTCAGAGTGATGGAAACGGATCGGTTGACAGATCGAACTGGGCAGGTTCCACGATTTGAGAAAATGACAACCGACCTCTGCGTGATCATAGCCAAACTGTTCCTTTTCCGTTGTACAGAGACTTTTGCCACTGACGCGCTTATCATTCAAGACCGTGGTATAGGCACTGGGATCGGAGAGAAAGAGGATCATCACCCCGATATCCTGTAATAAGGCTGAGGCGAAGATATCCTGATCTTTAAAGGCGATATTTTTTCCCAGCACCTCAGCAGCAACTGCGGCAGTGATCGCCCGTCGCCAAAAAAGATTGAGGTCAAAACTCCCCTGGGGGGCATCCTGAAAATCCTGCACAATAACAAAAGAAAGGGCTATATTTTTCAGGGCATCAGTACCGATCATGGCCGTGGCCTGGGCCAGGGAGTTGACGGGTTTAACAAGTCCGTAGAGGGAGGAATTAGCAATTTTCAGGATGCGGACACTCAGGGCGGGATCTGCGGCGATGATCCGAGCCAGATCATCAAACGAATTATCCTCCTGTTGAACCGCCTCAAGAATTTTCAAGGCAATGGCAGGTGGCGAAGGTAACCTGCATTTTTCATCAAAGAAGTCCTCAATACTGTCCATACCCTTGTTTCCCTTGCTCACTTTTAAAAAAGAAGACCCTTGTCATTTCAGTGCGCTCAATTAATCATTATCATACTCAGGTGAGAAGTACCAGACAAAGATGTTATCCTTTTCTCAGGGAAAAACAGAAATAAACCACTGCCGAATTCATCATCCGGCAATGCCTCTCTCCCCCACTACTCCTTCTCCTCCAGCCTCTCAATTTCTTCCTGGGCCGTTTCCCACTTTTCATACCAGTGCTGAAGCCTGCTGACACATTCATCATAGTCAGCAGAGGTCGCTGTCCAGGCCTTCTGATCCTGATACAGATCCGGATCAGCCATGAGGGCCTCAAGCTCTATCTTTTCATCTTCGAGCTTCTCCACCTGCTTTTCTGCCTCTTCAGCCTTCTTCTTCCAGGGACCAATCCTGAGGTTGCGTTCCTGGCGATCTTGGGCCTCCAGCTTTCGTTTTTCCTTGCGCGAGCCTTGTGAGTGCGGGGTATCCTCTTTGGAGGAAGAGACACCTTCCCCTTTCTCCGCACTGTCCTGCGCAGCTGCTTCGACCTCTATCTTGTGCAGATAGTCACTGATATTTCCCTCATACACAGCAACCTGACCCTCCTTCACCTCCACTACCTTATTGACAAAACTGTCAAGGAAGTAACGGTTATGAGAAACCACCAGAAGAAAGCCATCATACTGGGCCATGGCCTCTTGGAGAACCTCCTGAGAGCTCATATCCAGATGGTTAGTGGGCTCATCCAAAAGCATGCAGTTGGCTGGTGTTGCGATCATCTTGGCCAGGGCCAATCGACTCTTTTCCCCACCGGAGAGAACCGAGACCTTTTTATCCACATCTTCGCCCCGGAAAAGGAAGGCCCCCAGGAGAGAGCGTATGCGGGTGATGGGCATACCCTTGACAGAAAGCGACAAGGTTTCAAGAGCAGTGAGAGAGGGTGAGAGTTCCTGGGCCTGATGCTGGCCGAAGTAGGAGAGCTGGACATTGTGTCCCAGCTTCACCTCACCCGAATCCATGGCTATAGCACCGCTGATGATCTTGAGCAGGGTCGATTTTCCAGCCCCATTCACTCCCACCACTGCCACCTTGTCACCGCGCTGGAACTGAAAACTTACATCTTTAAACACATCTTTTCCAGCAAAGGCCTTGCACAAGTGCTCTACCTGGAGCACATCCCTACCCGAGGCCGGAGCCGGTGGAAAGCTGAAACGGATCTGCCTGTCCTCATCCCCGATTTCGAGCAGATCCATCTTTTCCAGTTGCTTGACACGACTCTGCACCTGTTTCGCCTTGGTGGATTTTGAACGGAAGCGATCGACAAAACGCATGGTCTGCTTGATCTGGGCCTGCTGATTGTCATAAGCAGCTTTCTCAATGGTCCGCCGTTCTGCCTTTTCTTTCTCATAATAGGAATAGTTGCCCTTATAGATCGACAACTTGCCCAGACTCAACTCCCAGGTCGTCGTGGTCACCTTGTCGAGAAAAGCCCGATCGTGGGAAATTATAACCATGGCCCCCTTGTAGGAACGGAGAAAATCCTCCACCCAGGTGAGCGAACTGAGATCCAGGTGATTGGTGGGTTCATCAAGGAGAAGAAGCGAAGGCGCGGCCAGCAGCAGCTTGGCCAGCATCAGACGCATGATCCAGCCACCGGAAAAAGAAGAGGCCGGCTTATCCATATCCTCCTGATGAAAGCCCAGACCCAAAAGGATTTTTTCAATCCGGGCTCGCATGGTGTATATACCGCTGCCCTCCAGTCGATGCTGGATTTCCCCCTGCCGCAGAAGCATCTGGGCAAACGCTTCCGACTCATGATCCACCGAAGCAAGTTCCTGATGAAGACTGTCTGCCTCCTTCTGCAGCTCGAGGAGTTCGGCAAAGGCACTCTCCGCCTCTTCATAGAGGCTCTGCCCGGAGACCAGGGCACTGGACTCCTGGGGCAAATAGGCCACGCTAAAATACTTTGCCCGATTGAGGACCCCGTCATCACAGGTGCTGACCCCTGCCATAATTTTGAGCAGAGTTGATTTCCCGGCTCCATTGACCCCCAGCAGACCAATACGGTTTCCTTCATGCACCTGAAGCGAGAGATCTTTAAACAGGTGCTTTTCTCCAAAACGAATATCCAGATGATTAAGCGATAACATATTTCATTGTACCCCGTTGCATGGTTTTGTCCGTACTGAGTTCCAGCCGTTCTTTGAGTCCCAGGTCCTGCAGGCGCTTCATATTCAGCCGTTTCGGACCAACAAAGGCAGAGATATCCCGATCCGAAATACGCAGCCTGAGGCGATTTTCCGGCGGACAGGAAGCAAGCAGTCTGCGCACACGCCTGAACCATTGACGAGCTGCTACCAATTCTCCAAAGGCGGGATGATAGGGTCCTGCCAAGAGTTCTTTTTCTAGTGATGTCGAGGCCTGTAAGCCCATGCGGACGATTGGAATCCCAGCCTCATCCAGCATCTCTTTAGCCCGACTGCAGAGAGCAATTGCCCGGTTCATGCTCAGGGGCCGATACTCTCCCCGGCGATACTGTTCAGCCAGCCCGGAGCCATTAATGACCAATGTCGGATAGAGTCGGACAAAGGCGGGTTCGAGTTCCAGAACCTGCTCCAGGGTGCTGAAAAAAGAGCTGCTTGTCTCTCCGGGAAGACCCGGCATAAGTTGAATCCCCAGCTCTATCCCTTTCTCTTTCAGAATCCGGGCAGCCCTGAGAGAATCGTCACTGCTGTGCCCCCGCTTTGAGGCCACCAGCACCCTGTCATCCAGGGATTGAACACCAAGCTCCACTGTCTGAACCCCATTCCTCAGCAAAAATGCACAGATTTTCTCATCCACACAGTCGGGTCGAGTGGAGAGGCGGATGGATGTCACCTCTCCTCTCTGGAGAAAGGGCTGGGCAGCACCCAACAATCTCTCCTGGCGAGTCTGGGAGAGACAGGTAAAAGAACCTCCATAGAAGGCAACCTGCACCCCACTCTGAGTGCGGGAATGGTCAAGCCATTCTCTTATGGTCTGTCGAACCAGAGTTGCATCGTCCTCGTCCCGGCCGCTCCTGCCACTGATGGAAAGCTGATTACAGAAGAGGCAGTGACAGGGACAGCCCTGATGGGGAATAAAAACAGGAATAACAAGAGTCATATCTGATAACTTTTCAAATGGTTGAGCTGAGGAAAAGAGAGCTTGCCGATCAAAGGACGACACCATTTCCGAAGGTCTCTTCAGTCTTCGTTCCCAAGTCCACTTGTGGCCACAGCCTGGCTACTTCCTGGGAAGCGCCTTCTCCCCATCTCCTACGCTAAAAAGCGGGCGATCACATCATCCAGTCCAGCAAGGGTCGCGGTGGCGGCACGCTGCTCGGCCTCTTTCTTCGATCCGGCAACACCGGTACCAAGTGGAGTATCACGAAACAGGACCGAGACGGTGAAGACCTTTTGATGGGAAGGCCCCTCTTCTAAATCAAGTCGATAGGATGGAGCTTCGTTAAACTTCTCCTGCAATGCCTCCTGCAGCCTGCTCTTGGCATCTGCCATCAGCAATTCTTCCTTTTTGGCACCAATGGCCGGAACAAAAAAACGGCTGATAATCGCTTCCACCGTGACATAATCACTGTCTTCAAAGATTGCCCCGATTACTGCCTCGTAGGCACAGGAAAGAATAGAAGACTTATTCCGGCCATTGGAGGCATCTTCCCCTTTTCCCAGACAGAGATATTCTCCCAACTGAATGTTCCGGGCCATGGCTGCCAGATGATTTTCATTGACCAGCGAGGAGCGCAGTCGAGTCAACTCGCCTTCCCGCATCTCCGGAAAATGGGTGCAGAGGGTGTACCCTATGACCAGGTCGAGAACTGCATCACCAAGAAATTCTAAAATCTCATTATTTTTATCGATCCGGGCCTGTTCAAAAGCAAAAGAAGAATGAATCAAAGCTTTTTGTAACAGGCGCAGATCGGTAAAACGGTATCCAAGGACCTGTTCCAAAACTGCCAGGTCATTCTTGTTCCGTTGTACCAACGAATCAATATCCATCACCATTTTCTCCTTGTGAAAAAAACAAACTATGGTATAAGGTTGGGGTCGTGCCGATTAGGCACCTTTTGGCGGCGTAGCCAAGCGGCTAAGGCACTGGTCTGCAAAACCATGATTCAGCGGTTCAAATCCGCTCGCCGCCTCCAGCAATTCCAAGGCGATACCCTCTACAACAGGTTATCGCCTTTTTTTTATGCCCAACATAAAAAAATGGGGGCAGGCTTAGCCCTCCCCCCATTCAAAAAAGTCTTATAGCATAAAACGTGCTTTGCAGCACCTTTTTCCTTTTCCGCCAATCAGATCAGGTAAGTTTTTCCACCGGGATCCCCCATATCTCCTCCGCATACTGACGAATAGTTCGGTCTGTGGAAAATTTTCCCATCCGGGCCACATTGAGGATGGCCATCCGCGTCCACTGCTCCTGATCGGCAAAAGCCTTACCCACCCGTTGCTGGCACTCCAGATACGATTCAAAGTCACGCAAGAGGAGATAGGGATCCTGGGGGTTCATCAAACTCTCCACCAGAGGCCTGAACAGCTCTTTATTCCCACGGCTGAAAGCACCATTACCCAGACTTGCCATGACCTCATTTACCACCGGGTTTTCATCACAGATCTGTTGCGGCGAACGACTGCTATTGAGACGTTCATACTCTGCCTCTGCAGCGGTCAGGCCAAAGATGAAAATATTTTTAGAACCCACCTCTTCCAGGATTTCGATGTTGGCCCCATCCAGCGTACCGATGGTAAGGGCACCATTCAGGGAAAACTTCATATTCCCTGTCCCCGAGGCCTCGGTACCGGCAGTGGAAATCTGTTCCGAGAGATCTGCCGCCGGCATGATCACCTCAGCCTGGGAGACATTATAATTGGGCAGAAAAACCACTCGCAGCCGCTTGCCGACCCGAGGATCATTATTAATCACATCAGCCACTGAGGTGATCAGCTTGATAATAAGCTTGGCTATCCAGTAAGATGGTGCAGCCTTACCGGCAAAAATGATCACTCGTGACGCCAACTCTCGCTCTGGATACTTTATCATCTGATGATAAAGACTGATGATGTGCAAACAATTGAGCAGCTGTCTCTTGTATTCATGGATTCGCTTCACCTGAACATCAAACATGGCGTAAGGGTCCACCGCCACCCCGCAGAGTTCATGGATGAGCAGAGCCAGCCGCTTCTTATTGCCCAGCTTGACCTCCTGCCACTTCCGACAAAATGTCTTGTCATCCACCAGAGGTGCCAGACCGTGCAACTGATCCAGATCAGTGATCCAGCCAGTACCGATCTGGCCGCTGATCAGATCGGATAAACCCGGATTAGCGAGCAGGAGCCAGCGTCGGGGGGTGATGCCGTTGGTCTTGGAATTGAACTTCCCGGGATAAAATTCATTAAAGGTGGGAAATATATTTTCCTTCAGCAATTTGGCATGCAGTTCTGCCACTCCGTTGACCGAATGGCTACCGATAATGGCCAGATGGGCCATACGGATCTTTTTCCCTTCCCAATTCTCTTCAATGATGGACATGGTCTGCAAGCGATGAATATCACCGGGATACTGTTGTTTGACCATATCGAGAAAGCGCTGATTGATTTCATAGATAATCTGCAGGTGACGGGGCAGGACCCTGTCCATCATCTCCACAGTCCACTTCTCCAACGCCTCCGGCATCAGGGTATGATTCGTATAGGCAAAGGTATTGATACAGACTGTCCAGGCCTTTTCCCAATTTAATCCCTCTTCATCCAGAAGCAGACGCATAAGCTCAGGAATGGCAATGGCCGGATGGGTATCATTGAGCTGGACAGCGACTCTATCGCTGAATTTGCTGAAATCATGATGTTTTTTCTTATAGCGACGCATAATATCCTGAAAGGTCGCAGCCACAAAAAAGTACTGCTGTTTCAAGCGCAGCTCCTGACCCGCAAGATTGTGGTCTGGCGGATAGAGGACCTTGGAGATGGTCTCAGAACTGACTTTGGACTGGACAGCACCAATATAATCACCATGACTGAAATAGTTGAGGTCAAGTTCTCGAGAGGCCCGAGCCGTCCACAGGCGCATATTGATGACATGATCATTTTCATAGCCAGGGACCATGATATCACAGGGCATGGCCATAACATCTGTGGTATCCACCCACTTCACCCGGTAATTCCCTTCACTATCCTGATAGGTGGATACGCGACCATAAAAATGAACGGGAAAGACGGGCATCTTGCGGTCAAATTCCCAGGGTGTCCCGTAGCGCAGCCAGTTATCCGGGCTCTCCACCTGATAGCCATCAATCAGCTGCTGGTAGAACAGGCCGTACTCATAGCGAATCCCGTAGCCATAGGCAGGAATCTTGAGAGTGGCAATGGAATCCATGAAACAGGCGGCAAGACGACCAAGCCCACCGTTGCCAAGGGCCGCATCTTCTTCCTCTTCGGCCAGAATATTCAGATCATAGCCCAGCTCTTCCACAGCCCCCTTCACCTGATCATAAATCCCCAGGTTGATAATAGCGTTGCTCAGTGAACGACCAATCAGAAACTCCAGGGAAAGATAATAGACCCGTTTCTTTTCTTTATCGTAATAGGCCTTCTGCGTATCGATCCACTTCTCGGTCATGATGTCCCGGAGGGTATAGGCCAGGGCCTTGTAGATATCACTCTTCCCGGCCCGCTCCGGATCACGTCCCTGAAAACTCATAACATGATGGAGGATGTTTTTTTTCAGGGATTCCACCGTGGTCGGACACATATCTGCTGGCGGAATTTTACTGACAATTTTGCACTGCTTTGCTCTTTTTGGGGGGGACATTATACTCACCTGTATATCTCATTTATGATTCCACTTGCCACAGTCAATACCATAGCGACCGACAGATAACGATTTCTGTACGTTTCCAAAACCTTATCCAGATGCTACCAAATCCTCATGAAAAAAGAAAAAAAATAATCCATTTCCTCTCCCTTCTTCATCCTGCTCTGACCTGATCCCCTTTACATTCCTCTGCAGAATCGATTTGACAGTGCAGGAATCCTGGCTATATTTTCATGAACAGGCCTTTCGGAAGAGAGAAGTATTGAGTAAAGAGGTAATGACGCTCCACTTTCGCAAAATTTTATGCTACAAGAGAGCTTCAACAATCGCTTAACATACGGTGCGGCTGGCCAAATTGTTTCCCCCCATGCACCGCAACGACGTAACAGAGAAAAAAGGATATCGGAAGATGACAGAAAAAAGTGGGTTGGTCAAAAAAGAAACGTTAATCTATGCCCTGCTTATTGGTTTTGTAGCAGGATTCATCAGCGGAGCCATTTTTGCCGTATACAAACTGGGTCCCAACACCACATCCAGACAAGTTTCAGGAACAGCCAACACCGCCACCTCACCTCAACTGAACAACCAGCAGATGGAGGCCATTGCCAACCTGGAAGCCGAGGTTACGGCCAACAAAGACAACTTAGAGGCCTGGACCAGATTGGGCCACCTTTACTATGACACCGAACAACCGGACAAGGCCATCAAGGCCTATACCCAGTCTCTGGCACTGGATCCGAACAATGCAGATGTGTGGACGGATATGGGAGTCATGTACCGGAGAAACAAACAACCAGACAAAGCCATTGAGTCTTTTGAGAAGGCTTTTTCCATTCAACCCGGTCATGAACCTTCACGCCTGAACAAGGGAATTGTTCTCCTCTATGATATGGATAACCCCCAGGGGGCCATTGCCGCCTGGGAAGAGCTCCTGGCCATATCTCCTCAGGCCAAACTGAGCAGCGGCATGCCCCTGCAACAGGCGGTGGATGAGATTAAGAAAGAACTGGCCACCATGACGCCAGCTGAATAACAGGAACGGAAATGACATCTAGCATTCATATCCCGGAACACTGTGATCACGAGGCCTACAGCTCCGCCTGCCTGAATGACAAGGTACCACCAGTGGTCAAAGCCCTGGTGGACGCCTGGCAGACCGAAGACTGTTTTGACCACGTGGGTCCTGTCCCCATTCCTTCCCACAAGGCGATTATTGATATCATCTACCAGGTACGGCAGATCCTTTTCCCCGGCTATTTCACCAAGACCAAGCTCCACGCCTCCAATCTTGAGTACTATCTGGGAAAAGAGGCCTCAGAACTCTACGAACGGCTGACCCATGAAATCATCATGGCCATTCGTCACGATTGCCGGCGCAGCAACCTGCCCTGCACCCAATGCGAAGAAAGGGGACACCGCATGGCGCTCTCCTTTATCCAAACCCTGCCCGGCATCTCGGCCCTGCTCTCCACCGATATCCGGGCAACACTGGAAGGAGACCCGGCCACCGCAAGTTCCGACGAGGTCATTTTCTGCTATCCCGGCCTGCTGGCCACCTCCATCTATCGAATGGCCCACGAGCTTTACCTCCTGCAAGTGCCCATCATCCCCCGCATCATGACCGAGCATGCCCACAGTCTCACCGGAATCGACATCCACCCGGGTGCCTCCATCGGGCCGGGATTTTTCATCGATCATGGCACCGGCGTCGTTATCGGCGAAACCACCCGGATCGGCGCCAACGTCCGTCTCTACCAGGGGGTGACCCTGGGTGCCCTGTCCCTGCCCAAAGATGCTGGCAAGACATTACAGCATGTCAAACGCCATCCTACCATAGAAGACGATGTCATTATCTACGCCAACACCACCATCCTCGGCGGCAACACAGAAATCGGGGCGCGATCAGTCATCGGAGGAAATATCTGGCTCACCGAAAGCGTCCCCCCTGACACCAAGGTTATGCTCAAACGGCCGGAACTGATCTACTCGGGAAGAAAGGTCGAGATGTCGTGAAGGTAGTACAAGGTTACAGCCCTCCTCCCTGCACGGAGTATTCAACTTAGCTGTTCAATCAAAGGAGCCTATTTCCATGACCTGTTCCATAACCGCCACCGTAGGAAACACTCCGCTGCTATCCCTCACCCGTCTCTGTCCGGACTGTCAGGCCCAGATCCTTGCCAAACAGGAATCCCGTAATCCCATGGGCAGTGTCAAGGACCGTATTGCCTTGGCCATGATTGAGAGAGGCGAACAAGACGGTCTCATCCGCAGGGGAAGCACCATCATCGAGGCCACCTCGGGCAATACCGGACTAGGACTGGCCTTTGTCTGTGCCCAAAGGGGGCTGTCCTTGATTCTCACCATGCCGGAAAGCATGTCCCTGGAACGGAGAGCACTCCTCAAACATCTGGGGGCCTGCCTTGTCCTCACTCCGGCAGCCAAAGGCATGAAGGGTGCCATCGAAGCGGCCGAGGAACTCCTGCAACGCACCCCCGACAGTTTCATGCCCAGACAGTTTGATAATCCGGCAAATCCAGAAATTCATCGTAAGACGACTGCTGAAGAGATCTGGCAGGCCACAGCAGGGAACATTGATATTTTTGTGGCAGGCGTGGGAACCGGAGGCACCTTGACCGGAGTTGCCGGAAGACTTAAAGAAAAAAACCCGGCGCTTCTTGCCGTCGCAGTTGAGCCTGCCGACTCTCCGGTCCTTTCCGGAGGTACGCCTGGCCCGCATAAGATTCAAGGCATCGGAGCAGGGTTCATTCCTTCCATCCTCCAGACCGAACTCATCAATCGCATCATCCCCGTTACAAACCACGATGCCATGGATACAGCCAGGCTGCTTGCCACAAAAGAGGGCCTGCTGGTTGGCATCTCCTCAGGGGCAGCAGCCTGGGCGGCCATGCTCCTCGGGCGAGAGGTGGAAAACCGCAAAAAAACCATTGTCACCATCCTTCCCGATACCGGTGAACGTTACCTCAGCACTGACCTCATGGGATAACAGGAAAACAGGCAATATCTTTCCCTGCTTTACCCCTCACTCAAACCGGAACGCAGTGCAAGAGGAATCAAGGTTACGAAAGAGGCAAACAGCCTGTACATGCTGCCGCATCCGGATTCAAGGCAGTTTAGAGCCATCCTCATATTTTTCTTTGAATATCAATTAGATTTCTCCCAGCTTAATGCCTCCTTCTTATTTGACTCTTGGCCCCTCTTTATCATAGACTATAAACGAGTTGAAAAGAGTTACAGTTCTTTTTCCGTCAACTGCTTCACCCCTGAAGCTCTACACAATTGCCCTTATCATAAACAGCAGTCCAAGCTGTGCTCCATCAATTGGATTTTTTAAAAAAATGATGAAACATCCCAAATGAAAACAGCTCCTTCCACCACCATTCTGACCATCGAGGATGACCGACTGGTGCGCAGGGGCATCGCCTCTTACCTGGAGGGACTTGGTTATTTAGTCCTTCAGGCCAGGGATGGAGCGGAAGGTCTTGAGATATTTCGCAGGGCCCATCCTGACCTTGTCCTCACTGATCTCCGTCTGCCGAAACTTGATGGTATGGAGCTCCTCTCTGCCATCCAGGAAAAATCTCCAGACACTCCTGTTATCATTGTTTCCGGTATGGGTACCCTGGAAGACGCTATCAAGGCCCTGAAGCTTGGGGCCCAGGATTATGTAACCAAGCCGATCACTGACATGGCCCTGCTCAAATATGCCGCTGACCGTGCTCTGGAACGAGCCGCACTGGTCAGGGAGAACAGACAATATCAGTCTTTTCTTGAAGGTGAAGTCCAAAAAAAAAATGCTGAACTGCAGCAGGCTCAGAAACTCGAAGCCATCGGCACCCTGGCCAGTGGGATTGCCCATGACTTCAATAACATCCTTGCCGCCATCATGGGCTTTACCGAACTTGCTCTTCTTGAGACAACAGAGAGCAGTAAAACAATTGACTATCTGCATCAGGTGCAAAAGGCCAGTCACCGGGCAAAAGACCTTATTGCCCAGATCCTGACCTTCAGCCGGAAGACAGATACGAAACGATATCCGATTATGGCTGCAGGCATCGTTAAAGAGGCCTTGAAATTTACTCAGGCAACACTGCCGACGACAGCCCAAATCAAGCAACACATCAATGCACAAGAGAAAATAATCTTGGCAGATCCCAATGAAATCCACCAGATAATTACCAACCTGTGCACCAATGCCTTCCATGCCCTGCCTGATGAACAGGGGACAATCATAGTAACCCTTGATGAGTTCTGCATCACGGCAGACGAGTTGGACAAGCACCCTCTCCTGGCAGGCGGCAACTATCTCCAACTTACCGTCAGTGACGATGGTTGCGGTATGGACTTGGAAATACTGAACACTATTTTTGACCCCTTTTTCACCACTAAAGAAAAAGGACAGGGCACAGGTCTTGGTCTTTCCGTGGTCCATGGTATCGTCACTGACTGCGGCGGCACCATCAGGGTAACGAGTGAACCGGGCAAGGGCTCAACCTTTAGCCTCCTGTTTCCAGTGATAGAGGATACTGCCAGCCAAGAAATCGAGGCCGTTGTCTCCCCGCCCGGAGGCAATGAGCGTATCCTTTTTGTCGACGATGAAGAGGATTTACGCCTACTGGCCAAGCGGATGCTCAGCTATCTCGGTTACGCGGTCGTCTGCTGCTCTTCCGGTCAGCACGCCTTGGAAAAACTCAAAGAGGATAGAAGCGGTTTTGACCTGGTTATCACCGACCAATCCATGCCCCAGATGCCCGGGACAGAACTGGTAAGGGAACTGCTCACCATCAGTCCGGGTCTGCCAATCCTCCTCTGCACCGGCTACAGCTCCATGATTGATAAAGAAAAGGCCCTGACCATGGGAATCAGAGGGTTCCTCCTGAAACCGCTCTCCATCAGCAGAATGGCCCAAGAGATCCGAACAATTCTTGACAAGTAGCAAAGCAGAGAGATGAAAAGATTCGATTTGAAACAGCCGGCCGCTTTTTTCCCAGCGAGAGGCCACCACAAAACAAATGATGTCATGACAGAAGCGAGTCCACCCCGGAAACCATCATTTCCCTTGCAGCGTAACGCCATTATTCTGGCAACGGCATGGACAGCACTCATCATTCTGGGGGCGAGCTGGCACCTTTTTGAGGCGTACCAGAACACGTTAAAATCAGCATACATTTCGGCGACACGCTCAATTGAAAAGGATCTGACATACCGGCGCTGGGCCGCCGGTCACGGTGGCGTTTATGTACCGGTGACCGAAGAGACGCCCCCCAACCCCTTCCTGTCGCACCTGGCGAATCGCGACGTCACAACCACGTCCGGACAAAAACTGACCCTGATCAATCCGGCCTATATGACACGCCAGGCCTATACAATCGGGCACAAATACTACGGCCACCAAGACCATATCACCAGCCTCAAGCCACTTCGCCCTGAAAACAGTCCAGATATATGGGAAACCAAAGCGCTACAAGCGTTTGCCCAGGACAAGACCGAGGTAAGCGAACCGGCAAAAATCGGAACCACAGACTACCTGCGTCTCATGCGGCCACTGACCATCGAGACCACCTGTCTGAAATGCCACGCCTCACAGGGCTACAAGGTGGGCGACCTGCGGGGCGGGATCAGCATATCTGTTCCTTTGCAGCCATGGTGGAGACTCATGTATACTCATGCGACTGCCGCCATCATGAGCTACGCTCTCGCCTTACTACTGGGCCTTTTTGGTATTAGATTCGCCACCTTGCGCATAGGACAGCATATCCGTATGCGTGATCAGGCTGAGGAAGAACTGCAAAAGGCATTGACAGAATACGCCGATCTTTACAATAACGCTCTGGATATGCTCGTCTCGGTGGATACCGACAATGCCCGGGTAATTCAATGCAACCAAACCCTGCTTGCGAACCTGGGTTACAGCAGGACAGAAATCATCGGCCACCCGATTTTTGACCTCTACCACCCCAACTGTCTGGAGGAGATCAAAAACGACATCTTTCCTACCTTTTTAAAGACAGGAGTCATTACCAACAAAGAACTGAAACTAAAGCGCAAGGATGGCTCCTTCCTGTCCGTGATCCTTAATCTCTCGGCCATTCGTGATAAAGATGGCAGAATCATTCAAAGCAGGTCCGTCCTACATGACATCACTGAGCAGAAATGGATGAGAAAACAGTTCATCATCAGTGAAAAAATGACCACCATCGCCGGGTTGGCCGCAGGTGTTGCCCATGAAATCAACACCCCGCTGTCAGGAATCCTCCAATCGATTCAACTCATTGAAATGGGACTTGACCCGGAGCAGGAACAGAACCGTAGTCTTGCCGCCGACTGCGGTATAGAGCTTCCAAATGTCCAACGCTACCTGCAAAAAAAAGAGCTTGATTTCTTCCTCAACGGCATCAAAAGCTCTGCCACCACGGCAGCACATATAATCTCTGACCTGCTCCAGTTTAGCCGCCCACAGGTAAGTGAGCGCACTTCAGTCAACCTGGCTGAACTGATCGACCGTTCCATAGAACTTACGAAGACAGATTACTCCCTGAAAAAGGAGTACAACATTCTCAATGTGGAGTTCATACGAAACTACAGCCCAGAGCTGCCGGAAGTCAACTGCATGGCCATGGAGATAGAGCAGGTCCTCATCAATCTTATCAAAAACAGCTGTCAGGCCATGGCCGGAGAGGGAGGCCCGACAGCCCCGCACATCATTGTCCGCACAAAGCAGAAGGACAAGATGGCAGTGATTGAAGTGGAGGATAATGGCCCGGGCATAGAGGAGAAGATAAGCCGCCAGATCTTTGATCCTTTTTTTACCACCAAAGATATCGGCAAAGGGACCGGCCTCGGTCTTGCTACGTCCTATTCCATTATCTGTGACAGGCATGGCGGAACCTTAGAGGTAACGAGCAGACCCGACAACGAGACAAAATTTATCATAGAACTCCCTCTCACAGGAGTCAGCAGGAGCAACAAAAATGATTAAGAACGCAGGGACAATTCTGATTGCTGAGGACGACCCGCTGGTTCGCAAGACAATGGGTCATTATCTCACGGCAAATGGCTTTATCGTCCTTGAGGCCTCGAATGGCAGCGCGGCCTTAGAGATCTTCAGGGAAAAAAAACCTGACCTCCTTCTGACTGACCTGCGTATGCCAAAGCTGGACGGCATGCTCCTTATCCAGGCAGTGGTAAAAGAAGATCCACATATTCCGGTGATTATTTTCTCTGGCATGGGAACCATGAGTGATGTCATTGAAGCTCTGCGCGCCGGGGCCTGGGATTATCTTACCAAGCCCATAACAGATCTGGATATTCTCGGTCACAGTATCAACAAGGCCCTGGAACGTGTTGGCCTGCTGCATCAGGAAAAAAGATACCAGGCCAGTCTTGAGAAGGAGGTCCAGAAGCGTACCCTGGAATTGCAGCAACAAAACAGCCGACTCGAACAGGAGATGAAAGAGCGACAGATCCAGGAGGCCCTGGTTCTCCAGGCCAAACAGGAGTGGGAACGTACCGTTGACGCCATGCCGGATATGATAGCCATTATTGACATTGAACACAGCATTGTTCGGATGAATAAGACCATGCTTGATCAACTCGGTAAGTCCTACAATGAAGTGTTGGGAACAAAATGCTTTCTCTGCGTCCATGACAGAGAGGAGTCGCCCGACTACTGCCCACATAGCAAACTCCTCGAGGACGGCAGAAGTCATCGGGTTGAAATTTACGAAGAACGTCTTGGCGGACACTGCGAGATCAGCGTCACTCCTTATTATGACCCTGACGGCTCTCTTCTCGGTTCCGTCCACATTGCCAGAAATATAAATGAACAAAAAATAGCTGCACGGGAAAAAGAAAAATTACAGTCCCAGCTCCTCCACGCCCAGAAACTTGAATCAGTGGGTCAGCTGGCAGCCGGCATTGCCCATGAAATCAACACCCCCATCCAGTTCATCGGCACCAACATCGCTTTTCTCGATGAGGCCGATCAGGATATCAGTGATTTCATGACCCAGATTCAGGAAATTGCCAAGAGAGCACCCCAGAAAATCAATGCTGCAATGGACAAGGCCCTGGAAGAACTGGATTGGGCTTACCTGGCCGAAGAGATTCCCTTGGCTATCAAACAATCTTACGAGGGCGTTAAACGGGTCAGATCCATTATCCAAGCCATGAAGGAATTCTCTCACCCGGGCAGCAAGAACAAGGAATTGCTGGATCTCAACCGAATCATCAACACTACGGTGACGGTTGCCCGTAACGAATGGAAATACGTGGCCGACATGGAACTGGATCTGGATCCGGAACTGCCGAAAGTTCCTCTCTTGGCAGATGAAATGGGCCAGGTTGTCCTGAATATGTTGGTCAATGCCGCCCATGCCATCGCTGAAAACCTGGATAACAAGCGGGCGGCCGACAAGGGCAGAATCACCATCACGACAAGAAAGACTCGGACTGGAGTAGAACTGCGTATCCAGGACACGGGAATAGGTATGCCGAAGGAGGTGCAACGCCGTATCTTCGATCCTTTTTATACCACCAAGAAAGTAGGCAAGGGGACCGGTCAGGGACTGGCAATCAGCCACGATGTTATTGTTGACAAACACCAGGGAACAATTGAGGTTGAATCGACAGTGACTGAAGGCACAACCTTTATTATCCAACTGCCGTTACAAGATGGAGAGACCCAATGAACAAAAAAAAGATCCTTTTTGTCGATGATGAGGCCAATATCCTCTCAGGATTAAAGCGAATGCTGCATTCAATGCGCAAAGAATTTGATTTTAAATTTGCCGAGAGCGGCAAGGAAGCCCTTGAACTTATGTCCGATACCACATTCGACTTGGTGATTTCAGATATGCGTATGCCGGGTATGGACGGAGCAACATTGCTCACGGAAATACAGAAACGCCACCCCTATTCCATTCGAATCATGCTCACCGGACAGGCCGATGAAGAATCGGTATTGCGGACAGTGGGTGTTGCCCATCAGTTTCTCGCTAAACCATGTGAAACAGAACATCTCAAGGAGGTACTCTTGCGGGCAAGTGCCTTGCACGATCTCATCTCCCAGGATGCACTGAAACAGATAGTCTCGCAACTTGACACCTTACCCAGTGTACCTGAGGTCTATGCAAGACTACGCAAGGCCATGGCAGATCCGGACATTTCCATGGCTGATGTTGCTGAAATTATAGAGGAAGACATGGCCATGAGCGCCAAGGTCCTCCAATTAGTGAACTCAGCATTCTTCGGTCTTTTTCAAAAAGTGGAGAGTCCAAGCCGGGCGGTAAATCTTTTAGGACTTGATACAGTAAAAAACCTGGTCCTGGGTGTTGGCGCTTTTTCTGAGATCAAGGCATCCTCAACAGTTTTTTCTGTCAAAAAACTGTGGGCCCACAGTATGATGGTGGGAACCTTGGCCAAGAAAATCGCTATGAGTGAATCGGACGACAAGGAGCTCATCGATAACTGTTTTATTGCTGGTCTCCTCCATGACATCGGCAAACTGGTATTGCTTGCGCAAATGGGAGAGAAGTATGAGCAAGCTGTCCTCCTTGCCAAAGAGAGACAAGTCTCTCTTTGCACGGCCGAAAAGGAGATCTTTGACACGGTTCATGGAGATATTGGCGCCTATCTTATGGGCTTATGGGGAATGCCCGGAGCGGTGGTGGAAGCCATTGGCTTTCACCACCGCCTGGAGGATTATCCAAACGAGAAATTCAACCCTGCAATTGCTGTCCATACCGCCAATGCCTTTTATTATGAAAATCGCCCTGATGAAATCACTGGTGCGCCCCATGGAATTGCCATGGCCCATTTACAAAGCTTGTCCTTAGGTGATACCATAGACCACTGGCGTAACCTCTGTGCTGAATCATTTGAACAGGATAGCAAAGATGACTGACAAAATTCTACTAGTCGATGACGAACCGAATATTCTCCAATCCATGCAACGTCAATTGCGAAGGCGTTTTGAGATAATAACTGCAGAGAGTGGAGCTGAAGCCCTGGCAAAATTAAAAGAGCAGGGACCTTTTGCCGTCATCGTTTCGGATATGCGCATGCCCGGCATGGATGGGGTACAACTTCTCAGCAGGGTGAAGATCAGTTTTCCTGATACAGTTCGCATTATGCTCACCGGGAATGCGGACCAGGAAACCGCCACTGAAGCAGTGAACGTAGGTCAGATTTTTCGTTTCCTGAACAAACCCTGTTCCACCGCCGTCTTAGCAACAGCCATTGCCCTTGCAGTGCGACAGTACAACTTGATTACCGCCGAAAAAGAACTCCTCAACAAGACAGTGAAAGGCAGTATCACGGTTATGGCCGAATTGCTCAGTCTCGCCAATGCCACTGCCTTCAGCAGTGGCTACAGAATCAAACCAATGGTTAAACACATTGCCCAGGAACTCCAAGTAGCCAACCCCTGGCAGTATGAAGTGGCAGCATTGATGTCTCAAATAGGATGTATCACCCTGCCCAGTGATATTTTACACAAGCTGCATGCAGGTATCACCCTCTCAGAAGATGAGCAGAAGATGTATGAAAATCATCCTAAAGTAGGGAGCAAGCTCATCCGCAAGATTCCCAGGTTGGAAAAAGTCGCGGCCATGATTGAACACCAGCTTTGCTCTTTTGACGGTTGCAGTGAGAGAGCCTCCCTGGAAGAAGAGGTCAGCCTTGGTGCCGACACCCTGAAGGCAGCCATAGAATACGATCTTTTACGTCAGCAGGACCAAGGACACCTGGAGACCCTCAAGGACATGCGCAAACAGCCAGGCAGGTACAACCCCGACATACTGAATATCCTGGAGAGGCACAAACCAGCTGAAGTACATACTACAATCAAAAATCTGAGTTTTAAAGATATCATTCCCGGCATGATTGCGGTTGAGGATGTTTTTGCCAAGAATGGCACCATGCTTATTCCCAAAAATCAGGAGATCACCTGGCCTGTCATTCAGAGTCTGACAAATTTTGAAAAGCATATAGGTATTGTCGAACCGATCCGTGTGCTCACGGTTTGAGGGGTGCGGTGTGCGGTGTGCGGTGTGCGGTGTGCGGTGTGCGGTTTGAGGTTTGCGGTTTGAGGTTTGAGGTTTGCGGTTTGTGGTGTGCGGGTTGCGGGTTGCGGGGTGCGGGTTGCGGGTTGCGGGGTGCGGTTGTGGGGTGAGGAAAAAGATAAGGATATGTCAGGGCGTATTCAAAAAGAACAGCCCGTCAACACCATGTTACTTGTTCGCCAGGAACCTTATTGCTTATCCAGCACCTCCCGGACGGCATCCAGAAGTTCATCTCCGTACATCGGTTTGAAAACATATTTTTTTATACCCATGGCCAGGGCCTTTTCTTCGGAAACGATATCACTGTGTCCGGTACACATGATAATGGGCAGAGACGGCTTGATTTCCAGCACAGCCTGGGCCAGTTCCGCCCCGGTGAGCCCCGGCATGGTCTGATCGGTGATAAGCAGATCAAAGGTGTCTGCCTGACTGCGAAACTTCTCAAAAGCCTTCCTGCTGTCTAAAAAGGCACTCACCTGATAGCCATGGTTTTGCAGACGTTTTTCATTTATTTTCACCAGAAGTGGTTCATCATCCACCAACAATATTTTCTCCTTATGGCTGCTTGTTCCTGCCCTGTCTTTCGGCTCTTTACCAAGAGCTTGGCCTTCTGATTCCAGCGTTATCGGTAAGTAAACGGAAAAAGTGCTCCCCTTTCCGAGAAGGCTTTCCACCTCAATAAATCCTTTGCAGTCCTCGACAGCACCGTGGACAACAGCCAGCCCCAGACCAGTACCTCTTCCCACTTCTTTAGTGGTAAAATAGGGTTCAAAAATCCGAGCAATGGTCGACTGATCCATGCCGCTACCGTTATCTCTGACAGTGAGGACCACAAAGGAACCGCTACCGACAGACCGCTCACTAAGAATTTCCCCGGCACTGAGCTCCCGTCTATGCAAGCCCACAGACAAGGTTCCCTTCTGCTCAGCCATGGCATGGAGAGCATTGGTACAGAGGTTGACAGTAATCTGATGGATGACGGTGGGGTCAGCCAATACTGTTCCACAATCAGGATCAATCTCTTCTCTTATCTCAACAGTTGTGGGCATGGTCGCCCGCAGCATCTTCAATGCTTCCAGGACAACCAGATGGGGAGAGAGGAGCTGCTTTTCACTGGCAGCCCGACAACTCAAGGTGAGAATCTGTTTAACAAGGCTCGCTGCTCGCTTCCCTGCCCTGAGAACTTCTCCAATATTCTTTCCCGTCTCACTCTCTGCCGGAACCGCTTGTTGGATAAATTCAGCGTATCCCAAGATTGCAGAAAGAATATTATTAAAATCATGGGCTATTCCACCAGCCATGGTGCCAATGGCCTCCATTTTCTGAGAGTGGAGCAGTTCTTTTTCAAGATTTTTCAGATCAGAGATATCCTTGCCGACGTGAACAATATATTCGAGTTTCCCCAGTTCATCAAATACCGGAGCGGCCGAGACCAAAAAGGTTTTCCCCAGCTTTTCATGATGTATCTCCCGGCGACAGGGCGCCAGGCTCTTTTTGGTCTCCAGGAGGGGGCAATCCTGGCAGGGCTCGTCTGAGCCATGAAAGAGTTCATAGCAGTGATGACCAACGATTTCCATACCGGGAGAAGCAAGTAGGGTATATGCGGCTTGATTGGCCTTGACTATATGGAGGTCAGTATCATGGAGGGTGACGATATCAAAAAACGAATTGAAGGTTCGATCCCACCGCTCTTTGCTTTTGCGAATAGCCCGCTCCACCTCTTTCCGCTCCGTAACATCATGGGCGATACCATTACTGGAGACAAACCTTCCCTGCTCATCATAGGAAAAGCTGACGGTCCACAGCATATCATGGACAGTACCTGTTTTCTGGTTGACTTGTCGATTTTCAATTTTTGACTGAACAATTTGTCTGCTGCGGCAATTTCCAAACCAGCTTGCTGTCATCTCAAGATCATCCGGATGAATAAAATCAAAGAAGCTTTGGCCTATCAGCTGTCCAGGCTCATGGCCAAATATTTCTTTGCTCATGTGATTGACATAGAGCAGTTTTCCCTCCGCATCCACCTGGGTTATCAGGTCAATGGTTCCTTCCACCAGTTCCTCATATCTCTGTTCCATCTTCTTACGCTGGGTTATATCTAAAGCAATGGCTGCAAAAACAGGCCGATCACGATACTCTGTTTTCTGAAGATGGACCTCTACAGGATAGAGAGAGCCATCCTTTCGTTTGTGAACAGTCTCAAAAACGACTTTTTCCTTTTGCCCATTTTCTAATGATGCTGCATTTTCGGCAAAGAAAGATGCACTGATCTCGGGATTGATATCCAGGGGAGTCATTTCCATGAATTCGGCCAGAGAGTATCCCAAATTTGCCCGTGCCCCTTCATTGACGAACAAAAACGTGTAGCTGTCTGCATCAAAGAGATAAATCTCATTGAGCGATTTTTCGATGATCTGGGTTAAGTTTTTCTCCTGGTTGAGGGACTGACGCAATTCGCCTGTTCGCTCTTCGACCATGGATTCAAGACGTTCGTGATAATTGCGCAACTCCTCTTCATCCTGTTTCCGTTTCATCGCCAGTTCGACGGTGGCCGGAAGAATTTTAAGATAGTTGCCTCCGGGATCTTTGATAAGATAGTCGCTGGCGCCTAACTTCATGGCCTCAACAGCCACTTCTTCATTTCCGGTGCCGGTTGTTACAATAACCGGCAGGCCCTGGAACTTATCAAAGAGTTCAAAAGAGACCCCGTCGCCGAGCCAGTAATCGGAGATAACCACATCGAAGCTGTTTGCTTGCAAAATTCTCTTTGCCTCAGCAACGGACCCGGCAATGGTGTAGTCATAAGGCAGTCCCTTCTTCTTGACATACCTCTCAAAGGCCATCTGGTCGACCTTGTCATCCTCAACGAGGAGAAGACGAATTACGTTATCTTTCACGAATGTTCCCTTCTTTGATCAGAACCAGGTTCCTCTGCTGGCGCATTACCGCTTCTTTGATTGTGCCGACAAATGGGTGTATCCATATCTGCTTATTCCGGCAACTCACTCAAGGTCCAGTAGAGGTCGATTGTTTTTATGACCTCTACAAATTTTCGATAATCGACCGGTTTGACCATGTATCCAGCCACTCCTAATTTAAAGCTGTCGACCTTATCCTGATCTTCTCTGGATGTAGTAAGGACAATCACAGGAATTTTTTTCAGGCTATCATCTTCTTTGATTCGCTGGAGAAATTCGATACCATTCATCCTCGGCATATTGAGGTCAAGTAATATAATGCCCGGTTGTTCGTTTTCAGGATTTTCGAGAAAGGCCAAGGCCTTCTCACCATCTTCGGCAATATCCAGCCTGTTAGTTATCTTGATTTCTTTTAAGGCCCGTTGAACCGTCATGGCATCGACCTGATCGTCTTCCACCAGAAGAATGGGCTTAGAGCTTCTCATCTTTTTCTCCTTTTTTGGGTAAGCTAAAAAAGAATGTAGCCCCTTTGCCCGTTTCCGACTCCACCCAGACAGAACCGCCATAGAGATTGACAATCTTTTTGACCAGAGTCAGACCGATGCCGGTACTTTCGTGCTCATCGCGGGGCGTCAATGTCTGGAATATCTGAAATATCTTATCATGATACCTCCTGTCAATTCCAGGGCCATTATCAGACACACTGAATTTCCAGAATGTTCCTTCATCAACACAGCCTACCGTGATCAGCCCTCCATCCTTATCCATATATTTTATGGCATTTCCAATAAGGTTCTGGAAGACCTGTTGCATACGGGTGGAGTCTTTGCAGACCACGGGCAATTTATTTTCCAAGAATATCTCAATCGTCTTCTCTGCTGCGAGGTTGTCAATGACCTGCTCGACCAGGATGTTCAGGTCCAACCGTTCTTCCTTTTTGTTGATCCGGCCAATTCGTGAGTAGCGCAGGATACCATCGATAAGACCATCCATGCGTTTAACTCTTTGCAGAATCAAATTCATCTGTGCCTTCCCCTCTTCATCAAATCCTGCAGAATAGTCCTCCGCAATCCAGTGGGTAAGCTGAGCGATGGCTCGCAGCGGTGCTTTCAGATCATGGGACACCACATAGGCAAAGTCTTTCAACTCCTTGTTGGCAGCATCATAGTCGCTATTTACTTTCTGAAGTTCTTCTCTGGACTTATTCACATCTTCCAGAAGGTATGTAAGGGCTTTGCTGGATTTTTCGACTTTGTCCGTCTTTTCCTGCAATTCTTCTGTCCGTTTTTGAACCAGTCCCTCCAACTGATTGCGATATTGGGACAATTCAGCTTCTGCCTGCATGCGCCGAGTCACATCAGCCAATGAAACAAATATCTTCGACCATGAATCCTCATAGCCGGGTACCACTGTCAGTCGCAATACCACCTGAATTTCATGGCCTTGAAGCGTTTTATTGACAGTCTGTAACTCAAAATTATATTTTCCCTCAGCGAGACAAATAAGTTCTTCTCGAAACGCCTCATAGGCATTCTGTCCGAAGACCATATCCAGTTGCCCAAAAAGCAGGTCCTTGGTATCCGCGCCAAATATTTTCAGGGTTTCCCGGTTTACATCTACAATCTTAATCAGCTGTGCACCGGTATCGACGGATTCCGGATGGCTTGTAAAATAGGATCTAAAATCAGTAACCCCTGAAGAACGAAGTTGATCAATATATTTCCTGACAGCCGAAAAATCTTCTTCCCATAACGAAATAGGTGCCTCTTCAAACAACCCCCGATACCTCCTTTCACTTTTCCGTAGTGACTCCTCCATCTGCTTGCGTTCAGTGATTTCCCCTTGCAGCTGATGGTAGGATGCATGCAAAGTCTTTCGCATTTCATTGATAGCCTTTACAACTATATCAAATTCATCTGCTGCTCTGTTATTTTGCTTACGATTCAGAACAAAAGGTTTTTCCAACGTATGCAGATCCAAGGCATTGGCATACCTTGCCAGGGCATGTAGATGTCGGCCTACCAAGAAATAGAAGATAAAAAAGATAAACCCCGAAACCATAAATGTCTTGATACTTTGGGAAATGATAATGACAATGGCCTTTTCGGTTAAGCGATCATACAAATTTTCCAAGGTGTAAATGATATGAAGCCTTCCCAATGGAATCGTTTTGTTACCATAGGTATAAGACAGAAGAAAATCTTTTTTGATTACATGTGCATCTGGAATCTCTCCAACTTTTGCCACAGTTTCATTACCATACACTACATCGGCATACTGCATATCAGGCAATTTCACTATCCCTTCGAGTTGTATCTGTAAAAGCTCTGTATCAGAGAGCCAAAGACTGTTGACAATACCGTCAAGGTAGCTCACTTCAATCTGACTGACACTTTTTTCTATTGAATCAAGACCATACCTGTAGTCACCGTAGAGCTGAACCACTATCAAAACCAAGGTAACAGTAGAACTGAACAGAAAAATATATAAAATAATTTTTTGGACAATACCCCGGCCAAAAATCGACTTTTCTCTCTTATCTTCAGGCAAGGGCATAATTGTTTATTGAAAATCCTCAGCAACCAAGCTTTGATAGGTGCCGTCTTTTTTCATTTTTTTCAGGTTTCTTACTATTTCAGGCACCAGGTCTTCATGTTTCTTGTGCACATACAAAAACATGTCGCTGACGACTATGGGCGGCTGCAAGGCCTTGATATCGGAATAACCAAGTTTTTTTAACACCTCCATTCCACTAGCCTGTCCAAAAACACCAACATCTGCCCGCTCTTTTTCAAGAAATGTGAACAGAAGTTCTTCATTTTTGATGGCAGTCTGGGCCTTGGCATTCCTCAACTCCCGCTCGCAATTTTTCCAACCGTTGACATAGACCACATGGTAGGGGAGGAGACTTTCCCAGCCACTGACTGAAATATCAGTATTTTTAGAAAAAGCGACAATGCGATTCACCGCAATCTTTTCCGGTACTCTGATGAGATTCGGATATGCCTGGGTTATGATATCTGTTCTTAAAAAATTTCCGTCTTCAATACCGTTATTGGCATTTTCCAGCGACCTCTTGGATGGCATGGAAATAATTTTTAGTTCTATTCCCATGCGTTTGAAGCATTCTTTAAGGACTCCATTCATGGCTTGGGCACGAGCATGGCCTTGATCGTCTCCAGTTGTAAATGTAAGTGTTGTCTGTGCGCTTGCCCCAGATGAGAAGACAAAAATCAACAAGATGGAGGTCATCAAAATTTTCACGAATCCCTCCTTTGCTCGCAATCCCTGGACGTTCCGCAACAAAACATTGTTCCCCCTTATCAGACAAGACCCTGGAAAGAGATTTGAGAAAAGGCCATGCTTCCCTCCTCTTTTTTATGCTTCCAGGAAAAATCAGTCCTCTTGCTCCTCAAACGCCTGCAGCCTGTCCCTGAGCTCCTTTATCCTGAACTCCCGCCCTACAAAAAGATCATTCATCCGTTCAAGGTCTCTATTCTTTACTTCCAACTCAAGGGTTCGTTCGCTGACCAATTCCTCCAGATGATTATAGTATCTCTTCAATTCTTCCTCTGCCTGTCTGCGCTCTGTAATATCATTCATGGCGACAAGGGCAATTTGGCCCAGATTGGTGACCTTAAATTCTACACGATGAACCGTACCGTCTTTGCTGGTTATCTCCCAATCCTGCTTTTCAATTTCTTTGCTCCCCTCTGCAACCGACGCCAGGGCTTCCTGCCACGATTTTTGTACCGATTGGCGATACCTTTCATCAGGATAGGCAGTCAGCCACCATTCTTCCATCGTCGAAATATCTTCAAGGGTGTAACCAAACAATGCAGTGAACTTATTATTATAAAGAACGACATGTTGATCAGGATCAATGACGACCATAGGAATGGGCGCCCGGATGATTACTGTTTCAAATCGATCTTTACTTGCCCGCAACGCATCTTCTGCCTGTTGACGAACTGCAATTTCATCCACAAGCAACTTGTTGGTTGTGGAAAGAGCCTTTGTCTGCTCCCTCACGCTACGTTGCAGGCGTTGGGCCTGGGCCCATGAAAAGTGAATGAGGAGCACAGTCGAGAGCAGGAAGCCTCCTCCTAAGCCCCAGAGTACCAGACGGGTCCACACAAGGGGCGGGGCTGCACCTGCTCTCCAGTGCAATTCAATGGTCCATTTGCTGTCAGCCACCAAAACTGATAGCCCATATACCTCTCCAGAACTCCTCTCCGCCCCCCAAAAAACCCGCCCCCTGCCATCCAGCAAGCGAACACCAAATTGATCTAAATTTACCCCTGCAAGAGCCTCTGACAACAACACCGAGACATCATAGACACCTATTGCCAGTCCCATGAATCTGTCCGCCACAAAAATCGGAGATCTGACGACAAGCCCTGTACCGCCTTGCCGGAGTCTCAGCGGCCCTTGCAGCGATGCCTGCCTCTGATCGATTGCTTTTCTAACAGATGGGCCACGCTCAGGATCCGCCAGTAAAATCATTGGCCTGCTGACAGTGATCTCATTCTCTTGAGAGGGGTATACATAGCTTACCCGGGTGCTGGAGTCTGCATACTGAAGGGCACGGATGGGGGGATTTGATTGCAAAAGCATCGCTGCAAAAGCGGCAAACTCTGCAGCCGTTGTCTCTGGATGCAAGGCAAATAAGGAAGAGAGCGCTTCTACGGCATTAAACCGGGAGACAAGGGCATTTTCAAGACGTATCTTGCACAATTTCGCCGTGCTGTGCAGTTCTGTCTGCCTTGCCGCACGCCAATGGCTTCCCTGCAACCTGTCAGTAACGACCAAGACGCCAATACCCATACAGATTATGGCGAATAAGAGTATTTTTTTTAACACCCCGGTCCCCTGGTTGCAGTCATTCCCTGGCTGACAGATTCCATGTGCATCCCATAATGATTATATGACACATTCTCATATCAACCTAACCTTATTCCATGCAACTACACATAAATGTTATGCCATCTCAGCCCTTGCTCGCAGGCGATAGTGCCCCACCCTCACAGATTCAGGAAGCAGGAGTTTGTCCAGGAATAGCTATGTTAGCAAAAATCGAGGCATTCATGAAAAAGAGACGCAGCCATCTACCTAATAGTACAAGCATTATTTTTTTAAACAACGAAACGGTTGGGGAAAAGGGCATCCTCGGTCCGGCGCCTAGAGCAGCCAGGGAATAAACATCCTCGTCCGTTGCATGTAATCCACATAGGCTGTACCGAAAAACTGAATATTCTCCTGTTCCTCCACCTTGGCTACAGCGATGAGTAAGGCACTCACCAGGAGAATCAGGCCACTATTGAGTGGGGTAATATGTTTGAGGTAGGCACCCCAAGCGAGAAAAAGGAGGGAACTGTACATCGGATGACGCACATATCGAAACAGCCCCTCTTCCACAATATGGACAGTATTTTCAAAAGAGAGGTTCGCCGGCATCTCCTCCCGTTCAGCATACCCGCCACGCTGTTTGAGCATCAGCAGAGACTGGACGACAAAGACAATCGAGGCGAGCAGGAGAAGCCAGGAGACGAGGTGCAGGGCTGAAAAAGGGTCGCGGAACCAGTAGGGATGGTTCAACAGGACCAGGAGTAGAATCCCTTCAAAAACAAAAAAACGGTAAAAACCGTGTGTACCCGGATGGGCCAGGGCACGCCAGGAGAAACGAACAAAAAACAGGGTGCAGATGATGAAGAGAGCAATGCGTATCATGACAGACTCCTGACTATGCCTTCCCGGTGACTGGTTTCACTGCTCATCCTGCTTAGCTCTGGCCCTCACAACCGCACCATTTCTCTGAATTCATCCGCCCCCAGGATCGATTTAACCGTACTGAAGGAGCCGAGAATAGTACCAATCATTCCCGGAGCCATCACGTTCTGACCGGCAAGGTACAATCCTTTTACGGAAGTGCGATTGAGCATGGCTGTGGCCAGCATCTGACTGGAAGAACGCAGCACCCCATAGGCACTGCCAGCAGGGCTGTTCACCCAATCCCGCATGGTCAGGGGAGTGTAGGCATCGAGTATCTTCAAGTCCTTGAAAGAACCAAACAGCCCCTCGGCCTCCCTGAGCAAGTGCTGAGAGTGTCTTTCTTTTGCTTCATAGTAGTCATTACCACGACGACCGCTTTTTGTATGCGCCCATGGCGCCCACAATTCATCCTTGCCAGAGCTGAGAATCGAAAGAAGATTGACGCCTTCCCTTTCGCTCCTGCGGATCTGATAATATCTGAGATCCGGCACGTTCCCAGCTGAATCTGTGTCTACCTTGAAGATATTATAGGGAATTTCAGGATGCCTGTGGCCATCCAGCCGGGCATGAAGCGAAAAAATGCCGTGGGTATCTTCCAGGCCACTGATCCGCTGCCGATACGAGGGCTTCACTGCCCCTTGGGGAAGCATCTCTAAGACCACCTTCGGATGGACGGCTCCAATAACCGTTGAACCAGGCAGGAACTCTCCTGATGTCAGCTCCAATCCTTTAACCACCCGGGAACGGACATGGATCTTGCTTATTTCCGCAGCGGTAACAATCTTGCCCCCCAACTCTTGCAGACGCCCAGCCAGGGCATCTGCCATATCCGAGCCACTCCCCTGCAAACGGTACGAAGAAGAGACATAGGAGGCCAACGCCATATTATGATAGTATGCCGGGCAATCCTGCAAAGGTACCCCAATCCAGCAAGAAGGAATAGCGAAGATACTGCGCAGGCCCGGTGAACAGCCAAGATCGTCTAACACCGCCCCCAGGGGCTGGGATTGATCAAGCAGGGAAAAATCGTTTTGCCTGGCATACAGTAAATCCAGGCCATGCAGTTGGTCGGCTGCCTTGCGGATGGGATCGACTATTTTGGTTATGGTTTCCCGTTCTTTTGGAAAAGTCTCTTTGAGCCTCTCTGCAAAGGCATCCAGTCCTTCCGGTAAGTCAAATGTCGGCGGATGATTTCCAGAGGTGGTATCGAAAAGATAGCGGTCAATAATACCATCCTGGCCCATACGCGACACGGGAATCGCGGCCGTAACCCCTAAATAATCAAAAAATTTGCGGAGAATTTGTCCCTGGTCGAGCGAGCCAAGGTAATGGACTCCCACAGCACACTCAATCCCATCGCGGGTGTAACTGCGCATCAGACCACCCACTTGCCTGTTCTTCTCCAGGACGGTGACGTCAAAACCAAGCTTGGCAAGTATAATTCCACTGCTCAGGCCGCCGACACCGGAACCGATGATCAGAACATCTTGAGGAATAGATGAATGCGGTACCATGTGCTAGTTACAGGTCCCAGCTTTTTTCAGGCCGGCGTTGCGCCAACAGGTGGGGTCTGAAGCCAGATAATCCCCGGTAAGCTGGTAGGCTGCGCCGCGACAGCCATAACATTCTTCCGCCTTTTCACAGTCACGACACTCGCCCTTGATCATTTCCCGGTAATTTTTCAGATTATTGATGACTTCACTGTTTTTCAGGATATGAGCCAACCTGTTGTTGCGTATATTATCCAGCGGAATAGTGACCCCGACACAGGGCATGACATCCCCCCTGGCTGTCACCAGACAAGAGACCTGATGACGCATACATTTATTGCCCACCAGTGGCGGTTGCGGTTCCCAATGACGGCCATATTTTTCCTTATCGATCTCCGAAAGCCGTGAAAACAAGTGCTTCAAGGCTTGCGCATCTACTGAGAGCCAGCTATTTTCGAGGGCATTTTCCTGGGGAGTAATCACCTCAAAATAGGGCTCTATGCCCTCATCGCGCAGCCACTGCCACATCTCCGGCAGCTCGCCAAGATTCTGCTGGCAGATGATGGTGCTCATAGCCAGAAACAGATGCGGCGCCGGATAGCCGGCCTGTTTCAAGTTGGCGAATGCGCTTTGGATAATGTCAAAGGCACCGGTTCTGCCGGCCAATTGGTCCTGAATTTCCCTGTTTCTTGAGTTCAATTTCAAGACCACCCGCACTTGAGCCTGGGCCAGAATCGCAGCAAGCTCAGGAGTCAGGCCGCTTCCATTGGTAAACATTTCAATTTCAAAGTTATGCTCATGAAGAAAGGATATCATTTCAACAAGGTGGGGATAAATACTTGGTTCACCACCCAAAATAATAATCTTTCGTGCCCCCATTTCCTTGGCCTGGAGGAGAACATCCCTGAGTTCCTCTCGGGATAGCTCATCTGTACAGTCACGTTTCTCGGGAACATAGCAGTAGGAGCAGCGAAAATTGCAAATCCGGCTGAATTCGATTTCCATGGACAATAGCCTGCCTGCGGCCACCGCTTCCTTTATTTCCTGCTCGGTAAATTCAAGATTATATAACTGCATTATTCATTTTCGCCTGCAATCAGGTCACTCGTATAAGATTGGTAAAAATTTGACTTCCTGGCGATGCCTCGACAGAGAGACGAGAGACTTCGCAATCGTCGCTTTTCTGCCCCATCATCAATAGTCTTCCAGATCAGTAAAGGTGTTCATCCGCTCCCAGCGCTGAACTTCCCGCTGGTAACGTCCCTCCCATCCATATTTCTTCAGCACTCGTTGATAGTGGAGCTTCAAGAAGGGCTTAAAGAGAAAGCGCCAGATCCCGGTCCAGAGTTTTCCCTGCTTACGGGCCGGCGTCGGTGGATTCCACCAGCTGAGCACCACCTGACGCTGATACCAGTAATTATACTGCAGTTCTTCAGAATCAAGATACCTGGTGCGTACATTGGCCCAGAGTCCATTATATTTTTTATAATTTGCCCTGTTGGTGATCAAATCTTCCGCCAACAGATGCTCACGCATACCTGTTTTCGGATAAGGGGTGAGGATCTGGCAATAGGCCGCATCCGCGCCAATATCCTTAAAAAATTCATAGTTCTCTTTGATGGACTGGACATCATCCTCGGGAAAGCCGAAAATCAGGCCACCAATTACCATCATTCCGTATTTGTGGCAATTTTCAACGGCCTTTTTCGAGGCAGCCACAATATCTCCCTTGCCGGCAGCCGCCAGATTCTTTTTTGAACCATTTTCGATCCCCAGGAAAACAGAGCAGAAACCGGCTGCAGCCATCTTGGCCACCATATCTTCGCGTGTAGCCATGGTAATACAATCCGCCTGCACAAGCAGATGCAGCTTTTTATATTTCCTACCTATAATGGCATCACAGAGTTCCATAACCCGGGAAGGGTTCAGTACCATATTGTCATCGGTAATAAAAATCCACCTGACTTTTCGCTTGTAGTAGATATCGTCAATATCTGCCAAGACACGACTGATGGGGTAGCTACGAAATGTTCGCCCATACATATGCTTCATGCTGCAAAAGTTGCAGGTCCGGGTACAGCCGCGAGAGGTCTCTATCATCTCGACACTGGAGTTCATCACATGATACCCCCAGGTCAACCTGCGGCTGTCGCGGATAGGCAGTTTCAGGGTGGCAAGATCAAGATTGTCCCCCCGAGGGTTATGGACGAAGACACCATCCTTCCTGTAGGAGAGCGAGGGGATCTCGGCTAGGATATCACGGCCATCCAGACCATTAACCAGGCGGCGACAGACCTCTTCTCCCTCTCCCCTGATCATAAAATCAATCCATTTTGCCTCCGGGGCTTTTCCTATTTCTTCAGCCATCAGCGTTGCGTGGTAGCCACCAATGACAATTTTGACCTCGGGCCGCAGCTCTTTCAGCAGGTGGGCTATCTTGACGCAGGTATCATATTGCCAGGCCATGGCCGAGAGTCCGACCAAATCCGGCCTGATTTTTTTGACAACCCTGGTCAGATACTTTTTCACAGAGCGACGTTTACGTACCAGATCCACGAGAAAGACATCATGCTCCTTGTCGATATTGCCACCGACACAAGCGATGCCGTGATTGGGCATATGGATTGCCGCTTCATGGACGATTATCGGAACAACATCCGGCATGGATATCAAAAGAACTTTCATAACACTCTCTCCCTTTGCAGGCAGCCCTTTGTTTCCCGGCCACAGGAGTTGTGCTGAGCTCGAAAAATCTGCCGCACCTTTTTCTCCAGATCAATAATGGATAGCGGCCCGGGCTCCGGCTCAGGCTCAAGACGATCAAGGATGGTCACCCGGATACTATTTTCCTGCCTGGTATTAAAGAGGAATTTTCCCGGGGTAAACAGCTTATCAGTGCCGCTGAGACCCAAGACATAGAGAGGACATCTGTACATACGGGCAATTTTAAAGACCCCTTTCTGCAAAGGACCTATGTTTCCGTCGCGGCTTCTGGTCCCTTCCGGAAAGACAAAAAGATTGCCCCCACTCCCCAAAAAATCCCCCATCGTTTCCATCTCCTCAATCATTCTCCGCCCGTGTGCGCCCTCTGTGCTGGCGGGCAGATACCCGGAAGTCTTGATCAACCAGCCAAAGACGGGCGCCTTAAAAAAACTTGCCTTGACGATGGTCTTTTGCCGCCGAAGCAGGGAGAGGAGAATAAGCGGATCCAGATAGGAGAGATGATTACAGATGACAATCGATGATTTGATATCCCTTATCTTCTGATCAATATCCCACTCCTGCCGGGGAGAAAGAATACGGAGCAATCCCAGAAAGCCTTTAAAGAAGAGATGATTGAGGCGCTGGAAGGCGTATTCCCGCTTAGTGGCAAAGACAAAAGCCAAGAGATACAAGAAAGAAAAGAAAAACAGAAATCCAAAAATAAAATAGATCCAGCAGGCCAGAGTCACGACCACATCGATCACTCGGGCTCCAAGGGGAGCAGATTGAGGCCTAGATGCTAACATTTTGATGGTTCACCAGAAAAAGAAACCTCTCGGCGGCACTCACTCCTGTACCCGTTCACCTGTTCTTTGCAATGAGGAGACAGGTGTTGACCCCACCAAAGGCAAAATTCTGTATGGCGGCTATCCTGGTCTCTGTGTTGGTGATCTCTCGCACATGATTGAGCATACTGCAGCGCTCATCCACCGTTTCCAGGTTCAGGGTGGGGGCGACAAAACCCTCCTCCATCATGTACAGGGTCAGGATCATTTCAATGGCCCCGCAGGAGCCCATGGTATGCCCCATATAACTCTTGAGTCCGGTTACCAGAGGCCTCCCGCCATACACTGCGTCTATGGCCTGGGCCTCTATGACATCCCCCATCTTCGTGGCCGTGGCATGGGCACTGACAAAATCCACATCCCGGGCCCTGATGCCGGCATCGGCCAGGGCCAGACGCAGGGTTGCGGTTATCCCATCAAGATTGGGCAGAATAAGATCCCCCCCATTGTTATTGCAGGCAAAACCGATCACCTCACCAAGGATTTCAGCCCCGCGCGCCTTGGCTGATTCATACTCTTCCAAAAGCACTGCACCGGCCCCTTCTCCCACCACCAGACCGTCACGCTTGGCATCAAAGGGCCGGGGCGTGCACTGGGGTCTGTCATTATAATCCACTGAACAGGCCAACAGGTTATCAAAAACCGCCACCGTTGTCGTATCATACTCGTCGGCCCCGCCACAGATCATTGCATCCTGCATCCCGTACTTGATTGTCTCATAGCCAAAGCCAATGGACTGACTCGACGTCGTACAGGCCGTTGACGAGGCAATAATCCTGCCAGTGATCCCAAACATCCTGGCAATGTTCACTGCGGTGGTATGGACCATGGATTTGAGATAATCCACGGCACCGATAGAAGAAAACTCGGACTGCAGATTACTGAAAAAGGTCTTATAGATATTACGCTGCACTGTGGGACTGCCATGGGTGGAGCTAAACGACACACCCAGTCGTCCGGAAGTGATAAACTTCTGTTCCAGGCCGGAGGCGGCCAGGACATCCTTTGCCACCTGGCAGGCATAAAAGGCCACAGGGCCCATGGTCTTGGTATCTTTACGCGTAAAGCCGTAATCGATGGGATAATCAACCGTGCCGAACACTCTGGAATGGATATATTGAGTGAGCAGACCGTCATCACGCAGGGGTTTGACACCGGACCTGCCCTGTTGCAGGCTTTCTATAATATCGCTGCGCCGGTAACCGATAGGGGTTATGGCGGAACAGGCGGTAATAACGACTCGTCTCTTCATTTAGACCGTTCATAGTAGAATATTGACAAGTTAGCTCAACCCGGTACGGCAAAAGTCTCCCCGTACCACATTATTCCTTCACTCAGAGAGGCAAATCGACAACCTGTTCCCAGGGCCAGACTGAGCAAACGAAGATGAGTTCCTGAGGAACTTTTTCGTTCATCGGAATCTTGACAGTCAGCTGCTGTGGGCAGCCTGGATGCCTTCAATATAATCGAGGATATCATTGATAGTCCTGATAGACATGGCCTTCTCTTTTTCTTCTCTGGCCAACTGAAAACCGAGCATTTTTTCTATTTTTGCCAGCAACTCAATGGCATCAATGGAGTCAAAACCGTGATCATCGCGCAGATTATCCGCAAGCCCCGGATTCTCAAACTCAAAATCATCTACTAAAATTGCAACAATCTGCTCTTGCAGTTCATCTCTATTCATTATGCAAAGGCCCTGGGAAGGTATTCAGAAGTAAGGATATATTGAATTGCGATTGTACACAGTTTCCTGGCAAAATGAAAATGAAAATCAACTCTTCACAGGGGATGACAGATTGCAGGGGGAAAAAATGATCTTGAAAATCCTCACCTGCCGTTCGTCGAAAAGCTGAATGTTCTCCCCTTCTCTTGAAAGAATAGTGAGTTATCAACACATCACTGGGGATTTATTCTTGATAATATTCACGGATGTATATACAAAAGAGTCATCAGGAACGACTGGCCCCCCTGTCGTGATGAAACAAGTTAAGGACACGGGCGTTAGCCTTGCCAGGAGGGGGCCACTGGCATGCCCCTCCCCACATGCATGTCCGCCGTATGGGCACCATACAACAGGCTCTCTTCCTAACAATACAATTTCTTTTATAGCCCAACAGGACGACAATGAGCAAAAACGCTTTTCAGGTGCTGAGGGCCTTACTGGTATTTCTCGGAATATTGCTGATTGGTACCGTCGGCAATATGTATTTTGAACACAATAGTTTTATTGATGCCCTCTACATGACAGTCATAACCGTATCCACAGTGGGATACGGAGATATGGTACCGGTACAGCCATCAGGTAAGATATTTACTGTGCTTCTGGTACTGGGAGGCGTTGGCTATGTCATGTACATATTTTCAAAACTTATGGAAGCCATGGTAGAAGGTGGTCTCCGCGAAATTCTGGGGAAGAGGAAGATGGCAAAGGAACTGGCTCGCTTGAAGGATCATTATATCATCTGCGGATATGGTCGTATCGGCAAGGTAATCTGTGAGACACTGGCTGAAAACGGCAAGAAATTCGTGGTGATTGAAAACAATTCTGAGGAGATACAGACCATCATCAACAATGGTTTCTACGGCATAGAAGGAGAGGCCTCAGGGGACGATGTTCTGGTTCAGGCCGGTATCCACCAGGCCGCAGGACTGATCGCCGTTGTTTCAACGGATGCCGACAATGTCTTTATAACGCTGACAGCAAGAGGGCTCAATCCAGGCATTGACATCCTGGCCCGTTCCAGCGGGGCAACAGGCTCAGAGAGGAAATTAAAACGGGCAGGAGCCAATCGTGTAATTTCTCCTTATTCCATCGGCGGCAAGCGAATGGCCCATGCCGTGGTTCGCCCCAATGTGATCAACTTCCTTGAAATGACCATGCAGGTTGATGAATATAATCTGCAGATGGAAGAGATGCCGGTCAGTGAGAATACAGAACTTCAGGGAAAGACGCTGATGCAATCCAACATACGAAATGATTTCGACATCATCGTCATCGGTATCAAACGCCTGGATGGAACAATGCTGTTTAACCCCAGACCAGATACCCTGATCCTGGCTCGAGATATCTTGATCGTACTAGGAAAAAAGGCGCAGATTGCCCGTCTGAAAAAGGTGCTCTCTTCTTAGAAGAGTCTATCCTGACCCACCTTCTTCCAGTGGAGGTCAGGTGGGCCTTGAAAAGAAATGCAATACCTCGGGGAAATCTCTATCTAGTGTCTGTCGAATTTAGAGAATCATAGCGAAAATTAGAGAAATCGAGACCAGATTTTCATGGATTTGAGGCGAATAGCACGCCTATTTAACGAAAAGCCATGGAGATATGGGCCGATTTGTCAAATTTGCAGCAGATTTATGTCTAAGTCCGACAGGCTCCTAGAGGACAAAACGGTCAAAATGATACCACTCCAAGGGATGTTCATGGAGTTTCTCTTCCAGGAGATCGGCATATTGCTGGGCAGCGGCCTGAATGACCGTATCCCGCTCTTTTTTGTCTCCCCGCTTGATGACTATTGGATCGGAGAGGATAAAGGCATAGCTGTTTTCCCCGGTACGAAAGGTGAAAAAGACAAATATCGGTGCACCGGAGACCAGGGCAAAGACATAGGGTGCCTCCGGAACAAAGGCCTCTTGCCCTAAGAAACGGACCCGTCTCTTGCGTTGATCAGAGCGCCAGACGATATCACCCGTCATGGAGACAAGGCCCCCGTCCTGCAGTAAACGGATACCCTCCACCGCCTCAAAGGGCGAGCCACCCTCTTTTTCTACACCTATGATCGTCACCCCGGATTGGTGCAGATACTCTTTCTGCAAACGTTCGACATCTTCCTTATCCTTGACCCCCATGTAGAGCAGAAGCTTCAGGCTCCCCTCCTGCTGTTTCAGGAGGTGAGCCGCAATCTCCCAGTTTCCCAGGTGAGACATAAGGAGAATGGCCCCTTTCTTCTCCACAACCGACTCCAGTTTCTCCCAACCCTCGGAGCGAAACTGTGTTTGCTGCCCGTGACTGGCCAGAAAACGGTCGAGATGAATGGTTGTGAAATTCTGATACTGGCAGAAGGTACACCACAGGTGAAAGAGACTCCTCTTTTGCGGATACAAGAGGGCGTAGAAGCGACGACTTTCCGGGACATTTTTTGAAAAAACAAAATAACCTGCCGCAATAGCCCGAGAGATGACAATAAAAAACCAGGGGCCGCATAGGGTTGTCACGGCGACAAGAGCCCGGTACAAGATTCCCTTCACGACCTTGTCCTCCCGGAAAAAATCCGTTTCCAGATCAATCGGCTGAAGGTGCTGGAGTTTCTCCAGAAATCTTTCCAGGGATGAAAATGAGATATCCGTTCAGCGCCCTTCTGGTAGACCACCTGAACCGGCGCCTCAAGGACAGAAATTCCCTGTTCGCGGGCCTTGACCAGGATTTCCACTTCGAACTGAAAACGCCTGGCCTGAACATCAAGATTCAAGGCCTCGGGCAGAGGATAGAGCCTGAAACCCGATTGAGAATCCTCAACCAGCGGGCCACCCGATACCCAGACCCAGAAATTGGAAAATTTCCTCCCGAACCTGCTGGTCCAGGGAACGTGCTGGCCACTCATCCCCTGGCGCCTGCCGATAACAATGGGGCGCAGCGTATCCGGCACGGCCCGGAGAAGGTTGGGGATATCCTCTGCTTTGTGCTGGCCGTCGGCATCAAGGGTGACCACCCAGTCGCAGGACTTACGTGCGGCCTTGAAACCTGTGCGCAAGGCAGCACCTTTGCCCCGGTTCTCTGGATGGGTGAGGACGGTGATCCCCTCCAGGGAGCTCAAGACTTCCGCCGTGGCATCCGTTGATCCGTCATCGACCACAAAAACAGGGAACCCCAGAGTGCCTGCCTCATAAACCACATCCCTTACCCGTGAACCATGATTATAGGTAGGGATGACGATACCAACCCTGCTCTGCTTCAGCATCCGCCCTCCTTCTCAGCAAAGGCCATGGCCCAGGTACCGGGGCCCATATGGACGCCGGAGGTGAGAGACAGAGGCACCAGTTGAATCTCCGCTTCGGGCATAGCGCTGCGCACCTGCTCTGCCACTATCTCTTGCAGCCATTCCCTGTTGTCCGAATACTGAAGCAGAATAAACAAAGAACGATCCTTCCTGGCATGGGTAGCAAGCCTGTCCAGAGCAAAGGCCAGCTGCTCGCGCCGGTTCTTGACCACACCGACCTTGCGCACACCTTCACGGGTCGGACTGATCACAGGTTTCATATGGAGAAGATCGGCAAAAAATCCTTTTGTCCTGGAGACCCGACCGCCGGCAACCAGATATTTCAGTTCATGGAGGAAGATATACTCTTGCGCATCTTCCGTAAGCGACCTTGCCAAGGCAATGACTTCTGGCGCAGGAGCTTCTTCCCCGGCCCGACGTGCAGTGAGCAAGGCAATGACCGCCAGTCTGCCGGAAGCTGCGCCAGTATCAAGCACCAGGAATCGGTCTTCCGGGTCATTTTCTCTTTTCCAGGCCTGAGCGGTGCCATAATTACCGGTAAAGGCCGAACCGACACAGAGATAGAGAACCCTGTCGAACTGCTGACAGACAGCCTGATAATGGAGGTGCCGCTCATGGGTAGAGGCCTGGGCCGTGGTCACGCGCACCCCATTTGTCATCAGCGGATAGAGCTGCTCTGGAGAGAAGAGACTTTCCGGCCGGGCCTGATCCTCTGCCATGATATAACTGTCAAGCAGGGTGATGCCATGTTGGCGGGCCATCTCTCTGGGGAGAGATCCGGCCGCATCACTCATGATCCGAATCGCCTTCCCCGAAGCCCCCCCCTTCCTCCCACCCTCTACCATTGGTCCCATGGCCTCATCAGACCAATGGACGACTTCTCCCAGAGAAGAAAGATCCTGGCGCAGCCGCTCCGGGTCCGGGGTATGAATGTGGACCTTGATCCGGGACCTGTCCGGCACGACCACGGCACTGTCTCCAAGCCGACCTATCTGCGCCATGACATCCGGCTGCTGTCTCCTTGCCAACAAGACCGCTTCCACACAGTAATCCGCTGTTGCCTGGCCCACAAAAGCGGGACTGACTTGCAGTTTCCCGGCAAAAAGATCGCTTACCGGGCAGGCGCCGGGCCTGAACGCCCCAGTACTGGTCGCGCCAAGGATGGACGACGGTCCGCCGTATTGCTGTTCGCCGATCAGCTGCTGCAAAAAGGCATCAAAAAAAATAAACATCCCCAAGGCTCCGGAATCTACGACTCCGGCACGTTGCAGATCAGGCAACTGATGACTCGTGGCAAGCACTGCCTCCTGGAGCTGCCGGCGAATGCTGAAAAAATTCAACTCTTCGCTGGCCGCAGTTTGGAATGCCAGGCAAAGGGCATCAAAGAGACCAAGCATGGTTCCCGCACAAGGAGCAGCAATGGCAGCCCAGGCCTGATCACGCCCTATCTCAGCCTGTCTGGCCAGGTCCACCATTCCATGCGCCTGCAGAAATTCCCTGAAAAAGACTGAGGCAATGTTTCCGGAATTACCGCTGGCACTGCGGCTCAAGCGAGTGATGGCAGCAGCCATATCTGTATTGCAGTCACGTAAGGGGGCAAGGCTGATGCGCAGGTTGGTACCGGTATCTCCGTCTGCTACGGGAAAGATATTGATCCGGTCCAGGAGATCGGCCCACACCGCCAGGTTCTCATAGCCGGCGATACAACTCAGTCCGAGAAAGGTCATGGGGAAGACAACAAAGAAATAATCGCATCCCTGTCGTATTTGCCGCTCTTGGTGAGGGGAATATGAGAAACTTTTTTGATCAATCGCGGCCGGGCAAGGGGCTCCAGAGATGCGGCGAGTCCTTTCTTCAGGAGCCCCAGATCAAGACCCTGGCCACAGACAAGGGCGGCAATGCGGTTTTGCCGGCCACCCGGATCAGCAAGGGGGACAACCACACATTCTTGCACCCCGGGCTGCTTTTGTAATACATCGCGTATTTCATCAAGATCAACACGCTCGCCCCCCACCTTGGTGATGGCATCTGCCCGGCCGTGCAGAGAAAAGCTGCTTTCCCCCTGCGCCTTCACCCGGTCACCGGAAAGGAAATAGCCTTCCTGGTTTCCAGGCACATCCGGAGAGAGAAAGGGTGAGCGGACATAGAGACGCTCTTCTCTGATCTTCCACTCTACAGGCTCAAGGGGGGTGAAATATTCCTGTCCCTCCTTCCTGTTGCGAGTGGCAAGGCCACCGGTTTCTGTAGAGCCATAGACCTCAACAATGGGGACCTCGTTCCTCAGACAAAAATCTTCATTGTCTCCCTGCTCAAGCATGCCGGCAGAGGAGAAGGCCAGGCGCAGCAGCGTAGCGGTATTCCTCCCCCGCAAGGCCCGATAATGGGCTGGCACACTGGCAAAGACAGTAGCCGCTTCCTGCTCCACAACAGTGACGATCTCGGTCGGAAAGCATGGGGTCTCGGCCACCACTTTCGCTGAGGCGACAAGGGGAATGAGGACAGAAAAAAGAAGGCCGTAGATATGATAGGGAGAAATAGTTGCAGCAATGCAATCCTGAGGCCCGATGCCATAGCGGTGAGCCATATAAAAGGCCTCGCCAAAGATATTGCCTGCTGTTTTTGACCAGATCTTCGGTGCTCCGGTGGAGCCGCCGGTAAAGAGACGAAGCAGTTCCCTCCGGGCAGCGCCTCCCGCCCAGGAAAGAGGCGTGAAGCCCCCCTCAGATGGTGCAGAGAGACATTCCGTGCCCGGCGGAAGCTCCCGTTCCCCATCGACAATTGCGGCCCTGAAGCCGGTAAGTTCCTGCATCTGCTGCAAGGCCCTGGCAGAAAAGCTGTGGGGAAGAAGGAGGACCGAACCAGTGGCAAGAGCGGCCAGCAGAGCAGCTGCGATGAGGCTCTTCTCCTCGGCAGCCAGGCAAAAAGGGGTGCCAGCATACTGGGGTTTGGCAAAGATTGTAGCGAGGCGCCCCGCCAGCACATGCACTTCGGCAAAGGTCGCCCCATGGCTGACAAACTCATGCTCCGGAGAGTGCGGCCCCTGCAGGAGTTCGGCAAGCAAAGAATCCAATCGAGCCACAGAGAAAGAACCAGACATCTCAGCGGACACCTCGACCAAAGGCCTGATCGGCCAAGCTCCTGTCACGGGGAACAAAGGTACCATCTGCCATTTCCTTTTCCACCACCTGTTTAAAGAGTTTAAACATCTTCAGCTCCTGCGACTCCTCCCGGTAAAAGGAATTCCAGGCCAGATCAAGCAATTCCTGCAAGCGTTGTGAACTCATCTGTTTGGGCTGATAGACGACCTTATCCGCCGAATAGTCATTCCAGTCTTTGGAGAGAATACGGCCCTGCGCCTCCAGTTCCTTATAGGCCTTGGTATGGGGAAAGGGGGTCAACACCGTAAATTCAGCAAGATCCAGTTCAATTTCAAGGAGAAAATCGATCAGCTCTTTGATAAAGTCCTCACTGTGACTGTCAAGCCCCAGGAGGATCGTCCCCTCAACCCCGATACCGTGGTCATGGTAGCGTTTAATCCGCTCCCGGATATAGTCCGAGGTATCAAAAACCGCCTGATACACATACCAGGCGCCGGCCTGGGCAGCCAGATTGAGGATCTCGGGTTTATCTTCAATGGGATGCGAACACCACTTCTTTTTCAAGGGGATCATCTCCCGAAAGAGATCTTTTTCCCACTGGCTGTCCTGGGAAAGTGAGTTGTCCACAACAAACATGCGATTATTGTCAATCCCTGCCATCTCGGCCACTGCCACATCAATGGGCCGGGGCCTGAACTCCCGCCCACCGAGGAAAGAGACCGCACAGGGATAGCAGTTAAAACGGCAGCCACGGGAGGCATGAACCAGATCAACCATCTGCACCCCCTTGTAATTATAGAGCTGCCGGTTGAGAATATCTCTGCGGGCCGGGCCGACCAGGGCGATATCCGGCCTGGCATCCATATAATCATAACAGGGTTTGAGTTTCCCCTGCCTGAAATCGGCCAGCACCTGCTCCATCCGGCCCTCGGCCTCACCAAGAAAAACGGAATCGGCATGTTCCATGGTTTCCTGGGCATGGAGCATGGTGGCAATGCCCCCAAAGATGACTTTAACCCCTTTTTTCCGGTAGCAATCGGCAATCTCCCAACCCCGTTTCACCTGCACGGTCAACATCATGGAGATACCGACCATATCAACGGGATCATCAAAATCAATGGTCTCCAGATTTTCATCAACAAATTCAACATCGACAAAATCAGGCAGGGCGGCAGCAAAGACCACAGGCCCGTGCGGCGGCAGATGAAATTCTGTCTGCCTGGAGAGCTTGGCCCATTTGGGATAGATAAGCTTAAATTTCATATTTTTTCAGCACTGATCAGTGTCATGGTTAAGGTGTAGCCGCGCAAACCGGATGCGGTGAGTTCCAGGGTTTTGGGTATCATCTCAGCAGCCACGGAAAGGGGAGGTCCGGCAACGATGCTCCGGGTTCTGTTCAGATCGGGACCATAAATATTCATGCCGCTGCTGCCGTCTTCATGAAAAAGAATATCAATGACCTGGCCGTCTTCACCAAAATAGCGACAAACAGAGTCACCACCGACAAGTAATCCGCTCAGGGCAGGCTTTTCTGCAGGCGGCAGAAAGATGGTCTGCACATCACGCATCAGGCCCCTGGCAAATTCAGGATTGTCAAAGGGAGGCAGTGCCCGGCTCACTTCAAGTGTCTGGTCAAGCACGGCCTCAAAAAGGACAAAGCCTTCCACACCGAGAAGGGCACACTTGAGCGTTGGCCCATCAAGGACCGTAACCCCGATTACCGTAGCGCCCCCCCCGGCAGCCATTTCGAAGGCAATGGAATGGACAAACTGCCATCGTCCGGCAACAAATTTTGCCGCACATCGCTGTTCCAGTTTCCTGGTCTGAGTGCTGTCAATTCCATTCAGCTCTGTCAATTCCGGGAGAAGCAAGGGCTGTCTCCCGGAACAGGCCGTCAGCAACAGGAGAAGAAGAAGAGAAAAAACAGACTTCATGGGTGGGTAAAGATTGCTGCCGAAATCTTTTCATTGAGGGCAGCGTCGGAGAAAATCAGCTTGGTCAGAGAATCCGCGCCTTCATACAGAACCACCGATTCCATCAGGCCGGACTGATCAGCCAGTCGGAGTTCAATACGACTGATGATCTTGGCCAGTACCGCTTCTTTGGGACTGAGAATAATTAGGCCATCATCCTGAACCGTAGCCCGAAAGGTGGGAGTGTCAGTGATATGGCCATCCAGCCAGCCAGTGATCTCCTGGAGGACAACCTGCATGGAATCCACCCCCAAGCCACGTTCTTCTACAAATTTGCCGTTCGCCTCTATGAACTTACGGATGCGGCCCTCATGCATAAGGAGAACGGAGTGAATGGGGGTAAGGTATTCCCAACGTAAGGATCCGGGGGCCTGAAAGATAAAGACCCCCTGGGAAAGAATAGGACGGACAAGGATGGGCAGGTGCTTTTCCTGGGTAAAATGAGCCCGCACCGAATCCACACGAACAGGGGCCTGAGCCGTGACTTCCACTGCCCGGGCCTGATGAAAAAATCCTATCCCTGCGCCCAGCAAAAAAACGATCAGCAACCGGCGCATGGCTAACACATCCCACCATTAACTGAAACAACCTGACCGGTCACATAGGAAGCATCGTCGGAGCAGAGGAAGACCACAACCTTGGCCACTTCAGCGGGTCTGCCGATTCGGGCCATGGGAATCATGGTTTTAATATACTCCTTGGGAGCATCTTTTATCATATCAGTCTCTATAAGTCCCGGGGCCACCACGTTGACCCGAACCCCCAGCCGCCCCACCTCTGAGGCAACGACCCTACTGGCAGCGGTCAGTCCGGCCTTGGCCGCCGAATAATTTGCCTGGCCTCGATTGGGCATGAGTGCCGAGGCCGACGACAGAGAAATAATAACCCCGCTGCGCTGACGCACCATTTTTTCGATGACCGGTCGGGTCATATTATAAAACCCATTGAGACTGGTATCAACTACAGACTGCCAGTTCTCCGCTTCCATCATCATAAACAGGCCGTCACGGATAATTCCAGCATTGTTGACCAGGACATCAATCCTGCCCAGTCGCTGAACTATGTCCTCAATCACCTCTTCTGCCTTGCCACCATCACGGACATCAAAGGCATAGATCTCACCACGACTCCCCTGCTCTTCCACCAGAGCAAGAGTCTGTTCCGCTCCGACCTTATCCGTCTGGTAATTGATCACCGTATAATACCCGGCCCGGGCCAGTTCCACAGCAATGGCCCGGCCAATCCCCTTGGACGCACCGGTAATAATCGCCACTTTCTGCTTATTGTCTTCTTGCATAATCACTTTCCACTTTCCCCTCTTTCTAGGAGCCTGTCGGACTTAGACATAAATCCGACAGACTCCTAGGCCTGAAAGAGTTGTAAGGTCATTTCCCCAATAAGTCTCTCGTCCAGATGGACCACACAGGAGACTTCCCGGAGATTTTCATAGTTATGACTGTTCTCTGAACGGGTATACACCCTACTGCCCAGAGCAATATGTTCAATATAAAAATGGGCCCGCTTCACGCCCACCAACCAGCCCATCTGATTGGAATCGATGCCTTGACTTTTAATCCGCTCCAAACCGTTACAGACCCCGGCAGTCTGAGCTGCCAGTTCCACCATGATTAAGGCCTGGACACCATTTTCATCGACCAAGGGATAGGATGCGCTGATCAGAGAAGAGGTCAGGGCATGACGGGAGTCCACCTCTACAATCTCATCAATAAGCACCATCGCATCACGATGAGGGAGTAAATCATCCAGGGTAATACCGGAAAGTTCTGTTGTTGTCATGAATTTTGGAAAAAATTTCTCTATTTGTTGAGAATCGACTCTCGTAACACTGGAGTTCAGAGTACAGAGGTCAGTATATTGCCCAACTCTCTCATATCAAAGGGCTTGGCAATTGAGGCCACGAAACCGTGTTCACGACAATTTGCCATGACCGGATCGTTTGAATAGCCGCTGGCAACAATAATCTTGGCCTGGGGATCGATTTGCAGGAGTTTCTGGGCCGCCTCCTGTCCCCCCATACCACCGGGTATGGTCAAATCCATTATCACCAGATCGACAGGTGTGCCAAGATCCCGCAACGCTTGATACCTCCTGATCGCCTCCTCACCATCTGAAACCGGTACCGCTTCATGACCGAGAGCGATGAGCTGTGCTCCAGCCACATCCCGCAGCATCTCTTCATCATCCATGATCATGATTCTGGCAGCCTTGCCGGCTACCACTATTTTTGACTTTTCGCTGATACTGACAGTTTTCGAAAGGACCGCAGGGAGGTAGATGGTAAAGGTCGTGCCCTTACCAGGAATGGAGTCAACTGTTAGATATCCCTCATGTTTATTAATTATCGAGTGACAGATAGCCAGACCGAGACCGCTCCCATACTGTTTAGTCGAAAAATAGGGATCAAATATCTTGTCAAGGATATCAGGGGGGATACCAATGCCGGAATCTTGAAGGATAATACGGACGAAATGCCCTTCCTGCGCACTTAACAGGACCTCGCTTGCGGGATCGACGACATTCGTACAGTTAATCCTGATCCTGCCTCCTTCCGGCATAGCATGGTCAGCATTTAAGATAATATTCTGAATAACCTGGCTGATCTGACCAGAATCGACATCCACCGCCCAGAGACCTTCTGCAAAGAAATAATCACAGGCAATTTTGCTTCCCTGCAAGACAAAGGCAGCGGACTCTCTGACCAATTCAGGCAGAGATGTTGATTCCCGGACAGGATCCCCCCCCTTGGAGAAAGTGAGCAACTGGTGGGTAAGCTTCCCTGCTCTTCTCGTTGCCTTCTGAGCATCACTCAACAAGGAGGCCGCCTCTTCATCTTTTTCCGCAATTCGAAAGTGGGCCAGTTCAATATTGCCAAGAATCCCGGAAAGAATGTTATTAAAATCATGAGCTATCCCTCCGGCCAAGACCCCAAGGGATTCCAATTTCCTGATTTTGAGCACTTCCTCTTCCATTCTATATTCATTGGTCACATCTCTGAATACGATAACCACACCAACAATAGTGGACATCCGGTTCCTGATCGGCGCACCACTATCGGCTATCGTCTTCCTGCTCCCGTCTTTGGCAATGAGAGCTGTATGGTATGCCAGATTGATTTTCCTGGCCTGTTCAATAACTCTCTGCACAGGACTTGGACATCGCTCGCCGGTCTTCTCATTGATGATGTGGAAAACAGTCTCGGCCCTTTGCCCTCTCGCCTCTTCATCAGACCAGCCGGTCAGCTTTTCAGCCACCTTGTTTAAAAAGGTAATCTTTCCATCTGTGTCAGTGGTGATCACCCCGTCGCCAATACTGCGCAGGGTGACGGACAGCAGCTCTTTTTCCTTCTGCAGGGCAGCTGCTGCTTCTTTGCGCTCTGTGATATCACGCAGCATTCCCAGGATCCAGGTCTGATCATTTTTTCTGAAGACAGAGGCATTGATCTCAACAGGGGTAATATGCTTATCAAGATCTATGTAGTCAATCTCCAGGTTTCGAATCACACCTTCACTGTAACACCTGGCCAGTCCCCGACGATTCCGTTCCCGGTCATGTTCAGCTGTCCATTCAAGAACAGAACGGCCTTTGATCTCTGCAAAATTTTTGTATCCGGCCAAACGAACATATTCCGAGTTGGTCTCATAAACAATGCCGTATTTGTCAACTACAAAATAGGCTGTATCAGTGGTCTCAATGAGTGTCCTCAGTTTTTCTTCACTTCCCCGCAGGGCCTCCTCCACCAATTGCTGCTGCTGAATCTGAGCAGTGAGCTGCTGGTTAACATCTTTCAGCTCTCCTGTTTTTACAGCCACCTGTCTTCTCAAAAGTAAGGAAATGGCAAAGACTAAAACAAAGAGACCACCAATAATCAGCAAGGCTGGTTGTATCCAGGCTGGAATCCTGACCACGTGACTCTGTCCGAACCACTTCTCAAGAGACTGATAGTAGACAGAATCCTTATTTTTCCGGAGAATCTGGAGATGATGATCAATGGCCTGGAGGAGGTGACTGTTTTTCCCTTTCGGAGCTGCGTAGCGAACCTCAATGGGATTAAAAATCATCGGTGTTGTTTCCACCTGAAAACGATGGGCGTTCTGCATGGCATACATTCGGTTGACCACACCAACATCCACCGTTCCCCTCTCCACCTGTACCAAGACGTCATCATAGTTTTTCACATACACCAACTTCACATCCTTACCGAATTTCTCCATGAGATCGATAAAGACTTTGGCATGGATATCTTGTTCCAGGAGGGCGACCGTTTTCCCGTCAAGATCAAGGATAGACTCAACTGCGGCACCAGGATGCCGGTAAAGCCTTCCCCAGTTGGTAAGCAAAGTCTGCTGCGGATAGCTGAATATCTTCGCCCGCTCAACAGACATGGCAATGGCGACCTGCAGGTCTATCTCCCCCTTTTCAAGCCTCTCCAGACACTCAGGCCATGACCCCTCTTTGAACTGCAGATTCCACCCTTCCTGACTGGCGATATAACGGAGGACATCAATGGTAAGGCCCTGGAACTCTCCCGCTTCATCTTGAAAAACGAGTGGTTTATTACTGTACACACCGACCGTCACCTGCTCCGCAAGGGCAGAATTCGAGACTGCGAAAAAAAGAAAGACGCCAATGAAGCAAGTAAAAAAACACTTTTTGCAAGAGGTTGCAGGGGAAAGAGATGATAGGAAGGCTTTCAATTTTTCCTGCTTCAGCATACACAACCTCTTACTGACGAAATGACGAAAAAGAATAGAGCTCGAAAAATTAATCAGTTACAATGAGTATAACTTATTTTCATATGACTGGCTATTCTCACTTTTCCCCCTCGGCAATTGACACACCGATTGAGTACGTTGACCTTCGTCGCTGCCACTCTGCTCCAGCTGCAAAAAACACTTCCAACTGTTCTACTTTATTTTATTTGAATGACAACAACTAAGGAGATCTCCGTCACAAAATTCCACCTGTTTTTCCAAAACCGGATCGATGTCTGGCAGTTACCCAGCAGCCCAAACCGCTTTTGCCTCTTCAGCGGGGAGCAGGCGCCCATATTTTCTCGCTTTTCCTCTCTGAATTGACACACAAGAAACGCTTCACCTCTCTCTGCTCTGCCCCATGCCAGAGGATCTGCCGGTGTTCTCGAGTGTTGAACATTTCCCTCAGCGTAACTACACAGCAACACTTCATCTTCCTCCACTCAGGTCTTCTCGAAGAGCACGAGTAGCATCGAAGGCCTGACTGAACGAAGAGAAAGCACTGCACACCAGGTACCGAGCAGTTGTTTGCCTTGTATTGGCCGTTACCTGAATAATTACGCCTCAGTTGCCAAATCAGATGACAAATAGTTATGGCCGTTATAGTATGATTTTGACATTACGCTGCCATACGGAGAGCAAAGACAAGCATCCTCTTTTGCCTGGTTCTCTACTCCATACGATTATTCACTGATTCGATAACGCTGCCCTGAAACCTGAAAAAAAAATAAAAGAACATGGATACCTTAACAGAAGAACTGAAAAACAAACTCATAGAAATCCTCAACCTGACCGATGTGAGCCCTGAAGATATTGATGAAAATGAGCAACTGGTGGGTGGTGAGCTGGGCATTGACTCCATTGATGTTCTGGAGATGGTGGTCATGGTTGAAAAAGAATATGGCGTTGTCATTAATAACAAGGAGATCGGCGAAAAGGTCTTTTCTACCCTTGCCGCACTTGCCGAATACATTCACAGCAACTCACCCCGCCTCTCTTCTTGAATAGAAACAACGTCTATATTGCCGGGGCTGGGATCCTCAGTCCCCTTGGTATTGGCCTCGAGGCCACGGAAAAAGCGCTGCGGGAAAACAGGTCAGGGATTGGTCCGCTTGGGGTTTTCTCCATCCGACACCCTCCTGCCCTGCCCGTAGCAGAGGTCCAGGAGCTAGCCGATTCCCCCCTTCCCCGGACCCACACCCTGGCCATCCAGGCTGCCCTGCAGGCCATGGGTGATCGCAGGGAGGCACCGGATGCAATCATCCTCGGCACCACCACCGGCGGCATCCTGAGCACGGAACAGCTGCTCACTGACAAAGTACAGAATCCTCAGAAATATAGCTACCACGGCCTGTCCACCGTGGCCGAGGCCGTTGCCAGACAACTTCGCTGCCCCGGCAAAGCTCTCACCGTTTCCACGGCCTGCTCCTCTGGGGCTGTGGCCATCAGCCTGGCCTTAAAAATGCTGCAAAGCGGAAAGGCCGAGTGGATTCTTGCCGGGGGGGCAGATTCACTCTCCCACTTGACCTATTTCGGATTCCACTCCCTCCAGCTTGTCGATCCCGGAGGCAGTAAACCCTTTGACAAAAATCGACAGGGCATGTCCGTGGGTGAAGGTGCGGCCCTGCTGCTTCTGACCACGACGAAACCCGAAAAACCACTGGCTCAACTCCTTGGCGCAGGTCTATCCTGCGACGCCTACCATGCAGCCGCTCCTCAGCCCCAAGGAAAAGGGGCCGCCAAGGCAATGCAGACGGCCCTGGAAAATGCTGGTCTGACAGCGGACGATATCGATTATATCAGCCTGCACGGCACCGGAACAGCTGATAATGACCGGGCAGAAGCCAAAGCGGTCAGTGATCTCTTTCCGCAGCCACCTCCACTTTCTTCGATTAAGGGCGCCACCGGTCACGGCCTGGCCGCAGCAGGGGCCATTGAAGCGGTGGTAGCCGCGCTGGCTATCGAAAAAAGCTTCCTGCCAGCCAACACCGGTTACCGTGAAGCCGACCCTGAACTGCAGCTCACTCCCCTTGACAAGCCTGTCAGCCATTCAACAGCAGCCGTCCTCTCCAACTCATTTGGTTTTGGCGGCAACAATGGCTGCCTGATCATTGGCCGACCCGATACCTTTGCCGCAGTCCGGCCCCTCCTCCAAAGTGCTCCTCTCAGCATTCTCGGCACCTCCTGCATCAGCGGCGCCGGTAACAAAGAGGCGAGTATGAGCCGTCTTTTGCAGGGAAAATCCATGGCCGGCATGCTTGACCTCGATGCCATCTCAAAAAATCTTCCCACCAGAAAGATACGCAGGCTGAAACGCCTTTCCCGACTTGCTCTGTCCCTGGCCGCTGCAGCCTATGACGATTCAGGCCTGACGCAGCCCCCGAAGAGTGTCTTCATGGGCACTGGCTGGGGGGCACTCTCCGAGACCTACGACTTTCTCAAAAAGTTACGGGACACAGAGGAACAATTTCCCAGCCCCATCGATTTTGTCGGATCGGTTCACAACAGCGCTGCCGGCCAGGTGGCGATCATGTTTGGATCCACCATGGCAAACATCACAACCAGCGGTGGCGATTACTCCTTTGAGCAGGCAGTGCTGGCAGCAGAGACAATGCTCGATGATACCTCCCCTCCTGCCTTTGTCCTCAGCGCCGACGAGGGCCATGACCAATTTTCACCACTTTTCGATCCATCCATCCAACCGGGAGCCCCCCTGGCGGACGGTGGTGGCGGCTTTTGTCTGTGCAGAAAAGCGATACCGGGAAAGGTGGCGCTCCAGATCCCCTTTTACCGTCCGGCCGCTGCCCCAGGAGTTCTCGACGCCCTGGTAAATGCCCTGGGAGGTGCAGAGAGGCTGCGAAACCAAAACGGTCTCATACTGGCGGGCATCCCAGCCTGTTCAAGCAAAGATGGGGAACAGCAACTGCTCGAGTTCCTCAACAAAACAATGCTCTCTGTTCCTGTTCTCCACTACCGGGAGATGAGCGGAGAGTTTGCCTCTGCCTCAGCGCTGGCGGCCGTCATGGCTGTCCATTTTCTCGAGACAGGGCTCTTCCCTCCCCCCCTTGCCTCTCAAGGCCGAGAGGGTCTTTTACCTGCTGCCAAAAAAGTACTGGTCCTGGGCCTGGGTACGACCATTACGGCCATGGAGTTTTGGATTCAGTGAAAGTCCTCCTCATCTCCCCCAACACCCTCACGGTTCCCTACCCTGTTTACCCCATAGGCCTTGACTATGTTGCAGGCTGCCTCGCAGCTGAGCATCAGGTGGAGATAGCGGACCTGAACATCATCGACCGAGAGGGCCTGGCATCACTGCTTCTTGACTTTTCCCCGGACATTATCGGCCTCTCCCTGCGGAATGTGGACAATACCGAGATTGAGACCCCACTCTTTTTCATTGAAGAGTATAAAGAACTGGTCGCCTGGTTACGAGCCCGGAGCCAGGCAGTTCTGGTCTGTGGCGGAGCGGGATTCACCATCCTGCCCCAGGAGATCTTTGCTGCCCTTGACCTTGATTACGGCATCATCGGCGAAGGAGAGCGATTTGGCCTCCTTGTAGATGCTCTGGCAAACAAGCACTCACTCTCAGACATTCCTGGACTGCTCAGTCATTCAGGACCAGCCCAGGTACCTGCCCCCTGGACTGGCAAACAGCAGAGACACGTTCCCCGGAGCACCGCCCATTATCAGTTTTACCTGGACCATGGCGGGATGCTGAACCTGCAGACCAAGCGCGGCTGTTCATTTCGCTGCATCTACTGCCCCTATCCCCACATTGAAGGAAAAACGCAGCGACTGCTCCCACCGGACGAGGTGGCCCGCACCGCACTTGGCCTGGAGCAGGCCGGAGCAAAATATTTTTTCATCACCGATTCCATCTTTAACTCAGATATCGGCCACAGCCTGGCGGTGGCAAAAGCCTTTCAACAATGCGGTGTCTCCATTCCCTGGGGTGGTTTTTTTGCGCCGCTCAAGCTGCCAAAGGGTTATTTCAAGACCATGCACGAGGCCGGTCTCAAACATGTGGAGTTCGGCACCGAATCCCTTTGCCGCAAAATGCTGCAGAACTACCGTAAACCCTTCCAGCCAGAAGATGTCCTGACTGCCCACAGACAAGCCCTGGACGCCGAACTGCACGTGGCACACTATTTTCTCATGGGCGGACCTGGCGAGTCGGAAAACACGGTCCAGGAAACATTGACCAACATCGCATCTCTGAACAAAACCGTCCTCTTCTTTTTCACCGGCATCAGAATCTATCCCCACACCGCTCTTTATGATCTCGCACTTGCTGAAGACCAGATTTCAGCGACCACTGATTTGTTAAAACCCGTTTTCTATGAAAGCGATGCCATCACTCATCAGGCAATTGAAAAAGCTATTCTCCATCAAGCTGGAAAACGTATCAACTGGATTGTGGGCTCCGGCGGCACCGAAGCAGCAGCCACGGTAAGTAAAATGCATCAGCGTGGCTACACAGGACCACTGTGGGAATATTTGATTCGATAGCTCTCTTCTTTTGGGGTATGATGGGCTCGAAAAACAGACACGGAATGCATGACACTGTACAGACAAAGCCCCTTTCTCTGCGTCCTTGTCGAGAATTTGCAGAAAGAGTTGCAGACCAATTGAAAAAAAAAAACATTCTTGGTACAAGCAAGAGATTTCTCCATGTGGTATTCATACATTACAATTCAGCAGAGCGATGATGGTGCGATTACGGCAAAAGTAACAACCGATTCGCAGTCGCCTTGGTTTGCAGGACATTTCCCGGGTGATCCTATTTTGCCCGGCATAGCCCAGCTGAAGATGGTGACAGATGTCATCGCCAAAGCTCTGGAGAAAGATCTGCACTTGATTGGTTTAACAAGAATTAAATTTAAAAAACTTATTCGGCCAGGAGTTATGCTCGATATCCATGCCAGTAGCACGAAGCAAGAGAACAACTTTTCTTTCCGTATCACCAGTAATCGGGAAAACGTCTGCTCCGGTACACTGACACTGGCCGCCAAACAGGAGGTAGAAATTCACCAGTCCACTCTCACCTGACCAGCATGGCCTGTGGAAGAGGCAATAGACTCTCCGGGCCTGAGCAAGTGAATCTGTGGTACCGTACCCCTAATACTGTATTGGTTAAACAAAATCAGTGATGTACCCGGCGCATTATTACAACAGGAGAATTAAAAGAAATTCATGAACACAGATATCAGTCAGACCATTACCCGTATTGCCGAAATCATCATCAACGAACTCAAACTCGAAGATGTGACCCCAGAGACCTTTGATGCTGATCTCGATCTCATTGATGAGGTCGGTGTTGATTCCATGGACCTGGCAACCATTGCTCTCGTCCTCCGTGATGAATACGGAATCAGAATTGACGAAGATGACTACCCCAAGTTGACAACTATCCGCATTATTGCCGAATATATCGACAACAAGTTAAAAAGCGACGACTGAGTGATGGATCAAGGCGCAACAAACAGAGTATACAAATTTTCGGAGATCATAGCCGACCCGGCCATTGGTGCCTGTTGGCAAAAAGTACGCAAATATTTTTTCCTCCGCGAATCCACCTACGATATGAGCAATCGCTGCAATATCCGTTGCGAAGGCTGCTACTATTTTAATGGCGAGAAACAGTTTGCCAAAGAAAACCTCAATGTTAGCGACTGGAAGCATCTCATGGAGGGTGAAAAGGAACGGGGAATCACCTTTGTTGTCCTGGCCGGTGCCGAACCATCCCTGGTGCCGCAGTTGTGCCAGACCTGCTACGATGTGATTCCTCTGGGCTGCATTGCCAGCAATGGCCTGAATGTGCTGCCCAGAGAGATCGATTACCGCATCCATATCTCCGTCTGGGGCAATGACCAGACCAGTCTTGAAATCAGAAAGGCCAAGGATATGCTGGCCAGACAGATGGTTAATTACCAGGATGACCCGAGGGCAGTCTGGGTCTACACCTTTACCCCGGTCAATATCGACCAGGCCCGGGAAGTAACCGAGCTCCTGGCGGCCAACGGCCAGCAGATCACCTTCAATATGTTTTCATCGCCGGTGGGATACAGCGGCCATCTGCGGCACACCCCCGAAACCCTGGCTCACACCCGTGCCACCATGAGTGAGCTGCTTGCCGAATTTCCGCAGACAGTACTCTTTTCCCCTTATAATATAGTGGCCCACACCCACACCCGGGGCCTGCATGATCTTTTTTCCTGCTCCTACCCCCGGATGAACCCATCCACCGCCATTGGCCTGGGCAGATCCTTTCGCCAGTATCGCACCGATCTGCAGTGGGATCGTGCCGCTGCCTGCTGTGTCCCCGATACAGACTGCGATGACTGCCGCCATTATGCCGCCGGCAGTGCCGTGGTCACCGCAAGGATGTACCGCCACGCCACCGACCCGACCACCTTTTCCGCCTGGCTGGATTACGTGGATACCTATCTTGCGGTCTGGGTCAGGGGATACGAAAAGAGTGCTCCACTCTGCAAGCAACTGATTGAACCACCGGACTTAGTTGAGAGTTGAGAGTTGAAAAACACTTGCTATTGGTCCCTGATCTTTTACTGAAAATTTTACTCGACCTTCCCTATCATGAAAACAGTCAGCTCCCTCCTCGACGACCATTGGTATGAGCGCTACAAAAAAATATCCAGGCTCAATATCCGCAGTTCCATATATGACGTGACAGACCGCTGCAACCTGCGCTGTAAGGGATGCTTCTTCTTTTCCTCGGGTGAACATGAACGGGCTTCAGAAGAAAATGACGTCAGTAAATGGCATGCCTTTGTCGAAAAAGAAATGGATCGCGGCGTCAATCTGGCCATCCTCATCGGCGGCGAGCCCACCTTATGTCTGGACCGCATTGAGGCCTTTTACCAGCGCTTACCCACCTTCTGTGCCACCAATGGCCTGATCAAGGTGCCCAGAGACCGTTTTCCGGACATGATGGTCGGCCTCTCCTTGTGGGGGGATGAAGAGGATGAAATAGCCCTGCGCGGCAAAGACACCTTTAAAATCACCAGCGCCAATTATGCAGGAGATCCTCATGCCTATTACCTCTATACCATTACCCCCAAGCAACTGGGCAAAACAGGGAAAATAATCCAAAAGATCAAAGATATCGGCCTGAAGGTGCACATGCAGCTCCTCTCCAACGACGAGGGCGTGGACGGCTTTTCCTGGAAACCCGAAGAACTGATCGCCGTGCGGGCAGAGATGGATGCCATGCTTGATGCCTACCCGGAAACGGTTATCTCCTCGAAGTACTATCACAAGGTCATCACCACCGGCCGGATGCTCGACAGAAAATTCGGCTGGATGGAGTGCCCTTCGGTAACAGAGCCCATCGACAAACGTGATCCCCGCCCGAAACGTCTCACCAACTTTATCCGCTGGGCATCGGATCTGGAGACCATGCACCGCTGCTGCACCTCTGAAACCCGTGACTGTTCGACCTGTAAGGATGGCGCGGCCCATATGAGCTGGGTCATGGTCAACAAACGGGCCCACATCAACACCACAGAAGACCTCCAGAACTGGATAGAGGTGTATGAAATGTTTGCCAAGCTCTACCAGTTTATCCCCTGGTAACCAAAACCGATGAAGAGCAGCAAACCTGTCATCATCGGCTACGACGCCATCTCTGCCCTGGGAATCGACCTGGATGGGCAATGGCAGCGAGCCCTGCGAGGAGAAAGCGGTATCGGACCGCTGAGCCGTTTTCCGCTGACCCATGATTTTCCTGTCCGTATTGCCGGTCAGCTGGCGGACATTGACCATCTCCCTTATCCCTTTCTCTCCGCCAGGCATCAGGCCAGCTGGAGCTCGCCGGTATTCAAATACAGCATGCTCTCTGTTGCCCGGGCCCTGGAACGAAGCGGCCTTGAGATAAGCCCTGAACTCGCGCCCAGAGTTGCCGTCACCTATAGTTCAGCCATTGGCGGCCTGGATGCAGTCCTGCATGCCGACCGTCGCCTGCAGGCAGAGAACAAGCTCCCTCCGCCTTACGCAAACCCCAACTCCTGTATCAACATGGTTGGCGGCAAGATTGCCATCCTGACAGGAGCACAGGGACCGATTGTCTCACCCATCACTGCCTGTGCCACCGGCCTCACCTCCATGATTACCGGCGCCATGTTTCTGGCCCAGGACAGAGCCGATGTAGCCATCTGCGGCGCAGTTGATTTTGCCCTGGTCGAACCCATTGTCGCCGGTTTTTACACCATGAACGGCGTATACAACCCAAAGGATGGTCAGGAAGAGGAAGCGCCGCAGGCCGCAAGCCGCCCTTTTTCCCTGAATCGGCGAGGCTTTGTCCTCTCAGAAGGGGCAGGCGCTGTAATCCTAGCCAGCCGGAAATTTGCCGAAAGCCATGGCCTTCCCTTCAGCACCGAACTGGCCGGCTGGGGTATGACCTCGGATGCCCACCATTTTGTGGCCCCCTACTTCCAAACCATCAAGAAATGCATGCAGGATGCCATAGAGGATGCAGGCATCAGTCCGGCAGATATTGCGGCCATCAACGGCCATGCCGCCTCAACCCGGGTCGGCGACAAGGTCGAATATGATGCCCTGCGGGCACTCTTTGGCAACAGCATGCCACCCGTCTCCGCCAATAAATCCCTTATCGGCCATGCCATGGGTGCATCCAGCGTCATTGAATCCATCTTTGCCATCCAGGGCATGAAGGAGGATGTTCTCCTTCCCACCATCAACTACCTCCCTGACCCGGAAATCGAGATAGACTGTGTGGCAAATACAAAAAGACAACTCCCCCAGGAGTATGTCCTGAAAAACTCTTTCGGCTTTGGCGGCTGTAACAGCTGTGCTGTATTGAAAAGGGTAAATTGAAAGCCACGCCAATACGTTTATGAAAGCACCACAAAACAGAAGAGTCTTTGTTGTCGGCTACAGCGCTGTCACCCCCCTTGGCAGCACCTTCAACAAAACCTGGCAGGCCGCAGTTGCAGGAAAGGCAGGATTTCGCAGAGTAAGCAGGTGCGAGACCGACAGCCGCAGTAATGTGGTGGGAGAAATACCGGACTGGGACCCGACCCAGTTTTCCTATGTCAGCCGCAAAGAGGCCTCTATCTGGGATGCCGCCTATGTCTTTCTTACCATGGAGGCCTGTAAAGAGGCACTTGCCCATGCAGGCCTGGAAATGGACAGGCAGACCGGGCCCAGAACCGCCTGTCTGATCGGTTCGGCATTAAACGGTACCGACTCCTACCGTATTGCCATGGACAACTATGTCAACCGGGGACCGTTTAAGGTCAGTCCCTATCTCCTGCCCAATGTCTGTGCCAACCTCCCTGCCGGCAAGGCCGGCATGCTGCTGGGTTTTACAGGGCCTATTTTTTCTCCCCAGGGCGCCTGTGCCTCGGGCAACCATGCCCTGGCCATCGGCGCCAGGATGATCCGTGACGGCGACTGCGATTTTGTCCTGGCCGGAGGTGTAGAGACCTGCCTGATACCAGAGATCATCCAGGGATTCTCCAATATGCTGGCGACAATCAAGGTGGGTCCCAAGGATCGTGCCCATGCCGACCCCACCCAGGCTTCACGGCCGTTCAGTCTCGACCGCAAAGGCTTTGTCCTTTCCGAGGGTGCAGCAGTGCTGGTGCTTGCGGCAGAAGACACAATCAAGGCACTGGGCCTGCAGCCAAAGGCAGAGATCGGTGGAATCGGCTGGACCTCTGACGCCAAGCATTTCACCCGCCCAAACACGGAAACAATAGTCCGGGCAATCCATGAAGCCATTGCTGATGCAGAGATCAGCCCACAGGACATTGGCAGCATCAATGCCCACGGGACCTCGACCCCCACCGGCGATGCCACTGAGGTGGAGTGCCTGCGGCAAGTCTTCGGCAAAGGGATCGGACGTATTCCCATCACTGCCAATAAGTCGCAGATTGGGCACAGCCTCGGCGCTTCAGCGGCCATTGAAGCGGCCCTGTCCATTGAAGCCATGTCCCGATCCATCCTCCTGCCCACCGTGAATCATATTCCGGACCCAGCCTTTGATGACCTCGATGTGGTGCCCAACCAGGCCCGCAACCATGTATACGAGACTGTTCTTTCCAACTCATTCGGCTTTGGCGGCACCAACTGCTGCATTGTCTTCAAGGGAATCTAACCGCCTATCTTTGCAAGAGAAAAACACGATGCGACCCAAACCGTTTATCCCTGAATTACTGCCGGAACATCCTTCCCATGTCCGAGATGGCAACAGCGGCAAGATCTGGCACCGCTGCGAGATGCGGACCCTCTATGTTGATACGGATCGTTCCCAGGTGGTCTATCATGCCAACTACCTCAGATACTTCGAATTCGGCAGGGCATCGCTCATGCGTGAGGCCAACTACCCATATAAGAGCATCGAAGAAAGCGGTTACATCTACCCCATCATCAAAACCGAACTCAACTATTACACCCCTCTCTACTACGATGACCTGATGATTATCCATACCCGGCCGGCAAAGCTGGAACTGGTAAAACTGCAGTTTGATTATTGCATCACCAGGGCAGAGGACGGGGAGATAATCTGCACCGGATACACCAAACACTGTGCCGTAAACAGGGACGGCGTCCCTGTGGAGATCGATGCCAAGACCATCAAGCTCTGGAATCAATTTCCTCGCTCATGATGTCCAGCCGCAGGCCTGTTCAGATCCTGATCAAACCCTGGTTCCACGATCATTGTTTTAACGGAAAAGGTATCCTTCCGGCAGTGGAAATAATGGAGGTCCTAGCTTCCGCTGTCCAGGCCATACGACCTGCCAGTCATCCCTGGGAAATGAGCAAGGCCAGTTTTTCGAAGTTTCTTGAGATTCCCGCAGGGGCGACAGAATTGTCAGCCCTGGTTGAATATGAGGAAAGAGACAAGGACGAGATCTGTAGCAGACTGCTCAGCCGTATACGCCTCAAAAAGATCACCAGAATCAAAGAACATGCACAGATAATATTTTCCACTCATTTCCCGGAAGCGACGAATACAGGCACCACAGATCTTTTTGAGGCCATAGAGACAAGCTGTTCCGTGGCAGCAGAACGAATTTATCGGGAGCTGGTCCCCTTTGGCCCGGCCTACCACACCTTGACCGGGCCCCTCCATCTCTCAGTTCAAGGGGCATGGGGGAGGCTGCAAGCACCACTGCTGAGAGAAGAGGAACAGGAAGCCAAGACCCTCGGTTCCCCCTTCCCCCTTGACGGAGCCATGCATGCCGCCTGTGTCTTTGGTCAGTGGGTTGCCGATTTTGTTCCCTTTCCCGTCGGTTTTTCCAGGCGAACAATCCACACCCCGACACAAGCGGGAGAACAATACCTCACCAAAGTCGTTCTTGTCTCACAGAGCAGAGAGGAACTCATTTTCGACCTTTCCATCTTCGATAGAGCAGGAACACCCTGTGAAACCGTACAAGGGTTACGGATGCGGGATGTCAGTGGAGGAAAAATCACCCCCCCGGACTGGCTGAGAAGCAACCGCTTTGCCAAGAGCTAAGCACTCCCCAGAGCATTGATTGGGGCCCCCCAACGGAGGTGTTTTTTTACAAGACATAAGCGCACCATCGCCGTCTTCCCGGTACCTGGCCAAGCTAACCCTACAGACAACAGCCTACTCCCCATTCCTGGATACTGCGCTTATCAGGATACATCCAACACCTTACGCAGCAGACTAGAAAGTGTGTCTTTAGTCAAAGGCTTCAAGGCAAATTCTTTGATACCCAGTGATTTTGCCATTTGCTCGTCAATACGATTGCTATACCCGGTGCAGAGGATAATGGGAATATCCGGCCGTATCTGGAGCATGTGTCTGGCAAGGTCCGCACCAGTCATGCCCGGCATGGTCTGATCGGTTATGACCACATCGAACGCATCAGGATCATGCTGAAATGTCGCTAAGGCATCGAGACTGTTACGTCGAGCAGTTACCCTATAGCCAAGTCGCCGCAGCATCTCCCGGCCCATCTCAACCAGAAATTCCTCATCGTCTATAAAGAGTATCCGTTCATGTCCCACGGAAACTTTTTCAGCATCTGTAAGACGACTCAATTCTTCCTGGGCCACCACGGGAAAATAGACATGAAAAGTTGTCCCCTGGCCCGGTTCACTTTCGACAGTGATGGCCCCACCGTAATCAACAATAATCCCATGGATGATTGCCAGGCCCAGCCCCGTCCCCTTACCCACTTCTTTGGTCGTAAAATAGGGATCGAAAATTTTATCAAGGACATCGGGCCCAATACCGGAACCGCTGTCACTGACAATCAGTTCCACATAGTCACCAGGTCCAATATTCAAGGCAAGTTGACAGTTCCCCCTATCAATATGGGCGTTTGTCAGAGTAATTGTCAGAATGCCGCCATTCTCTTCCATGGCATGGTTGGCATTGGTGCAAAGGTTCATCAATATCTGATTGACTTGGGTTGGATCAGCGAGAACAACACCACACTGAGAATCAATATCTTCACGAATTCCGATGGTTGTCGGTATGGAAGATCGCAGCATTTTCAATCCTTCTTTGACAAGCGACTGAAGTTGCAGGGGAATTCGTTCAATTTCTGTCTGTCTGCTAAAAGCAAGAATCTGTTGAACAAGATCTGTGGCACGATTGCCGGCCTTAAGGACCTGCTCCAGATCACTGGCAAATAGGGAGTCTGGTGGAGCATCCTCCTGGGCCAATGCTGTATAGCCGAGAATTATGCTCAGAATGTTGTTGAAATCATGGGCAATACCACCGGCAAGAGTGCCGATCGCTTCCATCTTTTGGGCCTGAGCAACTTGAATCTGCAGTCGTTTTTGTTCTGTTACGTCTCGAATAATTCCTTGATAACCAAGAAGTTTACCTCTGCCATTAACCCACAACGAGGCAGACAAAAGACAATTTTTAATACGACCGTCTTTGGTGACAAAATTGACTTGGTAGTCATCAACTGAGCCTTCATTCTCAAGTTTTTCTAATAAAGATACCCGGTCATCCCTGCTCTCATAAATATCTGGGCAATAATTGTATCAATTTCGTTTTCCGTGTATCCCAAAAGGGTGAGCATAGCGGGATTAATATCAATAAAAACGACTTGTTGTGTCGTTGTGAAAATGGAATCTTTCGAACCATTAAAAAGCGACAGGGATCGCTCCTGGCTTTCTCTTAATTTCTGTTCAGTTTTGCGCTGATCTTCTTCCCGTTGCGCTAAAGCAGACGCCATCTTGTTAAACACATCGATAATATATTGAATTTCTGTTTTTTGGCCGGACAAATTTGACTGCCTGAACTTCCCGTCAGCCAACGAGATCATATCTTGCTGCAAATCGTTAAGCGGCCGGACGAGATGACGCTCAAGAAGAAAAGGAATAAAATAAAAGGTGACGACAAGAGTGGCCCCAACTATGCTGAACACTGTGAGAAAAATAATATTCCTCTGCTCTTTCATGGCAACATTGACAAAGGCTAGTTCAATAGAACCAACCAGCGTTTGCCCTCCATATCGAAGTTCATTATTGATATGGACAACTGACTTCCCCTGAAACACTCCTTCATTAGTAATAATCTTCTTAGTATGATCCAGCAGACGCAACCCTATAATATCAGGTGCGTCCAAGGCGAGGATGCTGAGTTTTTTTGTTGCGTTGAGGTCAAAGAGCCAAAGTTGTTGCGTAAAGGCATCTGAGAGATGTTTTGTCTGCAGTTCTATATTATTCTTGAATTCATTTTCTGCTAACCAGACAAAAAAGGCCCAAAAGAGAAGACTGATGACCATATTAACACAAAGAATCACCAGCCCTATCCGTATATTCAGAGTGTTACTGAGACTATGCTGCATTGGAAATCCTCTCCCTTTACGGAACAATCATTTCTACTAAGACATCAGCCCGTATTTTTTCGAAACTACCATCAGCCTTCATCTCTGCCAGACTTTGGGCAATTCCAGGAATGAGGGCCTGATGTTTTTTATGGATGAAGCTATAGCCTGGAACTGCAATCAGGGGTGGCGACAACTTATTGATGGTTGTGAAGTGTGCTTTTTCTATGAGAACATCTCCAATAAGACTATGCTCTAAGACCGTATCGAGCCGGCCTTGGTCGAGCATCTGGAATAAGCGCTCCGCATCCGGTAATATCGTCCTGCTGCCAGGAATATCATCCTCTAACATTTTTATTCCTCCCCTGAAACCGTTATGGTAACTCTTTAACGAGCCCCAACCATCTACCGGGAAGACCTTTTTCTTTGTGTAGACGCTGATAGTTATGTCAATTATGGATTCTGGAATTTGGAGGAGATTGGCAGTGCTATCAGGTGCTATTTTTTTTATATCAGCAACTCTCATAGCATCGCCATCACCATTTGCATTGGCCATCAACAAGGCTCTCTGCGCCGACCCTATAGATTGAACACTGCTTTTTTTGCCAATCCGGCGAAAGGCCTCTTGCAGCCGCAGCTCAACTATCTCTTTGAGGGGGGATTGCACTCCGCTATAAAAAACATAGGTTTTCTCTTTTGCTGCGTCCCAGTACCCTTCCTTCACCAGTTCCCTCAGCGCTGCCTCAAGACGGGGTATTATTACTTCATTCTTTTTATTTACATAATGATAAATGGGTGCAGTAAAGATAAAAGGCTGAAGCTTTCGAATTTTGGCTGCCCTCTCACCCATTTCTCCCAACACCGCATCACTGCTGGCTTCAGTGGCTAATACAATATCGACTCGATTCTGGAGAAGCATTTCGAACAGTGCGGGATAATCATGTGCCATTGTGACCTCAAGACCTTTCATTTTTTTCTGGGTCCAGCGAACACCGAGGACACACCCCACTCTAAGATTCTTCAGCAAGGTATCAGTATAAAAATCGATGTCCTCGTGAATAGTATACACCGCACCATTCAGATCCATCAATTTGACGTTAATACGTCGCAGATTCGGATAGTTTTCTTCAACGGATAGAACCCGGCCGACATCACCATCAACGCTTCCGTCATTCGCACTGAGCAATGATCGATTGTGGGGCAACGGAATAAAATCTGCTTTAATCCCTGCTCGCCCATAAACAACCTGGATACGATCTCTAACAAGTTGATGAAAAAAAGTACCGGGACTGTAGCTGATGACATAGGTTTTTTCAGCAGCAAGTACAGGAAGTGCCTGCCGACAGAGCAAGAATACGACGAACAGGAGAAGAACAAGTGACGAATGTGGTATATTTTTCTGCATACAACACGTCCTTATCAAAGGTCAATATTTTCAGAAAACCTTTCAATCCAAACCGTTCATGGACAAGACTAACGGCACCGTCCGTCACATCAAATGTTCTTCTCTGTCCACCATTGGTTAGTGTATGTCCGTAACTAAGTTATTTATTTCTCACTTGAGGCAAACGAGAAATGCAAACCCAGGCACCACTTGGTTCATCAAGCTGATATTCTTACAAGTAGCCACCAAAAGCAACAGAGATTTAGGGAAAAAGAGCCGTTTACAAATGGGCAGGCAATAAGGACCTCTGACTGTGGGCACAGAGTTGTCTGCATTGAAGGAAGGGCAGGAACATTCCAGCCCATCAAAAAGCCGGCCTGTTGCGATTATCTAAAGACCAGAGCAGAGCCAGACCAAGCAATTTCCGCCTTACCGCTCAGACTCGTATATCGATACCAGAGCTTGCCTGCGCAGGGATGGGGGAAGCCTCGCGGGGAGCAACCTGAGCATCCTGAAGCGTAATCCCGGCAAGAGATTTCTGCAGGAGCTGGAGGGCCAATTCAGGTTGTTTATTGGCAGACTTAAGGATTGAGTAATGCATGACCAAAGGACTACTACTACCTGCTATATCCATGGGAGCCCCTCCTGGTTCAATTTTAGCAGCATATTTAAAAACAATACGACCGGAACCGCAATCCGTCAAACAGGAAGCCTTCACGGCGGCAACAGCCGGGTACCCATTGCCAAGAGGCCATATGAGTTATCAGTCCAGGATCGACAAAGGAAGGCAAGCGGGATATCCAGCAGAGACATTCTCCCGATTTTTCTCTATCAACTCAAGCCAGTTGGAGCATCTAAGCTTGTTCGCTCTTAGGACACCAACACTGTGTTACGATTCTTTCATTCCACTCCCTGCTGGAAGGAGTGGGTTCAACCGCGAGCACCACCCGGACGGCTGAGGCTGGAGAGGGAGAGAAAAGGTTTACAGCAGAAGAAAGAGGCAGCAGGGAGTTTGAGAGACGGGTAAAAGAAACCGTGATAGCGCGGGAAAAAGTCTATGTATCCTTGTATTCAGATCCTGCTTTCTTCATATCACAATCGTTTGCCCCAAAAGAAATGGCTTAGCGTGAGCTCCCCAGCCAATCAGGAAAAAATCAAGGACAGTTTGGACAACACCGTTTCCACCGTGGGAGAAAAATACGTACAAGCTCTCTCAGCAAACAAAAGGCCTCAGGTCCGTCAAACCCGTTATCAAATCATAATATTTTCGGGAGGGCGATTATCACCGGGTTCCCATTGGGATTGGGGATGACATAAAAAGAGTTCCCGCCGCAGCTGACAATCGTTCCACCACTCCTGTCATAGACCCCACCTGCCTCAACAGTCAGCACATTCTTATCCAACAAGGTTCCGCTTTGCAGATCGAGAGTGCCGCCATCTGCCACCAATATATCAAGGCAGTTGACATCAAGAACTCCGCCATTGATCGTCAGGGTCGATGTATCACCGATGATCAGACCCTGGGCAACAACGCTGCTTTGGCCAAACAACAAAACAATGCAGAACAGGGCTGCATTCAACAATAAAAGTCGTTTTCTCATGGTTCCTTCCACTCCTCTCATGAAAAATTCATCACAGGGTCACCGCCTCGGCTGTATCCCTACTGAGCGATGGAACCAGGATGATTGACAGCATTGACTTCTATCTTTTCCTGGAGTTGGCCAATGGTTTTTTTGAGTTCCTCTATGGCATTCTGCTGTTCCTGGACCACCTTGGTCAAGACAGCGACCACATCCATGGTACTGATGCTTTTTCGACTGTTGGTTGCCACCAGATCAGGGACCTCCTCGGCGATGAAACCGACTGAATTCTCCTCCGGTGCTGTCTTGTATTGGAACTTGACCGGACGCAGCATGGCAAATGTCATCATGGCCTCATCTGTGCCAAGGGATTCAATATTATTTTTGATCTCCTTACTGCTGCCAAGTTCCAGATTGCCGCTGATAAAGGCACTGCCTTCGACATGGAGTTTCTGGGTGGGAGAAGCAGTGCCAATACCCACATTCCCATCTCCCTGCAGGTAGAGGGTATTGGAAGGTGCACCTGGCTTTATTCTAAAGGGAAGGAGGGAACCGTTCGTTACGTCCCGGATAAAAAAATTGCTTTCATTGCCGGCAACATCCCATTTTTGCGAAGGCCAGCCACTGGTGCCATCCTGATCAAGACGAACCGTTGGGGTGTCCCCATCAGCTATGTGCAGTTCTACCAGGGGGGTAGAGGTGCCAAGACCAATCCTGCCGTAATCCTCTACATACAAAGAGTTGGCAGGGGCATTCGCTTCAATTCGAAAAGGAACTCTGCCGGCAGTACTGTCTTCAACAGCAAAGTAGGATGCCCCACCGTTACTAGTGTCATTGATAACAATCCGCCAGTCATTGCTGGGAAAAGAGGAAGTGGAGGAGGTATCGTCAAAATGGACTCGCAGGTTGTTTTCTTTGAGCCTCAAGGTGTCGAAGCCAAAACTTTCCCCGTTGACACAGTCAAAACCTACACAGGCGCTGCCGTCAATGATGACATCATCGAGATGAACAACATCAGCTGCGGCGGGTGCGACGAGAAAATCCATGACACTGTTCACGGCATAACGGCCGACACTAAAGAGAGTATCCAGGAGACCTGTTTCCTCACCTGTGGGCGGAACAACTGACCCATTCTCAATGAGGATGCTGCCCGATTCAACCATGGCTCGTTTTTTAACCTTTTTGCCCTGAGTAGTATCGCGTTTTTCTTTTTTCGCTTCCTTGCCGAGCCGGACCTCATACGAATAGAAGCCGTCCATGGCTCCTGCCGGAACATTCCAGGCAATGGGGCTGCCATCACTCTGCTGCTCAAATACGACCTCTCCCGCAGGGTCGGTAATACGCAGCCCCATATAGGTGATCTGCGCTGCTCCAGCGGCATAGATTCCGCTTGGACTGATATCTATCTCCACATTCTGCTGACTGGCCCAGACGGGGAAAGACAACAGCAGGGTTAAGGGAAGAAAAATGGAAAGGAAATGAAAAAGTTTCTTACACTGTTGCTGGCGCCCCTTATCCTTCATAGTAGCTCTCTCCTTAAGAAAAACACGATTATTTACAGAAATAGAGTGTGCAGATTATCCATCAGGGATCAGATGATCAGTAATATCATTTCATTTAATATATCAAGCATACTCTTCTCAAGGAGAAAACGTCCAGTAAAACCCCAAAAAAATGAAACAATTGTGATAAAGCAGATTCATTTGCTATACTGAAGATGTTTACAATTGTCCCTAGCACATTCTATTTGTTTTCGCCTAATTATAGCAACAGGAAAAAGGAGTAACTGGTCCATGTTATCTCAGAGAATAAGTCCAATCAGCGGACGGTCTGTTCAATTTTTTCTATTTGTCCTGTTGGGCTGTATGCCTACCTTGGCCTACAGTCAGCCCACCTTCAGCCTGAACTTCTCTCCCTCCATCATCGGCCCCGGAAGTATTGCTACGCTTCGCTATGGTATTACCAATTCTGAACCCACGCCAGCAACAGCTCTGGCGTTTACCAATATCCTGCCTGCCGGTGTAACTCTGGCCACACCAGCTCAGGCTGTCTCTGACTGTGGAGATGGCACCCTGACTGCTCCTGATGGGGAGACTACCATCACCCTCGACGGCGGCATACTCGGCGCAAACAGTTCCTGCACTATTGTAGTTGATGTTACCGCCAGCACTCCAGGTGTCCACACAAACGTCACAGATGATCTCACCTCCAGTCTAGGCAACAGCGGTGCAGCATCCGGAAATTTGACGGTTGCCACTGACCGTCCGGGCTTTAGCAAGAGTTTTTCACCAGCCGTTCTTTCCCTGGGCGGCAGATCAACCCTGACCTTTACCATCGACAACAGCGCCAGCCCAAACCTGGCCTACGATATACGCTTCAGCGATAATCTGCCCACAGGGATAGTAATCGCTGATCCCGCCAACGCTTCAACCGATTGTGCCGGCCCCCCTGTGCCCCCTTTTAATTTAGCAAGTCTTGGTGGCACAATAACGGCAATTCCGGGAACCAGTATGGTTTCCTACGCTCCCGTTCTCTATTCTAACTCTTCTGCTGTCGAAGAAGGATCCAGCTGTACAGTACAAGTCGATGTGACTGCTCATTCCACAGGCTCACTTGACAATACCACTGGAGAATTGACTTCGTCGGTGAGCAACATGACACTCAGCAGTGGCAAAGCCGGAGCGGTATTGGATGTTACAGCCGACACTCTTCACCTCGACAAATCCTTTATCAACGACCCGGCCACCCCCGGCAGCACAGTAGATCTCCAGTTCAGCCTCAGCAATTTTGACCGCACGTTAACGGCCACCGACATCTCTTTTGGCGACGACTTGGACGGTACCCTGGCCGGTCTTGTCGCTTTACCGGCGAGCCTGCCGCAAAACGATGTGTGTGGTGCAGGCTCGTTACTTGCATTGTCACTGCAACAACCAGAAGTCCCCATGCTCACCCTCACTGGCGGCACGCTTGGCCCTGGTGGAACCTGTACGTTCAGTGTCCCTCTCATTATCCCCGCAGACGCCGCGACAGGCAGCTATATAAATACCACCGGTCCTGTCTCAGCCGATATGGGTGGGCAGGCAGAAGAATTTGCAGGTGCCAGCGACACCCTTTTCATCAACGAGGCACCAACTCTCACCAAGACTTTTTTGACAGATCCTGTGGGGGCTGGTGGTACAACCACTGTTGAATTTACTGTAACCAATGCAAGCCCCCTATCAGAGGCAACAGATATTGCCTTCATTGATGAGCTCACCACCTTCCTGCCCTTTCCCGTTACGGTTACCCTCCCCCCGACCCCTGACCCACCCTGCGGTCCTGAATCCTCCCTTTTGCTGGTCAGCCTGGGTGACAGCCGGCAGGGCCTCTCTCTGAGCGGGGGGAGTCTTTCCCCTGCTGGGACAGCCGGCGATTCATGTACGTTTTCGGTCGACATAACAATCCCATCCAGCATGCCATCAGGAACCTATCTGAACATCACTGATACGATAACGGCTACAGTGAATGAGGCGATGCAGACCGGCCAACCGGCATCTGATACCCTGACCATCATTGGTGCGCCAACCCTGATCAAATCCTTTACCGACGACCCAGTCCTCCCTGGCAATACGGTCACCCTGGAATTCACCCTCTTCCACGAGGAATCGGCAGCGAACGAGACAACCGAGATCGCCTTCAGCGATGACCTGACTGCTGTGCTCACCGGTCTCACGGCCGTGGGATTACCCCAAAATGATATTTGCGGCAGCGGCTCCCAGCTCAGCGGCAGCAGCGAGCTGAGCTTTACTGGAGGCACTCTGACTCCTGGTGAATCCTGCACCTTCAGTGTAACCCTGCAGATACCGGCAGAAAACGCTTTCGGTTCCTATACAAATACAACAAGCAGTGTCTCGGCAATGGTCAATGGCGTCGCTGTTACCGGCAACCCAGCCGAGGATGAACTGCTGATCAGCCCCCTGATGTTTTCCAAGACCTTTACCGATGATCCCGTCATTCCCGGTGACACGGTGACCCTTGAATTTACCCTGGACAATATCAGCCCGACAGCGAATATGACAGATATCGTATTCACGGACAATCTCACTGCTGTTCTCTCAGGCTTGGTAGCGACTGACCTTCCCAAAGCCGATATATGTGGAGCCGGATCTCAACTTGTCAGCACTGGTTCTCTCTTGATAGTGAGCGGCGGCAATCTCACCTCCGGGACGTCCTGTACCTTCAGCACCACCCTGCAGGTGCCGGCCGATGCGGCATCCGACACCTATCTCAGCATAACAAGCGAGATTCAGGCAACCGTTGCCGGCAGTCTCTTTACAGGCCCCTCGGCAAGAGATGATCTGACAGTTGAGGCAAACCTCCTCCAGCTGACAAAGTCATTCACCAATGCCCCCGCACCTCCGGGGGGAACAGTTACCCTTGAATTCACCCTCAGCAACCAGCACAGCACCGAATCGGCAACAAGCATTGCCTTCAGCGATGATCTGGAGGCAATGCTTTCAGGCCTGGTCGCCACGGGGCTGCCAGTAGCAGCCTGTGGAGGCACCTTGAACGGTACCGGTCTGTTAAGCTTTACAGACGGCACCCTGGCCCCTGGTGCATCCTGTACCTTCAGTGTTGATCTTCAGATACCTGTCAATCTGCCTTCCGGAACCCTGGCTACGAACACCAGCAGCCAGATCACAGGGACCATAAATGGCCTTGCAGTAACAGGTGCTCCGGCAAGCGCTGACCTGGAGATTGGCTTTCTCACCTTCAACAAGTCCTTCAGCGGCAAGACCAGGGCTGGTGAAACAACACGCTTGACTTTTACCCTCCAGAATAACAACCCGATCAGCACGGCCAGCAACCTGCAGTTCGTAGACAATCTTGATAACATGCTGCCAGGACTCGTCGCCACCGGCCTTCCTGTCAGCAATGCCTGCGGGGCCGGGTCATTGCTGACAGGAACAGGGATCATCAGCATGTCCGGAGCCCAGTTATTGGCCGGCGAATCGTGCACGTTCAGTGTCAACCTCCTGTTACCAGTGAACGCTCCCCATGGTTTTTTCCCGAACACCACCAGCCCTCTCACCATCCAGGGTGAGAGTGTTGCCTCCCCTGCCACTGCCATTCTGGAGATTGATAACGACAAGGACGATGACGGTATCATGGACCAGTTCGACAACTGCCCGGATAACGCCAATACTGACCAGGCGAACAACGACGGGGACAGCCTGGGTGACATCTGTGATCCAGACGATGACAATGACACCATTGCCGACACTGCAGATAATTGCCCCTTCACCGCGAATACAGGTCAGGCTGATTTCGATAACGACACGATTGGAGACCGCTGCGACCCTGATGACGACAACGACGGCATCCGCGATACCTGGGAAAAGAGCAATGGCCTCAACCCCTTTGATGCCTCCGATGCGAACTGGGATAATGACGATGACGGTTTTACGAACCTGCAAGAGTATCGGTTCGGCTCAGATCCCAACGTTTTTGATGCCGATACAAATGAGAATGGGGTACCGGACAGGATAGATGGCATCAGAGGAACAATGCTTCAGATATGGCACTTACTCCATGAGGCGAGGACTGTCCGCTGACTCTCTGCTGACAGGAAGCAGGAGATGTAATCGCTTTCAATTTTTCAAGGAGAGGGGGGATACAAATGGTAAAAGTATCCCCCCCAAACGACGAGTGATCAGCCAACCATGGAGGAGTCGGCTTCAGCCGCGAACCTACCCCGCACGCCTCCTATAAGAAAACGGGACACGCCACCACCTTTCGCGGCTGAAGCCGGCTCCTACAAAAAAGGCTTACCTGCTCTTCCCCGCTTCCCGCATACCAATAAGCCTATCTGTCCCCACCCCCCCAGTTGCCATGCCAACAAAACAGAGTTCGTCTCCCAGACAACTGCCTGCCACCTTTCCAGAAACAGCAACCGCCCACCGATTTACAGCAGGAAAAGTACAGCCCCCAAACGACGAGTGACCACCCAACCATGTAGGAGTCGGCTTTAGCCGCGAACCAACCCCGTACGCCTCATACAGGAAAGCGGGACACGTCACCACCTTCCGCGGCTGAAGCCGGCTCCTACAAAAAAAAGGCCTACCTGCTTTTCCCCGCTTCCCGCACACCGATAAGCCTATCTGTCCCCCCCCCCAGTTGCCATGCCAGCAAAGCAACGCTCAAGCGGGTAAAGCGAGAAAATGAACAGCTAAGGATAGAGAACGAGAAAGACTGATCCCCAAGGTGAAAGAAATCCATAAAAAAGCGAGAACACGACTTCAAGCCAAGGCAGGTATCATTGATTATATTGAGATGTTTTACAACAGCAACCGACACCACTCCTATTGGGGAGACATGACTCCTGTGGAATGTGCAGGTGAGTGGCTTTTGTTTAACGTCGCTTACTTACATGTCCACTTTTACTTGACTACGTCATACCTGAACCTGGAGAGCCAGGGGGCAATCCGAAACAACAACCCTCCTGCAGCAAGTCAGTAGCTTACGATCAGCCATGATCAAGAACCTTACGGATTGTTTTGGCCAGGACCTGAGGGGAAAATGGTTTCATCAGGTATCCATTGACTCCGAACAATTTCGCTTTGACTTTGTTCACGGATTTATTGTAACCGGTACAGAGTATACTTTGGGTCCCAGGATTTATTTTCATGATTTCCTTGATCAAATCCAGACCCGTCAGATTCGGCATAGTCATATCCGTCACAACAATATCATAACACCCTTTTTTTTCTTGAAAATCCTTGAGCGCTTCAAGACTGTCCGAAAAACATGTCACCTGATAGCCAAGATTCTCCAGTGTCCGTTTGTGGAGATCGATCAAACTATTTTCATCATCTACCAATAAAACCCGTTCATGGCCATAGGGAGGCGGATTGGCCTGCGGACTTCTTGTGGCAACCTGTTTTTCGACTATCGGCAGATATACCCGGAAAGTTGTGCCTGCCCCGGGTTCACTCTCCACGCTGATTGTGCCCTGATGGTTTTGGACAATACCATGAACCACAGCCAGCCCCAACCCTGTTCCCTGGTCTTTTCCTTTGGTTGTAAAAAAGGGATCAAAAATTTTTGCCTTGATTTCCTCTGCTATACCGCTCCCTGAATCGTGAACTTCTATACAGGCAAAGCGCTGACTGCACGGTTCTCCACTATTCAATGAAGGCAGAGCTACAGACGCTGCCACCTCAGTGAGAGCGATGGTAAGAGTGTCATAGTCATTTTGTATTGCCTGCATGGCATTAATGCAGAGATTCATAACAACCTGATGAATCTGGGTCGGGTCGCCCAGGACAACCCCACAGTCCTGATCAATTGTCACTGAGAACTGAATGGAGCTGGGGATAGATGAACTGAGCATGTTGGCAACTTCCTGGATGGTGTCCTGGAGCCGCAGAGGCTGAAAATCCTCTTTTTCCTGGCGACTATAAAGAAGAATCTGTTTCACAAGGTCAGCGGCCCGATTGCCGGCAAGTATCACCTGATGGATATCTTTAGCAACTTGGCTGGATGAAGGCAGTTGATCTAAGGCAACCTGTCCATGACCAAGAATCGTGGTAAGAATATTGTTGAAGTCATGGACTATCCCTCCAGCCAATGTTCCAAGGACCTCTAACTTAACCGCTTGCTGTAACTGCTGTTCCAGTAACTTCTTTTCTTCTTCGTCTTTTCTCTGCTCAGTTATATCCTGGATAATTGAGAGAATTCTGTCACGACCATCACTCTTGATTATCTCGGTGAAATACAAACATCTGAGCATATCGCCATCTTTATTTTTGATAATTACTTCATGATTACTGATCAGTTTTTGTTTCTCTGAAGAAGATTTCAGATAGGCTCGGCTTGCCTCAGTAAGAATACCCAGATCAGTAGATCGATTTCCAATCAACTCCTCTCTGCTGTAGCCGACGACCTGGATGAATTTGTCATTTACAGCCAAAAACTCACCGGTTTCAATATCACTGATGGCCATCAGGAGTGGATTTTTCTGGAAGGCCTTTTCGAATTTTTCTTCTGCCTGCTTACACGATGTAATATCTGTAAATGTTCCTAACACGCGCTTAACAGAACCGTCCGGGGTACGGGAAACGACTTTCCCACGGGCAACAACCCAGAGAGGACTTCCCGAAGTGGTGCGATAGCGAAACTCATTGCGAAAGGGCTTGTCGGAAGAGATACTTTGTTGCAATGCCTGATGTATGCGAATACGATCCTGCGGGTCAATGAGATCCTGCCAGAGGCGGTAGGTAAGGGGAAAGGCATCCGCTTCATAACCCAGCATGGCATACGAACGGGAACTCCAGGTTATTCTGTCCTCCGTCACATCCCAATCCCATAGCCCATCATTAATGGCCGCCATAACCAAACGAAGTTGTTCTTCATTTTTCTTTATAATCTCTGCCTGTTCAATCTCCTTCAGCCGAGTCAGTCCCATTGAAGCAATGTTCCTGGTGAGAACAGTTATGAAATCAAGAATGCGCGAATGGGATGGAGGTGAGAAGACAGGAACCTCATCCAGGGCCTGAAGGTACCCAGTTTCATCAAATCCATATTGCTGGGCTTGCTGCCGAAATCGGCTGCGCAATTCCTCACTAACAGGTTCATGAAGGACCTGGCCGGCAAAGACATTGGCCAGGTGTTGACCATTGATGATAATTGGACAGATAGAGTTAATCAGTCCATGGGGGCAGGTATAAACAATAGAGGATTGATCAATTAAAAAATCATTTGCATAGTGCCTGTTACATGCTATGCAGACCTCACAGGAAACACGGTTTTTACGATGAAAATCTCGGCATATCTTCTGCCAGCCTATTTCTTTGAGAACGTTGCCTTCAAGATCTATGATTGCCAATGGCATACTGGTGAGATTGTACAACTGTTCCAGCATCTTTCCCAGTTCATCAATATCCAGCAGATCAGTGAATTTATAGTGCAAGGTAAACATATTTCCCAAAAGCGAAGAGGTGAACAGTAAGTGCTCATCACGAACGAAAAACTGTAGCGAACTATCTCAGCCCCTTCCTTGCGCAGGCAGGACAGGCAAAAAACATACAAACGCAGTCACCGTCGAATACTCAGCAATAGTGGCACACTACCATTGCTGAGTGAATTGAGTCATTGGCCAATAAAAAAACAACTGATACTCCCCTACGACCTGTCACTGTCACTCGGTCGAGGATGCTTTTGTGCCTCTAACAAAGGCAATGCTGGGCCTGGCGGCTTCCCATTCAATGTGGCTGAGAGAAAATGCGGCTCAGTCTCCAAGTTTGACAATCGGCAGAGTGAGGGTAAAAACAGCTCCCCCTTCCTCTCTGTTTCGAACATCAATCTTTCCTCCCAGTTTTCTCATAATATTATAAGAGATTGCCATTCCCAACCCAGTGCCTTTACCCGGATCTTTGGTAGTGAAAAAAGGATCAAATATTTTTTTCATTAGCTCCGGTTTTATTCCTGTTCCAGTATCTGCGAATTCGATATATATATTATCCGCAGCCACTCTGGTGGACACCTCCAGGGTGCCATCCTTATCAATTGCGTCAAGACCATTCCCCAGCAAATTCAAAAACACCTGCTGTAATTGCGGGCCATCGGACATGGTGGTGGGCAGCTCTTCACAAAATTTCTTTTCAATACGTATGTTATTGTTCTTGGCATCATTTTCGACAAAAGAAAGGGTTTCTTCGATGAGTTCATTCACCTGCACACACTGTTTTTCTGCAATAATTTTGCGGGAGAATCCAAGTAAGCGGTGGGTTACCGTTGCTGCTCGCTTGACGTGGTATTTAATCTTGTTTATGGACTCTTTATACTCTGTCAGATTTTTCATCTGGCTGGGATTTTCTTCAACCAATAACTCGTCCATCCAACCTGCCTGGTTAGTGATCATCTGCAATGGATTGTTGATTTCATGGGCTATGCCGGCAGCAAGTCTGCCAACCGTTGCCATTTTTTCCATCTGAATCAGATGTTGATCGAGCTCATGTTTGTCACGATCAGCCCGTTCAAGTCTCCTGACCAGATGCCAGCTGACGAAAGCGGCCAACAACATCACGAGCAGACAGGTCATTGCGATAATCATAAGATTGGTATTGCGAATCTCATAATAATCACCTAGAGAATCTTCTATTCTCGACTTTATAACCAGCAGCCATTGCCCCCCCCTTACCCATCTGGTGCAATAACGATACCCGTCTATTGTCTGGAAATAGGTGCCCTCGTGATATTCAAGAATATTTTTCTCTTCTGCTGAGAGAATCTTGGTCCCCTGAAGACTTGGTGTCTGAAATGCTGCCTGACGATTGACAATATAGGCATCGCCGTTTGGCCCTATCTGAGCACTGTGGAGGAGCGCATTGAATATTTCAGAATTAATGGTGGCTCGCAGCACATAGGTTTTCAGAGGATCCGTCACGGCAATAACAAAGTGAGGCACCCCCCGAAAACCTGTAAACACATCGCTGACATGCCTGCCGCTGACCAAAGCTTCCTTAAACCAGGGCTGCACACGATAATTTTTTCCCTCGATACTGCTCCAGTATGGTCCGACATAGGCCAACTGCTTCCCTGATGAATCAATGACATGCAAATCAACAATTTCATTTGTCTTATTAACAGCCAGAAAAAGTTCCTGCAGATGTCCCACCTCCTCAAGATATTCAAGAGAATAGATGCCAGTCAGGGTTGCCAGGAGGTCTTCCTGTTTTTTGAGAAAAAGATTAATAACATCCTTTCTATGGTCAAGGAGCTTGCTGGCGAGCGCTTCTGTTTTATAGATAGCGCAATTTTTTAAATTGTGTGCGCTCACCAGAAAAACAATGATAACAGGGACCAAAACCAGGACAAAAAAAGTAACTGTCAGGGTTTTTTGTATCTTGGAATACGACTTTTCATTTTCCCACATGCTAAAATGCTCCGTTTTCTAGTCAAAGAGGCTCAGGTTATTTAAAAAGCGTGTGAATGGTCTCAACCAGTTCATTGATTCTTATAGATCGTGTCACAACAGCATCTGCATTTGCAGCCTTAAGCTCTGCTATTTTATTTGGAGAGATGTTTTTTTCGATTATTGCCAGGATCTTAAATGCGCCTATTTTTTTTGCAAAATTGATGATCTCCAGGGCTTTATCATGGGCACCAATGGTATCGGCGATAATTAAGTCCGGAACAAAGGTCAGTATCTTATACTTTACCTTTTGATCAAAACAAATGGTGTCGGAAATAAAATTTTCCTCTGCCCTGAGCTTTTCAAAGAAATGTTTCAGAAATGTGATATAAATATAGCCAAGTGTTTCACTGGAAAAGACAAAAAGTATTTTTTTGGCCTCAACCGGGAGCAGTGATGCCGGTATGGTCATATTATGTTGCACCAGAAAATCAACAAGATCATCACAGCGCACCTGTTCTGTTTCTGGAGAGAGTGATTTAAGGCATCTTTTTTCTACCCACTTTCTCACCCTGTCTTGAGAGACGCAGCACAAGCTAGCCACTTGCTCAAAATCCAACAGCTCGATTTCACTCATCTTTATACTTTCACCTGTCATCTATATTTGCTCAGGGCTAAATCTTTTCATCGCGAGTAATGCGGACCTTTTCACAGGCCAGTTCGATTTTTTCAAGAAGCTCATTGGTATCGATTGGCTTGAGACAATAATCAAATGCCCCCCCCTTCATTCCTTCTATACCTGAATCCACAGAGGCGTGTCCTGTCAGAATAATAATCTCGCTATCAGGCCATTCTTGTTTGATCAGCATCAGGCAATGAATACCATTGAGTTCAGGCATGCTGACATCCATGACGATCACATCAAAGGGTCCCGCTGCCATTTTGGCCAGTGCTTGTGAACAGCTATCAGCTGTATCCACAGCAAGACCACGCCTGGAAAATATCTTGGCCAGGGGAATTCTAAAATCAGATTCATCATCAACAATTAAAATCTTTTGCTCTATCTTCATGGGGAAACGTCCTTACTTCAAAGAGTTGTTTGGGGTTATGACAGCATTGTTTTGATTTCAGTCAGGAATTTATTTCTATAGTGATTCACTGACGCCGGGTTATTCATAACCATATCAATTTGTCTGGCATGGAGGCTCAGGTAGCCAAGGATTTTCAATCGTTGTCGAAGAAACTCAATTGGTCGTTTTTCCACCCTGGCCGTCAAAGAATCGCCCTTCTGTTCCAGGCGAAAATCAAACTGACTGAGAATTTCGCAAAGCAGTGTTATCCGTCCAACCTTACGAGTGGTATCCGCAGCCCCTCCCTTGAAAGTAAAGGTAACATAACTTTCTGTAAGCAGATCACTCATATAAGCCTCAATCATAGCAAAATGATACCCCAGGCGTACGGATAAGTTACAGAAGTTTTTCGAAATAAGAAAATAATTTTTGACGGTCATTGCTGAAGCAACCGCCGGTTCAAGACCCTGTTGCATGGTGGATTGAAAAAGAATGGAGCCAAGCCCTCTCACACTCACCGCAGGAGGACCCTGCCAGGGGAAGCTGGCAATCCCTTCCCATATGGCTTTCATGGGTGTAGAAACAATATCTTCCATACATATTGTCTTGCTTGTCACATCTGTTCCCTCCCGAAACCCATCAGCCAAGTCAATAACCCACCAATCCAAGGGTACATCTCCCACCAACCTCTTCGCGGCACGTTGATCGAAATGGTTTCTTTCACCAAAACGGAACATCTCTACTACTGCTTTTTCATGACAGAACCGGGTGATATCATGAAGGGTTTCACAATAGCTTGATTTAAAATAAGGCGAAGCGGGGTCTGTCAGATTGAGCGGCGTAATGTGTTGCAGCAGCTTACGAAGCAGCCCTTGTACCGGACTCCCCACCATAAGATCCCTTTTCCGTGCCCCTTGCGCCAGGAGATCTTCCCGTTTTCCACGATAGAGCAGACGGTTGTTTGCATCTACGGTAACGATTTCACCATTGCTCAACTTTGTTAAGCAGTTCGCAACCCCAAAGAGGGCGGGAATAGAAAATTCTCTGGAAACGGTGGCCAGGTGGCCAGCCACACTGCCCGTTTCACCTATCAGTGCTATCGCTTTTGTCAGCAATGGCGCCCATTCCGGCAAAGGATGCTCGACAACCAACACGGCCCCTTTGGGAAACTGCAGCATATCCACAGAAGATCGAACCAGAAAGACAGGCCCACAGGCCACACCTTGACTGCCGGTGACCAAACCACGGAGCAAGGGTTGTTCCTCTGACTCCACTACCTTCTGCGAATTGTCACTCCCTCCTTCACTACCATCGTCCCCCAAAGAGTTATCCTCCAGGATAGCATTTTCCCCCTGCTCATCAATGGACCATTCATTGTCTTGTGGGAATCCGCAATGGCCATCTTCGCAGGCAATACATGGAGTACGCTTGGGAAAACCACGCAGCAGAGATTCATCCTCTGTCGCTGAACCATTCTGAGACGTGTCAGTTTCTCCGAAGGCCACGGCAGCAGACATGGGTCTGCTTTGGAGAATAATTATTTCCCCCTTTCTATCAATTGACCATTCAATATCTTGCGGAGATCCGAAATGGTCCTCCAGAATGAGCGCCATTTCAGTGAGCTTTGCGGCCCATTTCATGGTCAAGATGTCAGGGAAAGCCAAGCCACTGTCGGTGCCATTTGGGTTTTGGGCAGTTTTATGCTGGAGGATCATATGCGGAGATTGCCTGGAGACGAGAAACAGATCCGTATTACAGGTACCATCGACAACTCTCTGCGCCGTTCCTTGGGTCATATTGAGAAGAACCCAGCTACTTGCGGAATTTGCCGGATCGCGGGTATAGAGGACGCCGCTTACAGCAGCATCCACCATGGCCAGACAGCCCACTCCCATTTCGATGTCTTTATGAAGATAGCCTTTTTGCAGACGATAGAGTATGGCCCGGCTGGTATATTTACTGGCAACGATCTCCTTATAGGTCTGGCCAATAAATTCCTTATGGGTATTCAATTCGGTATGATATTGACCGGCAAATGAGGCCCCGGCATTATCTTCTCCAAGAGCGCTGGAACGCATGGCCACAGTGACATCGACTTTTGTCTCTTTTTCAAGCTCTGCGTAGGCAGCATAGATTTTTGCTTCCAGATCAGCGGGCAGTTTGCTGTTGCTTATCAGTTGCTGGATAGCCGCACTTGCCCTATACACTTCTGCCAGGTTATCCGTATCAAGCATCTGCAGAAGTCGGCCGATTTCAGGCCCCAGATTATTCGCCGAAAGAAAATGGCTGGCAGCGGAAACAGTTATGGCAAAACCAGGGGGAGTTTTCATACAGGCAAGGCTTGCGACCTCGCCAAGGTTGGCCATTTTTTCTCCCACCTGATCAACATGAATCCTCTTAATTTTTATCAGGGGAATTATCCATTCTCCACTATGAATCCGTGGAGCCTCTTCCAAAATATCATTGACCTGGGTGCTGATTTTTTCGAAGGCCGGATCCAACTGGTGATAACGCCCCTCTGATATCTCGGTCAGATGCTTGACCATCTTATAGACATTGACCATTACCGCAGTACTGCGTGAACGGATAAAGGCCATGCTGAAGATTTGCCCTGACTGCAAAACCTGCTCCATCTCGGCCATGGCCTCGAGGGCATTATTGTTAGCAGTAAGCAATGCCCTGAAATGTCTGTACCGGGACTTGAAGATGATCTGCAATTCTTCAGGGGTACACCTGGTACTCTTCACAGGAGAGAAGACACTTTTTATCCAGTTGCTGATGCCAGACATAGAGGATTGCAAAATGTTGAAGAGGACAACAGAGACAGTTCCCTGCCTCTGTTGTCTGTTAAAGAGTGATGGCCGGATGTGAGCCCGATCACCCCAGGGAAAAGGCTTTTTAGCGAGTTTTTTCTAGCAAGAGAACACTACGGTATCAATGTCCAATCTTGAGACCAAGTCCTTCAAAAAGGTACATTATACCAAACCCATACCAGAGAGTATAGACCACATAGAAGACCAGAGAAAAAATCACCAGAACCAGAGCTTCCTTTACAGATTGGGCCTCTACTTTATAGTAATTATAGGACATCTCCACTGCCTTCTTTATCACTGTGCCAACTATCGCAGCCTCCTTAAACAATTCCTGTTTATTTAGATTCTTCTCCATGGCCTTCAACGACTTATACCAGTTATAAAGGGCCTGCCGCTCGTTATAACCATACTTTGCCGCAACAGTAGTTCCATCGTTGTGATACATGGAGTCTGCATCGACCAGACTGTTATGGAGTATGGCCGCGATATCCCCCTTGACTAGCAGGATGTTCCCATCAACGGTGACGGTTGCTCCACCGGCTTCCAACAATTTAACGCTTTCAAGGGCCTGCTGGTCGTCTTGCATGGTCAATTTCAGATCAACAATTGTCCCTTCATATTTTTTGATTTTTTCCATGGTCTCAGGGATGTAATAGGCCGATCCCTTGGATATGGAATTGTAAAGATTATCGAGAAAGTCAAGCCCATTATGACCTTTGAAGATTGGCATAAAGATCACAGCCAAGACAACAAAAAAGCTCACCAGCATCAGAATGCCTCTGATTTTCAGTTTCTTTTCTATACTCATGAGACAGGCACCTCCCCTTTGAGTGTTTTTATATTGCGAAAAAATGTACTAAAAACCCAGAAGCAGAAAATACCGATAACAATGAAAAATCCGTAGATGCCGATCTGTTCCAGGGTATGAGTGAGCGTCTGGCTCCAGTTAAGGACTTCCAACTCCCGTAGTTTAGACGGCAGGGCAAAGACACGATTAACAAAACCGGCAAGAACTGACATGGCATAAAAGCCTCTGATGGTGATACCAGGGACCACCTTTGTTACCAACGAACCGATCTGGATACCAAACAGAGAACCAAGGAGCATACCCATGGCCAGGGTATAGAAGATAAAGCCGTAGATAGCATATTGACTCAGAGAGGCATATCCTGCGGTAAAGATGATCTGAAAGATATCGGTGCCAACAGTGGTCATGGAAGAAACGCCAAGACCGTAAACAAAAATGGGAAAGGTGAGGAAGCCACCACCCACGCCCATGATACCGGCGGCCATACCAACGAAGGCGCCACTGATCACCAGGAAGAGCCAGGAAATCTTACGGCCGCCAGGGGTGATCCCCTGATCAAAAGCAACCATGGGGGGGATATTGATTCCCTGCAGCTTTTTGCCAATGGCCGGGATGGCCTCATCACGGGCATCTACCGCTTCGCCTGCCGCAACTGCACTGTCCAGCTCTCTCTTGGATCTGAAATAATCAGTGAGGGCATAAAAGCCCAGGAAACCGAGCATACCAACATAGACTGTGGTAATAAAAGCATCACTGAGTACGGGGTTCCGCTCATAGAGGTAACGATTTAGAACACCGCCTGCCGTGGCTCCGCCAATGGCACCGATCAAGAAAGTAAAGGCCAATGGCACCGAAATGTTGCCCAGTTTTTTATGGAGCACACTGCCCATGATGGCCTTGGCAAAGATGTGAAAGAGATCGGTACCAACGGCCAGGATACCTTTGACCCCGACACTCATCAGGGCCGGGGCAATAATAAAGCCACCACCTGCGCCAATGCAGCCGGTGATCAATCCGGCAGCTACGCCGACCAGGATTGAAGCAAAAAATATAGCGGGGGTGTAAAAGGCCGGGGTATAGGAACTTTTGCCACCGATTACATCGGGTAAGCCGCTCATATCACCGGATGCGAAGGCCATCCCGCCAAGGATAATCGGTACCAGCAACAGACAAAGGACCAGCCTTCTGTTGCGGCTCTTCAGAATGTTGTTTGACATTTCCAGTTCCCATTTGGCGTGAGCTCTTGCCCCCATCATCATGAACTGGTTCAAGTCTTTAAAGAAACTCATGGATAACTCTCCTCTTTTTTGTTGTACCGCACAATCGGTTAGATACAGAAGCCCACCACTAACTCGGAATAGCCATGTCCCTTTTTATCTGCGCCGTTTCAATTTTGTCTTGCTGCATTTTCTTCTTTTCGTAGGCATCTTTGAGTTTTTCCAACAGCGGCTCAAGCTCCATGGGCTTCATCAGATAATCAAAGGCACCCAGCTTCATACCATCTATACCTGATTCAACCGAGGCATGGCCGGTAAGCATCACCACTTCGGTTAACGGCCGCAGTCGTTTGATCTCCTGCAGGGTCTCAATGCCATCCATACCAGGCATCTTCACATCAAGGAGCACCACGTCAATATCTCCTTTTTTGATACGCTTGATTGCCTCCTCGCCATTCTCTGCCCCATCACAGTGAATGTCCCGCTTGCTCAGACGCTTCATGGTCATACTTCTAAATTCCTGTTCATCATCAACAATCAGTACGTTAAAAAGTGCCATAATCTCCTCCGTTGGGTTGTTTTTTGATCCTGTGGACCAACTCTTCTAATTGTACTCCCAAACCTGTTACTCTCTTCGTTAGCAACTTGAAGGCCAGAAATAATTCCCGCGGAGAATATTTTTATTTTCCTTTATTTACAGCTCATTACATGCTAGAACGCATTGGCTTGGCAACTATGATGGAGAGGTTGGGAGGGGGAAATTGTGTGCAACAAAAGTTACACGTCCAGACACCATCTCCGCGTATAGGCATACGCACAAGAGAAACAGCCGTGTGTAAAAATAGTGACAAGGATGAGGGGGGTAGGGTATCTTTGTATAGAAAAAGTTACAAAACCTTTACAACTGTTCTTTATCAAGAAAAGATGGCTGAGAAATGAAGCGGAGCAAATCAGCTATTGGCGGACTTGGCAGGTGGTGAGGAGAGAAAATTGATGAACCGGACTGGAAGCGACCACAAAACGGACAAGCGCTTAATTGAGATACTTGAGAAGCAAAAACAGGATCTCGTCATTCGTTTTCTCAAAAAGAACGAGGAGGTGGAGGCCGGGAAAGACTTCACCAATCAAATCCTCTCCAGCCTTTCCAGCCTTTTTTTTCTTCTCAGCAAAGAGCTTGTAATCGTCCAGGCGAACAAAGAATTTTATCGTTGTCTTGAATATTCTCCAGAGAACAATGAGCAACTGACCCTTGAACAGATCAGTGGGGAAAAAAATTATGAGCTTATTAAAACGGCTGTTACAGAAGGGGAGTTCAACTCCCTGGAGACCCACCTCCGCACCCGTACAGGTAAAGAGGTCCCTGTCATTCTCAAAGGTTCAACCTATACAAGTGAATCAGGCCGTATCCTTTATATGTTGATCGCCTCAGACAGAACTGATTTTCAGACAATGATGGTCCGCATGTGTGAAGCGCAGGAGCAGTTAATTCATTCCGACAGACTGGTTAGCCTTGGAGAGATGGCCGCTGGCGTCAGCCATGAGTTGACCCAGCCACTGAATGCCATTCTCCTGTTTGCCAGAAACTGTATTAAGGCCCTGGATAACCCATTGCAGAACAAGGAGATGCTTACAGGAAATCTCAATATCATTATTGATCGTGTCAATAAGGCAACATCTATCATTCGTAGCCTGCAAAATTTCGGCCGCAAGGTACCGGATGAAATTTCAGAGGTGAACATCAATACCATTCTTCGCAACATCCTCGAGTTTCTCGACTCACAGCTGAGATTGTCTGATATACAACTGGATTTGCAGCTTGATGAGACAATTCCCCGGGTCTTGGGACAGGAAGTCAAATTGGAACAGGTCTGTTTAAATCTTATCCAGAATGCTATTCAGGCCATGGGAAAAACAGAATATCCTGTGCTGACAGTCAAAACCAGGCTCCAGAAAAGAGTCGCTCCGGAAACCTTAGAAGAGAAGACTTTTGTCCTGATAACCATCGAGGATAACGGTGAAGGGATGAGCAAGAACACCCAGAAAAAAATTTTTGACCCTTTTTTTTCCACCCGCGAAGTTGGCACAGGCATGGGACTGGGACTCTCCATCGTTGATCAGATTGTTCGTGGATTTTCAGGTTTTATCAAAGTAGAGAGTTTTCCCGGTTTCGGCACCTGTTTTTCTGTCCTGCTCTTGCCTTGCTATAACGAAAAGAGAGAAGAAAAGGAAGACCATGAAACAGCCCGATCATGAGGATGGACAGCAAAGACCGCGAATTATGGTTGTAGATGATGATATTTATCTGCTCACAGCCATTAAACAAACTCTGCTCCTCAACAACTACAGCGTCGACACCCTCAGCTCTGCGCAAAACATTTTACCGGCCTTGACAGAGTTTGAGTATGCCGCAGTCATTACCGATATCAAAATGCCGGGAATGGATGGGATTGAACTGCTTGACCATATTAAAAAAAATGATCCGGAATTGCCGGTTATCATGATCACCGGTCATGGAGATGTGAGCATGGCTGTTTCCTCCATCAAAGACGGGGCCTATGACTTCCTCCAAAAACCCGTTGATGAAGATGTCCTGCTGGCCTCACTGAGCAGGGCCGTGGAAAAAAGACAACTTGTCCTGGAAAATAGAACACTGAACAGACAGATCCAGGAACAGCAGCAAAACTGTTCTTATTTTCATGGCCTGGTGGGCAAACATCCATCCATGCTCCATCTCTATGAGACCATTAAAAAGGTGGCGGCAGAAAATGATCCGGTAATGCTCTACGGCGAAACCGGAACGGGAAAAGAGCTGGTGGCACGAGCAATCCACGAGATTGCTGATCGATCAAAAAACCCCTTTGTGGCTATCAATATGGGTGCCATTCCCGTGGATATGATAGAATCTGACCTCTTTGGTCATGTCAAAGGGGCATTTACTGGCGCAGTCCAGGAAAAAATAGGGAAATTTTCCTATGCCGGAGAGGGTACCCTTTTCTTTGATGAAATCAACAGCCTGCCCATAGGCCTGCAGACCAAGCTCCTGAGAGTGCTTGAAGAAAAAACCATTACCCCTTTAGGAAGCAATGTCCCCGTCCCCGTATATGCCAGGATCATCGCGGCCACAAATAAGGACCTCTCGGAAGAAATATGTAAAGGGAATTTTCGTCAAGATCTCTTTTTTCGCCTGAACGTCTTACCGGTAACAATCCCCCCCCTCAAAGAGAGACGCGAAGATATCCCTTTGCTGATTGAATATTACCGTCAGGCCTATTGCCATGAACGGCAGCAAGAGGTTCAGCCTCTTGACCGGAAGACCATCCGCTCTCTCCAACAGGAAGAGTGGCCAGGGAATGTGAGGGAGTTAAAAAATTATGTGCGCAGACTCTGCATATTTGGTTCACAGGCCTCTCAGGAGGATATTTCGCAAAACTCTGAACAATTGATTGAACAGGGAATAAAGCAAAACCTGCAGCTCAAATCCCTGCTCGAAGAGGTGGAAAAAAAATATCTCATAGAGATATTAAGTAAAAACCAGGGCCAGATAACTCCAACGTATCAGGATTTGGGAATTTCCCGAAAAAGCCTCTACGATAAGGTCAACAAATACGATATTGATTTAGCCAGCTTCAGACAGACTGTTTGACAAAGAGAGGAAGGGCTTACAGGAAAAAACAGAACAGTCCCCCCTGATCGATTCTGCCAGGGACATTGGGCCAAGACGATGCTTCAAGAAGGTTCAGGGGGAATCAAGGCCAGGAGTTTTTCTACACTGACCCTGCTCAACCAACGAAAAAAAATCACAGTGTATTTGGCACCTGAAAAATACATCCCCAGGAGAAAGACCAGGTGCGACAAGCCATAAACCAAAGGCCCTCCGATTACCGCAATCAGAGGTTCGTTCAACCTCAGGGCAACAACACCACAGGCTGCAACGGCAGGCCAACCAAGAAGAAAACTACTGCAGATCAAGAAAACTCCAGCAAGGATCTGCAGAGAAGGCTTTTCTGTAAAGGCCTTCAGGTCCGCCTGCTCTGCGATGGCCGTACGGACAAAGTCGATGGCGGCAAACCTGACAAGAACTCTTCGCATACTCAGCATCATTTTAGGCATAGATAAATTGGATTTTTTTTCACTGACAAGTAATATACAAACTTTTCTTTGTAGTTACTCGACAATATGTTGTCCCGGCAACTCTTTTGCACAGGTAGAACATGGCACCACCTGCTGATCCCTGGTCGTTTTTTGACAAAATCTATTGTATATCGATAGATACACGTGATGACAGGCGGACGGAGGCCAAAAGACAGTTTGCCGCTGTCGGTCTCCTTGGGCGGGTGGAATTTGAACTCGTTAAAAAACATCCTGATAACCAGGAAAAAGGGATCTTTCAATCCCATATGCTTTGTTTACACAAAGGCCTGCAGGCTGGAGCCCAGCATATCCTGATCTTTGAAGATGACATCCTTTTTCAGGGATTCAAAGCCGAGACTCTCCGCAGAGCCACTCTCTTTCTCGAGAATCTCCCCACCTGGAATGGTTTTTTTCTTGGGGGCATTACCACGAAAATGACAAAAACGACTGAACGCTCTGTGGTCACTATCCAATACCGCTGCCTGGCCCATGCCTATGCACTCAACCGTTCCTTTGCCAGGCGCATTATTCAGGAATCGTGGCATGACATTCCTTTTGACAACGTGTTACGCCGTCATGGCAAGGATTTTTTTGCCCTCTCCCCGATGATTGCCTTTCAAAGCCAGGCCAGCACGGATAACCAAACCATTGCCATAGACCGGATGCGAAGATTTTTCGGCGGCCTGCCCTTTATCCAAAAAACAAATGAATTGTTTCAACGCCATAAAACACTGATTATCTGTATCCACCTCCTGTTCCTCACAACCATGACTCTGGTCATCGTGAGCCTCTGAAAATAATAATCAATCTGACAATAGACCCGACTTGTTTAACTATCGCCTCCTCATCATTGTTTTCATCCTGACCCTCGGAACTGCTGCCGCAGGCATCCTTCGCCTGGATATCGACACCGACGTCGTTCGCTCTCTGCCATCAGAGCAACCCGTGATACGCGATGCCCTGGATATTTTCACCAACCATCCCATTCACGATCAGATTGCGGTGGATATCATGGTGGACAGAGATGATCCTGACATCCTGGTGGAATGCGGCAATTTCGTTGAACAGCAACTCCAGGAAAGTGCTCTCTTTATAGAAGTGGGGACAAGCGAGGTCGGCAAACTGATTCCTGATCTGGCCTTGCATATCATCAGCAATCTGCCCCTCATGTTCTCCCAGGAGGAGCTGAGACAGGAGATTGCCCCCAGATTGGAAAAAGAGTTCATCCAGCAGCGCCTGCATGAACTGCTGCAGAAGCTGAGCAGTCTCGAAGGGATCGGTCAGGCCAAATTTATTGCCAGCGACCCCCTGGGCCTCATGGAACCGGTCATGGCAAAACTGGCAATGCTGGCGCCGACAACAGGATCGAGGATGTACCGGGGCCACCTCATCTCGGCAGACAACCGTCACCTCCTGATAAGCGCACGACCAATTACTGCCGGCACAAACACGGCTTCCGCCCGTCAGATTTCTACACTGCTCACCACAATTTCCCAAAACCTTGGCCACAAATATGGCCCAGAGGGGATCAGCGTCACCCTCACGCCCGTCGGCGCCTATCGGGCTGCGCTTGACAATGAGCGTATCATCCGCCATGACGTCCGCCTGGCCCTGCTCCTCTCAACAGCAGGCATTGCCCTGCTCCTGTTTTTTTCTTTTCCCAGGCCTTTGCTCGGCCTCTTCTCCCTGCTGCCGGCACTGGCTGGTACTGCAGCTGCCCTGTTTGTCTTTTCCCTTTTCCATCCCTCCATCTCCATCATGGTCTTAGGCTTTGGCGGTGCCATTATCTCCATCACCGTTGATCACGGCATTGCCTACCTCCTCTTTCTGGATCGTCCCAGAGAGACCACAGGAAAAGAGGCATCCCATGAAGTCCGGACGGTGGGAATACTGGCTGTCCTGACCACGATCGGGGCCTTTCTTATCCTCTGTTGCAGCGGTTTTCCCATTTTCGTCCAACTCGGTCAATTCACGGCCTTGGGTGTCTTTTTTTCTTTTCTTTTTGTCCATTCCATCTTTCCCCACCTCACCCCTTCAATGCCCCCGTCCTCAACGCGTGCCCTCCCCCTGCAAGGACTGGTGGACAGACTCTATGGCACTGGCCCTGCTGGAGCCGTTGCGGCAGCCATTCTGGCCGCCAGCCTGCTCTTCTTTGCTCACCCCAGGTTCGATGTCAGCCTGGAGAGCATGAATACGGTGAGCACAGAGACCCTTGCTGCCGACCAGGTCTTTGCAAAAGTCTGGGGAAATATTGGTGATAAAATTTTCTTGATGGTTACGGGCGATTCGATTGCTGAAATACAGAAAAAAAATGATCTCCTCCTGCAAAGAATAGAGGCCGACAGAAAGGTCTCCATTCTCAAATCCGCCTTTGTTCCCTCCATGATATTTCCCGGTGAACTCAGGACCAGAGAAAATCTACTTGCCTGGCAGCAGTTCTGGAGCCCGGATAGAAGAGAGAGACTGACCAAAGAACTGCAGGCCGGTGCTGTCTCCCTCGGATTTGCCAACGATGCCTTTGCGCCCTTTCTCAAGCAGCTCCAGCCCTCATTGCAAGCCGATACCTCTCTCCTTCCTTCCCCCTATTACAGGCTGATGGGTATATCGGAGAAAGGGGATACCTGGGTCCAGTTTATCACCCTCTCCCCAGGGCAGAACTATGACAGCCAATCCTTTTTTGAACGCTATCGTCAAGATGCCAAGATCTTTGATTCCCCTTATTTTTCCGAACAACTGGCACACATTCTTTTCACCACCTTTGCCACAATGCTTGCGATCATTGCAGGAAGCGTTGCGGTCCTGCTCTTTTTCTTTTTCCTGAGCTGGCAACTGACACTCATTACCCTTCTGCCTCCACTCTTCGCCTATATCTGTACCCTGGGGACCATGCAGCTGCTTGATCATCCCCTGGATATTCCCGGCCTGATGCTCTCCATTGTCATCCTCGGCATGGGCATCGATTACTCCATCTTCTTTGTCAGGGCTCACCAGCGATACCGCGACCCCAGCCATCCCTCCTTCAGACTTGTACGGATGACAGTCTTTATGGCAGCAGTCTCCACTCTCATCGGCTTCGGCGTCCTCTGCTTTGCTGACCATTCCCTGCTAAGGAGCATCGGTATCACCTCATTGCTGGGTATCGGCTACTCACTGCTCGGTGCCTTCCTCCTTCTCCCTCCCCTGCCCCAGGCCTTCTTCTCTGAAAAAAAGGGCGACGCCCCAGGAAGATCCTCCCTCGCACAAGGGGTCAGGGGGCGCTATCGTCTCATGGAAGCGTACCCGCGGATGTTTGCCCGTTTTAAGCTGCAAACAGATCCCATGTTTGCAGATCTGGCTCCGCTTCTTGCAGACCAGAAGACGACGACCAGGATGATCCTTGATATCGGCTGCGGCTACGGGGTTCCCGGTTGCTGGTGTCTGGAATATTTCCCCCAGGCCAACCTTATTGGTATTGATCCGGATCAGGAACGCGTGCGTGTGGCTGCCCTGGCCATGGGAGAAAGAGGAGAAGTTTTCCAAGATACGGCTCCGAACCTGCCTCCGCTTTCCAGACCCGCCGATCTTGTCCTCCTCCTTGACATGCTCCACTATCTCGACGAGGCAACACTCACCACTCTTTTGGGCAACTGTTTCCGGGCCATGGGCCACAACGGCATCCTGGTAATCCGTTTTGTGATCCACCCGGATGGCCCCCCTTCCAAGTCCTGGATGCTTGAACATTACAGGATCAAGTTTTCCGGCGCTACCCCCTGGTACCGTTCTTCTGAAGAGATGGCAACACTCATAACCAAGGCCGGTTTTCATGTGGCTAGCAATCTGGTTTCACAGTCCAATCCAGAACTTGTCTGGATAATCGGTCGAGTTGAGAAAGATGATACCACCAGCAAATAGGAGGCAACAGGGCGGCCTCTCCCCTGCAGAGAAGAGTGGATGTCTCGCCTTTCTGTTTGCCGCTCTGCTCTTTTTCATCGAGCCGTGGCTTGCCACACTCCCCCTGGCCCTCTTTCTCTTCCTCTGTCTTGCAGCCCCGTTTTTTCCACAGCATGGAATTTTTCTGCCCATAATCAGCCGGGGGATCTCAGGGAGCAAGGGAGTGGCCCTTACCTTCGATGACGGCCCATCCCCCTCTTCCACCCCGATAGTGCTCAGTCTCCTGGCCCGTTATCAATTCCAGGCAACCTTCTTTGTCATCGGTGAAAAAGCTGCTCAATACCCGGATCTCATCGCAGACATCCTTGCCCGGGGCCACAGTATCGGAAACCATTCCTGGCAACATGACAATCTCCTTATGTTGCGGAGCCGGAAAAGACTGGAAGAGGATATCCATAAGACTCAGGTCGTCTTACAGCAATGCGGGATTCAACCCCTGCTCTTCCGGCCGCCGGCCGGAATCACCAACCCACGCCTCAAGCAGGTCCTTCTCGATGAAGGGTTGCTCACCGTCACCTTCAGCTGTCGAGCTTTTGATCAGGGGAATAAAAAGATCAGCCATCTGGCGAAACGCATCCTGAAGAGACTCCAACCGGGAGACATTGTTCTCCTCCATGACCTTGCCCCAAAAACGAAAAGGACAATGGCCTGCTGGCAAGATGAACTCGACACCCTTTTTTCCACTCTCCAAAAAAACCATTACCAGGTCCAACCCCTGGAAATCCTTATCGACCATCCGGTAATGATTCCGCATCCCCCGCAAGCAACTCTTTGCCCCGGTGAGACAATAATCCATTGACAGTGGGACCGTGTAGCCTGTGAAAAATGTATGCCCCGGCGGTTAAATTCTGGTTTCGAGCATGGAGTGGTGCCCGGGAAGAACTTTCTGGAGGAGAGCCGGGCCGGGAGAATCTGCCCCGGTGCCAAAGCTCAGGGAGAGCAGGGGGGCAGCGCTGATACGATCTTTCAAATCGGCATCAAAGCCTGCCACAAACTCTGCCTTTTCTGGAGATCCGAGAAAAAAAGAAATCCTGATTGCCTCCTCGTTCTGAATACAGTTGACCCGAACGTCTCCAAGCCCCTCCAGACTGAGATGGAGGGTACAGGAAAAGCTCTTCTTGCGCCCCCCCTCTCCACCCTGGCCGCTGCCCTCACCCTCCACCAGGAGATAGCCCTTCTCCACAAAGGAAAAAGGAAGGGGAAAGAGAAAGATACTGTCGTTGTTCAGCCCTGCCTGGAGAAACTGACTGTTCTCCAAGGTAGACAGCAGGCGACTGGCTGAAGCGCTGATCTCCTCCTGACCCTGGAAAATTTTTGTGATCTCTGCCAGGAGTGTTTTGAGCTGACCTGCCGTCTCCTGGCTCCTTCCCTGAGCCACCATGGCCTCTGATCGTATTCCCAGCTGCTCCAACCCCTTTTTCAAAAGTTCTCCTGCGCCGGATTCCTGCAACTGTGCTGGCTGCAGCAACTGAAAATCTTTCAATACTTGCTGCTGAGACGAATGTAACAAATCCAAACCAGTCAAGAGGGGCAGCTGCAGGGCCCGAACCAGGGCAGGCAACTGCTGTCCCTCACTGACCAGGATAAGTGGCTGACCTGGTTTGACTGGATCGCCTCCCTCCCCCACAGGCAAAAAGCTGACCACAGGCTGCAGGGACCTGAGTTCCAAGACTCTGCTCTCTCCCTGACGTGCCCCTACGGGGCCATCCAGAAGATAGGATTCACGGCCGATCCGAACCAGGCTCCTGTTCTCTCCCTGGTTTTCAAGTACCGTAGCCTGCACCCTGTAGTGTCCCTGACGGACCAACTGGGCAACTGGCGCAGCCTCCATCTTCTCCATCAGGGGCTGAGCTGTTTGCGTGCTGCCTGGCGTTGTCCCCTGAACCGTAATCCCTCTTTCCACAGCCGGCGGGGCTGTGCTTCTCTGTAGAGCTGCCTGTTCAGAGATTGCTCTTGGACCAGGGACCACAGGAGTTTTCTGCTCGGTGAACAGTCCAGCAGGTACTCTTGGCCCGGGCAAGGCAGTGGTTCTCTGCTCAGCTGACTCTCCAGCAGTGGCCCTTTGCCCAGACAAGGGAGTGTTCCCCTGCTCAGCCAACTGTTCCGGAGTGGCTCTTGGGCCAGAAAAAAAGGTGGTCTCCAGCTTCTGCAGAAGAGGACTCAGGTTGACAGGCTCTGCGGTCAGGGGAAGGGTTCTCCTGATCTGGGCAGGAAGAGGATCTTCAATTTTCTGTAGTTCAAGAAGAGGATTCGTGGACAGAACCTGAAAGCGGAGCTGCTCTCCTTTGCTCAGAGGTGTGCCCGCCTGGACGCTGAACCTGGTCCCTGCCATCTCCAGCAGAAACACATTCTGCCCCCGACTCTCCACCACAGTGGCAGAGACTATTTGCCCTGTTTGCAGCTGAGGAACAAGCGGAGATCTCTCCCCCGACTGGACGGGATTTGTCTGGCGGCCGACAAGAGAAGCAATCGGTGTCAATTTGTTGATCATTTCCCTTCCCCAGTCAAACTGATTAAAATTTCCACGATCCCCCCTCCCCAAAACCCATCGTCTCAATTATATCCGCAATAACATTGAAAAAGCAACTTGGCGGAAAGAAAAATAGATGCTTTAATAGGGAAAATAGTCTTCAGTCGAGAGAGTTTTTTTCTCCCTTCTCTCTGGTCCCTTTGTCAGGATAGAATCTCTGGTTATGAAAACGCTCCTCATTCAACTCATCTTTTTCGTCAGGAACAAGGAGGCTAAAAAGAATGTCGCCCTCCTCCTGCGCTTCCTCTTCTTTCTGACTCTTATCATTGCCCTCTACAGTCTAACCTTTCACCTGCTCATGCGCTACGAGGGCAGGAATTATAGCTTGATCACGGGATTTTATTGGACACTTACGGTAATGTCGACCCTGGGTTTCGGCGATATCACCTTTTCCACGGATCTGGGTCTGCTCTTTACCCTGGCTGTCCTCATTTCAGGAATAATCCTCCTCCTGATCATGCTGCCCTTCACCTTTATCCAGTTCTTTTACGCCCCCTGGCTCGAAGCCCAGAAACAGGCGAGGACCCCACGCTTCCTGGCAGAGGACATCCACGACCATGTCCTTCTGACAAACTTCGACTCACTGACCAGGAATCTGGTCAAGAAGCTCATAAAATATCACTACAATTACACCTTCATCACCGGCGATCAACAAAAGGCACTGGAGATCTATGACGCTGGATACAAAGTTGTCCTCGGTGATGTTGATGACCCCGGCACCTATCAAAAGACCCATGCGGCCCAGGCGGCCCTGGTCGTGGCCACGGCCGATGACCTGATCAACACCAACATCTCTTTTACGGTACGGGAAATCAGTGACAAGGTTCCCATCGCCAGCAGTGCCGACCAAGAACACTCCCTGGACATCCTCAATTTTCCCGGCAACACCCATGTCTTCCAGTTTATGCGCATGCTAGGCATCGGCCTGGCAGAAAAGACCATCGGTGTGGTCGAACCGAATATTATCGGCCGCTTCCAGGAACTGCTGATCGGAGAATTCCCTGTTCGCGACACAATTCTCACCGGCCAGACCCTGGCCCAATCCCGACTCAGACAAACCCTTGGACTTTCAGTAATCGGTTTCCTGGAACGAGGTCAGGTCCTCCCACCTGATCCGCAACGGGTACTCACCCCGACAAACATTCTGATTCTGGCGGGGACGCAAGCCGCCATGGACCAGACAGGCAGACAACTGGTGGAATCCCCCCTGGAGCCACCTCCGAATCCTTCGGTACTCATCCTCGGCGGCGGCAGAGTGGGACAGGCAGCAGCCGCTTTTCTCCAACAAAACAATATCTCTTATAAAATAGTTGAAAAGATGGCTTCAGTGAAAAAGAGGAAGGCCCATTACATCCTGGGTGATGCTGCAGACATCAAGACCCTGAAAGAAGCCGGCATCGACAATGCCCGATCAGTGATCATCACCACCCATACCGATGCCATGAATATCCATCTCTCCTTTTACTGTCGTCAGCTGCGACCGAATATTCAGATCGTGACCAGGGCTACAGAAGAGCGCACCATGTCCAAGCTGCACAGGGCCGGTGCCGATCTGGTGGTTTCCTCTGCTGCCATGGGAGCCAACTCCATCATGAACCTTCTCCAACCCTCTGACATCTCAATTTTTTCAGAAGAACTCAATATCTTTCTGGTTCCAATCCCTGAGGCCCTTGCAGGAAGAAGCCTCATTGAAATCAAACTGCGCGAACAAACAGGATGCAGTGTGCTGGCAATAAAAACTGAAGAACGTTTTCTGACAAATCCAGACCCGGCAACACCTCTGGCAAAAACAGGAGAACTACTTCTGGCCGGATCGCTGGAAGCAGAAAAGATGTTCAAAAAGGAATATCTGAAGTGATGAGAGACCAAGGGGAAAAGACATTGACTGAACGAGCAATTTTGCCATCCAGACCATCCTATGAGCGACGACAAAAAAGAGAAATTCATCCATAATGTGCAAAAAAAGCTTACCCTTTTCTTTCCCAGAAGCGCCTCCTCCTTCACCGGGGAAACTGTCGAAGAAGGACTGGACAGCGGTGCCTTTGTGGTCAAGAGTGCGGAAATACTGCCCTATGTCCAGACTGCCCTCTTTGATGACAAGATCATCGAAGTAGAACTCAACGGCAGTCCCCAGGTCTATTTCAGCAGAATTCACGATCATATCCCTGACTTGGTCGAAGTAGCAGAGAATGGAAAAACCCGAATTGAAGAACCTGATTATACTGCAGGTGATTATCTAAAATTGATGTCACATATCATTACCCTGCCTCTGGAACCTGGTTTGGGCAACCTCCATATCCGAGACAGCCAACAGATCTTGCTCCGCCTCTTTACCACCAATTGTGCCATAGAATTGGGTACATTTTTCCAGAATCTGGCCTTGGTTCGCGACATTCCCGTGCTCCGCCTGGCCTTTCCCCTTATCGCCAGACAGATTCAAGAAGCGCGGGCCTTCCGGGCCAAGGTTCCAGACAGTTTAGATTTTCTTCTTCTTGTCATGGGCAAACACAAGCGCCCGAATATGCGAAAACGGCCCCTTGATATCAGCGCCAACGGCATGTCCTTTCAAATACGCAAGGAAGAACGAACCCTGTTTCACCTGAACGAGACCTGTGGTGTCCAGTTCATCCTCAACGATGAGATGCTGGTGAAGGTGGATGGTGTTGTCCGTCATATATCCAAGGTACGGGACAAAATAGGAATCGAATACCGTTGCGGCATCCAGTTCGACCTCCCCACCCGTTCGGTTACCGCCAGCATAGAAGCCATTGTCGCTACAGTGCAGCGGGCGCATCTCAAAGAACTCGCTGAAAAATCACTGGACAACGGTATCAGACTGATCCGTTAAACTCCCTGCTTATGTCCCTGACATTGGTTTTCCCTTAAATCAACGCCAGTCAATTCTTTTTTTATCGCAGCCCCAAGTTCTTCCATGGTGTAAGGCTTCTTGACAAAGCTTCCAGCCCCATGGGCCTGAACCTTTCTCACCTCCTCTGTCTCAGCAAAACCGCTTGCAATAACCGACTTCAATCCAGGCCACACTGTCAGCATCTGTTCATACGTCTCCCGACCATTCATCCCTGGTTCCATAAGCATATCGAGAAGAACCAGATCCGGGACCTGCTCTCTCATACCGGCAATGGCCTCCTCTCCTGAACTTGCCGTCTCCACAGAATAATCCAATTTTTCCAGAATGCTGCGGGCAATGAGCCGTTGTTCTTTGACATCGTCAACGACCAGGATACGCTCGTGGTTGCCACGAAGCTGATCCAGAGGAATGGCCCTCTCGGCCAGAGACAGTTCTTCTCTGCTAGCGGGGAAAAAAAGTTCAAAACTCGATCCAGACTCACTGCTGCTGACATGGATGTACCCCTGATGATCCAGAAGTGTGTTCCAGACCACGGTCAAACCCAGGCCGGTGCCGCTTCTTCCCATGACCTTCCTGGAATAAAAAGGATCAAAAATGCGATCCAGATCAGCATCCTTGATACCGGGCCCGGTATCACTCACCTGCAGGACAACATATTCACCGGCTATCACCTCCTTATAACCTTTAAGGGGCCTCTCGATATCCTCATTCCTGGTACTTATGGTCACCGTCCCCTCAGCATTGATAGCCTCTGCCGCGTTCGCGGCAAGGTTGGTAATCACTTTCCGAATATGAATCGGCGAACAACGGATATGACATAGATCTGCTGCCATCGTCAGAATAAAAGAGACCTGGGGATGAGATTTCTTAACCTGTTGAATTTCGATAGAGTTACAAGAATCCATCAGCAGACTGTTCAAAGACACGACTTCTTTGACACTGGCAACTCCCCTGGCCACGGTAAGGAGATCGGCAACCACTGCTGCTGCCCTGCGTCCAGATCTGAGTATTTCCTCCAGTGACGGGCGCTGCGGACTGTCTTCTGGAAGATCAAGGAGCAAGAGTTCCGGCAGACTGACCACACCTGAGAGGATATTGTTCAAATCATGGGCCACACCACCAGCCAACAGGCCAAGGGACTCCATTTTTTTTGCTGTGGCCTTCCTCCGCCTTCGCTTCTCCTTTTCTCTTTTCCAACTATTTTGGGCCGTCAGATCTTTGAAGGTAAGAAGAAACCGTTCTCCGATCTGGGTAAAAGTAAACTCGACGTCCACCACTGTCCTGTCTTTTTTCAAGAACGTTTGCTGGAAGGGGTGGATTTGTCTCTCCCCCTGAATGGATGCAGCAAACATCTTCTGCCAGTGAGCCCTCGTCTTCCCCGCAAGCTCCCTGTCGTCATACACCGCATCAAACCAGTCATCAACGGATTGCAGATCCTGTTTGTCATAACCGTACAGGAGACGGCATTTTTCATTGATCATCTCAATGCTGCCATTCACATTGACTATAGCCATGGGGACATTGGCCTGGCGAATGAAATTGGTCAAGGTCTGCTCACTCTGCTCCAGCCTCTGCTGAGTTGACCGCAGTTTTTCCCCCTGGCGGCTGACGACAAACTGACGGACCTGCCAGGAAAGCCAGAAAATGAGGAACATGATAACAAAAACTATGGTGATGAACCATTGATTGCGGAATATTTTCATGGGAGCCAAGGCCTGCTCACCGGCTGTGGCAAGGACTACAGACCATTGAGTATGGGGAAGTACAATGGGAACATAGCTCGCATAGTTGACAAAGCCCTTCGTCTCCTCTCCCCTGGTCTGACCATACGTGTAGGTTGTATCCCCAGCCTCACCCTGCATCATCTTTTTCGCCATATTGATGACCGAAGGAAACTGGAGCGAAGTCTCATACACGGTCCTCCCGGTATGGCCGGGTATCGGACAGTAGATCTCGACCCCACTCTTATCCATCAGCCAGGCATAGCCCTCGTTGCCGATATTAATATGTTCTATGTATTCACTGGAAATCCGCTGAAAGGGAATAAGAACGGTGATAGTCCCGGCATAGGTCCCATGATCAAAGACCGGATAGGCAAAGGCCACGCTGGCATAGCCCTGCACCGCCTGAAAGACATTGCTGACCACGGGCTTCTGCTCGTTTATGATATAGCGATTATGGTCCTGGCCACTGATATCCTGACCGAGCACCTGATCATTTCGAGGAAAGGTATAAAGAATATGGCCCGTTGCATCCACACGGGTAATGGCTCGAATATCCTCCTTATGGGATTGAAAAAAAATCTCCAGCTCCTGCTTCCCTGTTTCATTCAGGGAGATGATAGTTTGATGCTGAGACAGGTATTCCAGATTATTAGCCAGATATCTGAAAAACTCTTCTATGCCGTTGGCAGCGTGTCCAGCCAGAAGACGCTGATGACTGTAGAGATTAGTGATGACTGTCTCTCGAATGGCCTTGTAAGGAAGATAAAAAATAAAGGCGCAGAACCCAAGAAAGAGAAAAAAGAAAAAAAAACGTCGTTTGATCATGTTCAAGTAGCTTGTTGAACTTACTAAAACCGATGGAGAAAATGCGTATTTCCGTCATCTTAAGAGACACCAGCCCTATTACCAGTGCGTTTCCTCTTTTCATGCTATACCATTACAGCGACAAAAGACAGAGAAGGCCTGATCTTTCCTGAAAAATCATCAGAGACAGGGTAACAAAGAACGATACGTCGCCTCGCTTATGGCAATCCTTGAGCCATCAGATGAGACTGAAGCCGACGCTGCCTAGAGGGGATCAGGATCTGACTCTTTATCGCCCCCTATTAAAAAACTTTCCCCAAGAGCAAAGCTCTCTCTTGCGATTATCCTCCAGAGCGACCACAGTCGCTGTGTGAGTATCGGCCCAAGCCTGCTGAAATGATTATAAAGTATCCAGCCCAGGGCCTCTTCCAGGATCCTCAGCCAGGAGATCTCCCTGGAAAAACGTTATTTTTCCAGTCTATTCTCATCTTGACTTTAATAGGCAAATACGATTAATTTCAGGAGCGAGATCAATACAGGTAATTATAATTAGTCGCCTGCAAAACAGGGGGAAAAAGTACTAACCAGCAGAGAGCGTTGTTTGACCACACTGAAGGAGCAGCTTAGCCCCTCTCCTAACATATTGCATGCACGGCATATTGCCATCCTACAGAGAAAGAAAATCAATGAAGATGAGTCTTATTGTCTTGAGAGTGTTAGCCATCAATACTCCTCTTGCCAGAGTCAACTCTGGAAACAGATACCTGCAGCAACTCCTTCCTTATCCCAGCGCAGAAAAGTTGAACAAGCAATCTCAATTCAGGGTTACCAAGACATGAAAAAGCTTCCTGATGAGAATCTCTCCGAATTGCATGTTCTCAAACAACATCTGAAAAAGGTGATAGAAGAACATGGGCATGCCATAATACGACTCAAGGAGAGCGAAGAGAAATTCAGGACCATTGCCGACTATACCTACAACTGGGAGTATTGGCTGGGTCTCAAGGGGGAAATTCTTTACAACTCACCATCGTCTGAAGGGTTGACCGGATTTTCTGCAGAAGAGTTCGTTTCCAACCCAGACCTGCTCTTATCCATTATTCATCCAGACGATCTGAACCACTTCAGAAACCATCGAAAATCGCCCTGCTATACTTCCAACACGGTAAGCCACCTTGAATTCAGAATCATCACCAAAGACGGAGCCCTGCGCTGGGTCGCGCACAGCTGCCAGGCCGTGTACAATGCTCAAAGTCAGTTTCTTGGCAGACGGGCAAGCAATCGCAACATAACAACACAAAAATGCATTGAGGAACAAATAAACCTGAGTGAAGAACGACTCCGCCTGGCTCTCGATGCATCGTCTGACGGAGTCTGGGATAGAAACCTTGTCACCAATGAGGACTATTATGGTGACAACTGGCACCATGTTCTTGGGTACACGGCACAAGAGGTAAAAAATGACTCTCTCTCCTGGGAGAAACTACTCCATCCCGACGACAAACCTAGAATCCTGGCAACATTCCAACAGCATCTGAATGGCTTAAGCAACCGTTATGAAGCAGAATTTCGAATGCGGAACAAGACCGGAGAATGGCAGTGGTTTCTGTCCCGGGGAAAAGTGGTGGAAAGAAGCGAAACCGGCACCCCCCTCCGCTTTATCGGGACCCATACCGACATTACAAAAAACAAAAAAGTCGAACTGGAACTGCAGAACATGCAGAATATTCTAGAGAAAAAAGTGGCCGAACGAACCAATGAAATACAGGAAGTCAATGTCGCCCTGAAAGTCCTCCTGAAAAAAATGGAAAAGAACAAAATTGAGCTTGAACAAAAGATCACAAACAATATCAGCAAACTCATCGATCCTTATCTAGAAAAACTGCAAAATCTCAATCTGAAGACACAGCATAGGATCCTGGTAGACATGCTGGCAGCCAACCTCCATGAACTGACCACCTCTTTTACCCCCGCTGTTTCTTCGGAAATGGACAAACTCACCCCCACGGAAATCCAGGTTGCAAACCTGGTAAGACATGGAAAAACAACCAAAGATATCGCCAGACTAATGAATCTTGCCCCTGGAACAATAAGTATTCACAGAAAAAGCATCAGAAAAAAATTAGGCATCTCGCAGCACAAGATCAATCTCCAGGCTTACCTCTCCTCCACTCCCTGACCCCTCTGCAAAGCTCGCCCCTCCCCCCCACCCCGTTTCAAGAAAGCACCTTCTCCGGGGAAAACCTGCTCCCCTAAAGGGATACCCACCCCTCCCACAATGGATAGTTTTCCTATCCATTTCTTACCTCCTTTTACCTCATTGCTTATTAGCTGTTTTATTTCCATAATAACAGGGCGAGCAGGTATTGGATCTTCGACTCCCCATTATCGGAGCCAAGAGAAACATCCTGCCCATAAGCCCCTTTTCTCCACCAACTGACTCAATGGGGATAACTTGACTGACTTCCTGACTTACAACAATCACCCAGACAGAATCGGGTACTCAAGACTAGCGACTACGAGACGGCACTAATACATTTCTATTTACTCAAGGAGGGAGTGAAGATGAAGAAACTTCGGCTACTCAGCATCAGTATTATCCTATTACTGATTGGTTGTAGTGAAACATTTGCGGGGGTGGGGTACGGACCAGGAAGAATCGGATTGAAGATTTTTGCTGGCCGCGACCATGTTGATGTCGGCAATGGCGGCATATGGAACTCCCGTGACCAACTGCATATTCAGCTTGATCCGACCGATGGCTGGAGAATCAAGGGATACCACGTGGATCTGGGAGGCGGTGATGACTATACCCCCCCTCTAACTACTGAGGGCAATCCCAAAATTGGCTATTTTGATTACACAGAAGAATTCCAGTTACCCTATGCAAACGAAGCCAACGTAGATGGTTACGCCTTTCGGCGAACCCTTGTCCTCGACCTTGAAGAGGATCTAGGTTTTAAGTGGGGCGTCCCCTGGGCCGACCTGCGCACTCAGGGGGTAGCAATTTTCATCTCTCTGATCAAGCTCGACGAAGCAGGAAAGATCGTCAGTGAGACCGGAGCATGGGCAGTTCCAGAACTGGTTATCTGGGATGAGGAGACAGCGGCAGAAACCACCGGCGATGAAGAAATTGTTATCGACACAGGCAGCGGTGAGATTATTGAAGCCGAGGTGACCGAGATCAAGTGGGTCGGCAAAGGAGACAAGGTTGCAAAGATTGAACACCAGCAGGCCCAGAAGACCTGGGTTGTTGAAGAGCTTGAGGAAGCTATCTCCTTCGACGGTGGCCGCTGGGGCTGGTGGTTCCGCTACGAAATTGCCCATCCCAAGACAGGCCACTTTATTGATTCACCAGTGGCCGGACTCTCGGTTGAGACCCCGACCTATGAGGGCATAACAGACCTAAATGCCGCCTTTGATTACTTCCCCGGGGAAAAAGTTGAAGTCTCCATCGGCTCCATCTTGCTCGGTTCGGCCATGGCCGATCACAAGACATCCCCCCTGGATATCTTTCCTGCCGCCGACACCGAGGATCCGCAGGTCATCAACCTGGCTCGTCTCCTGCAGAGCCTGGACGTGGACGGTGATCCTCAAGGCGGTATTGTCATCAGCGAAGGGGTAGTTTCTGCCTTCGAGCAGGCCATGGCGAACCTGGGACAATCAAGCATCGATTTCACTAATGACAACGAAGTCGAGAGCATCATCCAGGCCACCCTCAGCTACGCCGGTGAGCTGGTTCCCCCCATCACCCTGGTAGCGGTATCGGCTGATAGCGCCCGAGGCCACCTGGAGGACACCCTGAGCAATTCCATGTTCCGCAAGCGGGTTTCACGCACCCCGCAGCTGGCCAGCACAAAGGCCAAGCTGAACATAGCGACAACCTGGCTTCCGGCCTTACCGGCCTCGGCCGTCGAAGGCACCGAAGCTGTGGAAGTGACTTATTTAGACGAAGAGGGCAGAGCTATTAACACAGTCACCGAAGCCAAGCCGATCATCGTCACCTTCACCGATGAAGACCCTCTCACTGGCGCCCATGATGTCTGGGCCGGTGTCTCCCGCGACGACGGCCAGACCTGGAAACGCAAAAATCTGTCCCGTTCCGGAGACCGCAGCTCCTATATCCTGGCCAACGGCGAGCAATATTTCGGCACTTGCAAGAAGCCGGTCTTTCAGGTCAAGGGCAACAAGATCCTGGTTGCCTGGTCCAGCAAGTACGCCCGTGGCGGCAAGCCACGCTACGCCATAAGAACGGATGACGAGTATCCCTACGACGATCCCTACGCCGTAGACGACATCTGGGGAGTAAGCGGCCCCCAGCGCGCCCACGATTACACCGAGGATGGCTATCCTGAAGTCGGCGAGCTTCCCTACAGTGCCCTATGGGTCTGCCGTGGCGTGGTCGCCACTCAGGCAGACGTTTACAATGGTGTAGGCCAGTATCCCGGCGACATTGTCTGGTTCAAGCCCGAACGCTTGACCAGCGGTCGTCGTGACGTCAACCAGATCTTCGCTGCTGCCGCATCCGGTGCCGGATTTGGGGTGATCTGGCAGGAAGACCCCGAAGGTGTGCGTCCCGGCAGGGCCGTTGGCCCGGGCGAGGGCTGGAGCGGCGCCACAACCAACCACAAGACCGACATCTGGTACAGCTACATCAGTTGGGGTGATCTGGCCAAGATCGATACGAATTTCGAACCCGGCGGCGATCCCGAACACGACCTGGATCATCTCACCAGGCCCAAGGCCCTGGTCCCCATGTCCCTGCCCGTTCGCCTCTCAGACAACGATGTCTTGAACAGGAAAAACATGGGACTGGATGCCAGTGTCGATGCTGAAAGTGTCTCCTTTTCTCAGGAAAACCTGACCCGCTGCGTCAAGTTCGAGGACGGCAAGACCATCGTCGCCCCTGATGCCGTAAATGCCTGGGAAGCTGACTACGCGGTGCTGCGCAACGTGCCCGAAGACCACTATCCGAGCATGAACTGCACCAACTGCCATGTCCCCTGGGGACTGGAGCCCCATAATCTTGACACACCGACCCAGGGAGCACCTGTTCCCCTGGTCGTCGTCAACGCCGCAAGCATGGACTATATCGGCGGATTCACTAACGGTGACTGCGTCAGCTGTCATTTCAGCAATATTGTCCCCCGTGACCGGGTCATCGCCATGACTCCTGGTTTAGACGAAGTGTCCAAGTATTCTGAGTGTATGAACAAAGGTGGCATCTGGAAGGACGGTAGCGACGGAGGCGAGACTCTGGAGGCCTACTACCCATATGTCGGATACCCATACATTTTCGAAGAGGATTCCGTTTATGACGGGACCCATCAGTATGGCCTGGAGGTCCCCGGACTGTTGAGTGACGACTACTACACCTTCATCAACAACGCCGGCAATGAGCGGTCTGTGGCCATCACCAGCGACGGTCGCCTGCTGGACGGAGACACCGGGGCTTCCCGGCCCAATCTCTTTATGCAGCCCTATGTCACAGCAACCGGTAAGACCAGCGCCTGGGCCATTATTACCTACGAAGAGACCAAGGGAGCAGGTAGCGGTCCTCCCGATCCTGACGATCTGGTCCACTCAGATGACTATGTTCCCGAAGAGGGCAAAAACGTCATCTACCACAGCTTCGACTTCACGACCCCCGACGTGGTCGCCGGTGGTCATATCATGAATCCGCCGGAGACCGATGAATCCGGTAATCCTATCTACCTGGTCGACGAATACGGAAACCAGATCCTGGACTATCTTGGCAGGCCGCAACTGGCCTACGAGAATGCCCGTCGCGGCCGTTTGATCCTCCAAGGCACCGGAGCAATGAAGTCCAGCAGAACCCCCATGTTGATGGTCTATAAGATGGGCGAAGCAGGCCATGGCCGTCCTTCAGATATCTTCCTCTCCCGCTGGCAGGTTCCGACTGATTTTGATGAGTCGGTGGACAACCCCTATCGCTTTGAGAACGTTCAGGGCGAGTTGCTGATAGATGAGCTCAGTGAGCAGCCCTACTGGCACAGCGGTCCGAAAAACATGAGTTCCGTCACGCCCGTGGAGATAACTGAGAGCATGGGTGATCCGGAGCAGGATGATCCTTTTGGCGCCTTCAAGGTCATCAGATGGAAACAGACAGTCGACAACTTGGCGGACAAATCCCATACAAACCCGTACGATGACTCCCGCGCCCATCGTGGTGCCATTCGCGGCGATTTCGTAACAATGGGCTTCTCCTACACCGCCAACTGGGCAGCCTCCCGCAACGGCAATGACAAGTACGATTTCTTCATCCGCCGCTCCTTTGACGGCGGCCAGACCTGGACCACCGATCCAGCAGGCTCGGGTGTGGAGCACGGACAGACTTGGACCTATCCCAGCGGCACGGAGGAACCCGGTCTCAAGGTGGAGGAAATCAACACCTACGCCGCTGGTGCATTCGAGTCCATGCGCAATCTGTCGCAACTGCCCAATCACAAGGAAACGGTTATCGAACCTCGGATCGTGGCTGTCCCTGGTACGATCAAGGTCGACGGCGCCTGGACCGGAAAGCCCGAAGACAAACAGAATCCTGCTGTCTTCTACGTGGCCTATGGCACCTCAACAAACCCCAAGAAAGATCCCATCACCAAAGAACAGGATTCACCGGTGCCAAAGGATCTCTACTACAGCTTCAGCATAGACAAGGGGGAGAACTATCACCTGGATGAGTGGGTTGTAAACCCTGACAGTGAGGGCAACAACGCCGGTGAAACCGTCTATCGCTGGGGACGACTGGCCAATGGCGACGCGGAGCAGGGCGAAGTGCAGCTGCGCATGACTCCGGACGGCTCACGCTTTTACGCCTGCTGGCTGGATGAAGGCAGTGAAGGCAGCGACATCGTTTTCCGACGGATCATGTCCAAGGCCTTCAAGGCAAACAACGCCCCTGAAACCCTGGCAGAAGCAGCAGCCCTTCTGATAGACACGGAACCTGTGGTTGAAATAGAAGAGGAAGAGGCTGGGGCGGAGGATGACTTTACCAGCGATTCGGGAGGGAATGACGACGAGTAACATCATACCGTAAGGCACGATTGTCAGCCAAGAGATTTTCCCGAGGCTGGCAATCGTGATCACCTGTTACTGCTCTTGAACTCGAAATCCCATTGAAACTGATCCAGTTCCGGTCATTTCCAATGGAGTTGAAAGGAAAACAGACGAGACCCGAGGAAAAAATTATGAAAACAAAACGCTATATTGCCAGCCTGGCCATGCTGCTCATGGTCGCCCCTGCGCTTGCTGAAGACGGAGAACTGTTCGTAAAAGACATTTCAAAAACACCGGACTTGGATACAAATCACGCCGCGCTCTGTGTGTTGTATAAGAATGTTCTAGCCAGAAATTCGGAAGGCGGACTGGCACCGGTCCTTTATACCGCCAAAGATGGCACGACTTTTGATAACGCTTACGTCAGGCCGCTTATTGCTATGTATCACGATGGGCCAGTAGTCAATCCCGAGGACAGCGGAGAATTCCCGGGTCACGGCCAACGCGATGTGTGGGGCGCAGTGAGTCTGGATGACGGCAATACCTTCAAGCGCTCGAACCTGTCGAACTCGGGAGATAAGAGTTCCTTTGTGCTGAAAGATCACACCACCTATTACGGCGACACCTTCCGGCTTTTCGCCAATTCGGCCGGAACCAAAGTGATGGCCGCCTGGGCCAGCCGTTATGCCAACGGTGGCAATCCCAACTACGCCATGTCGGACGAGGACCGGGAAGCCCTTGCAGAGTATCTGGGAATTGACCGGAAAGATGCGGGGTTCGACTTGTACGTGGACGACATCTGGGGCGTCACCGGCTCCCAGAGTTCGTCCGATTTTGCCGATGAAGGCTTTCCTTCAGTGGGCGAGGTGCCCTATGCAACGCTGTGGACTTGCCGCGGCACGCTGGAA
>JAHIUA010000064.1 GCA_018817385.1 Pseudomonadota bacterium
AGCGAAAATTAGAGAAATCGAGACCAGATTTTCATGGATTTGAGGCGAATAGCAGGCCTATTTAACGAAAATCTATGGAAATATGGGCCGATTTGTCAAATTTGCAGCAGATTTATGTCTAAGTCCGACAGGCTCCTAGCAGGTTAAGAGCGCCTCAGGTAAGTGCGTGCGGCAAGAGGCGCCCCAGGCCTTTAAGACATTGGCTAAATCCGCGAACGTCCAGGGGAGGGCGGAATAGAGGCATTTCAACCAAAACCGAACCATTCCCGCAAAGAAAGAGCAGCCATCTGGTTAACATTGCGAGCATTATTTTTTTGAAATAACGAAGAGTCTGGGAAAAAAGGCATACTCGGACAGGCTCCCAGGAAGTCCAAACGAATAGAAATCCTATACAATCTGCCTCTTATTCACAGTCAGCCAGCACTTCTGCCAGAGCCGCCAGCAACTGATCAATCTCTTCTCGGCTGATGATCAACGGCGGCAGGAAACGCAGAACTGTACTCCCGGCAAAGTTAATCAACACGCCCCGCTCAAACATCTTCTTGACCATGGCACTCCCCTGTTCAATGCCTTCCTCAGTAAGGACCAGGCCCCGAATCAGCCCCATGCCTCGTGCCCCTTTGACAAGGGTAGGAAAACGCTCGACCAGACCTTCCAAGCCAGCCTGCAGATATTCCCCTTTGGCCTGGACCTCGGGAAGAAAACCCTCTGCAAGCATAATCTTCAGGGTAGCCACCCCTGCTGCTGCTGCCACAGGATTGCCGCCAAAGGTGGAACCATGGGTACCGGAAACAAAGGCTGCAGCAATCTCCTTTCTGGTGAGCATGGCCCCCACAGGCAGGCCATTCCCCAAGGCCTTGGCCACGGTCATAATATCAGGCACCACCCCCAATTGCTCATAAGCAAAAAGCGTTCCGGTCCGCCCGATTCCAGTCTGAATCTCGTCAAAGATGAGGAGAAGATCATGTTTACGGCAGAGCCCCTGCAGCCCCTTGAGGTACTCCGCATCCAGGGGGCGAACACCACCCTCACCCTGTAAGGGTTCACAGAGAATGGCACAGGTCTGATCGGTGATCATCGCCTCGAGAACATTGAGATTGCCAAAAGGAGCATGGGAGAACCCCTCGGGCATGGGTTCAAAGCCCTTGTGAAACTTAGGCTGGCCTGTGGCAGCCACAGTGGCCAGGGTCCTGCCATGAAATGACCCGGCCAGGGAGATGATCCCGTAGCGCTCGGGACCAGCAAAGATCCTGGCCAGCTTAAAGGCTGCCTCATTGGCCTCTGCCCCGCTGTTGGCCAAAAAAATCCGGTCGGCAAAGGAATGCCGGGTCAACAGTTCACCCAACTCCGTCTGGGGCTGAGTGTAGTAGAGATTAGAAACATGCACCAACTCTCGGGCCTGCTTACAGATGGCTTCGGTGACAACCGGATGACAATGGCCCAGACTGCAGACCGCAATACCCGCCAGACAATCCAGATATTCTCTGCCTTCAGCATCGATCAGCTTACAGCCCTCTCCCTTAACCATGGTGGCCGGATATCTTGCGTAGGTTCCGATAAACACTGCATCACTCCTCTCAGCCCAACTGCTATTTTCTCCACTCATCAGACGATCTCCGTTCCTATACCTTCCCGGGTGAATATTTCGAGAAGGATTGCATGTTCTATTCTACCGTCAATGATATGGGTCTTGGTCACTCCCCGACTCAAGGCATCTGCACAGCAGCGAACCTTGGGGATCATTCCCCCGACAATGGTTCCGTCTCCAATATAGCCTTCCAGATCCCCCCGCTCTAAAGAGCGCAGGAGATTCCCTTCCTTATCCTGAACCCCTGCCACATCAGTGAGGAGGATCAATTTGGCTGCCTTCAACTCTCCGGCCACGGCTCCGGCCACCAGGTCGGCATTAATATTAAAAGCCTGGCCATCTTCGCCGACACCCACCGGGGCAATGACCGGAATAAAGTCCTCCCGGTCCAGCACCTGGAGAATCTCAGGGTTAATCTTGGTCACCCGTCCCACCCGACCCAGATCAATGAGTTCCGGAGGGGCATCTGCCAGGGGTTCATCACTCTTCTTACTTACCTGCATCTTTTCAGCACAGACGAGGTCCCCATCACGACCGGAAAGACCCACAGCCCTTCCCCCACAGTGGTTGATATTCCCCACGATTTCCTTGTTCACTTTGCCGACCAGGACCATCTCAACCACACTCATGGTCTCGCCATCGGTGACCCGCATCCCCTGGACATAGCTGGGTTTTATCTCCAACCGATCCAAAAGTCGGTTAATCTGCGGACCACCGCCGTGCACGATCACCGGATTGATTCCAATCTGTTTCATCAGGATCACATCGAGGGCAAACTGTTTCTTCAGGTTTTCATCTACCATGGCATGACCGCCATATTTGATGACCACAGTCTTGTGCCGAAACTCCTGCATATAGGGCAGGGACTCAATCAACCCTTTGGCCCTGTCAATACTCTCCTGCATAACACCTATCCTCTGTAAGGGTTCAGCCAATAGTTAAGCCCCTGGCGAGCCCCCACTCTCATTTCTGCCAAAAGCAAAATTATCATTTTCATATCAGTTGGATACGACAGTAAGCCAACGCCACCTTTCCATTTTACAAAGTAGGTCTCACGAAGTAAAGAAATCTTTCTTCGCAGCCCATGCTCAGGATTTCTTTACTTTCCTCTCCCTCCCGAGTATATTGGGCCTGGTATTTGCAATAGCACCTTTCTTACTGTGTATATTCGGGAGATTTTTGTGAAAAACAGACTAGTCAACATACTCTTTGCGTTCACATTTTTTCTTTTTTCCGCCAATAGCTGCCTCTGGGCAGAAGATGCGCCCATCATCATTGAGGCGGACCGGATGGTCTCCCTGGAAGCGGACAACAGTGTCTTATTTACCGGTAATGTCGACGCCAGCCAGGCCAACGTCCATATTCGCTCCGACAAAATGACCGTCTACTATACCCCTCGCAAAGACGGAAAGAAACAGGAAGTCACACGTCTCCAATGCGTCGGGAATGTAGAGGTCACCAGAGATGAATGGCTGGGAACCGGCAAGCAGATGAACTATTTCGCCAAAGATCGTAAAGTCATCCTCAGCGGCGACGCCAGGGCCTGGCAAGACAAAAATCTGGTAACAGGCGATACCATCATCTATTATCTCGACGAAGGAAGATCCGAAGTGGTGAGCGGCAGTCCCTCAGCCACTGTTGGAGCAAATGGCAACGGAAAAAAGAAACCGACACGGGTAAAAGCAACGCTCACCCCTCAATAACAAGGTCCTCCTTCAATACATCATGGCCCAGCTGGAAACAGATAAGATTATCAAACGCTATCGCAATCGTACCGTGGTTGACGGAGTCTCCCTGCAAGTCAACACCGGAATAGTTGTCGGTCTGCTTGGCCCCAATGGTGCTGGGAAAACGACCTCCTTTTATTCCATTGCCGGCTTTATCCGTCCAGATAGTGGCAGAATACTGCTCAACGGTGAAGACATCACCAGGCTCCCCATTCATAAGCGAGCCCTGAAGGGTATCTCCTACCTGGCCCAAGAACCCTCAGTCTTCAAAAAACTGACAGTTGAAGAAAATGTCCGCATCATCCTTGAGCCTTTAGGCCTGACAACAAACGACATTACTAACAGAATCGACGAACTGATGGCCGAACTCAAAATTGAATACCTGCGCGAGAACAAAGGCAATGCCCTGTCCGGCGGAGAACGGAGACGAGTGGAAATCATGCGTGCCCTCGCCACCCGGCCCGATTTCATCCTTCTCGACGAACCCTTCGCCGGTATCGACCCCATGGCCGTGGCAGACCTCCAGAAAATCATCATAGGACTCAAAGAGAAGGGGCTCGGGATCCTGATTTCAGACCACAACGTCCGCGAGACCCTCAAGGTCTGCGACTTTGCCTACATCATGAATGCCGGACAAATTTTGACTAGCGGCGTGGCTGATGATATCATCGAAAGCGAAGTTGCCCGTAAGATGTATCTGGGCGAAAATTTTAGCATGTGATACTCAATGGCTCTAGAACTGAGACAACAGCTGAAGCTGTCACAACGACTGGTGATGACGCCACAATTACGTCTTGCCATCAAGCTGCTGCAGATGAACCGGTTGGAACTCACTGACGCCCTGCAGGCTGAGATTGAACAGAACCCCGCCCTGGAAGAAGACTTTTCCGTCCAGGAGATACAGGAAAACCCCTATAGCCTCTCTTCAACGACAGAACAGAAAGGAGAGGCACCAGAACAGGACTACACAGAGCGGGTCAGTACCGGAGACACCATGCCGGAGACCAACTGGGAAGACTACGCCAACAACTTTGATTCTAACTTTTCTTTTTCCCACGAGACTCCTCCGGCCGATGCTCCGAGCCAATTCGATTTTATCTCTGAAAAACCCGGGCTCCTGGCCTATCTCCAATGGCAACTGGCCCACTGTGAACTGGATCCGAAAGAAAAAGAAACAGCACTCTTTATTGCCGGTAACCTCAATCGCTACGGATTCCTGGAAACCACCCTGGAAGAGATCATGGCAGCCACTGAATGCGACCATGATTCCGCAGAATATCTCCTTGAAGTGATTCAGGATCTGGACCCTCCCGGTATCGGCGCCCGTGATGTGAGCGAGTCCCTCTTTCTCCAGCTAGAGCGCATGGGGATGAAGGATTCACTGGCGGCAGAGATCGTCCAATACCACCTGAATCTCCTCCAGACGCGCAACTACAAGGAGATCAGCAAGGCCACTGGTGCCAAGAGGGCTGACGTCATCAAGGCCATTGATTTCATTATCGCCGAACTGACTCCCTACCCTGGACTACCATACAGTACCGAGGATACCAACTACATCACCCCAGATATTTATGTCCGCAAAATTGACGGTGAATTCGTAATCCATCTCAATGAAGAGGATATCCCCAACCTGAAACTCTCGTCTCAGCTCCAGGGCATGCTGGACGTGGAAGCGGGCATGGAAAAAGAATCAAAACGCTACATCAAAGAAAAACTCAAAGATGCCGGGTGGTTCATTAAATCTCTGCATCAGCGTCAGCGTACCATTTTTAAGGTGATGGAAAGTATCCTCAAATTCCAGCGCGAATTCTTTGAACATGGGGCAACCAAGCTCAAGCCCTTGATTTTGCGCGATGTGGCAGAAGACATAGATATGCATGAATCCACCATCAGTCGGGTGACTTCCAACAAGTATGTTCACACTCCTTTGGGCATCTATGAGCTCAAATACTTTTTCTCCACCGCCATCCCCAGAGACGGAAGAGAGGATCTGGCTGCAGAATCAATTCGGGAACGTATCCGCCAGATGATTCAGGCAGAAGACCCCTGCAAACCACTCAGCGACAACGCCATTTCCGAAAATCTCGCCAAAAACAATATCCAGATTGCTCGCAGAACAGTTGCCAAGTACCGGGAACAGATGAAGATCCTCCCGGTCAAGCATCGCCGCAAACCTCGATAGGTCGCGTGAGTTGCCCAAAGCCCCCAAGCCACCTGAAATCTGCCTCGGGACAAGATGGTTCAGCTAACAGAACAAAAGTAGCTTAACAACACATCCACCCTTCCAAACCTTCAGCCATGAGCCGTCTTGAGCGCATCTACGCCTTTCATCAAAAGCTGAAAAACAACCGCTACCCAAATGCTCAGACCCTTATCCAGGAATTCGAGCTTTCCCGGGCCACGGCCCACCGGGACATCAGCTACATGCGGGATCGTCTGCTGGCGCCCCTGGCCTTTGATGCCAGCCGCAAAGGCTTCTATTATACTGAAGATGACTTCTCCCTGCCCTTTGAAGACAGCCCCAAGCTCCTCTTTCTTATGGGATTGCTCAATAAAATGGCAGATGAAGCCGGCCTCGGCAGCCTGCCTGAGATGAAAAAACTTGAAAAACGGCTGAGCGAGCTCATTGCACCAGGATATGAGGAGCTGATGGACAATGTCCTCTGCCAGTGGATAGAGGTGGAATCCCTGGCTCCATCCATTTTCGAAACCATTGTCGAGGCCGTGGTCAGAACCTGCGTCCTGGAAATTGGCTACTGCTCAGTCACGGGCAGCAAAAGTAGTCGCCTCCTTGAACCTCAGCGCCTGATCAATTACCAGGGGCGATGGTATCTCCTCGCATTCTGCCTCCTGCGTCAGGATCATCGCCTTTTTCACATGGCTCGAATCGAGACTGCTGTGATCGGCAAGAAAAGAACGGAGCCACCCCATCAGGCCGCAGAATCATTCCTTGATGAATCCTTCGGGATATTTCTTGGACAAGTTCGCTATCATGCAAAAATTCAGTTCACCGGCACGGCCGCAGAACTGGTGCGCCGCCAATATTGGCATGGTAAGCAACGTATCGAAGAACTGGAAAACGGGATCTGTCTTTCCCTGCCCGTCAGCGATGACCGGGAAATAATCATGAAAATTCTCCAATACGGCGCCAATGCCAGGGTCTTGGCCCCTGAATCGCTGCGCCTACGGATGGTAGAAGAAATCAATAAGATGACCCAGATTTACAAATTCTAACGAATTCTTTTTATTGCCATGATTTTCAGTTCAACTCTCTTTCTTTTCTGTTTTCTTCCCCTTCTTCTGGCGCTCTATTTTTTCTCACCAAACCGGGCGAAAAACGCTATCCTGCTGACAGCAAGCCTCCTCTTTTATGCATGGGGAGAACTGTTCTACACCGGCTTAATGGCTCTCTCCATCGGGTCAAACTATATCTTTGGCAGGCTTGTTGACAAAAGCCAGTTTCACAAAAAACAGTTTCTTGCCCTAGGAGTTATCTGCAATCTCCTCCTCCTGGGATTCTTTAAATATGCCAATTTTATTGTCGATAACCTCAACAATGTCCTGGCCCCCTTTGCTCTGGCAACAATAGAATTGCATCCAGTCCACCTTCCCCTGGGAATCTCTTTTTTTACCTTTCAAGCCATATCCTATCTTGTGGATGTCTATAGAACGGAAAATCCTGCTCAGAAAAACATTCTCAACCTTGGCCTCTATATTGTTCTTTTTCCACAGCTCATTGCCGGCCCCATTGTTCGTTACAACAGTGTTGCCCGGCAACTGGTATCACGCACCATCAGCCTCCATTCTTTTGAGATCGGGACGACACGATTCATCTATGGTCTGGCCAAAAAACTGCTCCTGGCAAACCCGTTGGCAGAGGTTGCAGATAGAATTTTCCTCCTCCCTGCAGATCAAGTGCCGGCCGTTGTTGCCTGGACAGGGATACTCAGCTTTAGCCTCCAGATCTATTTTGATTTTTCCGGTTATTCTGATATGGCCATTGGCCTGGGGAAAATGTTCGGATTCACCTTTCCGGAAAATTTCAGATACCCGTACATTGCCAGATCACTGCGGGATTTCTGGAGACGATGGCACATCTCACTTACCACCTGGCTGCGAGACTATCTCTATATTCCCATGGGCGGAAACAGGAGATCTCAGTTACGGGTTACTTTCAATCTGCTGACGGTTTTTGTCTTATGTGGGCTATGGCATGGTGCAAGCTGGAATTTTCTCATCTGGGGCCTGTGGCATGGACTTTTTCTCTCCCTGGAACGATCTCCCTTTGGAAACGCACTGACAAGGTCACCCAGGATAGTTGCTCACACCTATACCCTCCTTGTCATTATAGTGGGATGGGTATTTTTTCGCTTTGACGCCCTTACTGGAGCCATAGAGTATCTATCCTCCATGGCTGGAAACAATGGCTTTACAAACACTCTTTACCCAATCCAGTTGTATGTCACCAATGAAGCACTGCTGGCGGCAATGATAGGCGTGATCCTCGCCACCCCTCTCTTCAGCGTCTGTGAAAAATTTATTCAGCAGCCCACATGGTCCAGTGGCGTAGCAAAACTTGGCCTTGTTCTGCTCTTATTGAGTTTATCCATGTTGAAAATTTCCTCAGGGACCTACAACCCCTTTCTCTATTTCAGATTCTAGAGGCCGGACACACGATGAAAACCAGCCAGAAATTCACGTCCCTGAGCATAATTTCTCTCTTCCTCATAGCAATCTTTACCCCGCTCATAGGCTCAGTTATCGAGGAAGATACAACCATTTCCTATACAGAAAAAAGGAAATTGGCTCAATTTCCGCCACCTCCTGCCAACAGACAGATGCTGGAGAACTACCCCCAGGAATTTGAACGCTATTTCAATGACCAGTTTGGCTTGAGAGAATTTTTTCTCAAATCCTTTTCCAAGGCCAAAATGTTCATTGGAGATACCGAGATCAGTGATGCCGGCAACAAGGTCCCCACAAAAAACACGGTGGAGGGGAAGGAAGGTTGGTTTTTCCTCAACCGTGTCTGGGATGGAGATCCCATATCAGACTACAGAAACATTTCCCTCTACAGTGAAGTCGATCTCCTCCGGGCAACGCTGCTCTTTGCGGCCCGCAACGATTGGCTGAAAAAACATGGGATACGCTATCTGCTGTTTTTTGCCCCGAATAAACACACAATATATTCAGAATACATGCCTGACTATATTGTCAAACAGGGGAACATCTCCTCCATGGACCAACTTTATGACAGCCTGTCGCACCTTACCTCCGTGGAATTCGTCGATCTTCGCGATACACTCTTGGCCGGCAAGAAGGAGGCACATCTCTACTGGAAAGAACAAAAAGAAGAGGCTGCCCTCTACTACAAAACGGACAGTCACTGGAATGCAGCGGGGGCAGATCTTGTCCAATATGAAATTGCCGGACGCATAGAAAAAATGTTTCCCGGCCTCATCACTCCCGCAAAAAGACCTTTGGATGACTTTACCATGTCGCGTTTCACCGGGGATATCAGTCTTATTATGGGCCGTGATGATAATGCCGCCTACGGACCGAGCATCTTCACGGGTAGATGCAGCAAGACGACCCAAGAAGAGTTCAGGGAAAGACGCCATACAACCACCTGCGAGACAGGCAAACTGAACAGTCTGATTTTTCATGACTCCTTCTACCCGGCTCTCAAACCTTTTTTTGCTGATTACTTTGCCACAACAACATTCCTCTGGGAAAGCATGAGCCGACAAGCAGTCCTCGAACAATTGAAGAAAGGAAAGATAGATCTTGTCATTGAGGAAAGGGCTGAACGATTTTTACCCTTTACCCCAAAGATTGGCTCCGAACGCTATGACTCTTTCTGGGCCCGCCATTTTCCTCTATGGGAAAAGCTGATCTTTTCCCTGGACGTGAAACAAGCGGTGAATAATGCCAAACGCTATAGAGGTCACAATGTACAGTTAGCAGAGGACAGCGACGGTTCCCTTGTCATCCGGGCAACAACGAATGAGCCGGGGCTATCCATAGACGACATTCCTTTTCAAAAAAACAAGCTCTATATGCTGCAGGTGGAAATGGAAAGTGAGAAAAACAGCCAACTGCGGATTTTCTATAGCAGCCTGGATCCTTCTATAGAATTTCCAAATGAGAAATATTCGGAAATCTACCCAATCAGGAAAGGATCAAATGTTTTTTACATCCCGCTGTTTTCGGCAAACCTGGGGAACAGATTGCGAGTTGATCCTGGCAAAAAAACCGGCCTCTACCATCTGAAAAAATTTGAAATCAAAGAGGTGGACTCCTCTTCTCTCAAAGAGATCGAATAAGGCATAAAAAAAACCCAGCTGCTTGGTGAAGGTGCCTTCCCCCCTCAGGGGGTACTGTACTGAGTGCCGGCTTACCGTTCATCACCGCTTTTAGCTCAATCATCTTCGTCGTGTCTATCAGTATGTTCCTCATCATGACCATGCTCGGTGCGGTATTGGCGCTTTTCTTTGTCCCTTCCCTCTCCCAGTTTTAGTTCTGTTCCCAAGACCGGCAGTCGCATGGATTGCCTTTGCGGATCATAATGAGAAATCAGCCCCCCTGTCCATGTGGAGACAACAAGGACAAATATGATTGCGATGATGGGTCGTGATGATGAAATTGCATCCACTGAGTTTCCGTCTTTTTGGCCATGGAACATGCTTGCCGTGATATTTTCTTTATGGCGAATCGTATGCAGGGCCACGCCGAGTATGTGAACAAAGATGACCCCCATCACGGTGTAGGCCAAAACCTCATGTACTTCCTCAAAGGCCTTGCCCCCCTGCCCCATGATGATGCCCGAAACGGAAAGGCCAGCTATCATGATCAGCATGGCAAAAATCGCATATGCCGAGCCTGGGTTATGGCCAACATGGGGAGCACCAAGGCCTTGCAACACCTGGGTTACATATTTAAACACTGCCCTGGGACTGAACAAAAAAGAAGAGAAGCGAGCGTACTTCGTTCCCCAAAAACCCCAGATCACACGCAGGACAACCATGCCCCCTAGAATCAAACCCACCAGGGCATGATACGGGAATAAAGGACTGTGCTCACCAAAACCAAGAGCCAGAAGAGCTGCAACAAGGAATCCGCAGACCAGGAGCCAATGAAAAATCCGGGTTGGAATATCCCAGATCAGGACTTTATTCTCAGTTTTCATAACATATTCTCCTTTGGGGAATTCTGTTATCTGGATAGGATCAACATCAGCAATCACCTGTCTGCCTTGACTCTGGCCACGAATTCAACAGCAACGGGAAAAGAGATTTAACGCCAACATGGAAAGCAGAGCAACGTCGGCGTGAATTGCATTGCTGGGCCAGCGTTATTTATTTTTCTAGAAAGTCTTTCACAAACTCAGGATAGAGTTTTTTTGCACATTCCGGGCAAATGCCATGACTAAATTTTACTTCTGAATGCTCGTGTATATATGTTTCTATGTTTCGATTTGATTCCAGTATCCCTGATCATCTCTGATGTTCTTACAGGATGCACAGATAGGCAGGAAACCGCTCAACAATTTCACTTTTTCCAGAGCATCTTGAAGTTCGCCAATCAGGTGTTCCTTTTCGTTTTCTGCCTTCTTTCTGTCAGTAATATCGAGAATTACCCCTATTAAACCGCCAAGCGCTCCATCAGCTTTCTCGAAAGTCGCCTTGTGAAAGATCACTTGCCGCTTAACATCCTTTTGTTTACTTTTCACATCAGATTCATAATGTTGAACTCCAGGATTATTAATAAGCTCTAAATCTTTTTCCTGGTAAACTGCTGCAAGTTCCGGAGGTGCAAGATCATGCACCGACTTCCCTATTATCTCTTGCCGGTCCATACCCAAAAATTTTTCAAAACTTTTATTACACCCCATATAACTAAATTCTGCATTCTTATAAAAGATTGGAATTGGAATTGTGTCCAAGAGTTGTTGTTGGAAGGAGACTACACCAAGTACCTTTTGTTCTGCTTTTTTCTGCCTTATGATCAGCCGCGAACAGATGAGACCAAAAACGGCAAAACATACCAGGATCAACACCCTGATATACAATTCATGTCTTGGAATATCAGTAAGTAACAATTCTGCGAATATCCCTTCATAGAAAATGAAATAATCCAGCAGGGAATCTATAACCCAGACAAAAACACCGAGAAGAAGGGATAAGAGAAAAATTTTATTTTCAGTTTTCATTTCGTAGTGCATCTATCACGATAGGCTTCAACCTTATATCACAATCAGTGCTCCCCTTGAAACGTCAAGCCAGCAGACCTTCGGAACCGACTTGCAACGCCACCAATCCACCTTCCCGCCCAAAAGGGGGCCAAAGTGACAGGATGAACAGAAAAAGAAAAATTTTCAAATTCTTACAGATGGTCACCCCCTCCCTGCAGCTTTGATTGCCAGTGCCGCTAATCAGCCGCCCAAATTTTTGCGGCGGCTGATTAGCATTACTATACCGGCTTTTTCTAAAAAAATTATTCCCGATTCTTGAGCAAATCACGTATTTCCATAAGTAATTGTTCTTGGGTCGAGAGTTTTGGCGGCGCTTCCGGTGCTTCTTCCTCTTTTCGTTTGAGGGAGTTTAGTCCTTTGATAACCATAAAAATTGCAGCGGCGATAATTGTGAAATCCACAGCGGTCTGCACAAACTTTCCATAGCTGAGTACGACAGCAGGCATATCTCCCGTGGCTTCTTTAAGAGTAATGGCCAAGTTGGAAAAATCGATGCCCCCAATAAGCACACCTATTGGGGGCATAATCACATCGGCAACAAAAGAAGAGACGATTTTACCAAATGCGGCACCAATAACGATACCAACCGCCATATCGACAACATTCCCTTTGATGGCAAAGTCCTTGAACTCTTTCAGTATGCTCATGACAGGTCTCCCTTGATAGAATGAATGAACTAGGTCCAATCAACATCGAGCCAGCAATTTTTCAAGCTGACGGCGCATATCCGTTCGCTGAACTGGTTTTACCATGAAGGCATCGGGTCTGTTTTCTTGGTCTTCGGGGAAAGGAATCTCATCTTTTGAAAACCCACTGATTAACAAGACCGGAACAGCAGGATCAATTTTCCTGATTTCCTTCATGGCTTCGACTCCATCAAGTTCAGGCATTAAAACATCCAAGACAACAGCACAAAAAGGAACATCCTGTCTACGAAAGGTATTGATGGCCTCCCGGCCATTTACCGCAGTATGTACCGTAAACCCAAGGTGTTCGATCATCATTTTAACCACAATCAGGACGACAGGTTCATCATCAGCAAGGAGAATATGCCCCGATAAGGGCACCGCTTCATCCTTGACCGCAGCAAAAGAACCGACTTTTTCCTCCGCTAATAAAGAGAGGGATGGCAGCAGCACCCTGACAACCGTTCCCTTCTGCAGTCTGCTCTCAATCGTTATGGCACCGCGATGAGTCTGTATTATTCCGGCAGCCAAGGCCAGACCGAGCCCTCTGCCAACAAATCTGGTCGTATAAAAAGGTTCGAAAATTTGCTGCAGATCTTCAGGACTGACTCCATGCCCTGAATCTTTTATCTGACAGTATGCGTAGAAGCCATCTTTGAGATGACTCCCTTGGAAAAACAAGGGAAAAATGTCGGTTGTGAAATAATCAAGACCAAAGCTGATTTCTATTTTTCCCGAGCCATCAGCCAGGGACTCAACAGCATTCATAACGATGTTCTCTATCACCTCTTTTATCTGAAGGGGATCAATAGAGCAGTAAAGAGGTTGCTCTGGGGGAATGAATTCCAGGGAAAGTGACGGTTGAAAGTTATTTTTCAGGGCTGTGACACTTTCCAAGACAAGATCGGCAAGAGGCGTTTCTTCTACCTGCAACGGGTTCTGCCCTACATAGCTCAGCATCATGGTGCCGACCCGTGATGCCCCCTTGGCCGCCTGTAATGCAGTTGCGGCCATCCGGCACTCATCGGAGTCTCCAGGTAAGCTCAGGGTCATAAGCTCGAGATTGCCCTGTACCCCTGTCATGGCATTGTTAAAACGATGGGCAATGGCTCCAGCCATAGTTTTAAGACTGGCAAGTTTTTTCAGTTGCTCCTTCTGCCGACTTCTCTCTAACCTTCGCTCCTCCTCTGCTTTTTGTTCAGTAATGTCACGGATTATCTCCATTTTGGAAATGCTCCCGTCACGATTGGAAATCGGCGTGGCCACTATTTCAAAAGTTCTGCCATCGGCCAGGGTTGGTTGATAGCGAACTTTTTTGCCCTGTTCGATCACATCAGTCAACTGACATTGGGGACACGGGCCGGCCTGTCCCATAATGGTAGAGAAGCAACTGTTGCCATGGTGATCCCCCAACCAGCCGATGAGGGTCTTATTCATGACCCGCAACCGATAATCTGCATCAATCACACACAGTCCCAGACCGATATCATCTATGGCTGTGATATAACGTTGCAGCTGTCCCTGACTTTGCAGCAGTGCCTTTTCCGCCAGCTTGCGCTCGCTGATCTCAGCACGCATCGTTTCATTGGCTATGGCAAGGTCTGACGTTCGTTCACGGATGATGTTGTCACGATTAAGGATCTGCTCCTGGTGCTCCTCCTCGACAGCCTCTGCTCGTTCCGTCAGGTTTTTTATCCAGGGCACCTTGCTCAAGGCGGCTTTACTGAGGCGGGTGAACAACCCTGGTTCTTGATATCGAAGCTCAAAATCCCAGATGGCTCTCCTCGAGTCATCCAGGTGCTCTGGACCAGGCTCGATACAGCGGAGATCGACACTGATGTCCGTCGCCCCTGCCATTCGGGCATAAGAGGCGAAACAGCCTGCATTCCACTGCATGGAAAATTCGTTGACAACAATTCCAGGATCATGGGTGATGCGGATATCCACCACCCCCTTAGCAAGCTGCTGAACATGGTACTGTTTGGTTCGGTTATACTTGGCAGCCTCTCTGGAAACTCTGCGTGCCACCCCGTGGGTGCCCAAGAGAGGGATTCCCAAAGCCGTCTTGAGTACCGGCTGAGTTTTATAGAGAGTACTGCCTATCTTGTACCCCAGCCTGGGATCAGGAATATGCTCCTGAACCAAATCATGGAGGGTCTTGACAAAGTGATGGGAAAACCAATATCGGGGGGTCTGCAGATGCGCAAGGCTGACCTGCTCGACCCTGCCGGTTTGCAGGTTTTCTATATAACAAGGAAACATTTGAGCAATCCGGGAGACCAAACTCTGGAGATCAAGGCTCGGATAATACTCAGCCAAATATTGAAGGAGCCAATAGGTATTTAATGCCGACACCTCCTTCGCCATCACCTTTCTGTCTTTGCTGTTTCCCATCTACGTTCTACTGGTAACACTTTATTTTTGAAGGTGGCCAAAGAGGAATCGTGTGACCTGAAGGCTGTCCGGGAAAGTCCTTTTCCCTGAACCCTTCGTTATTGAAAACAATTATGTTTTAGCATCAAATAGAGGGCTACATTTATTTTTTTTAAAAAGTACCTCTATGTTCGACAAAAAATGCCTATTCTCGGACAAGCTCCCAGGGCCCTTCACGAAGACCTGAACGGAAGAAGACGGAGTGCTGCTGAAGAGTTACATTTTGTTTTCCATTTGAATAATCCCCATAAGAATGAGATGATCGATCCGTTCTTCCAGGCGAATATCTTCACTGGAGGCACAATCACTGACACAGAAGACAAAAGATCCTTCTTTCCAGGAAAGAACCTCAAAAAAGATATCTTTCACCTGTTCTTTGAGGGTTTCTTCAAGATCATTGTGACGGAGAAATCCCTTATCAATCAAGAATGTTCCAAATTTAGGTTTCTCACTCTGGGCTCTATATACCTGCAAACATTCTTGGAGATTTTCTGGCGTGATATATCCCTTCTCCAGAAGCCTCTCACCGATTTTAAAAGATTGAGATTTCAAGTAACCAAACGCCAATGTTCCTTTGTCTATCACAAAGATGGCTGCATTTTGCGCTGTATCGATACTTAATTCTCCAGAAAGACCGGCGTGACTCATCAATTGCATAACGTTTTCGATGGTGACAACCGAAAGATCACCCTGGAACGCATCACATTTTTTATGAAGATGGATACCATCCTCGTGAGCAGAAAATTTATTTTCTGTTTTTTTTCTCCCCGAAATATAATTAACTATTTTTTTTAGCATAAAAACCGCTGCGCTATCCCTGTGCAGTTAATATTAAACTACGATATTTAATTATCCTGTAGTGAATCTTCTTCTTTGTTCAAAAAATGAATGCCCATTCATCGAAACACATATTTAATTTTTTTTAAATAGGTAACAATACCTACTTATTAACCCATAGCACAAAAACATTCGAGCCAAGAACGAGGAGAAAGGGAAAAAAGGTTATATTTTCTTGCTCTCAATCAAGGCTTCAAGTTTTTCCCATTGCACTCTCCGATCGATGAGCGGCTGTTTATTGTTTTTGTAGACCGGGAGGTTCTCTTCAAAACTAGCTTTGGCCGGACTCTTGTAAATCACCCCTAAGGGCCAGGGTTCTGCCTCGACAGCCTTTTTAAAGGCCTCATTCCTATCCTGGGGATCGTAGTCATCACCAACAATATAGGTATGCTCCTGGTACCATTGCCGTGTATTGACCTTGTTAAAAGAGACGCAGGGCGTAAAGGTATCCACCAGAGCAAACCCCTTGTGCTGGATAGCCTGAGCAAATAGTTTCTGGGTCAGCGCCAGGTCATGAATGGAGGTGCGGGCCACAAATGAGGCGTTCAGCGCCACCGCCACCGCCAAGGGATTAAAAGGCTCTTCAAAAACACCGTCGACCTGCAGGGGGGTGACAAACCCTAGTTGACTGGTGGGAGAGGCCTGGCCTTTGGTTAAGCCGTAAACCATATTATTATGCACGATTACGGTAAGATCAGGATTGCGGCGGATGGCATGGATGAAATGGTTGCCACCTTCACCGTACATGTCGCCGTCCCCGCTGGTAACAATAACCTTCAATTCAGGATTAACCGCCTTGATTGCCGTGGCCGGGGGAAGAGCCCGTCCATGCAGGCCATTGAAAAAATTGGCTTTAATATAGTGTGGCGTTTTGGCCGCCTGGCCAATGCCGGATACCAGAACCAGATCCTGGGGCCGTATTTTTAAGTCAACAAGAGTGCGTTTCAGAACATTCAGGATACCAAAGTTACCACAACCTGGGCACCAGGCAATATCGATTTTCTCCATGTCGAAATGCATCATTCTTTCTCCTTCCCCATCATTATGCCAATAAGCATTGCCGCAAATTCTCAACCAATTCTTCCACGGTAAAGGGCAGTCCATTATACTTGAGAATGGCATGCTGAAATGTGTGCCCTGTTTCCCGGAGGATCAAATTACCCATCTGTGAGGTGGCGTTGCTTTCGACGATTATCGTCCTGTCCGCTTTTTTCAGGTATTGGTGAAGATCAGCCGGCAATGGATAGACCTGCTGAATGGCAATCTGGGCGACATCATTTCTATTGAGTTCCGCCACCGCCTCCCTGACAATGGGATTAACCGACCCCCAACTGATGATAATCGTCCGCCAATCCTTGTGACCCTCCAATCCGGCAGCGGGGAGTTCCTCTTTTATTCGCCCGAGCTTGCGCAACCGTTTATCGACCATTTTTACCCGCAGATCCAGATCTTCAGTGATGTGGGCAGCCTCATCATGCTCGTCACTGTCTGCCCCCACCAGACCCAGCCCCCTGCCGGGAATGCCACGTGGAGAAATTCCGTCTGGGGTGAATTGATAGCGCTGGTACTCCTCAGTCGTCTCAACAATAGAGGGCAGGGTTTCACGGGGATCCAACGCAAAGGCGGCCGTATTGTAATAGGTGTCAACCAGGTACTGATCACTCAAAATGATCACCGGGACCTGGTATCTGTCCGCAAGATCAAAGGCCTGTCGACTCACAGCAAAGGCGCTCTGCAGCGATTCGGGGGCGAGAATGATGCGGGGAAATTCTCCATGGCCGGCATAGAGTGCCAATTCCAGGTCCCCCTGTTCCGTTCGGGTGGGCAGTCCGGTGGCCGGACCCGGGCGCTGGGCAAGATGGATCACCACAGGCATCTCCAGCATCCCGGCCAGACTGACCCCTTCAGTCATGAGGGCAAAACCGCCCCCGGAGGTCGTCACCATGGCCCGGGCGCCGGCATACCAGGCCCCTAAGGCCATATTGATGGCGGCTATCTCATCCTCAGCCTGTTCGACGACCAGGTTGAAATCATGCTGGTGCTGAGCCATGAAAGTAATGACGCCGGTTCCAGGTGTCATGGGATAGGAGGTGATACATTGGCAGCCACCGGCAATTGCTCCCATGGCAATCGCCTCGGAACCATTGACCATGATCTCATTGCTGTGCTCATGTTTGCGGATCTCGGAAAAGCGGACTTCTCCACTCTCCCGCAAGGTCCAGCTCCTGTCATATCCCAGGCCTGCGGCCTTGATATTGTTGGCAACCACGTCATCACCTTTGTCGGCAAAGCGGCTACTCAGATATTTCTCCATGACCTGAGCATCAACAGCCAGCAGACCCGAAATGAGGCCCAGGGCTATCGTATTGGCATACATCTCATTGCCGAGCTCACTGGCCATCTGCCGGAGAGGAACAGGCAATATACCGGGGACGGCCCCCAGCACCTCAGGATCACCGACAATAATCGTCTCCTCTGTTATACGGTACTGCAGATGGGAGAGTACTTTCTCATCCAAGGCCACAAGGAGGTCAATACGCTGCAGCGGTGCCTGCACCGGCTTGGAAGCCACACGGATGCTGATAGAATTGGTTCCACCCCGCACCCTGGACATATATTCTTTGGTGGCATAGACATGATATCCATCCAATTTAAGTATCTTGGTGAGGAGTTGTTCAATGGTCTGGATACCCTGGCCAGCCTCCCCGGCCAGAACAATGGAAATACCAAGTGCTTCGGGTGAGTGCGTCATTACCAGCATCTCCTTTAAGGAACTTATGGGATGGAGACTGGGGGAGAAAAGCCCCAGTCCCTCGACGAGCTGTTTTATTCTCTGAATGGTTTAGGGCAAGTAAGTAAATTACCTGGCCCTAATATAAGCATAATATCAGCCAGGTGATTCCCTTACAGGCCCTTAGGCTGAAGCAACCAAGGCATAAATCGACGACTGTTGGCGATTGAGCCAGGGTTCAGGTCCAAGTGGTCTTTATTCCTCTTCATTAAAGTCTCTCACCTCAAGAACAGATTGTCCACTCTATTTTCTGCTTAGGGAGAAAACTGAGCTGAGCCTGTAACACTCTTTGTTTATAGCTGTTTTGGGCGACTGGGGAAGGTTAAAGATGTCCGGTACTCTTTTCAGCTGCGAGCAACCTCATGCCAGGATCTCGCTCAAGAGCCTCTCCGAGAAAGCCCTTTTTCCCAAAATCTTCGTTATTTCAGGAAAACAATATTCACAATATTGACCTGTTCCCTTCTTTATATCTTGGCATTTATCAATGTATAGACACCAAAAACCATTTCCTTATTTTCTACAATGGTCATTTTGTCTGCGATAAATCTGACAATTTCCCGGGTTGGTTTGGCTCCGACAACTATTGATTTAAAATAGGTGTAGGCATTGGCAAGAGGGTGATACCACTTACTATGGAGAGGAATCGAGTCGAGAAGTAACAATTGCCCCCCTGGCTTTAGAATCGATATGGCCTTTTCTATTGCCTTTTTATAGTCAGGCATGGCAGTCAGGGCCAAGCAAAAAACAACTGCATCAACCTGCTTAACTGGAGTAAAATCATACATATCCATACATTCAAAATGAACATTCTTCCAGCCATTCACTTCTTTTTTTCTATTGGCAAGCGCGATCATTTCACTGGAAAAATCGATGCCAATAATCTCAGAAGAGTTGTCAATTTTTTCTAATAAATCTGGAATGACAGAAGCGGGGCCACAACCCAATTCAACAACAGATCCGCCACCAGGCACATCAAGCCGTTGCGAAACCTCCCTATAAAGCCTCGCCACCTGCCCCAGACTCAGAATAAAGGCTATCGCGTCATAACATGAAGCAGCAAGATCATACTTTTTCTTGTTAGAAACTTGCCTGATATCCATTTGCAGCCCTCTCCATTTTAAAGTTATCGATTGCGGTTTCAGAGGTCGTAGCGGTGAGCTCAGTGGCACTGGCACAGAAAAGATCTTGGCAAGTGAGAAGAAATATCTGTAACCGATTAATTTAGCAGAAACAACAGCCGAGCCGCACCAGATGTCAGGCGGAGCGCCTGGTCAGCCAAATATTTCTTTTGTTTTTATGGCGAAATATAACGATCTTGAAGCACCGTCAAAGGGGTATCCTTTATCTCTGCACCATTGAATTATTTCCTCTACGTCTACAGGTATTTTTTCACATTGAACCCCTGATTTTGACAACGCTTTCATTCCTTTGCTTATTCCTTCTAACCACTCTGCATAGGTCGTTTCCAGATCATCTTTATCTTCTGCATTTCTCAGCAAAAGATCCCATTGATCTTCTTTGTACCAACCAATGCCAGCGATTGTTTTTTCTATGCTCTTATTTTTTTTGGTCATCCGTTTTTTCCATTGGCTAACGTTTTATAATCGTATCCACATTCACTGAAAAATTCCTATTTTCGCCTCTGATCATTCCGTATTTCCCGGGAGGTACTTGTGTTAGCAGGCGCTCCGGCCTATTGACCATTCCGCCCGTGACTTTTTCTTTAAACAAACTTATTTCGGACAGTTAACGAGTAGAAAAGCACTGTTCGCAGGGCTGAGGACATCTGCATCTATCTTCTCCACTGTTCCAACAATTTGAATACCGATGCTTGAGTCGTCATCTGCAAACAAGCGCACATTTGCTGCAGTGCCATTGAGAGAGGTAAATGTATTATCATTCTGGGACAGACTTTCCACGTGACCAGTGTTGGACAGTTGGGCAGTCTCCCAGAGTTTCAGATCTCCGCTGACAGTGCCTTCATTTATTACTGAGGCAAGACCTTTAAAGCCACCTGCATTCCCCACATGCAAGGTGCCTGAATTTAAGAGAGTCGTATCACCGCTCAGTATGCCCTCCAAGGTAGCTGTTTCCCCAGCAGCGATCACAAAATCCCCCGTGGAAACCTCTTCTCCGGCTCCAGGTAGATCAGGAGCCGCAGAAGCAGACAGAGAGGAAAGACTTATAACCATACTACAGACAATGAAAATAAGTAATACGCTCAATTTGTTACACATGCCTCTTCCCCCTCTTTGTTAGCAATTCAAACAATTATTCCATTGTAGACTATCCACAGCCCAGGAACGGTCTTTATGCCATCGACTGCAGTGGAGAATACCTGTCCAAGACAATACAGCCGAAAAACTCCTCCTATTGGGCCTCTTCACTCTCAGCAGTGGAGTAACTCCCCTTTCTGATATTGCCAAACGCCAGCTCCGGCAGACTGTAGAAGATGCCGCGTGCCGCCTGATGTAACCTGTCGCCGCCATCAAAGGGAAACGTGACAAGGCCGGCAGCTCCATGCAGGGCGGCATAGCCAACATTCAAGACCCCCTGAAGCGGACGCAGGAGGAGGGAGTCGTCGGTAAAAAAAAGAAAGGGAGTATCTTTGGCACGGGGCTCATAGAGGGTGGCGGTAAGGGTATTCGACTCTCTGAGCCAGACCAGAAGGTCACCTTCCTGCTCGTAGAGCTTTTCCAGCTTACGCAGACGCCTTGCGGTCAGAGTCTGTTCGTCCTCCAGGGGGAAGGTGGCACAACTCTGTTCATAGAAAAGAAAAGGGACAAAGACCAGCCCGCTGTCCGGTTCCAGCCATCCGCCCAAGGCCGCTTCTCCTGTGCGTGCATCGGCAAAGGTGGAATTCAATGACCGGATCAGCTCAGTGGCACAGTTACGCCGAAAAAGATTGTAGCCGTAGAGTTCTTCACTCCTCTCCTCCAGGAGGTTCAGCTCCTCAGCCAGGGCCTGCCGGGTGGCCTGCAGTTTCTCTCGCTCTATTTCCAGGGCCCCCAGGGAAGCCATCCTCCTCCGCGAGGGGAGCACACCCTGGGCCAGTATCCTCACCTCCTGCTGTCCACCGCCTGCCTGCAACAGTTCCCAGGCCCGTCCCCGACTCGCCTCCAGAAATGAATAGGCTATTTCCGGATGCAGTTCTTCCTCATAAAACAGAGTGCGGCGTTTCACCGCCTGGCGCAGAAAATTTTCCTGGAGAACGAGCAGCCGCTCTTCTCCCAACTCTGACGCGCTAAGCCAGACTCTCCTGCCCTCATCCGGGAAAGGATCGAGGGTGTAGAGCTGCCCTGCAGCCAGTGAGCGTTGGACAGCCAGGTATCTTGCCATCTGCAGGAGCAGGGTTTCTCCCCTGTCCGGGCGGGTGGACTGAAGCAGCTCGGTGATGGAATGGGCCAGCTGCTCGCCAAATCCTTGCAGGCGTCCTGCACCAAGAGGCCCCAGCCTTCCTTCTCCAGGCATGGGAGGGACAAGAGATCCTTCGTCCAGCGTCCGTGCCTCTGCAAGAACGCGAAGAGACTCCCGCAACACAAGCTGCTCACGGAGATTCCGGCCGACTCTCTCTCCACCACTGACGGCAGCAAGAGTCCTTTCCAGGTTTCCATCGGCCCGGGCCACTGCCAGCTGGAGAAACTCCCTGCCCAGTTCTGCCTCCAGCTGTTTTTTTAATGGTGCAGCAAAAAGCGTATCCGTCCTCTGTCTGCTGAAAAAGCCGAGACCGGGGACAGAGAGTTCATAGCTTCCGTTCAACATTTCCCGAATAAGCTTCTCTTCTTCCTGCACCCCTTCGTATGCAGCAAAAAACTGCTGCTGGCCAATGAGTAATTCAGTGAAGTGATTTCTGATCCCTGCATAGACCCCGGGATCCAGGGGAAGAGAGGCAAGGGAGATGGTCCGATTATGGAGATCGTTATAGAGGAAGCGAAATTCCGCCCAAGGTTCGCGGACAAGAAGAAAGGTGGTATCTGGAAAAAACTGGTAGTGAAAAACAGAGTCGCCCAGACGCAAGGCCGTGTGGCCACCTGCGGCTTCTCCGGCATTGGCATTGACATAGAGAAAGTCCAGAGTCACCGCCTCTGAGCCATCTCCTCTCTGAGATGCCCACACCGGGGATGCAAAAAACAAAAGAAGCAAGCAAAGGATGATACGCCTAAGCAAATGGGTCCCTCCAGCAATCCTCGCCATGCGACAAGCGTTTTCCATTGCCTCAGCTTCTCCCGATCAACTTGACGAGGCTATAATCTCCCTATGGGAATTAACCGTATCTGACAAAGCTGGGAGAGAGATGAGGTCTCTGACAGGAGCTACTGCCTGTACCCTTTTAACACCTCAGCGTATTTTGAGCTGCCAACAATGGAACGGAAATAGGAAAGGTTGCCAATGGAATCCTCGGCAACTCCGGCCCGTCTCAATCCCTTGCCCATGGCCAGAAAAGTACTATCATCCTGTTCCCAGTCACTGATACCATGATTTTTGGCAATGCTTGCCACCTTACGCTGAAACTCGTCATTATTCTTTTCTCGACTGACATACAGAACTGTGACTGCGGCGATATCTTCCTCATAAACGGTGGCCGTCTCCCTGACCTTTCTCTCCTCGCTCTCCTCACCTCCGGAGGAGGAGGTTGAAATAGAGGTGATGGAATCAAGACTTGCAGAGACTGAGTCAGAGGATTTTTCCAGGGAATAGGATATGGAACATCCTCCCTGCGACAAAGAAACAACGAGCAACAATGCGATATATACGTAATATTTTCCAGAAGACATGTTCCCTCATATCATAAAACAAAACCTTCTATCATAAAACAAAACCTTCTCAAACAGATGGGCCTACAATACCATATACACCTTGCTCTTTCCATTACTCTTTGTTCCAGGAGTCTGTCGGATTTAGAGAATCGTAGCGAAAATTAGAGAAATCGAGACCAGATTTTCATGGATTTGAAGCGAATAGCAGGTCTATTTAACGAAAAGCCATGGAAATATGGGCCGATTTGTCAAATTTGCAGCAGATTTATGTCTAAGTCCGACAGGCTCCTAGGGTTGACTTAACGGCTGGACTTCTAAGAACGAAAAAAAGACACTATACAAGTCCCCTGAATCAAGCAATCATCCTCTCAGCAAAAACTTCCACACGATTACGCCCATTTTTCTTAGCCAGATAAAGGGCAGCATCAGCCTGTTTGATCAACTGCTCATGGGCAGTGAGAGCATCAATCTCTCTAATAGAGACACCAAAGCTCATACTGACGAACCCCAGGGGCAAGGACTCTTCATGCACAACCTTCAAGTTCTCTACTTCCCGACGGATCCTTTCGGCCACATGGAGGCCACCTTTTTTTGAAGTATTGGGGAGAATGACCACAAACTCCTCCCCTCCGTATCGGGCACAGAAATCTGTAGAACGATGGAGGCTGTTTTTCAGGACCTGCGCCACCTGCACCAGACAATCATCCCCTTTGGCATGGCCATAGGTATCATTATAGGCCTTAAAATTGTCCACATCACACATGATAACAGCCAGAGAAAAGTTTTCCCGCTGGCACCTGTCCAACTCACGCATGATAGTCTCGGAAAAACTCCTCCGATTGGGGATCTCTGTCAGGGCATCAATGACTGCCTGATGGAGAATCCTGTTGTAGGCCCTATGCAGTTTTATGCCAAAGTTCAGAATAGCGGCCAGTCCCACCAGCCCTACAAGGAGATGACCGACGATCAGGGAGAGGGAGGAAAAACTTGCAAGATAGGGCAGGGTAACAGATATTCCCCCTCGGATGTCACCCTCTTTATACCCTTGGTCGGCGTGACACTTCAGGCACCCTTTTTCGGTCTGTAACGGCGCCATATAAAAAAAAGGAGCGGAGTCTTCGTCCGAAAGAAAATATCCGACCTCTTTCGTTCCCGACTCAAAAGAGCGTAAGGCCACCTCTTCGCGGGGAGATGGCACATTTTCGGGACGAATGGGATTGAGGCTGGTGATATGAAACTTCAGGCCTTTCTCCTCGGCAGCAATCTCTGCTATCTGCCTGGTCATGAAGGCAGGATTCACCTTAGTCAGCGTCAATGTCTCATTAATGGTAATATCGCGCAACGGGTCTTTGAGATAGGGATTAGGAGTGACTTTCCTGCCGATGGGGACATAGACGCCACCAAGCTCGGCATTCCAGCGCCGGGCAATAAGGACCTGATCGAAGAAACTTCTGGCCGTCAGCAGGGCAATAGTTTCGTGTTCTTTTTGAGCACTATACAGATTCCAGGCCAAAGACAGGCACACCAGACACATCCATAAAATACCGCTGACAATTACCTTTCCCTTCATCCTCTCCAATTCCTTCTCACGAACAACCATTGATGACCTGAACACCCTAAAATCATTGACTCCGCCGCCAAGCATACCACATTAGAACAAGATTTAGTAGCGATTAGCAAGGAAACATAAGCAGGACCAAAAAACCATTCCCTTCAAGCCAGTATGCTGTCGGCAAAGACCAGGTATTTGAGATGAATTGCAGCGCCGAAAACAGCACAGGGGGTACAGGTTAGCAGGGTGAGGCAGGGGTAATCCTGAAGAGAGGGATCGTTAATTCCTCTTCTGATCAAAACGGTGCTGAAAAGCTCACAGTCATTGGACGAAAAGAATATCATCTCTCTTCGCCAGCCCATTTTATAAGGGAATACCAGGCGGCTGGACATTCTATCCAGAGTGGTCTGGACTTGTTTTTTCTACCAGCCATTCACAGCAAAAGCCAAAGGGAGACTTGACCCCTTTTTTTGATCAATAAAAAAGGCCACACGAATACTCATGTGGCCTTTTTTATATCTTCATTGGGGGATGTCGCTATGCCTTAAAAAGCATAGGTGAATTTAGCCCAGACATTATATCCTTCGGTCTTATTCTTTGCAGCCATCTCCCACTGATTTCTAAGTGAGAAGAACATATTTTTATAATTGTACCAGATACCGGGGCCGGCAGCAAAAACCTGACTGTGATTCCCCTCGTCTTCCTTCAAGAGCGCCTGAACAGGAGCAGGAAGGGAGCTGTCAATATCATATGAATCATCGGTGGTCTGGGTATAGTAGTAACCGTTCAAGCCAAGACGAAGGCCGGGGCTGACTTCATAAGATGCTGAGTAATCGAAGTGGAATTCCTGGCCCGGATCACGGTCAACATTAAATCCGTACACAGTGGCATAGTCATCCTGACTCGTGCTGAAATCATACATGAATTTTCCTGAAAATTCCCAGCCATTTGTCATATAGGTGATGCCAAATACCGGTTCAATGGTCCAGAAGTTCCTGCCCACGGATGCCATGTTGCCATCATCCTGTCCGGTTGGGATATAGATATCGGCCAAAGAGGTTACGAGGTGGAGTTTTCCTTCTTGAAGATGCCATGCCAGGATAAAAGGACTGACAATAACGTAGGGGACATTAGTGTCATCATAGGATTTTGTGGATTCGGGGCCAACTGGAGCATTAAAGCTCAGGTCGGTGCTGAGGATTGGCAGGAAGGCATGCATGCCATAATTACCGCCGAGAATCTGTTTGTCACTCACCCATAAAAAACGGAATACGTTGGCAAGCACCGACACGTCATCAAATGCAGCAATATCATCGCCATTGTCATCCTTCATGGTATCTGCATTGTAATAATACATATAGTCAAGAAAGTAGAAACCGGGAGGAGGAACTGCTCCTGCCATAAAAGCCTCTGCACCATTGGGATAACTTTGGCTGCCACCGGCCATGGCTTGACCGCTGAATGTCATGAGGAGGGCCGCAAAAAACAAGGGAAACACTTTTCTGATCATCTTCTTTCTCCGTTGCGTTGACTGGTTATGGTTTTTCTCTGTTATTTCAAATGGCAACAGTTTAATATTATTTCCAATAAGTTTCAATAAAAGAGCAAAGGAAGCAAAGAGTTCAAGTCTGCTTTTGGCCTTTATTGCGTTTGAGTTAAGAATGTAGCGAACACCAGGCCTCAAAGAGATGACTGTCGTTATCCACAACCACAGCCTTGAATCTTCTGCGGAACAACTGCCGCCCTTCCTTTTTGTGCGCTCGATTGAAGCGCTGAGTATAGACGCCGTTGAGGTACCGCATGCAGGAGGAGATGTTGCCGTCCGGGGTATGGGGGCACAGACAGGAAGGCAAAGGGGTCAGCAAAGGGGTCCAGCAAAGGGGTCAAGTCTACTTTTGACCTTTGTTGAGTTTAATTTGAATTTTGGACACCTTTCCTTTCAATTGCCAACCTGTTAACAGTCGCAACTTTATTCTCTCGCACAAGATCAGGACAGTCATCGTTAATTATGCCTATCTGCTTGAAAGATAAGGATGGTGTTACCGGAATTAGAGGCTGTTACCGGCGCTTTCGACTTGACCCCATTTTTTTTCAAGGAGAATATTCATATGCACCTATATCATCAGCATCGCCCTGGGGGCGACTCTGGCCGTCGATGTCCACTGCCGGGGCATAAGTTGCCGAGGCCTTATCGATAGCCGAAGAAAAGGCTTGTATATGGTAGTCGCCACTGTCCATAAACCAAGGGTTATCATCCGAGACAAAACCAGTGACAACCGGGGTCACATTGCCGTTGAAAAATGGCGCATTGGTGAAGCTGCCGTCAGCGCCGCCCTGGATGACAGAATCGCTTATGGTCATTGAGCCGTCGTTGAAAAAAGCAATGTGGCCGACGGTCGCTGCCTGGTTACCCCACAAGATACTATTGCGAATGGTGATTGTCCCGAGTTGGTTATAGATCGCACCGCTGTTGCTGACCGTCGCCTGGTTGTTGGCGATCGTCGAATTGATGATGTCGAAAGAACCACCGTTTATCCTTGCCACGCCCGCCTGGGCAGCCCGGTTGTCAGCCACGATACAGTTCTCGAAAGAGGTATTGTTTGATGAAGTGTTATGGCAGAGCGCTCCCCCTAAGTTGACGGCTGTATTGCCGGTGATGCGGCTGCGTATGAGATTGATAGTCACGCCACTATTACAGAGGATACCGCCGCCGTTGTTACCCGAACTATTATCGGCTATGATGCTGTCACTGACGGTAAGTTCTACAACCTGAGCCAGGTAAATTCCGCCGCCGGGATAAGCTCCTACAGTCGCATTGTCACTGATGATCGAGTTACTGATGGTGACCGTGTCAACCTGCGAGAAGTACAGTCCGCCACCACCATCAAAGGAGTCATTGCCCACAGCCGTATTATTCCTGATGATTGAGTTACTGATAGAATGGTCTGTCCCTCTCCAGATAAGGACACCGGCCCCTCTATCCGAACTGTTATTATAGATCTCTGAATTGCTCAGAGTCAGTTTCGCAAGATCGCCGGACTGAACAGCAGTGATGCCGCCGAGGCTGTTGTTATCGTGTACCCGGCAGTTATTGATCGTCACATTCGTACCCCTTATGTCAATGCCGGTGGTACCGCCGGTGACCTGAAAGCCGTCGAGCATATTGCCGCTATAACGATTGAATGTGACCACACTGCCACTGCCGCTGCCATTAATGATGGTCGTATCCGGACCACAGAGCGAGCGGACTTGGGTATTGCTGTCATTGCTGCCGAATTCGAAGACAAGATCTTCGTTGTAGGTCCCTTCGGAAACCAGCACGGTGTGAGCGCCATTGACTGCATCAATAGCCGATTGGATTGTGCTGTACCAGCCCGAACCTCCGGCAGGACGGACCTTAAGCGCATCGACAACCGTTACACTCTGATCACTGCTTGCTGCACCAAGAGCCGTATCGCTCCCATCCGTTGCCTGGAAACGGTAGTTCAGGACATTGTCGCCAGCCAGAGTAAGTACTCTGGTGGTCGTATAGAGTTTGCCGTCGATACAGTCGCTATCTCCCGTATCGACAGCTGTCAGGTCGTGCTGCTCAGTAGCCTCATAGATAAGGTTGTCGTTTGCATCGACCCAGAGCTGGATGTCGCCGGCACCAGAAGGGCACTGTCCCTCCGTATCCGTATACCGCACTGTGAAAACAAAGTCGCCGCCGGTGGCTCCCAATTGTGGCTTCACGCCGCTGACAGTACAGTCGGCAGCAACAAACTCCAGGACGGGTGGACTGTTGGCCCCGACCTGAACAGTCAGTAGTGAATCATGAGTCGGCACGCCCGTTGCGTTGTCATAAGCATCTGCAGCGTAGAAGCGATAGCTCAGGTCTCCATCTCCTGCTCGCGTAAGGGACAGGCTGCCGGTATAGAGTTTGCCGTCACTGATCGTTGTATCACCGCTGTCAACCTCAGTCAGAGCGTACTTTTCACCATCCTCATAGATATCATCATCATTTGCATCAACCCAGACCTGAACGATCGACGGTAGTTCATTATCACTATCCGTATAGGTAATGCGGAAGGTAAAGGTGGCACCATTGCCGCCGGTATCAGGGTTAACACCATCAACCAGGTAAAAATCCGCACCTGTCCAGGCCAGCGTTGGAGTAGTGTTGAGAATGGTCAGTGTGCTGTCGGCAGTCGGAGCACCGCTCGCCTCAAGACTACCGTCATGGGCATAAAAACGATAGTTGAGAACGCTGTCCCCGGCCTTGGCAATGGTGAGCCTCTTGGAGTAGCTCTTGCCATCGACCAGATTGGTGTCCAGAGCTTCGCTCCCGGTCATGGCATACTTTTCATCGACCTCATAGCTGCCATTGTCATTCAGATCAACCCAAACCTCGATGGAAGTCGGACTATCGTTGTTGATATCACTATATGAGACCAGAAAAAGGAAGGTACTTCCGCCAACTGCGTTATCAGGAACAACCCCGTCTGCAGTCAGGCCGGTGATACCTGCCCATTCAAGGACCGGTGCCCGAGCAATATCCTGGAAGGGAGTGCGATCTTCTTTTCCTAAGAAACCATTGGAAGGATGACAGTGGACACAGAGGTTCCCAGAACTTGTCGGGATCCATGCAGTGCCGTCGCTTGCAGAGAGGGTCAGATTTTCCGGTATGGGTGGGGTCTGGGTGCCAGGCGTAATGTAAGAGATAGCATCATGTTTGTACCAGATCTCCTGACCGGGTTCACTGTCAATAAGCTTGCCGTCCCGCACCATGGCCAGACGGGTCGAGCCGTGGACGTTATGGCAGCCAACACACGTCATACGACTGTTATAGGCACCGGACCAGTCGGAGGCATGCATCTCCTGGTTGTTAAAATTCAAATGGTATGTATGGCGATTAATTCCGTCAGTCACCAGATTGGTATTCATGTTGCCGGAATCGATAAAAGGACCGGAGTCGTGACAGCCGATCTGGAAACAGACCCGGAATTGATCAGCATTGTTGCCGATATTAGCCTTGCGGGGCATTACCATCGGTTCCTGCCCCCCGATCAATTTCAGCCGGTACCCTTGCCGGTAAACAGCTGGGTCGAGGCCAAAAACATCGCCATCATCATAGGTCCGCGACGCGCCGTCGATATGGGCAGTTGCATAATCGTGGCAGCTGTCACACTCCACTGGTCTGCCGCTGAGGGTCTCCACGCCACCCTTGGAAGGAAATTGTTCACCAGCTCCCAGGCCATGACCGGTTTGGTAATAGCCCCAACCGGTACCATAGGTATATGCACCGTCTTCATCACCAATGACATTCGGGGCAGTGACACTGCTGATCAGAGAAGCCGATTCATCATGACAGGTAGCACACCATTTTTCTTTGTTGGTACGCAGGGTGCTCTCATCAGTTGCAGTATAGGCACCGCTTCGCCAGATCGCCTTAGCACCTATGACCGGATCGTTGATTCCATCATAGGTGCCGCCTGGACTGTGACAGGTATCGCAGACATCAGTTTCACTCAAGTCAATGCGGCCATCACCATTTGTATCGCTGCCTGAAGCAAAAGAGGGAAAGCTGTTTACATCATGACAGGCATTGCAGTATATCGCCGGACCTTTCAGGTCATCATCAAAGTTTTCGGTATGGGTTGAATGGCTCTGAAAGCTCCCGGCTCCCATACTCGTGGCGCCACCGACATTTGGCGTATAAGGTGAATCAGCGGTCTCACCATACACTGTTCCGGCATCATGCCCATGGCATTCTATACAACCCGCACCCGAACCTCCACCATGAGCAAAACCATTCCGATGGTTATGGCATGTCATACAGTTTTTCCCTGCCACATTTCCTACATTAGCATGCAGTTGATCGCTGCCACTCCCATCATTTCTAAAATGAGTGGTCCTGGTATGACAAACTTCGCAAATACCATCACGGATGCCATCACCATCCGCATCATTGTCGGCAAAGGAGTTAAGGCCATTGTTCCCAAGTAATTTGATCTCCTTAACTCCGGTTTTCACCAAACCGGTAATATTTTTAAGATCAATGGATCGCCTGATAAACTTGCCATAGCTACTGCCATTATGGAGGTTCTGTTCCTGAAAGTGTTGGTTATGACAAACCCAACACTCCACAGTCCACTGTCCATAACTACTATCACTCTGAAGACTGGAATGGGTTTTAACATAGGGAGCAATTACCTCATTATGACAACTCCAACAGAGATTGTTAAACAGGGTATCATCAATATCCTGGGCAACATGACCCATGGGTGGAATAAGCATGGGCTCGGTCGAGGTCATCTCATGACAGGATAAACAACCGATGCTTTTGCTCGCATCATGCGGGGCATCAAGGCCGGCGCTGGCCTGGCAGACCATGCCGAAAACAGATGCCAAAAGGAACAGGCAATGAACAAAATGTATCCTCTTTATCATGCGATGTATCCTCCAGTTCACAGGAGTGATGGCGTGTTCAGCCAAATCCCCCTGCCTGCATTCTTATGTTGTAACTATTCGAGTAATGGCAAACAACCGCTCTGTACCTGTTCAGTAGTGCATTATATTGGTTCGGTGAGGACTTCGAAGCATACTCCTGCTCTTCGAGAAACCCCAATGAAAGAAGATGTAGTGCTGCTGGAGAGTTACCTTGTTTTTTTTATGATTCTAATTCTACTCGGACAACGAGTATCCACTTATGGCTTCCCGTCTGTGCTCACGGTTTTCACCCTGGGAGCTTGTCCTGGTATTTCCATCCAAACCCGGAACTGAGGCGGAGGTGAACAGCCATGGAGCAGTTATCGTCTTGAGCCATCACTGCCTTGGTGCACTGACTTTTTTCTTTTCCATGACGCTATTGTTAAAAATATTGTTCAAGATCAGATTCCAGGGAAAGCCCCTGACTCTGCCGTAAACAACAGTACCGTCATCACCTACAGCGAAGACCATGCCCCTGGCACTGATCCAGACATCGTGCAGATTACCGGCAGACAGCGAATCAGCGGTATGCCAAGCGCTGCCGTTGTAATAGAGAACCGTGCCCTTGGCACCAACCGCAAAAACACTGTTCATGTCCATACCCCAGACACCTGTAAGAGTTTCCTTGGTTCCAGACTCCATTGTGCTCCAGGTGTTACCGTCATAATGAACGATGACCCCATTCCCACCCACAGCAATAACATTATCAGCACTGCTGCCCCAGACACTGTTCAACAGCTCTTCCGTCCCCGAATTCATTGGGCTCCAGTCTTTACCGTCAAAGTGGAAAACTGCCCCGGATTCACCCGCGGCAAAGACGTCTGTCTCGGAGCTGCCCCAGAGGCTACGCAAGGCAACCCCGGTTGCCGAACTGGTGGACAGACCATTCTCTAAAACCAGTCCGGAGGTGCTCACCGCAGCGACCTCACCACCACCGCCCCAGACGTCCTGCAGTGCATCCGCGGTAACAGCAGCAGCGATAGAAGACCAGCGCTTGCCATCAAAATGAAGGACAAGGCCGTTGTCCCCCACCGCATAAATATCTGTATCCGAACTCCCCCATATTGAATAGAGGTTGCCGGTGCTGATGCTGCTGTCCATAGCACCCCATTGCTTGCCGTCATAATGGAGGATTGAGCCATTGTCACCAACGACATACACGTTTCTGGATTCGCTGCCCCATACACCGTTCAGTGAAGTACCAGTCAGGACATTGCTGACCACCCAGGCCCATTTATCCTGAACCAGCGAACCGTCACCAGTCCCCGAATCAAGAGGATGTTCTATGGGAGGTGGGCTGACAGACTCACTGACATGAAGGACAACATCAACTCCAATCGCAACAAAGGTGTCATCATCTCCTGTAAACGTAATCCTGCCGGTATGGGTACCGACCGCGAGGCCACTGCCATCAACATCCACACGGAGACTGTCTGGAGTTATCCCCGTCGTCTTACTTGGCGCTAGCCATGGACTATCGCTGGAGGCATGCCAGGAAAGGAGACCATCACCCGTAGTAGCTACACTCAGTTCCTGGCCAGGGACCGCTGTACCGGTCTCCACATCAAAAAACAATCCGTCAGGAGAAACAGTCAAAGGGTTGGACAAAACAGTCAGCGTCAGCGGTATCTTCTCACTTACTCCACTCTCATTAGCTAGGAGAATGCTGCTCTGATATTGGCCTGCTGCAAGCCCGTCGACGGTTACCGAAACATCCTGGGAAAATATTGCAGAGGGCTCAAGTGTGCCCGACTGTATGGCGAGGCTGGCCCATGGACTTTCAAGGGCAGCAGAGGCGCTCCAATAAAAGGTTGTCACCCCATCGTTATAAATGGTCAGACTTTGTGGTGGAGGAGGATTGCCGCCGACAATGGCGCTAAAGGAAAATTCTGCCGGGACTGCGTTCATTACGGAATAGTGATCCATACCGTAAACTTCTACCTGATGGGCCAGCAAAGAGGCGATATAGAGACGGTTGCTACTCCCTATCGTTATCCCAAGCGGGGTTCTGAGGGGCGATTCTGTGCTATCTACCTGGCCGAGGAAAACGCCCTGATTGTCATAAACCATCACCTTCTGCAAGCGGGAATCGGTCACATATACGCGGCTTACAGCGTCAACCGTCACCTGGATAGGCACAACCAGTTCCCCGGCGGCGATATCGTAACCAAACATGTCGTAGTCACGTTTAAGAGTACCACTCATGTCAAAAAACTGGAGGCGGGCGCCATCGATCATGGCATTGGACCAAGTGTCATACACCTCTTGGTGATCGAGGATCACCAGTTCATTGCTAACAGTATCTATGGCGATAGAAACGGGGTGATGCAACTGACCGGCCCCACTCCCTTGAGTTCCCACCATTGTAACGAATTCACCGCTGGTATTGTAGATGCGGACGGCATTATTCTCCTTATCGACAACATATACCTTCCCGACACCGTCAATAGCAATATCCATGGGCAAACCAAACTCTCCGTCACCCTTACCAAGCTTGAACAGGGGAACAAAAGAACTGTCAAAAACTGCTACGTTCCCTTTATCGGCATTACCAACAAAAATGCGCCCGCCCGCATCTACTGCGATGCTGACAGGTTTATCAAGGCCGCTGAGGGAAGAGATGAAATGACCGCTCTGGCTAAAGACCTTGACCGAATTGACGGAAGCCTCGGCAACATAGAGACGGCCCGCGCCATCAAGGGCAATAGCTGTCGGTGTCTGTATCTGGGCAGATATGGGGGAAAGGCGAACAAAGCTGGGCAGGACGGAGGAAAAAACAAGAGAGAAATTACACAGTGAAGAGATCAGCAAGACGATAAAGAGAAAACCAAAGATTTTTTTTCCCCGATGCAATGAACTGGTCATTATACCCCCCCAAAAAAAAATCTGTTTTGATGAGGTAAGTATACAGAGAATACTCTTTAGCGTATGCCTCCTCTTTCATCTGATAGGATTAAGTATCGCAGATGGTACGACAAAGTGCCACTCTTTTTTTCAATCATTCCCATTTAAGATCAATTCCTAGCAACTTGATACCCCAATCCAGACAAGGCCCTCCCCAAGTTGGTACTCACAACGCCCAGCCACTTCTTTCTCATTTGTCTTTTTATTTGCATACATACCAGTATACCATCTGAGCAATTCGCAACACAACAGAGGGGTCAAGTCTGCTTTTGACTTTTGTTGAGTTTGATTTCAAGTTGGACACCTTTCCTTTCAATTGCCGATCTGTTAACAGTCACAACTGTTATTCTCTCGCACAAGATCAGGGAAATCATACTTTATTGTGCCTATCTGCTTAAAAGTTAAGGATGGTGTCCCCGGGAAGCATGCAAACCATGCACCGGTCTGTCCCCTGTTGTTCCCCTAATCAGCCCATAACCTACCAATATGCTGATGAAGATGGACATTCGCTCCCCTTATGATCCAACCCATCACTCAATCAAATTCTGCAAAAGCAATCGCCTGGCAGCAAAATTCAGTATCCAAAAATTCCTCACTAAAATTGACAAAATAGGTAATTTTACGGATAGGCAAGGTACGATGCTTTGATTATAGTCCCACCACCCTAACTAACTCGCACCTTAACTAAAAAAATACTGCCGAATTAATTAGCACTATTTTGTAGTTGCCTGAGACGATTAATTGATGAAACAACTACTTGTTTTTTTTGTTCTAACCAGCCCGCTGTCTCTGATAGTGCAATGGCTACCGGTTACCTCAATGGCCTTTGATTGGTATATTCCCCCTGTCGCCCCTGTCACCGTTATCACCAATGATAATGTAAGGGGCGTCAACAGTCTCAATCCTACCCTATCGGGTAATAATATCTCAACCAGGGGTAAGGGCCGCGATTACCTTGAAGGTGGTTACAACAACGACATTCTTTTTGGCAAACAAGGCCCGAATCTATTGATCAGCGTCGATGGTAATAGGCAACTTGATGGTGATGCCAGCGACGACAAACCAGATGGAACAAAGTGTGATGTTCTCGAAACCCATGATCAGCAAATCGCTATCAGTTTTGTAGAAATGGTGACCGCATGAAGCCTTCTGTCGCTCAACCAGTAAAAAAAAGGACAAAAAAAATAGCCCTATGGGCCAGCATTATCCTTTTTGTTGCAGCATTACTGGCTCTAACGCACGACATTATCCTCACCAATATACTCGCCTACAAGATCTGCAAATCCGACCCTCAACCCAAAACCTTTACCAAAAAGACTGTTGAATATCCTGACAGTATCTACTGGGAAGACAATATCTACCCCGGTTTTAACGAAAAAGATCGGCTATTGATGATCCGAAACTATCTAGACGGAGTGCATCTGAAAACCATGGCCCTTAATGCTCCAGATGGATCGATTTATCTGTTTACTGCAACTGAGAAGGATTGGCAAAACAGCAGAGATATTAAGGCCTATAAGAGAGAGGGCAATTACTTTAACATGTTGAGTGTAGAAGCAAAAGTAATTGCTGAACGGGGGATAAATTTTACCCGGCAGACAATGCCACAGCTTAATTACAGTGTCACATTCAACCCTGTTTCTCTTACGCCTTTTCAACGTCGCTATCTCTGGAGTGATGAAGTCAAGATTGTAGATAATAAAACAGACGAGGTTTTAGCTTATAACCGCAGATTAATGCGCAGGTGGTATTTATTAATGCCCGATATTGGCATTGGACGCCAATACTATTACCCCCATGCAATGTGTGGGATGTCTAGTTATGCCGGATTTGATCAAAGAGTTTTTGTCTTTTACAAAACCGTCTCTCACCATCCTGCACATATGGGGATCACCAGAGATTTATTTAAAAAATTAAATTGAAAGGAGAAAGCTGTATGTTGCATAATCAGCAAATCATTACTGACATGGGCATACTCGCTGATATCGCCTACAGTGAATATGGGCAGGAAAATTTTATTTATTACGATAAAGTTATCAATGCAAATGAAGATGACTCTTTCACTCTTAATTCCTCCTACACTGTCATCGACTATAGAGCCACCCTCATCACCAACATGCAGGCAATCCTGTTCGCCAAAAACGATAGCGCCGGCAATCCGACCGATGAACATGTCATTGCTTTCAGAGGTACGCAAGAAAATCTGGACTGGATATCTAACGGCTTAACCGCGCTGGTTAATTACAACCCACAAATTTCAGCCGGTCGGGATTTTGTGCAGGAGATGATGGTTGCCCATAATATTTCTGCTGAAGATCTGACGCTCACTGGTCATTCTCTCGGCGGCATTATTACCCAAGCCGTTGGTGCCGATTTACATATTCAAGGATACGCCTTCAATCCTTATGGAGCGAATCTACTCAGCAGCCTTTTCCCTTCGCCACTACGCTATTACAACGTACTTGGACAGCTACTGGATACATTTGGACTTGGCGATAAAAACGACCCCTGGATCAAGGACAATCTCTTGACAATCTCCTATCAAGATGGTGGCCTGCTTAATGGCGACATCCTGTCCAATTTAGCAACCGATTTTAGTGCATTCCTAGCCGGAAACGATCATCTCGGCGGTGTACTACCTATTTGGGGAATTGAAAATGCAAATGGTTTGATGGCCGGGCATGACATAACTACATTGAATGCCGCATTAGAGAATTATAATCAAATTCTTGCCAAGTTTGATGACTCGCTCGATTACCAGGTATTATCGGATAGTTTTCTTATGACTGGTGTGGAACATATACTTCGCACCTTTGCTGAAGTTACAGGAGAAGACTCTCACGGCAGAAGCGAAGAATTATTCAATCGATTTGTTAATTCCACTGCTACGGTAAATGGCCTTTCTATGAATTTGTTGAAAAATGAAACAGACGCGACGTTAACAAATCAAGTTTCCGATCCCGCCAACCTATACGCCTTGTTCAACTTAAACCCATTCACCATAACTGGAACCGACTACAGCCACCTCAACCAGAACGGGGAACTGAATGTAGAAAACTATTCCACCCAATACCTCCAAGACCGTGCTCTATTTCTCTACCACCTAACTCACCCGGATGCCACCGTCTCAAATTTTGACCGCGATATCAACTTCAGTGATACAAGACTAACCATCGATTCGGAAATGGACAACGGCATGATCGATGCCAATATGGACCGTGAACACTGGTGGGGAACTGAAGGCGATGATACTTTTGGTTCCATTGCCAACACTGGTAATGATCACCTGTACGGCATGGGCGGTAACGACCTCCTTAACGGCTATGACGGCAACGACACCCTCGAAGGTGGCACCGGAAGCGATGTTTTGAACGGCGGTGCCGGTAACGATACCTTCATAGTCCATGGCTCTGATAAAGACGCAGAGGCCTATGACACCTTCAACGGTGGTATTGGCGATGAGGATACAATCCTCGGCGGCAACCTCGACGACACTATCCGAGTCAACTCTCTTTCCCTGACAGCCAACTCCATAGAGATAATCAACGGCGGAGATGGTGAAAACGTAATCGCGGGTACCGAGGGATACAATACCATCGATCTAACCGGGATTGCGGTGAGCAATATCGCCCGCATCGAAGGCGGCGCCGGTGCGGACACCATCACCGGTACGGTCAACGATGATAACATCTATGGCAGTTCCAATGACGGCGATGACGACTGGGCAGTGGATTTACTGTCCGGCGGTGCTGGTAATGACACCTACCATATCGGTATTGGTGACATCATAAACGACTCGGATCAGCAGGGAACAATCTGGTACGGGGCCAATCAAATCACTGGCCTGTCCCTTACCCAGATAAGTGAAAATAATGACCTATACGAGACTGATAATTATATCGCCCGCCTTGACACCGATACCAACATCCTTGATGTCTTTGCTCGCAACACCTCGTTCAACTTCACCATCGAGGACTTCAATTCCGGCAACTTCGATATTAGCCTGGAAAAATATGTAGAGCCGGTGTTTGAGTATGATTACTCCTTAACCGGCACAGAATCCACTGATGTAATGTATTACGAAGGTCAGGGAATTGCGAATATCTCTCTTTCACACTCCACCAGTGATGATACTTTTCAGGATGGAAGCAACTGCCTGACCTTTATCCAACTCACGCAGCAAACTGACAATGGTTACTGGGAGTTTAGTAACCTCTTTCCTCTTCAAGATGTTGAAAAGGAAGTCTCTCTAGAAACCACCTTTAGCATTGATGGCGCAGAAGGCAATGACCGCCTCTTTGGCCTGAACGGTTCCGATCACCTGCTCGGTGGTTCAGGAAACGATTTTATATATGGGGCGGTTCATTATTCTACAACAATTGATGCCCATAATGCCGATATCCTCGATGGTAACAGCGGCAATGATTATCTCATGGGTTCTTATGCTGACGACACCATGTATGGCGGTGATGATCAAGATATCCTCAATGGCCTGCTTGGTGAAGATACCTTAAGTGGAGACGCCGGTAATGATCTCCTGGTGGGTGGTGGCGGTAAGGACACCCTCACCGGCGGTGACGATGATGATGTGTTGTATGGCGATGCTTATATGGGCCTTGGCTTTATTGCTTTCGAGGAGTCTTACTCTTTCATACCTACCTATGATGACAAGGGATTTGTAACCAACACCAGCAGCGACAACATATGGGTCTATAACAATCTTGATCTTATTGTATCTGGTAATGATATTTTAAGTGGAGGAAATGGCCGTGACTACCTTAATGGCGGTTACGGCAACGACTTTCTTTTTGGCGACCAAGGCCAGGACCTGTTGATTGGCGGCGAAGGCGATGACCGACTTGATGGTGGTGCTGGCAATGACCTGCTCATTGGCGATGATGAAGTTGATGCGTTCCTGTATATCGGTAATGATACCCTGTACGGTGGCGACGGAGACGATGAACTGCAGGGTGGTAACGGAGCAGATCTACTTTATGGAGATGGCGACAACGATGTGCTGGCCGGTGAGAGCGGTGATGATGCCTTATACGGTGGAAGTGGCAACGATGAACTGCAAGGAGGTCTCGGCACAGATCTGCTTTACGGTGAGAGTGGTGATGATATGCTTCTAGGGGAAGAAGGAAATGATCATCTGTACGGCGGCAGTGAAAATGACCAACTACAAGGGGGGAGTGGCGCAGATCTACTCTACGGTGAGAGCGGTGATGATGTGCTGTTCGGTGAGTCAGATGATGATACTTTGTACGGTGGAGACGGTGACGACCTGATCATCGGCGACGATGGAATGAACCAAGAGCATAATATCAGTGATGATATTTTGTACGGTGGAGCCGGTAATGACGAGCTGCAGGGTGATGGCGGTCAAGACATATTAGAAGGAGGCAGCGGCAACGACTTGTTGCTCGGTGGTAACGGCAACGATATCTATATGATAGCTCCAGGAGATGGAATAGATTTCATAAGCGACATGCAGGGAAATAACACTCTTCGTTTCGCTGATTCCATTAATCTGGACAATCTTGAGCTCAAATACGCCACAACCAGCTACGACCAAATCACCTATGACGCCGACGGACAAGATATAGTCCTGGAATACGGAAACGGCGATGCTGTTGTCATCAGAAACGGGCGGGCTGGCAGACTCAGTATCATCCCAGGTGGTGAAGAAAACGATGTTTCGTTTGGACAAAGTGCCTATTATCCGCTCCTGGGTGCTGATAGCAACGACACCCTTAATGGCGGTGCCGGTTTTGATCCGCTCTATGGCGAAGCAGGTGACGACATTCTCTATGGCGGGAAGTCGTACGATAGTTTGTATGGAGGTGCTGGTAATGACATTCTCCATGGCGATGAGGACCATGATCAACTATATGGCGGTGAAGGAGAGGATCAGCTTTTTGGCGACAGTGGAATGGATAGACTGGCAGGTGGTGCCGGGGCCGATTATCTTGACGGTGGAGAAGATTCTGACAGGGCTGAGTATCAGGACAGTACAGCCGGGATAACAATTGATTTGTACAACGGCACAGGCAGTGGCGGGTATGCTGAAGGCGACTGCCTGGTTAATATAGAAAACGTCATAGGTACTGCTTTTGCTGACACCCTTCTGGGCAATGACGAGAACAATGAATTGACCGGCGGCGACGGAAACGACATCATCAATGGTGGTGGTGGAAACGATACTATCGAAGATAATAATGGCGATAATGTCATCCATGGCAATGGCGGAGATGATCAGCTCTCAACCTGGGAGGGCTGGGGGGGCAACAACCAGCTCTTTGGTGATGCTGGTAATGACTATATTTCTGCCGGCCCCGGTAATGACCTGCTCTACGGCGGTGACGATAATGACTGGGTACGTGGTGGTTTTGGAGATGACCTCCTTGAGGGTGGAGATGGCGATGATTACCTGCATGGTGATGAAGGTAATGACCTTTTGAGGGGGGGAGCAGGGGATGACACCCTTAATGGGAGAGGGGGTGAGTTCAATGACAGAAATTCGGTTGATATTCTGGAAGGGGGTGCGGGTGATGACACGTATATCGTGAGGTTTTATGACAACGCCCATGATTTCATCAATGATGATCAGGGAAACAATCTTGTTCGTTTTTATTCAAGATCCTATGGAGCCCCAATATCTCTTTCTACCTTGAACGTTTTCAAATCCGGCCAGGATATCGTCATAATAGAAAATGGCGACCCAAGTAGCTCCGTAACAATCTCCGGAGGTATGGCTGAGTTGAGCATAAGCTATGAACTTAGCGACAGCACACACAGCCACGCTGAAATCTTAGCGCAGGTTGTAACTGAACAACACTACGATGATGGCAATCACATCATCACCGGTACTCTTTTCGATGATACAATCTATGCTGGTGATGGCGATGATGTCCTGCTTGGACAAACGGGGAATGATATTCTGTACGGCGGCGCAGGCAATGACACCTATTTCTACAACCGTGGCGACGGTATCGATGTTATTATCGATACCGCCCTGCCGGGCGAAGGCAATACCCTTTTCTTTGGTGAGGGCATTACTGCTGACGACCTGACTCTGCGCATTGGTTCTCTGCTGATTGAAACCGGTACCCCGGGCGATGAAATCCATATCGAAAACTTCAACCCCAATGATGCCTACGGCGACCATGCCATTGACACCTTTCAGTTCAGCAACGACACCAGCCTGAGCTACCAACAACTCATCGATAAAGGTTTTGACCTGACTGGGAACACCGGAGATGACACCATCACCGGCACCAACGTGCTAGACCGGATCAGTGGCCTTGGTGGTGACGATATCATCCTCTCAGGTGACGGTGATGACACCATCCGCTTTGGCCTGGGCGATGGTCATGACACCATCTTTGACAGCGGTGGCAGCGACACCTTGGAGCTGGGAGTTGGCCTCACTGTTGAAAACACCTTGATCGAAACGATTGGTGACGATGTTGTCGTGACTCTGGAAGATGATTCCTCCACCATTATCAAGGACTGGCAGCTGACGGAGAGCAGGATCGAAGACATCCGCTTTGCTGACGGCACTACCCAGGCCATTGCCATGCTCCTGGCCCCACGCACCATCGATTATGATCTCAGCCTGAACGAGGATACAAGGCTGAACGGGCACATTGAGGTGACCGGTGCCGTGAACGGTCTGCAATACCACGTGGAGGAAGCCAGTGCAAACGGTGACTTTGTCATCGATCAGAGTGGGACCTGGAGCTACTCCCCTGCTCAGGATTTTTATGGTAGCGACCTGGTGAGGATCGTGGTCACTAATGCCCAGGGCAAAAACGCAACGTCCACCATCAACCTGACGGTTAGTCCTGTCAACGACCTGCCTGAGGCAGCTGTTGCCGAAGACCATACCCTGCAGGATATCCGGGTTCTCGCGGGTCAGCTTGCAGCAAACGATGTGGATGGCGACACCCTTACCTATACTGCTTCCACGAACCCACAACATGGCACCTTAATGATGGAACAAGACGGCAACTGGAGTTATCAGGCTGCTGATCGCTTCATTGGTATTGACTCGGCTGTAATAACCATTGATGACGGAAATGGTGGTGCCACCACAACAACTTTGAACTTTGACATGCGGGTCTCTGCTCCAACCATTCTGGAGATCGGGGGTATTGATCTCCAGGAAGATAGCGTGGCCACAGACCAACTCACAGTTTCCAACCCCATTGGCGGAACTCTCAGCTACCAGGTTGTCGAAGCCGTTCAGCATGGAGTTTTCCAAGTCGCTGCTGACGGGAGTTTTTTATATACCCCGACTGCCAACTACAATGGTGCCGATACCGTAACCCTTCAGGTAAGCAACGACTATGGCTTGAGTGCTATCCAGACCATCAATCTTACCATTGAGGCAGTCAATGACCTCCCGGTCGTCCAGAAGCCAGATCCGGTTTTTCTTGAAGGTGTCCTTAGCGCCAGTGGCATGATAAAGGCCGATGACGTGGATGGAGACATACTCTCCTACTCGGTGGATGGTACTCCCCAGCATGGCACCTTAACTGTCAACGATCAGGGTAACTGGCTTTACACTGCCGAGGACGGTTATTGCGGCACCGATCAGGCCACCATAACTGTGGATGATGGCAATGATGGCACCGTGTCCACCTCCCTTGACCTGACCGTCAATGTCTATGAGCAAGGAGACTGGATCATTGAAGCTGACGGACCTGACGCTATCAGGCTCCAGGACATCAGCAACAACGAGCTGCAACTGACCAGAAGCGCTGACAATCTTTTTGTTACCATTGCTGATCGTGGCGCTATTACCGTTCGAGACTATTTCACCGCTCCGGAAAACGGGGTCAACTTGCTGGAGACCCTCGAAGGACCTCTGAACCTTGGCAAAGTACAGATAAGCGAGATGGCGGATGCCGGCAGGAGCCGGTGGTGGCGAAACCCGGTCGCCTTTGCTCACTCTGGTGTGACGAATCTGATCTATGGTACGGATCGCCACAACATGATCTTCGGGGCAGAGGAAAACGATGTGCTCTTCGGAGCAGCAGGTCGTGACACAATCAAAGGATTTGAGGGCAACGACACCCTGATCGGTGGTGATGACCATGATCACCTTTTCGGCCAATGGGGCGATGACACCCTGTTCGGCGACAGCGGCAATGACTCGCTGCTTGGTGGTTCCGGGAACGATGCCCTGATTGGTGGCGACGGAAAAGATTTGTTGCATGGAGAGGACGGCAACGACTGGCTCTTCGGCGGCAACGATGACGACACCCTCTACGGTAAAGAAGGCGATGACCAACTCAGTGGTGGCTCGGGCAGCGACACCCTTAGCGGTGGCGACGGGAACGACACCTACTTCCTGAATCTGGGAGATGGCCTTGATGTTATCTCAGAAAAGGATTCAGTGAATACTCGTTGGTGGGAAAGATCCCAGCCCGAAAATTACGACACCATCAAATTGGGCCAGGGAATTGAGGCAGCTGATGTCTCCTTTGTCGAACAGGGTAATGAACTCATCCTCCAGTATGGCGATAATGATGTTGTCACCATCAAGGATCAGTTCAATGATGGCCATACCATCGAGCGAATTGAACTGGCCGACAACTCCTATCTCACCGATACCGATATCAACCAACTGATTCAGGACATGGCCGGCTTTGCGGTCAATGAAGGCCTCAGTCTTGACTCTACCAGCCAGGTCCGCCAAAATGAAGATCTCATGACCATGGTGACCGGGGCCTGGCACCAGGATTAACTTCCGAGTCAGTTCCATTTGCAATACAAACAAACATAACAGCACAGAGGAGCTGGCAGCAGCGCTCCCTTGTGCTGTTATGTGCCGCCATGCCCTACCGCCCCGCTCATCAACATTATGACATTTTTGCATTTTTCTTCTTACCAAAACAGAGTGCTATCCCTTGTCCTGCTGCTCGCCACCATGGTCACCCCTGTACCCCAGGCACTTGCTCAAACCCTGGAAGTTCATGCCCTGCTAACCAAGGTATTCAATTATTCCCATGAGCTGCAACTGACTGATGTTGATATTGAGATCAATCGCCAGCGATTGCAGGAGACCAGGGCCGCCTATTTTCCCACCTTGAATCTACGCTATACCAATGAATGGTTTGAAGACCTCAGTGATGGTGATGGCAGTTTTGACTCGGTGGGGGGCACAGTTATCAGCGCTAACGGTTCCAAATGGAAGAATGTACTGGGTGCCTCCCTGCAGTATACTCTCTATGATTTCGGGGCACGAAAGAGCCTCTATGACAATGCCAGGCGGGATGTAGCCATTGCCCGACTCATCAGAAGTCAGAAAGAGATCAGCCTCAGTCTACAGGTGTTGGAACTCTATAGCAGAGGGTTGAAAACCCAGGATCAGCTGCTGCATCAAGCATTCGTCCATGACCTGCGCCAGGATATTTTTGCCTTAAGCCAACGACTGCACCAGGCCGGTAGCCTGGACCGCTTGCAGATAGGCGAGGCTGCCATTGCCGTGGCAGAGGCTTCGCAGCGCCTGGATGAGTTGACCATGGTACGGGCTGAGGTACTGCACAATCTGACCAGCTTGAGCGGCGAGGAGTATGACCCGCAATTGATTGGTTTTACCTCGCTCACACCAGGGGCGAATATGAGCGAGATCGACGTCACGGCCCTGCCGGAGATCCAGGCCTATAATCTGGCCATCGACAAAAAACAGGCCGAATATAAGATTGCCCGCACCAGTTATCTGCCCCGCTTATCCTTCTACTCATCCTATAGCTTCTACGGCAGCGACTCAGGCGACTGGTCTCAAGCCTTGAGCAACCTGGATGAAACCAATTTTGCCTGCGGCATCATGCTGGATCTCAATATCTTTAACGGCCTGGCAGACCAGGCCAAAGCAGCCCGTCTGCGGGCCGAGTTGCAGCGACTGACAATCGAACGAAAAAAGAAAATAGCCGAAAATGAAACCACCTATCGCTCCCTGCAGCACCATGCCCAGCTCCTGAGCCAGCGCCGTGAGCAATGGCAGGACTTTCGCAAAGGCCTCGACAGCCAGGCTGTGATGACAGAACGTCTCGCCAGGGAACAGGTCCTTGATCGCCTCTCCTCCTTAAACCTGGAGGTGGATCTTGCAGCCAAAGGGCTGCAAGCCCGTCTCCAGGATAGAGAGCGGGCCGTAAACCTTCTCAAACTGCAGATCCTGGCTAAAGGCCAATACGGAGAGGGTGCCTCTGTTCTTATGAGCTCTGCTGCCGTAACCGACATGGGCAGAGGTGATATCTATGAATAAGGAAAAACAGGTCAACAGTGGCCTTCTCTGTTTTGAGGTGGTGGCGCGTATCAATCAGGTAGATGTCGATCTACGGGCAGTGGCCCGTGAATTTGCCGTCTCAGCCGATGAGATCACTCCGGCTGAGCTGCTTCGTATTGCCAAGAGGAAAGGCTTTAAGGCCAAGCGCAAGGCACTTACGTTTACGGAGATCAGCGGCAACTATCCCTTGCCCGCCCTGGCCCATTGTCGTGACAACAGTTTTCTGGTCCTTCTGCGTATTGATCCAGAGGCGAAAAAGGTCCTGATCTTTTCACCCGTCAGCCAAAAGGCCGAAGAACGGACCTTTACCGAATTCCAGGATCAATGTGACAATGATTTCATCATCATAAAGCACAAGATGATGAGCTCCCAAGTGGCCTTTGGTTTCAAGTGGTTCCTGGCCGAGATGAGCAGGTACAAGCGCATTATCGGCGAGGTCTTGCTTGGCTCCTTTGTGGTGCAGCTCTTTGGCCTGGTGACCCCGCTTTTTACCCAGGTAATCCTTGATAAAGTCATTGTCCACCGCTCCATGACCACTCTCGATGTGCTGGCCGTTGCCTTTCTGGCCGTCACCTGCTTTGAACTACTCCTCAATATATCCCGAAATTATATCTTCATCCATACCGCAAGTAAGCTCGATGCCAAGCTGGGGGCCAAGCTTTTCCACCATCTCCTGGCCTTGCCCGTCGTGTATTTTGAAAATCGCAAGGTGGGCAATATAACCGCCCGAGTGCGGGAACTCGATACCATCCGCGAGTTTATCACCAACAAAGCAGTGTCGGTTGTCATAGACTCCTTCTTTTCGCTGGCCTTTGTAGCGGTGATGCTGCTCTATAGCATCAAACTGACTCTCATCGTCCTGGGCTTTGTGACAGTCATCGGCCTCATCTATTTATTCATCACCCCAGAATTACGACGCAGACTTGAAGAAAAATTTCAGATGGCCGCCTCTTCGAACTCCTATTTGGTTGAAGCCATCACCGGGGTGCAGACCGTAAAATCCCTGGCTGTGGAAGGCTCCATGCAGAAGCGATGGGAAGATCATCTCGGCAAATATGTGCGGGCCAGTTTTCGCCTCGGCAACATGGCCAATATCTCCGGGGCGGTGGCAGGCTCCCTGCAGAAACTGATGACCATTACCGTGCTTTTTGTCGGAGTCAAACTCGTCCTGACCAATGACCTCACCATCGGCCAACTCATTGCCTTTCAGATGTTTGCCGGCCAGTTTTCCGGCCCGGTACTCCGCCTGGTGAACTTGTGGAATGAATTCCAACAGGCGCTGCTCTCGGTGGATCGTCTCGGTGATATCCTTAACCATCCGGTGGAGGTGGCCACGGACAAGGCCATCACCCTGCCCCAGCTGCATGGCAGCATTCGTTTTGACAATGTCTCTTTTCGCTATGGCCCAAGCAGCCCCAATGTCGTTGAGCAAGTGAGCTTTGAGATAAAGCAGGGTATGAGTGTAGGCTTGGTCGGACGTAGCGGCAGCGGCAAATCCACTATTGCCAAGCTTTTGCAGCGTCTCTATGTTGCCAATGAAGGTGCTATTTACATTGATGACATTGATATTCGCCATATGAATCCCATGTGGCTGCGCAATAAGATCGGTGTCGTTCTCCAGGAAAATTATCTGTTCTCCGGAACCATCAGGGAGAATATCGCTCTCCCTAAACAAGATGCTGCCATGGAGCTGATTATCCAGGCCGCCCACATTGCCGGGGCTCATGAGTTCATCAGCCAATTGCCTGCAGGCTATGACACAGTGGTTGGGGAACGTGGTTCCTCCCTGTCTGGTGGCCAGCGCCAGCGCATTGCCATAGCCAGGGCACTCATTACCGCACCCCGGATTCTGATTTTCGATGAAGCGACCTCAGCCCTTGATTATGAATCAGAAAAGATCATTAATGCTAATCTCGTCAATATCAAAAAAGGGCGAACGACCTTCCTCATCGCTCATCGCCTATCCACCATTGCCGCTTGCGATCTGATCCTGGCCATGGACAAGGGCAAGATCGTAGAGAGAGGGACACACGCTGCCCTCCTTGCCAAAAGGGGTTATTATCATCATCTTCATTCCCTTCAGGGAGGTACAGAATGATGAGACGTTTGTTCTCCAATAAAAATGACAGCCACGAATTTAAGCCGCTGCTGGTAGAAATTGACGAAGAACCGCAGAACCCCCTGGGCCGTATTATCTTCTGGACCATTATGGCAGCCATCCTCTTCTTTGCTCTGTGGATGTATTTCGGCAAGGTCGATGTGGTGATAACAGCCCGTGGCAAAGTGATTCCTCGGGGTGAGATCAAGGTGCTGCAGCCGTTGACCACCGGGGTAATAAAAACGATTCTGGTGAAGGCAGGTGATTTTGTCAGCAAGGGCCAGATACTCATGGAAATCGACCCGGCCCAGACGGGTCCCGAGTTAGAATCGATACAGGCCAACCTCATGCAGGTGGACCTGGAGATCAAACGTATTCAGGCCACCCTGGCCAAGCTGCCTTTTGCGCCCATTGGCAATTATGACCAAGGTCTGGTGGCGATGCAGCGCCAGCTTTACCACTCCTCAAGGCAGCGTTTGGCCGATCAACTGCAGATTAGGGAGGAGCAGCTGAGACAGCTCGAGGAAAAGCAGGCCTCGCTGGAGAAGATGCTCTCCCAGCACCGCTATCTGGCGGGTATGCATCGAGAGCGCTTGCAACGCCTGGAGCAGGTGCGTGATATTATCAGTCGGGAGGAATATAACCGCACGGAGAGTGATCTGAAAGGATCGGAAAACGATATTGCTATAAGCGAACACCAGCTTGAAGAGTCTCGGGCGGCCCGCCGGGAGGTGGAAGAGGAGATGGTCTTCCTCAAAGAGGACGAACGCAACCGGCTCCTCTCCGAACTACCAGAGAAACGACGCTACCAACTTGATCTGCAGGCCAACGTGGAGAGGTCCGCCTTTGTTACGGCCAGGCAACAGATTGTTTCGCCGGTGGCCGGCTATGTCAACAACCTGCTTATCCATACGGTGGGTGGTGTGGTGACCCCGGCTGAGAAGCTTATCAGTGTGGTGCCCAGTGAATCGCCCCTTGTTATCAAGGCCCTGGTGGAGAGCAAGGATATTGGTTTTGTGGCAGCGGAGATGGCAGCCAGTATCAAAGTGGATGCCTTCAGCTTTCAGAAATACGGAATTGTGGAAGGACGGGTGGAGCAGGTAGCCAGAGATAGCCTGGAGGATGAACAATTGGGCCTGATCTATGAACTGTACGTCACCCCTCTACAGACTCATCTCATGGTGGAAGGACAGGAAAGCCCTATTACCTCTGGTATGGGAGTGACGGTGGAGATTAAGACAGGCAAACGGCGAATTATCGAGTTCTTTATCTATCCGATGATCAAGTATCTTGATGAAGGGATCAGTGTGCGATGAGCACACGAAACCGGGTAAAGCCAATATGATTTAAAAATGGAGCGAAATACCACACCTCAAGAAGATGACTGTCGTTATCCACAACCACAGCCTTGAAGCGTCCGCGGAACAACTATCCTTCATTTTTATACGCTCGATTGAAGCACTGGTTGTGCAATTTTTCCTTTTGTTTTAGTCATTTGAAGGTCAGTGCTCTTTTTAATTAAGTGATTGCCCTCTTTATTGTAAATACCTATGTATCTTTCATTTGCAGCAAACAATATTCCTTGAATTTGAAAGCCTTCTTTGTCTGTAACTGTTACGCAATTACTCCATTTTGATGTTTTATTATAAACACAACCATTTTTATCATAGGATACTATCCTTTCTAAGGATAACTCCTTTGCTTTATTGTATGCCCCAGACGGAATTAATACCCAAAGTAGAATGAAATAAATGGAGACAAAAATGAAAGTAACTAGACCATAGGTTGCCAAGCCGGATATACCTAATGCCCTAGGAGTCTGTCGGATTTAGAGAATCGTAGCGAAAATTAGAGAAATCGAGACCAGATTTTCATGGATTTGAGGCGAATAGCAGGCCTATTTAACGAAAA
>JAHIUA010000065.1 GCA_018817385.1 Pseudomonadota bacterium
AGCGAAAATTAGAGAAATCGAGACCAGATTTTCATGGATTTGAGGCGAATAGCAGGCCTATTTAACGAAAATCTATGGAAATATGGGCCGATTTGTCAAATTTGCAGCAGATTTATGTCTAAGTCCGACAGGCTCCTAGCACCATGAATAGGTGGGATTTTCCATCATACTGACAGCAATAGGTACCGTTTTTTTCCACTTCTTGTGATCATAAGAAGTGGCAACACGAAAAGCAAAATCGTTTCCCTGTCAGTCACTCAACAATGAATCGCTATTCACTTAACCATAACCAGGAGAATTTTCATATCGGTATCTTTACTCATTTTCAAAGTACTTGTTAAAAGAATTTCACGAGAAATCCAGTGAAACGACCAGGCAATGCCAGGCAAACAGAAATCAGGGAATATTCCTTGATCCGTCAGCTGTTATACTCCGGAACAGGCTCGCGGTACGCCCAGAACTTACTTTTGTTGCCCCTTGATAATAGCTGGTAAAAACAAATTCCACTGCCCAGCTTGAAAGGCTTTGGGTGAATAGACCGCTACGCCCGATGGACTGGAAATACTTGTAATAGAGCGCACAGGGACAACGTTGCCGTTATCTGTAAGGTTGAAAACAGGAATGTTCGCTCCCCATCCATTGGCAACATAAATAAAATCGCTGTCAACTGCTATTCCTTGGCTCTTTACAAGTCCGGTCAGATCGCCGGAAATGGTTCGAATGGGTGCTACATTGCCGTTGTCGGTGAGATTGTAGACTGTGATAGAACTATTATGATTTGCAACATAGAGAGACGTTTCATCAACCGCTATCCCATATGGAAAATGCATACCAGTCAAATCGCCGCTGACAACACGAACGGGTGCCACATTGCCATCAGCCGTTATGGTATAGACAAGAAGAGCATTTGTCGCAGGCCGTACGACATAGATATAGTTCGCATCAACGGCCACCCCAGCGGGTCCACCTTCGTTGGGTACGCCAAGACGCGTTTGATCCCCAGAAAGAGTACGTACGGGTACTACCTCACCGGTATCTCGTAAATTGTACACAGTCAGGGTACAGCCTCCCTGGTTAGCAACATAAATAAAATTCCTATCAACTGCCAGGCCAAAGGGGTTATTCAGCAAGGTGGCTGCACCAGAGATAGTACGGAGAGGAGCCACATTGCCATCTGCGTTTTGCTCATATACGGTGACAGACTGTGGTGACGAGCTGAATTGAACCACATAAAGAGAGTCAGCATCAGCGGCGATCCCCATAGGTCCCTGTATGCCGGTATCCGGACCTATGATGGTCTGCTGAGCAGATACGTTTCCATCATCGGCCTTATTGTACACGGCCACATAATTATAGGATGAATCTGTGGCATAAAGCTGAGCAGAAGTGCTTGATACCCCGAATAATAAAAAAAGTAGCAGAATCACTCCCAGCTTTGGAATAGAATAGTTCATCGATAATCCCCCTTAATAAAAGCTTTTTTTTCTGATCTCAGTTTCTCCATTCGTGTAGCAAGCTTAAAACACATCACAGATCTCCAGCCGGTGCTCGGCCTGATCTTTTCCAAAATGTGGTGCCTTTCGGTGCTGAATTCCCTGAAGTACACTTATACCCCCTACTCCATTCTTCTGAATATTCAATGCATTGTCTAAGACAGCAAAAAAGATGGCCTCTCTTTGGTTAGCAGACAAATGGAAAATTGGAATTTTGAACATTCTTTGTTACCGATATCTTGATGGCATCGAATCTCCTTTTCTCTTTTGCTTAGCCATTTTTTGAATGAGAAAAGGCGAGGCCAGACTCCGTAACTGATATCAAATCAGAACGTTTCAAGTTTGGCACTCAGGCTGTAAGGCGCTTTCCTTGTTCGAGCAGGGTATTGGAGAAGTGAAGGACAGGGAAATTTATTTTCTATATCCTTCCCTTCAATTACAGCAAGGATTCAAAGTCATAACGGGAACAAATCCAATTATTCCGGATTTGTTCTAATTGCCTCGGGGAGTTCTCTTAACATATTATTTAAGAATTGCTACTACAACTATTTAAATTGTGCTTAAATGAATGGCGGATATTTGTTACAAACGATTGGCTGGGGCACTTGATATTGTTGCTATCTGTATTTCTGTGGTGCAAGGAAGTCAAAATCCGGGGTTTTTCTCCCTACTTGCCTGGCGTGGAGATAATAAAGAAGAATTTATAACTCCTGCTTTCCAGGGAACAAACACCTGGGGAGACCATACGTTCTCTACAAACAATCAATCCCTACCAGGAAGAACAAAAAAAATGATTGCAGCAAGCAGGAAGACACCCATGAAAAAACGGTTGCGAAAAGCATTCCCCAGCCAACCAACAGGCAATCGCCGGTCGGTTGCATTGGCCTCACCTCTCTGGGCCATACTTTTTCTCCTGACCACAATGTGCTCGCTCGGAGTATCAGCAACAATTTCAGGCAAGGTGTTGAACAGAAACACTTTACAGCCATTGGCACACAATGAATTGATTTTCATCGGGGCCAATGAATTCACCACGAACTTCTATTATTTATTCTCGATACCCATTGAGGTCGACGGCAGCTATACACTGGATAACATTCCTGTGGGGAGCTATCGGCTCTATCTTGAAAGTGAAATCGACTACAGCGCAACTCCTCTTCTGGGGTATGCAAAAACCTGGTGGAATAGTAGTGGCCAGGATATTAATTTCCCCATGAGCTCGGCAGAGATACTTACCATAACAGATCCGGCCCAGGAGCTAAAAGATATAAATTTCTATACAGACCTCGCTTCCTGGCTGTCTGGAGCTGTCTTTCAAAGTGATGGGGTGTCGCCTCTGCTTACCCTAGACAGGATTGTAATATGGAATGGACGACTGGCCGACAATGATCCTTGTACCTATACTCTGGAAAGCGGTTCCTACCTGAGTAACTTAGGAGAGAGGCAAACAACAGACTACCTCATCTCTGTTCATCCCGGCTCATATATATTGCTGGCAATGGATAGTCAGGACAATTCTCTCATTACCTTTTATACGGACCATGGAACCTCACTCAACTGTAGTGATGCCCAGGTCTTGACTGTATCTACATATGGGCAGACCCTGTCTGGAAATGATTTTTCTTTTGATCTCCCCATTGGCGGTGAAAATGAAGAACTGAATGTCAGTCTCTCAGGCTCAGGCAGCGGTTCCGTCACACTTTCTACCACCGGTTTGACCTATGCAACAGATTTTAGCGAAAATATCATCTCTGGAACAACGGTCACACTCACAGCCAAACCGAACGACGGTTCCTTTTTTTCCGGCTGGAGTGGCAACGGTTGCTCCGATATGCTTGCGACCTGCACTGTGACTATGGACACCGGAAGAGACATCCAAGCCCAATTTATCTCTGTTGAGACTGCTGGTTTCAACGTTGCCAACACAAGAACCGTGGCCAACCACTTCGCCATCTGGCTAGACATTACCATTGATGAGCAGTTGAGCGAAATGATTTGTAATGATTATACCTTTTCCGTACAGGAGGATTTTGGCGGTGGAAACTACAAAGATGTGGCCCACCAGGATTCCTGCCTCTATCTGGCCGACCAGTCCACAACAGAAAGGCGACGATACAAGGTGGATTTCACTCTGCTCCCACGCAAAGATGTCGACCCCAGCCTGCCCCTGGACAGCAGGGCCAGTTATTTTGCAGACGGCAGGCTGACTGTCGCCCCACTCCTTTCGCCAACCAACAGGGCCATTATTCCCCGTAATTGGCTCGACAACTTCGCCGTTTATGGAACAACCTTTGACATGGAGAAGGATGCTTTCAGTTTTGACAATGGCTCTTGGCGCCCAGGACAAACAAATTATCTCTATGAAACGAAAAATGACATGGCTGTTTTCGGTGATGTCATAGCAAATTATCTTCATGAAACCAAAAGAGGGGATTTCTGGAACCATGTCGGCTGGTCTAACGTCTCTTCCAGCTTCCATATGGGCCTTGCTGCTGAGGAACAAGAAAGCATGGGCCTATGCCATGGAATGGCAACAGCTGCAGCAGCTACCTTTAATGATAAGGCTAAAACTGCTGCCTGGGGAATTGGTGGTACTTTTTCCCAATGGCAGGTGGCGATGGCCAGCCATTGGGATGTGGCAACTCAGAGGTCAACCGGCCCATCCTTACCTTTCAACACGACTTCGACGGTTTATGATCGCCCGGACAACATAGAGACAATGAAAAAGATCATGTATTACTTTGCAGGGCAAAGTTCCTTTCATGGCATAAAGGGATCCACGTCCATTGAGGCAAACGTCGGTGATATCTGGCGTGGACGAGATTCGATATATCGCAAAGCAGATTACAAATCATTTTTTCCCAGTACCCTTGCCCTGGGTAGTGGTTTTCGCGAGGAAATGATCAACCTGTTAACTCAAGGAATTGTGACTCCTGTTCAATTAGAAAGTGCAGAGGGAAGTCACAGCATCTTGCTGGCCAGTCTCATTTCATGGAATGGCCATGACAAGTATCTCCATTATGACAACAATTATTCATACGACAGAATCAAACAGGAAGGAGTGGAATTTGCTTATTTTAGCGAGTGGTATCTAGGGGACAATTCTGATTACAATTGTCTCTCAAGCAAAAACAAAGAAAATAGTCTGATGCAGCTTGTTGACAAAACGACGGGCAATGGGAAAAAAGTAATTTACCATAATATCGAAAGAATACTCGTTCAAACCATGTCCCCTGCTTCAACAAACCTTCCTTCCAATATGGCTGATTTCACCCCTGCGGACCCTCAAAACATATATGCCTTACGGTCAGCTGAGGCTATTGTTCCTGGAATTTCTCTCAATGCGAATCAAACCAGTGAAACCGCCTTGACAGGAGACAGATTAACAACCGACAATTCTGAAACATTTTCAGAAATTATCCATAAAGATCATATAAAAGTTTTTTTTGTTGGTGCTCAAGAGCTTCACGTTTCAGATGCCCTGACCCACTCTCCTGTCGAGGTTTTGCCCTTTGCAGCAATCGAACCTGATGTCGCTACCCTGCAAAAAAACGAGGCCTTTATCACCTTATATCTCCCCATTACTGACACCTATACTCTTACGGCAATAAAAAGCCCTTTTTTCCCCCTGCTCAAGGTCTATGTCACCATCCCCTATCAAGATGGCCATGTGGAATATCTGAACTATGAACAACTCCAGACAGGCCATGAAGATGAAACCAGCATCACCTTCACGGTGGGACGAGATAACCCGGATACGAGCATCACCCGCTCCCTGGATGCTGTCCCCCTCACCTCCTATGTCCCGGATTATAGTGCCTCATTGCAGACATCGGTGCCAGCGCCAACGGAATTCAGCGCTCTCTATGAAGGTGGAAAAGTGACCATGCAGTGGTCTGCTCCGGATCATGCAAATTTCGCCCATGTCAAACTCATTCGCAAAGACAATGACGTCCCGATTTCGCTCGATGATGGGATCAGCCTGTATGAAGGTTCTCTGACCACCTTTACCGACACCGCTGTCAGCGATGATTCCATCTATTACTATGGCCTCTACAGTGTTGATAGCGAAGAAACGATCTCCCAGAACCGTTCACTACTCGGTATTGACACCTCCATGTTGAGCATCTCCGGGACCGTCACCTCTGAAGGTCAACCCGTTTCAGGGATCTCGATCATAGTCAGAGATGGCAATAACCGTGAAATCGACTCTACGGTGACAGGTACAGAAGGCAGGTATACCCTCAACAACTTTGTTGCCGGGGATTATTCCCTCGAAGCAGTGCACCCTTCTTATCTGATCACCGACAGCCTGCGCAGTCTGGCGATCAGCACCGAAAATAGTGTTGAAAATTTTCAGGCTCAGGCTCAGTCTTCTTTGACCCTCCTCTGGAATTCAAGCAAAGAGGTCCTTGGCGAGACCGTTGAGCTGACTTGGGCCTCTCGCAATATTGTGGGCAGTGAGCTGGTGAAAATTGAGGTGGACCATGGCAGTGGTTTTGTGGAAATCGCCACAGTTCCTGCCGACAGTGGCTGGTATCACTGGCAGGTGACAGGCCCTGAGGTGGAAGAGGCCAGCCTGCGTATTTCGCTGGTCAATGCGCCTGCGGTGATTGCTTTTACTCAATTTTCCATTGTACCGGTCCCGGAATTTGATCTCCTCCTCAGCGTGGAAGGCAGCGGTAGCGGCAGGATAACCAGCAGTTCATTCTCCATCGACTGTAGCGATAGCTGTACAACTCAGGCAAGGGCAGGAACACTTATTCCCCTCACCGCTGAAGCAGAACAGGGCTCCGTCTTTACCGGCTGGGACAGCCCCTGGTGCGAAGGAAGTGATCCCTGCATCGTCAGCGTCACGGAAGATAAACAGATAAAGGCTCATTTTGCCAGACTCCACGACCTAAACATCTATTTTGCTGGGTCCGGAACCGGCACGGTGACAGAGAAACAGACAGGAGAGACATTCACAGCAGACACCACTGTTGCAGTCATGGATCAAGGGGTGGTTTCCCTGACCCCAAGCCCTGCCCCCCTCAGCTCCTTTGCCCAATGGACTGGCGACTGTTTTGGAAATGGCGCCTGTCTCCTGCTCATGGAAGAGGAAAAGAACGCCTACGCCTATTTTGTCCAGGATGTCGATGGCGACACGCTCGATGACGAGTGGGAACTGAGTCACTTCTCTTCGCTCGCCGTTGCCTCTTCCTCCTCCGACTTTGACCATGATGGCTACTCGGACTATACGGAGTGGCTCAACAGTTTTAAGAGAGTCCTGGATCCTGACGGACTCGAATTTGAGCCCACAACAAAAAACACCGGTGGAGGCAGCGGCTACGTGCATCCCTCAAACATCCTCCTCTTGATCGAGCCTGCTCTGTTAAATGGGAAAATGGGTGTATTATCCCCGCCAGAAAACTGAATCTTACATTTTCTCTTCTAATGTTTTGATTTGTTTTTGTATATCCAATTTAAAATAATCGTTATCGGTAAGTGGCAAGGCCTTTTTATACATCTCAAGGGCAATGGCATATTGATTTTCAGCCATTTTAAGTTTGCCACAGTGATACAAGACCTTAAAGGAGTTGGCGGTCATATTCAACGCTTTGGCAAGAAAAAGGTCTGCAAGATCCAGGAGCTTGGCATCAAGGCAAAATTCTCCCAGTCTGAAATACACTTCTTCTTCGCTCCCTAAAATGGATTGAAGTACTGTGATCCCTGCAGCATATTTTGCAGGGTGTTCGGCTACTTTGTATCCCACCGTGGCGATGATATTCGGCATGGGGTGAGCTGGGAGGATTTCTATGGCTTTTTCGGCCAGACTTATTGCGCCTTGTATCCGCCCTTCACTGATCAGCTGGGTGGCCAGCAGCACTTCATTTTGGAGAGGAAGCAATCGGTAATCGATATCATCGCCATTTATAATTACATGGAAAAAGTGATTAAATCCGCCCTCACCAAGGGTACCGGCCAGTGGGGCGCCGGAACCTCCAGCTATGATCTGGTTCAATCCAGAAACAACCGAAAAGTTGTAAACATGAACGTGGCCGACAAATACCATGTCCACGTTGTACTGTTTGAAAAGATCGGCAAGCGCATCACGTTTTTCTGGATGTTTATTCATCGAATCTTCCAGGTGTTTGATCTTTGGATATAAAGGTTTGTGGAGCAGGACAAAAATATGCTTATCCTTTGTCCCCTTCAAGTCCATTTTCAGCCACTCCATTTGTTCACCAGTTATTTGCGACTCTTCATTCTCAAGCTCACTGCAGAGAATGATAAAATGACTATTCTTTACATCAAACGAATAATAAAGCCTTCCTGTGTCCTGGTTTTCATAGCGGTTTCTGAAAGCTTGCCGAGCAAATTCAGTATACCCGGAGTGATTTCCCATTGTGATGTACAGGGGGATACCCTTTTCTCGTATGGGCGCTGTGGCTGCCTCAAAATCATCAAACTCTTCCGTCGCCTTCTCTTGTGAAAGCGTGTCATAACCAAAAACAAGATCGCCGGTGTTCAGTATCAGAGCAGGATTAAGGGCCACGGCCGCTGCAACCACCTTATGATATATATACGGTTGCTCTGGTCGAAAGACATCTGCCGGCCGGTTATCACCCATAACAACAAAGTTTAAAACCTGATCTTCTGGTTGTCCAAGAGGAGGAGTATGAAGATTTCCACAACCAATCACCAAAAACAACAGGACAAATAGAGCTACATTTCTTTTCATGTTTTACCTTTTTTCGGTTGTGTTAATGGTGAGTTAATGGTTTTTTTACAAGTGTACCGACTAACTGCCTGTTGGCTTTAGGGGCCTGTCTTATATGATGCGGTTTATTGAGCGCATCATGGTTTTTCAAAGTTCATTGTAAAAGAAACCTTGTTGCCATAAAAACCCTTCTCTACAAAACCGGCAGAAATAGCCAGCTGTCTGACAGATCTGCATCGCATAAAGTGAGGGTCTGCAATTACCTCAGTGACAGAGAGCATGCCATTTTGCTTCAAACTGGCAAATATTTCCTCCAGTGCGGAAATCTTATCAGGGATTTCTCCGAGGACAGTGACAAGGAGAACACGATCATAGGCGTTCCTCTCAAGCTTTCCTTCTCCTGAATATGCCTGCAACAGTTTGATATTACCAATACTTTCTGCCTCAATTTTTGCTCTGACTTTTTGTAACATGCCGGATTGTGCATCAAGGGCTGTTACTTCACCTCCTTGACCAACTCTTTTTGCCAGCGGAATCGTAAGCCTGCCTGGACCACAGCCAAAATCCAATATGTTCATCCCTGGCTGAAGTGCCAAATGTTCGATAATGACATCGGCCCTGTTGTTTCTGAAAAAAGGATTGTCAAGTTCAACAAGCCAGCTCAACCATGCAGGACAAGGAATTGATGCGCGGATCGAAAAAAGCCTCCAGCCAACCGCTATCAAGACAAAAAATACTACCAAGCTGATTATAACATATAAAAAAGACAAATCGTTTCCCCATAACATTTGAGTGTATCAGGTGTCGGCCAACGGGTGCTGTTGAACCGCGGGCATCGCAGATGCCTGAGCAGACTTGGGTGTAGTGACATCAGGAGATCTGGCCCTGTCTTTGTCCTCTTATAACACCCGGAATTCAATAATTCTGTGCCCTCTTTTTTGATCTTCTCAAAAAAAATAATAAAAAAAGGCAGGAACGATGCTGCCCCTGCCTTGATATAGTTAGTGAGATCTGGTAAAATGATTATTTTTTCTTCTTCCTCATTCGGGAGCCGATAAGAGCTGTTAAACCAGCGCCAAAGAGCAGGATGGTGGCTGGTTCGGGGACCGGAGTCGTCTCAAAACACCCTTCGATGTTGACGTTGGTGATGATATCTGCTGGTCCGGTCAATGTTATTTTGATTTCATACTCATGAGCCACAATACCGTATGGATCAAAGACATAAGCAAAGGTCGCCTTCTATACCCCTCTGCCCATAAGCCTGGCCAGAGGCTCTTCCACCTCTTTTAATGCTCCTTTTCCAATTGCAATCTTCAACTCCAGACAAGACCAATTAAGTATACTGTTCCTGGAACTCATTTATCAGAAAAATCACCTATGCCTGCAGACTGCTCCAGGGCACGTCCACCAACATAGATGATAAGCCACAACAGGATGATACCCCCAAATATAAACAATACGATTCCATCTTTAGTCTTTCCCGGTTTCAGGCAGGATCGTCTCGGATTTTCCGGGTTATAATACACGTCTGTTTGCGACCCTGATGGATATTCGGCAAGTAACGCTTTAGCTCTCTTCATCCCCCGTTTCCCAGTTTTACATGGTGTGCCACCGTAGCTTATATCAGTGTTCAAGAGTGGACCTAAGGTACTTTTATACTCATAAGTAATGTTCGCTTTGTAGCATATCGCCGTATTGCCACCTCGTCCCATATATCGCTCTTCTGTACCAATTTCACTCACAAGAATAGTCGCTGCAGTGGATGGCCAATCACCTGATGTACTAGAGTTTTCTCTCAAAAGATAACCACCATAAAAGGCAAATAGAGCGGCAACCAGAATTAATCCTGCCTTTATTGTGAATTGCCAATGAAAAAAAGGCTTAGATGCCATAGTATTTTTCTTGTGGGTAGTTAAAATTTTGGGGCAGTATATTTAATGCTACTCTTTTAATTGCAATTTTCAACTCCATACGAGACATAATAAGTATACTGTCCCCGGACCTCGTCCGGAACTCGTGAACACTCGCTTCATCACGGGTTGATTTGTATTTGATTCTCCTTTACCGCAGTCCGGGGATGCCAACGGCCTGGATTCGTATGGCGTTTTTCCCCTCTTCGTAGGCGAGGAGCTGGCCTTCCTGCCGTCTTAGGCGAAAAGCGAGGGAGTAGGAGAGGACACGGATCGGATAGTCACGGGGCATTTGCATGAGATAGGGCTGGATGGTGATAAAATCGGTGGCTCCGTACTGATCCATAATAAAGCGCAGACCGCCATTGGCTGGGCCGATATTATAGGCGAGAAGACCGAGAAAAAGATCATCCTTCATCTCAGTGAGATAATGGCGGAGTGTCGCCGCCCCAAGATAAGCATTATAGCGAGCATCGGTGAGCACGCGGTGCTCCGTAGAAAAGAGTTTGTTGACCTCCATCGTCACCGTTGCCGGTGCCTTGGTGACCTGAAAGAGTCCTTGGCCGCCATCGCTACTCGTGCGGGGCAAGAAGGAAGATTCCGTGGCGGCAAGTCCCTTGAGGAGATCGCCATCGACGCCATAAACCGCCCCCGCCTCCTCAATTGCCACCGTATACGGCTGGGACATGTTGATCATCTTCGTCATCTGCACCCTATCCATTCGACGATAGGCAGCATAGACCTGATGCATTAAGGCGACCCGGCTGGCCTCTTCTTTGCCGCCGACCAGGATACGGTAATGAAGAAAAGCTTGGCTGAAAAATTCAGGCGGGGCAAGACCACCAATCACCAACGCCAATCCGATGACAACTGACGGGGGCAAAAAGGCGGAACATTCCCGCAACCACCTCCGTAATTTCTGCCAGTGACCCAGCAGGATCACTTCCAGGATGATAACCCCTATAACTCCGGCAGCAAACGGTAAGTAGCTGTTGAAAAATCCAGTGCCGGAAAAGCGATTGCCTGAATAACCAAGGGCGACAACGACCGAGGCCACTCCGATACTCATCAAACCGAGGTACTCCAGACCGATCAACAAAGAACTATGCAACAGGGGCATCTGCGGTTTCTTCTTCTTGGGGCTGGACTTTTTGCGGACAGAACGTGGAGTTTTCTGGCGCTTCGAAACAGCTCGCCGTTTTACCGCTGAAGGCTTTTGGGGTGATACGGCCATGCGACGAATGAAAAGGAAAAAGTTACCTCAAAATATCTGAGAATTTGTTGAACCATTCAGCAGAAGACTGATGGCTAACCTATCGATATTTGATCCGAAAAAACCTGTGACCTCTGCAAGAGCAAGGCCAAGACCTGATGAGAGCCTTCCAGAATGCAGAAAAACCATACCTGACCGAGATGGTGTGGTCAATTCTAATTGTTTGCTAAGAGCCGTTACCAAAATTTTCCCTTCCCTTTTCCTGCCTCCGGCAACAGTGCTGATCAGTTAAAACTATTTGCCAAGGATCAGGGCATACCCCGTAGCTGCTTTAATGCTACTTTTCCTGTTACAGTCTTCAACTTCATACGAGACCAATTAAGTGTACTGTCCCCGGAACTCTGGCGGAACTCAGAGAGAGCAGATGAGCTGGTCGGCGTCAGTGAGGCCAAACACTACAACCTGATCATAACCACTACCAGTCAGAATCTGGCCTAAGCAATAGTAGATAGACATCGGATGACATATGATACCATAAGGAATTATCATTATTCAAAAAATAGCGAAAGATCCTTATGGCCTAAATGTGTCAGCCCTATGTCACCCACACAGAGCTGACGCAGAGGTTAGTCCTCTTCCAGCGGATAAATGAGCGACACGATCTGTTCCAGGCCTTTGACAAAAGTCATAGGTGAAGGACTGCAGATGAGATCTGGATCTACCACAAAAACTTGCCCATTCTGCACCGCCGAGATAGGCGTAAAGCGCAGCCACTCCTCCTTCTCTCTGCCACCTATCCCCCCTTCGCTGCCCATGACCGCGATGATGATCACATCCGGGTTCTGGGCCGTCACCTTTTCCCGGTTATAGCGACCATCCTTTTGACCGGCAGCGATATTGAGCCCGCCGGCCAGCACGATAAAGTCATTGGTAAAGGAGCTTTCGACCGATGCAAAGAGAGGATGGGCGCCGACCTGCAAAAACACCTTTTTATCAGGGAGATCCTTGACCCGCTGCTGGATGGCCCGAACTTCCTTCTGTGCTTCAGTAATGACATCCTGGGCCCTGGCCTCAAGGCCGAGGAGCTTTCCCAGCTCCAGAAACTGATCACAGATCGCGTCAAAGTTTGATGGGTGCGGGAAGTGAGCCACCCGCACTCCGAACGCTGCCAGTTGGGCAACCTGCTGCGGACTGGTCAGACCGGTTGCCAGGATCAGATCCGGCTGCAATCCTAGGATCTGTTCAATATTAAGCTGCATCACCGAGCCGATCTTCACCTTATCGCGGGCCGCAGCAGGATGAACGCAATAGCTAGTATCAGCCACCAGACGATCCCCCGCACCCAACAGAAAGACATTCTCTGTATTTATCGGCCCGAGAGAAACAATTCGTTGGGGAGAAATTCCGTCCTGACTAAACACGAGGGCAGGATGGAGGACGGCCCCAAGGGCCAGCGCCATCCAAAGAAAAAATCGTGTCATGGACATCAATACTCCCATTTCAGGCTGACAAAGAGAGAACGCCCTGGCATGGGATAGCCTTTAACATAAGCATAGTCCTGATCAAAAAGGTTACGCAGCTCCCCCCGGACCATGAAGTCCCCCATAATCGCATCCTTCCAAAAACGATAACTCAGTGTCAGGTCTGTGACCACGAAACTGTCTTTCTCAATCACCCCATAGGTATCTTCCCAGTCATCCACCTGCTGCTGCCCGGTATAAGACACATTGATGCGGCCAGAAAAAGTAACGGAATCAGAAAAGGAGAGTCCTGTTGACAGTGTCAGATCACTCATATAGGTAAGATCAAGGTCAGTGGCGTCATCCTTATACTTGTTCAGCAAGGTCATCTCGACAAAGGGACGAACCTCCCAGGCCCAGTGCAAGGGAGGACCGAGGTCATAGGAGAGAGCCGCCTCAAGACCGTTGATAGTGGCGCTGCCTAGATTGATATAGGAATTGGTATCATTGGCCACTTTATTAGTAACAATCTTATTCTTAAAATCTGTGCCAAACCAGGTAAACGAGACGCAAAATCCTGACTTAGTATAATCGGCGCCGCCCTCCCAGGTCAGACTTTTTTCAGGATTAAGGTTAGGATTACCAATAGTTCGACGGCCAAAGGCCACCATATCGATGGCAAGCTGGTCAGCCGAAGGCATGACAAAACCCTGGCCCACCTGCCCTCTTAGTTTAAAGGCATCGGTGGTCATCCAGGCCAAACCAATTTGCGGTGTAAAATGGGAGTCATCGACATTGGAACCGTTTGGTTGCTGCACTTCAACTGCATACCAATCCTGACGAACCCCGCCGGAGACAATGAGGGTGTCAGCAAGAAACCCGATCTTAGCCAGCAGGAAAAGGGCCGGATTGGTGTAACTGGTCTGCTGAGGACTCCAACTGTTTTCAACCGCATAATGGAGCCAGTCCAGGCCGGTGGTCAGATTCAGCGGGCCAAACGCCCCACTGATCTGAGCCTGAGCCCCCTGCTGGTCGGTCTTGTTGCGGGAATTGATGCTATCATCCCAGCCCGTGGGATTGGACAGCATAGGGTCAACCCACCGATTATCATCCTTGCCAAAGAAATAGCGAATCATCCATTGATAGCTGCCGGAACTGTTCTGGCCGCGGTAAAAGCTATCCACGGAATAATTGCTGGTATCAGTATAATTGTCGGTATCAGTGGCACTCAGGTAGCCAGGATTTCCAACCTTGCTGGCCTCAAAATAGGTGACGATCACCCCGACACGGTTCCTGGGCGCAAATTCATACCCTGTGTTAGCGCTGACTCCCGTCTGCGAATGAAAACCGGTATTGACAAAGGTAATACCGCTAGCGGTTTTATAGTCTTCCTGCGTTGCTGAAGAAACGGCCCCGGCAAAATCAAACCCCTGCCCTTTTGCGGTACCTCCGACATTCCCTGAGGCCTGCCCGAAGCTGCCTCCCCCGCCCTCAATGAAGGCGGAATTGCTCCGGCCCTGGCGGGTGATGATGTTGACCACCCCGCCCATGCCGCCAGAACCATATTGGACGGCGCCGGGGCCGCGGATAATCTCGATTCGCTCCACATTTCGAGTCATGATCTTGGCCAGATTACCAGTCCCTGCCCTGCGGCCATCAAGGAGAATCAGCACATGCCCCTGAAGATCATTGCCGTGGGTCTCGGTCCGAAAACCACGAATACCGATGGTGGTTAGTGCCCCCGGATATTTCTGGACATGGCCGATGCCCTTTTCAGCCAGAAGATCACCCACATTGTCGGCAGCGATCCGATCAATCTCTGTACGATCAATTAGCGTGAGGTTGGCACTCACCTCACTGCTCTTTTCCGGGACCCGGCTGGCCGTAATGGTCAGATAGGTCTTGCCGTTTTTTTTCTCAATAGTTGGCAATGGCTTGAGATCGGAAGAAACAACCGCCACATCGTCCACCGGAATCGGCGACTGCCCTCCTTCAACAGCCAGGGCACCACTGACATCAGTGAAAAACAAGAACCAAACTGCTAGACAAAGACACTGCCGGGAATACTGCTTTTTCATTTTTTCTCCTTGAACAAATTGCAGGTCTGGGGCATGTACAAAGCAAAAAAAATCCCCGGACCAATATAATATTGATCCGGGGATTCCCTTATTTATCCACAGATGACACAGACCTGTCCCTTGTCCACGGGAACAGCCGTTTTTCTTTCAGACAGGTCTTCTGACTTCCGGATCGTTCTTCCTATTGCGCCTTCCCAACTTTATCAGTCAGTGGCTTATTGCAACGGTCGTCCCCGGTCACAGCGGCGGGCCCGTCTCGGATTGTCACCGAGTTCCCTTTTAAGCTCTATTACGAGCATCTGAAATTGTACATTTTTTCTAATAAAAAAACTGGGCTAGGTCAACATTCTTTTAGTTTCCATGAGGACTTCAAAGCGTAGTCAACACTCGCTTCATCACTGGTTTATTTGTATTTGATTCTCCTTTACCGAATTCCGGGGACAGTATATTTGATTTTTCTTTTCCAATTGCAATCTTCAACTCCATACGAGACAAATTAAGTATACTGTCCCCAGAACTTCCCAGAACTTTTGAAGCGGATGGAACCAAAGAGCGCTTTTTGGATGATCACCCAGAAGATAGTTCCAATCAGAAGCGAGACAGTCAGACCGGGGATGAGAGGCAAGCGGAGATTTTCCTGGAATATTTTTTGGGCCATAACCCGTTTTCAATGTGCCGGCGCGAAAGAACCACTGATCAGGTATCAATCAAGGGGTTCAGACTTGCTATTTCAAGACCCTCCAGACCCCCCAAAAAATAGATGCAGTCCACCAAGCCCTGACCAAGCAAAGAGGATCGTTTCCGGACTTCTATTTTTTGCCTTCATGAAAGACAATCACGGCCTCCTTGTCGCGGCTGGCTATCTGACGTGCGACCTTGGCTGGCACCACCTCATAGCTGTCGCCGAGTTTGACAATGGCCAGCTGGCCACAGCTCAGCTGATCCGCCATCTCTTCAGAGACATAGATCCTCTTTATCTGGTTCCGCTCAACAAAGTTGTAGCGTTCGCCACGATCATCCTGATCCAGTCGACTATCCTCAACGAGCTGTTTCACCTGGGCCTTCTGCTCACGTTGTCGCTTTTCCTCAGCGTGCTGCTGATTGAGCTCGCGGTTACGTTTTACCTGGGCCGCCTGTTCCTCCCGGACCTTGTTAGTGATTGCCGCAGTGCTGTTTTCCTTGTTCTGCTTGCGGGTTCGATGTTGTTCCAGTTTGGCTTTTTTAGCCTGCTTTTTGTTGACCAATCCGGCCTTGAGAAGTTGGTCCTGAAATGGGTTTCCCATGTTTCTTCACCTCATCAGATCAATATGTCGGGGAGTGGCCCCGATGTATCGCTATCTGTTTTTCTATAGTAAAGGAAATTGAATGATTCTCTTTCCTCTGCTTAGGTCATTGTACCATTTGACCATATTCATTAGAGAATTCAAGGGATATCACCACACCTCGGAGAGATTTATGTAAAATAAAATCCCTGGTCTTTCAGGCCAGGACAGAGCAAATCGACTCAGCCGTTTTATAATGAACAGCCTCAGTTATTTTGTTGAAGTTATGCCCGCCAAGGTGCAAAGAAACCCCAAAAAATGAAAAGTGTTTCTCCGAAAAAACCCCCAAAAAACAGATGCTGCAAACCATTACTACCTTAAAAAGCGAGGGGGGGGAAAGCCTGTAGCAGAAGCAATGAAGGGCAATGCCTGTCCATAAGAATAAGAATAATGGAGTTGCTGATTTGATTTTCTGTAACAAATACGGTAAACATCCTGACTTGAAATAAGGGGATCTGGGTGTTCAAGCACGTCTTTGATTCAGCATACAAATGAGTATCGAGATTTCCGATATGGTTTGGAATCGAACAGCCCCACAACGTAATTTATCTTTTCAGGGGGTCGATATGGGTAATGGAGCGCGGCGAGACAGTTCTGAGGCAAAGGATAGTGCAGCAAAGGGATCTCTTTTGAGATCTTTTCACTTTATTCTGCCACCGTCATTCTTCCTGTTTTTTTTTACAACCCCTCTGCTTGCTCACGGCGCCGGTTTTTCAATTTTCACCCAAGGCGCCGGCCCGATGGGGGTGGCAAATGCGACTGTAGCTCACCATGAGGGCATTGCTTCAATCTATTACAATCCCGCCCTCCAACTTGAGTTTGAAGGAATAAACATGGAGGCAGGCGTCACCCTGCTCCGTCCGGCAAAAGAGCTTGAATCAACACTCACGAGGCGAACCTATAAATCAGTCGACAACACCTATACTCCCGTTCATCTGGCGACGAATTATAGAGTATCGGACAGGCTCTCCCTCGCGTTTACCCTGAACAACAGTTTCGGCTTGGGAAATGAATTTCCCGACGATACAATTTTCAGATATATAACAACTGAATCGGAGTTGACGACCTGGGACATGAACCCATCCCTGGCTTTTCAGGTTCATGACCATATGGCAATTGCTGTCGGGGTAAGAGCAGTCTCAGCAGATGTGACTCTTCAACAAATGATCCCTCTCCAGAGTTTTGGACTGTCCGATGGTAAACAGAGTTTTGATGCGGACGGCAGCGGATATGGCTGGAACATCGGCGCAACCTATGCACCATTTGAGGAATTGGCCTTTGGCGCTTCCTACAGAAGCTCGGTGAATATAGATCTCTCAGGAGATCTCAGCTTCGAATTGCCTCAAAACAGGAACCCACTTCTAAGCACCCTGTTTCCTGGGACTTCTGCTGATTCAGGCTTTGAGCTTCCAGGACAGTTATTTTTAGGAATCGCCTATAAACCCTCGGTCAAGTGGGTTATTGAGGCCGCGGCAAGATTTGAGCAATATTCCTGTTACGAAAAACTCGAGCTTAGGACCCAGTTGCCTGTGGCTGGACAAACATCCAGAACACTTATCAAGGACTGGGAAGATGTCTGGGGCTATCTCTTCGGGGTAAGCTATCAAAGCGAAGGGGGATATAGATTTTCATGCGGCTATCTCTTTGAAAAGACTCCCGTCCCCGATGAAACATTTGAACCGGGAGTCAATGGCCTCGACAAACATACCCTTACCATCGGGGCAGCCAAACAATTTGGAAATATTACCACCAGAATCAGCTATGCCCATGACATCTATGAAGACAGGGATATTTCAAATAGTGGCACACTCTCTGTCTTGAATGGGACCCATAGTCAGACAAATCAAAGTATCGCCTTTTCCCTTTCCTGGCATATATAGGAGACGATGGGCCACTTGCATGGTTGCTGATCGTCAAATAAGAGTTGCTCCCCCTGGAGCAGGCGGAGATGCTCCAGGGGCCACCTCTGTTCCTCCACAGGAGCTGGTAATGGCAAAACAGGTTTCCAGCCTCAATACCCTGTGGTTGGTCCAGTGCATTCGAACGACCCTCCCTGATGTGGATGTTCATCATATCGTCCGGCAAACTTTTGAAAAAGGGCCGTTTTTCATAGAAAACATACGGACCGGCTGCCCTGAACCTGTCGCTGTCAGCCATCTTGAGGACACCGATTACTGGTTTTCAAATATTTTTATGATGGCCTTGTATGATATCATTGAAGAACACATTACTGATCCTGACTTTGCCTACAAATGCGGCGCGACCTTTTATAAGACACAGTCCCGCCTGAAAACCGCCATTGGTATCCCCCTCATTGGTCCCTATCGACTTATCAAAAAAATTGTCAGCGAAAATGATAAATATAACAGGACAAAACAGGCTGTAATCCGTTCCCTCAAAAAAGGATATGTAGCCGTTCGACTTCTTCACAAACCGGGAATTGTCATGAAAGACTTTGGCATGCACTGGCATCTTGGCATGTTTGAATCTTATGCCCGTCTTGCTGGTCTTACAAATATTGTGGGGAAGGTGATCTGTGTCGAGAAAGGGCCGCGACAATATGGTGATCCGGGCCAGGCAATATATGATTTTGAACTCACATTCAAGGATCCTGGATTGCTGCCAAGGATTTTCAATCTCCTGTTATACGCTGTCCCTGCCGTAAGAGAACTGATAGACAGTGCGGAATTCATACAGGCAAAGCATAATGAGCAGATCCTGCATCGAGATACGATTATTCAAGAGAGGACAAGCCAGCTTGTGGCTATTCAGAAAAAGCTGATGGATGCCGAGCGAATGAGTATCGAGAGGAAACTGGAAAGCCTCTCGGCTGAATTAATCACGACCGAAGAACGTGAACGAAAGGCGATTGCAGAAGATTTGCATGATAGTGTGACCCAGCTTTTGGCACTCAGTGTATCAAGCCTTAAGGCCTATAACAGAGAGAATCCCGGACAAGTTGTTACTCGGGATGTACAGGGGTATCTGGAGACTGCTCTGGCAGATACCCGTTCACTCACATTTCAAATAAGCCCTCCGGTTCTTTATGATTTTGGACTGGAAGCCGCCCTGGAGTGGCTGGTGGCTGATCTCTGTATGCGCCACCCAATTGAAATGGATTGTATCAACCTCCTTGACCACCCCCTGTTGTTAAGTGATTGCCAGAAGGTCACGCTGTACAGGTCGGTGAGGGAAGCGGTGATTGATTGTATAAAACACTCCAAGGCCGATTATGCCTCTGTTGTCTTGTATGAAGAAGAAGGCCAAAAAAGAATTGATATTGAGGATAACGGGGTAGGATTTGATCCGACCATGCTGAAGAAAGGTTTTGGTCTCTTCGCCCTGGAAGGGCGATTGCACACTATAGATGCCGAAATTGATATTGTCTCTTCGCCTGGCAAAGGTTCGATGATAACTTTTTTTCTGCCTGCAGTGCAAAAATAGCTCCTGAAACTGTTTTGGCCATTGTCTGTTGCAGAGCTGTTACTCCCTTCCCAATAACTCAAACCACAGAACAGAGCGTTTCATACGCTTTTTCCATTTCACCACTCAAAGGAGATTTGGCCTTTTTAGGATCTATTTTAATCAAGTCTTCCACTTTATAATAAATCTGTGCCAACAGATCCTGGTATTTACTTTCCCCACTTTTCTCTGCACCAATAAGACTTAAGGAACGAACCAGCTTAACTAATTCTTTTTCGAGTGCTTTCACTTCAGAGAAGTCCTCTTGCGTACTCGTATTCTTGTCATTACCTCCTTCCAACGAGTTTTTCTTTAAGGTGGTATTCTTTCTGATAATAATTTTGGCGCCGCGGGGTTCACTTTTTTTCTTTGGCCTGGGTAATCTATCCTCGAATTCATCATAGGAAAAAGCCTTAACCCCTTTATTCAAACAATACCGTCGGATAGCAAAATATGAGCCTATGGTAGGGAGCTTGTCTGCTACACGGCCGGTTCCTTGACTCTTTCCTTTGTTCATTTTATTTCCACTATCCATATGTGATTGTTTAACCAATTTTTTTCTCCAAGTCAGAAGTATAATCACTCTTGTGAAATCCGGTGCTGCGTTTTGTACAGAACCAGATCATTTTTTATAAAAAGCAATCCCCTGACGAATAATAGTACTGTCTGGGCAGACAGAAAAGGCAATTTTCCCTACTCAAATGACCACTCTCCCCTTTGACCATAGTAACATGGCAACTCTCAGGGATGGAGCAGACCCTGGAGCATACGTTTGTGAAGAAATCATCTTCTTGGTGAAGACAAGGAGCCAGAGTCAGCCCCGGCAATATCATTTCGCGCCTTCCAGCGCAAGGATTCATCTTGAACAAGGCACAATTTAACCGACAAACACTGTTTTGAAAAATTATTTTCTGCTGTTCTTCACCACTAAACAGGATCATCCATGAAGAGGCCCCTTGGAATGGACAAGCTATCTCCCATAAAAAAAAACGTGTACCCTTTGATCGTTGAACACCTTTTTTGTATCATTCTGTAAGAGAGATTCAGCTCTTGCAAGTGCATAGTCACCTCGACAGAGGAAAAGGTCAACATACCATATCCTCAGCTATGCATCCATTTCAGGTAGGTCAATAATTGGAATAACTGTGATATCGCCGCCTAAGATGAGCGGGGAAAAAAAGAGGCTCATGTGGGAGCGGCTCCAGCCGCGAATAGGGCGGCAATACACCCTCTTCTATCGTTGAGCCGTATCGGGAAGGTTTTCTCCTGAAATCACTCCCTATGGTGAATAGCAGTCTTTCTCAATACTTTCCCCTCTTACTCGGAGCTTGGGGAGAATAACCTTGCAGCGACCAGGCTGACGTGCTAAAAACTCCTTTTTCCAAGAAGAAACACATTATTCCAACCTTTGCAAGGCCATGCCGTCAGCGGATATTTGCCCATCATCCCCCATCTGACTTGGCTGGTATTTATTACGAGATTTTTTTATGATTCATTTAACCAATATCAGCAAACAACATGGCAGCCAGGTCCTCTTTACCAACGCCAGCCTGCAGATCCTGCCTGGTGTGCGTACCGGTCTGGTCGGCCCCAACGGTGCCGGCAAGAGTACAATCTTCCGCCTGATTACCAGCGAAGAGGAAGTCGATCGTGGTGAGATATCCTGCGCCAAAAAAACGGTGATCGGCTATTTCTCCCAGGAGGTTGGCGAAATGGCCGGGCGCTCTGCCCTTGAAGAGACCATGTCCGCTGTGGCCCAAGTCATGGCCTTGGCTGAGGAGATCCAGGAAATGGAGGCCGCCATGGCGCAGCCCATGGCCGACGACGAGCTGGCTACCCTGCTGGAGCGTTACGGAGATGCCCAGGAAGAGTTCGAACATAGAGGTGGCTATGACCTGGAGACCCGGGCCAAATCGGTGCTCACCGGTCTTGGTATCGGACCTGATGATTTTAATCGGCCGGTGGAATCGTTTAGCGGCGGCTGGAAGATGCGTATTGCTTTGGCCAAGATCTTGACCATCAATCCCGATGTCCTCCTTCTGGACGAGCCCACCAACCATCTGGATATCGAGTCCATCCTCTGGCTTGAGGAGTGGCTCAAAAATGAATTCAAGGGAGCCGTGCTCACGACCAGCCATGACCGGACCTTTATGAACTCCATTGTCAGCCGGATCATTGAGGTGGCCAACAAAACGATTACCACCTATGGCGGCAACTATGAGTTCTACCTCAAGGAGCGTGAGATCAGGCGAAATAATCTTCTCGCCAGCTACCGTCGCCAGCAGGATATGTTGGCCAAAGAGGAAGATTTTATCGCTCGCTTTGCGGCCCGGGTCTCCCATGCGGCCCAGGTGCAGTCACGCATCAAAAAGCTGGAAAAGATCGAACGTATCGAGTTGCCCCCCGAGCAGAGAGTCATGTCCTTCGAATTTGCCGAGCCACCCCGCAGCGGTGACGATGTGGTGGCTCTGGAAGGACTGGCCAAGACCTGGATTCTTGAAGATGAAACTGAAAAAAAAGTATTCAGTGGAGTTTCCGGTATGATCCGGCGTCAGGAAAAGATCGCGGTGGTTGGGGTAAACGGAGCCGGCAAATCCACCTTTCTCAAAGTTCTGGCCGCAAAGACCGAACCGACCAGCGGCAGTGTCACCCTGGGTGCTAACGTCGCAGTTGGCTATTTCAGCCAGCATTCCATGGATGTCCTCGATGGCAATAGAACAGTTTTCGACACGGTGCAGGATGCCATGCCACAGGCCCATATAGGTTTGGTTCGCAACCTCTGCGCTGCCTTTCTCTTTCAGGGCGATGACGCCGACAAACGCATCAGCCAGCTCTCGGGTGGTGAAAAAAGCCGCGTCGTTTTGGCTACTCTCCTGGCCCGTCCCTTAAACTTCCTGATCCTGGATGAGCCCACCAACCATCTGGACATGCAATCCCGCGAGATCCTGCTGGAGGCCCTCAAAAAATTCGCCGGTACTGTCATCCTGGTGAGCCATGATCGTCATTTCCTGCGTTCTCTGGTGGACCATGTGATGGAAATCGATCACGGCGAGATGCGCCTCTATGGCGGCAACTACGATTATTATCTTGAAAAATCAGCTGCAATTTGACCAGGCCCCACGTGTTAGCGATCAGCCTGGCTCAGGGGACTATAGATTTGCCGGCCTGATCGGTCAACGCTGTGGCACTGGTCCAAGTGAGTTGTGTTGGGACTCTTCGCGACTGAAAACCGCTCCGACATGGGGCAGCCCGCCAAGAGAGTAGTTGGGGAGAGATCAGCTTTTCTCAGGGCCTCCATACCGGCGCCCGGATGGGTGCTCAAAAAACAAAGCAAGGGGATGCTCACTCTCCTCAGGCTCCGTCTCCCCCCTCCCTTGCCTTTTCCAGCCGTTCTTTCAATTCCACTGCAGCCTTCATCACCCTGAACAGTTCCCGATAATGGAGTTTATTGCGGGTGACCACATACTGATAAATAACCCTGCGAATTTCATTTTCCTCTGTACCTGGGTAGTCGTCTAGAATTTGCGGAATGACCTTACCTGTCCAATTTGGCTCAAAGGGAATTTGCTGAAAAAGACATTGCTGTTGAGCCTCCATCGCCTCATTGATCAAGGTATCACGTATCCTTTCTGCTTCATGGAACTGTTTTTTTGCGTGCAGGCTCGAGCCTTTTCTTTGCGTCACATAGAGGTATATTTCATCCAGAGGACCCTGGCGCAGGAGCTTGGCCAGGTATTTGATCTGCCGTTTTTTTGAGCCACCCTTGAGTCCACGGGTGGCAAGGATCTCTTCATGAATCACCGGACCACCGGGAAATTTTTTCAAGTCCTTATCGGTTAAGTCTGCCAATTCTTTGGCCAGTTCTTCCACCTGTTTGTAAATACGTTTTTGCTCAGATTTACTAATTAATTCTGCCATATTATCTCTATTTGTCTTATGTTTTTATAACTATTCAGGTACTGCCCAATAGTAGGCAAACAACCGCGCTGTAATTGCTCAGCTAAAAGTCAGACGATTAAAGCCACCCTCTTCATACCATGGTCTGCTGGCATCAATGCCCTGCAGTTCAAAAAGAATTACCTCCAGAATGAGATACACCTTGGTGTTTTTACGAATACAGGCAGTGAGCGTATCTCCGTGGTGGCCCATGGCCGCATGGAGATGAATCCGGGGTTCCTCACCGTCCATATGTACCGACCCACTGCCCAGCACCTCACGGGCCTCTTCTACGTCACGCCAGACTGGGTCAGGCGGCATAATCGGTTCTTTGGGACCAGTGACAACCCCTGCCTGTCGTATGCCACCAAGGATCTGAAACCAACCACTTTGAATCTTTTCTGTCAGGAGGATCTCTTTCAGACCTTCAAGAAGGTCATCTCCGTGATCAAATCGTATACTCAATACTCGACCGATGGATCCTGTTCTGTAGTCCATATTGTCCCTTAGGTATGGTAAAAGTTAGTAAGCACTGGTTCAATCGTCTCGAGTCAAGCGCAAATGCTTATCACAAATCAAACGTGTATCAGCAACTCATTTAGTACCTCAAAAATTCTTTTCGTGTTTTTTTGCAAAGAATTTCGTGAAGGTCCTTTCCCCCCCAAGAGGGGAGACTGTACTGAGTACCGGCTTACCGTTTATCACCGGTGTTAGAGCAACCGCATCAAAAACAGCACTGGAGGAGTGCTGTAACCCTGCTCCAGTGCTGTACAGGTATTAAAAAAAACACCCTCTTACAGCATGGTTTGGCGAAGTTCCTGGAGCAGGACAGGCAGAGCCGTCTGTCGCGTGGCCGTGTCCATGTTGCGAATAGCCATGGTCAGAGCCTGCCTGGTTCCCACAAAAACTGCAAGCTTTTTAGCTCTGGTAAGTCCGGTATAGATCAAATTCCTGAAAAGCATCTTATAGTGCTGAGAAACAAGGGGTATGATAACACAATCAAATTCACTGCCCTGTGATTTATGAATAGTGATAGCATAAGCGAGCTCCAGTTCACTGATCTGGTCACGCTGATACTCTACTTCGCGTTTGTCGGAAAAAAAGCGGACAACACAGGTAAGGTCTATGGAGTTAATCCTCCTGATCTCACCGATATCCCCATTATAGACGCCAAGGTCATAGTTGTTTTTTCGATGAATCACCCGGTCACCGACCCGGAAAATCCTTTCGCCAAGGCTAATCTGTCCTTTGCTGTTATGGGCAGGATTGACGCAGGACTGAAGGGACTCGTTGAGTCTGACGGTACCGAGGCTGGCCCTGTTCATGGGAGAGAGGACCTGAATCTCACAGGATTTTCCAAAATATTTGGGAATCCACTCGCTGTAGAGTCGCAAAATGACCTGTTCGGCAGTGAGTCCATAGTAGAGGGAGGACCAGGGATGAACCTGTTTGAGGACTGCCCGTAATTCTTCCGCCTTATTTTCGGCCGTCTGTAATAAGCCAAAATTGATATGATCGTATTTACCAGCTTTGGCAGTCTGTGAGGAAGCCTTTTCTGTCTGCTCAGGCGCTTCCTGGGCAAAGAGACGTTCCTCTCCGAATTCTTCTTCCCTTTCCCTGAGCTGAAGCTGCTCTTTGGCCCTGGCAATGACCCGCAGCTGTTCCTGGGTGGCCTCGTTGGAATCGAGAAAAAGACAGTCTCTCTGTTCCTGCCAGAGTGTCGGTGATTTAAAAGGTGAAGGAATCTGCGGTATTTTGCCGTTATTGATATCGTGAGCATAGGAAATGATGTGTGATTCCTGGGCCTGACGAAAAACAGTTTTCAACGTAAAAACAGGAACCACTCCTGAAGCCAGGAGATCGCCAAGGACATTTCCGGCCCCCACAGAGGGAAGCTGGTCCGCATCTCCCACCAGCACCAGTTGTGCATCCACAGCCATGGCAGACAACAAGGCGGCACTGAGGCTGATATCGAGCATAGAGCATTCATCCACCACCAACACATCTCCTGGCAATGGATTTTCCTTGTTTCGCTTGAAGCCACCCCCCTGGAACTCCAGGAGCCTGTGTATGGTCTTCGCCTCCAGGCCTATCACCTCTTCCATGCGTTGAGCTGCGCGGCCTGTTGGTGCAGCCAAAATGACCTCTTTGTTCATGGCCAGGAAAAGGTTGACCAGCGTTTTGGTGGTGGTGGTCTTACCACAACCGGGTCCCCCGGTAAGAATCGAACAGCCGCAGCCAACAATTCCTCTCACTGCCCCAACTTGCTCGGGACTCAGGCTGATGTGTTGTTTTCTGCCATAGTCCTCCAGCCACTTGCCAACACGTCCTTCATTCACAGTGAGGGAACGACAGAGGCAGTGCAGCGCATCTGCCGTGTTTTTTTCATCAAAATAGAGGGATTTTGAGTAATAGCAGGGAAGCTGGGAATGGTCTTTCTGGATCAGGAGGCGTCGTTTGAGAAGATGCTCCTGTTCCATGAGCTGGAGGTAGGTTTCAAGCAGACCGGTCAGATCAAGATCCAGCAATTGCTTGACTCCACCCTGGATTTGATCAATGGTGAGATAGCAATGCCCTTGCTCTCTGGATGCGGCCAGAATATGTCTGATCGCGGCAAAGATACGTATGGGAGCATTTTTTTCAATCCCCAGAGACAGGGCGACCTTATCTGCTGAAAAAAAGCCAATTCCGTAAAAATCATTGGCCAGACGATACGGATTTTCAGTCACCAGAACAATGGCTCGTTCCCCGTATTTTTTGAAGATTCGAACAGCAAAAAGGGTTGAAATCCCATGCCCCTGCAGAAAAAGCATGACATCACGTATCGACTTATGTTCTTCCCAGGCCTCTCGAATTCCTTCGAGTTTTTTTTCCGCAATACCTGGCACCTGAAGTAACTCACTAATTCGTCCTTCAAAGACAGGTAAGGTCTGGTCGCCAAAGTGGGAGACGATTCTTTTGGCGGTCTTCGGCCCTACCCCCTTAATCAGCCCTGAGCCAAGGTACTTTTCCAGGGCAGCGGCTGAGGCAGGTTTCCGCTCTTCGGCACGATCTGCTGAAAACTGTCTCCCGAATTTTGGATGATTAGCCCAGGAACCATAAAATTTCATGGTCGCCCCGGCAAAGACCCTGGTTTGATGGACAATTACGGTTACCGGTTCAAATTCATTAAAACATTTTACCCGGAGCACACTCCAGCCGTTAGCCTCATTATGAAAGGTAACCCGATCAACAATCCCCTGAATGGTTTCAGTGAGTACTCCTTGATGCACGATTTATTTTCTCCCGATCATTTTTAAAAACATATGAGATAGTGTATAGTAAAAAGAAATAGCGGTATTGCTTCACAAGCAACTGACTGGAACTTTTAAAAGTTATACCATTTTTTTATAATGTTGATAACTTATCCTGGCGTTTCTTCACAAAAAAAAAGAGGTTTTTAAGTTTTTACTTGACTAGAAATGATTGTTATGTAAGAATTATGCCTTTGTATAGAAGAGACTTTACGGGTTTATACTGTGAAAAAACTGCAGATCCCCACTTCTTTAGAAGGTGAATTTTGTGATTGCGTCGGAAGGCATCTTCCAGGCACTGGTTATAAGGGAGAAAGGCAATGACATTTCTGGAAGGACTGCTTTGGCTGACGCTGAACGTATATCATGAAGCACGATCGGAACCTGAAATTGGTCAGGTAGCAGTGGCCCACGTTACCATGAATCGTGCCGCCCAAAAGGGCCTCAGTATCAAAACGATAGTCAATCAACCCTATCAGTTCAGCTGGATCCAACAAAAAGCTTCCTTTATCCCCGAAGATCCCAAAGCATTTTTCCAATGCATGAAATCTGTCTATATCGCCCTGAATACAGCTGATTTCACCGCAGGTTCCACCTTTTACCATCTAGACAATATCGATCCATACTGGACTTCTGACGTCACCTTTGTTGATCAATACGGAAGCCATAAGTTCTATAAGTAGCCGATGACGTCGTATCTCTACCCTTTCGGATAAAACCTCTCTATCTGCTTCGTTGCTCTAAATTTTCAGTCACTAGGAGTCTGTCGGATTTAGAGAATCGTAGCGAAAATTAGAGAAATCGAGACCAGATTTTCATGGATTTGAGGCGAATAGCAGGCCTATTTAACGAAAAGCCATGGAAATATGGGCCGATTTGTCAAATTTGCAGCAGA
>JAHIUA010000066.1 GCA_018817385.1 Pseudomonadota bacterium
AACCCACGGCTCAGTCCAACTACATTTTATCAATCATCCCGCTCCTCCTGCCGACTTTGGGAAAAAGCGACACAGTTTTGAGAAAATAAGGACACTTGGGATATTTCAGGGCGGGACAAATGATAAAACGCTCTTAGTTATGGGTATACCCACCAGGGCCATGAAACCAAAGGTAGCAAGCATGGAGAGGACAACCACCAGCAAGGGATAGACAACTCCGGAGATTCTCCAGTAGAGCAGGGTCAGGAAGAAGATAATCAGCAACATGGAAAGAGGCATGATCAGAGACAGGTCCCGTTCAATACTCATCTGCAACTCAGCCACCACCGCCGGAGTTCCAGTAAAAAAAACCTTCAGGTCGGATCCTTGATATTTTTTAATCACAGTCTGGATTGCCTTGGTAATCTCCAGACTTTCCGAATTACTCAGGTACCTGTCCCCGTCATTCCCCGCCTGGCCAGGCTCCTGGTCAAATCCGGCTAGGAGATCGTCAGACGACAGCTCTTTTATGGCCAGCGCCTTGATAATGATAGAAACGGTTGATCGATCCCGGGAGACCAGCATGTTTTCATAGAGGGGGAAGTGATCAATAAGTTCTTTGATTCTTGCTACTTCTTCATCGGTCTGAGGTGGTGTCTCAACAAGGTCCTCAACATAGAGGGTATCCAGGTCCGCCCGGACAACTCTGCCGTTGACCAGACTTTTTATATCGTCGATGTAGGGAACAGACGCTTCAAGCTCTTGATGGATTTGGTACAGGGTATTGAAAAATTCTTTATTCAGACCTTTTTCCGGCTGCAGCGCAATGATAAAAATTTCATCTTGACCAAAGCGTTCTCTGAAATCGTTGTAGCCGATAAGTGCTGGGTCATCATCATGGAAAAACCCTTCGTCGCGGGTATCAATGGTAATGTTGCCAAGCTGACTGGCCAGCCCTGCGGTGAACAGGAGCAAAAACACCAGTGCGACATATTTTTTGCTATAGATAAATTCCGTTATTACCATAAACAGGGCTTCACATTTTTTATAGATGGGTTTCACGATCCTTCCCCACGAATTAAAATTCCTGTAAGGTGCTGGCCAAGAATTGCTGAAAATCGTTCCGTTGCGCTGGCTACGCTCAGTTCCGGATCGCGCAGCAAATCCCCCAGCACCCCGATATAAAGAAAAAAGAACGAAGAAGCCGCCAAAAATGAATCCGCATCATCACGAACTGTGCCTTTGCTTTTCTCCTGTTCTATCAGGATAGCGATGAGCTGCAGTTTCTCATGCAGCATCTTCAGCATGGTAGGATTTTCATGGTCCGGCTCATAGAAGGTATCCCGAATCAGAATTCGATACAGTTCCCGGTTTCTGTCATAAAAAGAAAACATGGACGACACCATATGCAAGAGAACAGCATAAAGTCCATCTTCTACGGGCATGGTTGCCTGCGCCTTGGAAAACGCTTTCTCGATATCTTCATGGAGCGATGCCTCAAGGAGGGCTGTTTTATTCCTGAAATGAACAATGATAGTAGCCGGTGAGACCCCTGCTTCCACGGCGATATCCCGTATGGTGCAACGATCCACACCCTTTTCCCAAAACATACTCTGCGCAGCCCCCAGTATTAATTCCCTGGTTTCCGCCTTTGAATCGTCTCTTCTACTCATGAGCTCCCTGTCAGTGTTTTTGTTTTTTAAGTAAACATGTTTACTTAAAAAACATAACTACCTATTCCCTTTGACCTTGTCAAGATTTTTTCCAAAAAACAGCAAAATGGTTCTCTAGGCAAATTTACTGTATGAATTGAGACAGGTTGATCGAATTCGTACTGGGATACTATGGAACCGAAGGGGAAAAGTGAGTGAAGTTGTCTTTTTCCTGAAAGAATGGAATGATCGGTAAACAGGGATATGTGAGGCCCGCTATCCTCTTTGCGTGGTGAGAGGGAGGAGGAGTGTCAAGATGGAGGTGATCTGACAGATACGATATGAAAAATAAGGATCTGCCAGATCAAAGGATATTACAGCTTATTTAAAATTGGAGACATAATCCTTCATTTCAAAGCTGCCAAACATATTTGAAACCTTACGTCCCTCTTTAATCCAATTCAGGATCCCTCCATCGAGATTATAAGCATTGGTATAGCCGATATCTGTCAATGCTTTGGTGGCAAGCATTCCACGGTCTCCTTTAAGACAATATAAAACCAGTTTTGTGTCCAGGTCTTTTATCTTACGAGACAGTTTTACTTCAATAACTCCACGTGGAACGGCCATGGAATCTTCTGCCTGAATTTGTAAGGCTTCAACTTCGTTTGCTTCACGCACATCAACTAAAATAAAATCGCGCTCATTTTCGATCCAGGCGGCTAGTGTTTCAGGATCAATGGACTTTATGCCTGATTGAATAGCCTCAATGCTTTGCTTGAAACGCTGTTCTGGTGTGACTTGTTCCTCAGAAAAAGCTGGAGTTGCAAGAAGAGTGACGGCCACCAAAACAACAATTATTTTTTGAAACATACTGGTATCTCCTGACTAAATGTTAAAATTTACCGGACCACAAACACACGTCAAAAATATTTCAATGCGTTTTTGCTCCGTTCTGTGAATGGCTGACAACGTCAGCCTTGCCATAGTCAACTATGACAGATTGCCCGTGTTCAGATGCAAATGACCTCAGAAATATATCACGGGAAATAATCTGATTATCATTTCATCCAGCTCATTGACTTATAGCGATTCCTCATCAACTCAACGACAGCCCAATCAGGCCACGTCTGCAACAGCACCTGTTTTCTGAGCTAAACGTTTCGTTAAGAGTTTCCCCAACTCTTGCGCCTCCACAATTTTGGCCACTTGTTTTGACAGGTCCGGAATAATGTCTTCGGTAATTTTGGTGCCGGCCCCGTACATCATCTGAACAGCACCGACATCACACTCCTCGCCATGTCCGCAGGTAAAGCATGATGCTGCTCCCTGCACTTCTATGGTCCCCACATGGTCTATCTGGTAGTAGCTAAAAATCCTTTCAATCTGTTGACCCGGAATTTGGGGATGGATGCCACCGGTGCTGACAACAACCCCTAATTTCCCGGCTAACATTCTGCAAGACTGGTGTCTAAACTGACAAAGTCGCTCCAAAAAATTATGGGTGATACCGTTCATCATGGAAAAATAATTGGGAGCTCCGATGACAAAGGCATCGGCCTCAATGATTTTTTCCCGCAATGAGCGCATATCGTCCTTTATTTTACATACGTTGTCTGTGAGGCAGGCCAGACATGCCGTACATGGAGAAATTTCCAAGGGAGCCAGGCGAATAAACTCTGTTTCACAAGCCACACCTTTGAGCACTTCTTTGATAACTCTATCCGTTGTTTTGCCCTTTCTCGGACTGCCTGAAATAGCAAGAACCTTCACAACTCCTCCTTATGTACCAAACGAATGGTACATTATTTGATGATTTTCTTTTTTGAAAAATATTTTATGTCCCTTTTTCAGTGAACAAATATACTCCGATCAATCTTTTTCTTCTTTACGCGCCGGGGCCATTATCATTCCGCCATTTCAGGACACACCTGCCAATCCAACAAGATACTTTTTTGCGTGTTTTTGTATCCTGTGAACATTCAAATCAAAATTGGTATTCTCTGCGATCTTTCCCATCAGCAAGTCATTGTCGTCGATCACTGCTGATACTTCTTGCTAGATATCGATGCAAAAAAGAATGAGAAATCTGTTTACCACAGCGTGTGTTCAACGCCCCCATAGAACGAACGTTCGTTCTATGGGGGCGTTTTTTTTTACTGACCAACAGATCGCCATGCGCACTGCCAGCATTCATCCAGGTACTCAGACAAATGTTTTTCCAGTGCCCCATCCAAACGGAGATGGGTCAGGCGTATTGCACCACCAAAAATACTTGTTGCCGCTACATTCGGATCTACTTGACGAATTTCGCCATCTTCCATGCCTTGAATAACCATCTCTTTCATCAATTCAAAGGGACGAGAAGAGCAGACAGGTTTTTGATCCGGCAGAAATTCTTTATGCTTGGCATACAGAATATAGTGCATGACCTGAGGATTCTCTTCTGTCATTGTGAAAAGGTAGGAGATGACTTCTCGACAACGATCGTGAGCAGTGGTGTGCTTCTCCATGATATCAATCATGGCCTTGGCCATTGTATGGGACAGTTCATCAAAAAGGGCCTTGGCAATGGCTTCTTTGTTTTTAAAATAATGGTATATGGACCCAATGCTGACGTTGGCCTGTTTTTGGATATCATGGACCGAGGTGTTAAAATATCCACGTTGGCTAAAAAGATCCAATGCCGTATCAAGAATTATTTCGCGTTTATCAGGCTTCATATGTCCCCTACCTTTTACCATTAGAACGAACGTTCATTCTAAAATAGACTGTATACTTGAAAGAGTCAAGATATTATTCCCGGTATGGTGTCTGACGAGAGACGAACATACTCATTATTGTAATATCCGGTACGTTCCCGCAGGCTGATTCCAGTTGCTGTCTCTTTATGCTTGATCCACAAAGGTTACCTCGATATTGCCATAGGTCCGACAGTTTTTGATTGAAACCTCTTTCAAAGAAAAGCTGTAATTTTCCTGCCAGGCAAGGAGACATAATCAACAAGAGTACAACAACATAGTCCCCTGCTCCTGAGATGTTGATCTGCCGATACATGCAATGCATTAATTTTATGGAGAAATTCATGCAGGAGTAGCTGTTGAGATTGACTGGGAGGCTATTCTTCTCTGCCCAGCACTCCCGATAAGGGAAAATATGGAGCAAGAAAAAGTTGCCTGCGCTGAACACCATCAATATTGTCAAAAAAAATTCTTTCTCGAATCCAGACAATTATCCGGTTAGGATGTATGCGAATCAAGCCTTCCAAGCGAACACGGACTTTTTCCTGCCAGGAAGCTGCAAAAAAAGTCTTTGCTTTTTATTTAGTTCAGAGTTTCAATTGGTTGCCAACAAACGCCATAGGATAAAATTACCATTTTCTCTGGAACCCATAATGTAATCAAACAGGATTTTATCACCCAAATAGCTCCTCCTGCCAGACAGGAAAGTGCACCACGATTCCAAGATCGTTGGCAAATGACCGTGAGGTATTGAGGTCGGGACAAATACCAAAACGGTCTTGCTACTTTCAGAAGCTGGATGAATCATGCAAGGGTTTCGACGACAAAAAGCCACCAAGTCTTATGCCCGGAACCCTACTTTTAAAAACCATTTTTCGATAGAGCCAGTGCTGAGAATAGCATGAAAAGAAAATCCGCAACCATTCTTTTTGCTCACGATTTGAGTTCTATAAAGAACATAGGTTATTGCCTGCTCCATTAGAAGTATGAAATCTGTTCATTTCGTCAGGCCATTCCCGGTCAAGAATATAAAGGAGGTAATGCTGGTTCAACCAGATATAAGTGGCTAAAACTGACACTTCTGTAAGAACTCCAACATGAGCGACTCCTTACAGAATGTCTCCGTTACCTTACCGGAAAGCAGGCACTTTAATCACAAATGGAGGTAGTATATGAAAGGGAAATTGTTGTCTCTGGTCCTTGCATTCACGGTAGTATTGATCATGGCTGTGGGGAGTGCGAAAGCATTTGAAAATATAACCGCTCAAGAGGCCTATGACATGGTAGACGAGGGTGAAGCCATACTCATAGATGTGAGAACCCTGGAAGAAGTTGTGTGGGTGGGGAGTCCGGCCTTAGAGGCAGGAGGGGATCCCATTGCCTACCTTATACCTTGGAAGTTCTGGACAGGCGTCGACGCAACAGGCAATTCCACTTACGAAATAAATGAAGAGTTTCTTGCCATAGTCAAGCAAGAGTTTGCTACAGACCAAGCATTGATAACAATGTGCCGAAGTGGCAAGCGGAGTACCCTTGCAGCGGAGCTGTTGGAAACTGAGGGGTTTACAAATGTTTATGAAATCGACAATGCCCTGAAGCAGGAAGACCCTGATGCCAATGCCCATGGAGGATTTGAGGGCAGTAATTATGGTAATGATTACAATGGATACAGAGGGTACCCAGAAAGACTCCTTAAAAGCAACAGTCCCCGGCAATTTGACGTTGTCACCGTTACAGAGGATATCAAGAATGCAGAGGATTCAGTTTCCTGGAAGGATAGAGGCCTGCCAACAACGCAAAAAGTAGATCTCAGTTTAATACTCACACTTGAGTAGCTTCCAAGCTACTCAAGCCAATACAATTGCTTGACAGTAGAACTAGAACTAGCTCAAACACGTATTGTCAGTCCCCCCTGAATGAGATGCTTGATCACCTTGAGGTGTGACTGTAACCTCAGTTCAGGGGGAAAATTGCTGTGCCGATACCCAGATACTGAAAGGGCTGGCTCCCCCTTTGGACAGGTCAAAAGGGATCCTCAGAAAAAAGGGATCCTATTGAATTCATCCATTTCTCCGGTACTGTACCGCCTCCGCCACATGAGAGAGTTCCAGCTCCTGCTTGCCATCCATGTCGGCGATGGTTCTGGCTATTTTCAAGATACGATGATAGCCGCGGGCTGAAAGGCCGAGGCGTTCTACGCTCCTTTCAAGGAGACGTATGCATGGATCATCCAGTTTACAGTAGTGTGCGATTTCCCCTGGTCCCATCTGCGCATTGCAGTAGATCTTCTTGTTTTCCCGATATCGCCCTTCCTGCACCTTTCTGGTGGCATCCACCCTTTCCTTGATCCTGGCAGAAGACTCTCCCTGGCGCTCATCATTGATCTCCTTGAAGGGAACAGCGCCGACCTCGAGATGAAGATCGATCCGATCAAGGAGAGGGCCGGAAACTTTGCCGGTATAGCGCTGAATCTGCTGGGGGCTGCAGTTGCACTCCTTTTTATCATCACCGTAATATCCACAGGGACAGGGATTAGAGGCCACGACCAGGACAAAACGGGCCGGAAACTGCAGGGTTTGATTGGCCCTGGCAATGGAGACATCTCCAGCTTCCAGGGGCTGGCGCAGGACCTCCAGGACATGTTTTTTGAATTCTGGCAGTTCATCGAGAAAGAGGACCCCATTATGGGCGAGCGACACCTCTCCCGGCCGCGGATTCTGGCCTCCTCCGATAAGCCCGGCATCGGAAATGGTATGATGGGGGGCACGAAAGGGACGCCTGGCTATCAGGGGAGTATCTGCATTGATTTTACCGACTATGGAGTAGATCTTGGTGGTTTCCAGGGCCTCCTCAAAACTCATATCAGGCAGGATGGTTGCGAGTCTCCTGGCCAGCATAGTCTTACCGGCACCTGGTGGTCCCTTTAAGAGGACATTATGCCCACCCGAGGCCGCTATCTCCAGGGCCCGCTTCACATGTTCCTGGCCTTTGACCTCCTGAAAATCGACATCATAAAAGGCATTTGAGACCAGGAGATCGCTCTGTTCGAGGACAATGGGAATGCATTCGATTTTTCCGGCAAGAAACTCCACGGCCTGGTGGAGACTGTCAATGGCAATGACCTCGATACCGCCAACAACTGCTGCCTCCAGCCGGTTAGCCGTTGGTACCAGGATGCCTTTGAGCCCACGCTCCCTGGCATTAAGGGCTACCGGCAAGACCCCTGGAACCGGACGGACGGCCCCATCCAGGGAGAGCTCGCCCAGGACACAGTAGTGCTCAAGTTTATCGGCTGCAAAGAGTCCGGATGCAGTGAGAATACCCAGGGCAATGGGCAGGTCGAATCCGGCCCCACCCTTCTTGATGTCGGCCGGGGCCAGATTCACGGTTATGCGCTTTGCCGGAAAGTCATAGCCGCAGTTCTTGATTGCCGCCTTTACCCGCTCCTTGCTCTCCCGCACACTGCCATCGGGGAGCCCGACAGTGGTAAACATCGGTAAGCCTCTGGCCAGGTCCACCTCAACCATTACTGAGAGGCCATCCACACCCTGCACTGCACCACTATGGATCATTGCCAACATTATGGAATTCCTTTCCAGAATTATAAAAAACAGATGTATTGATTTGCTACGGCGAATCAGGAATAGCTCCAGTCCGCCTCATACTGTCGCTGCATGGCGGGGCTGTACTCACCGTCCTTGTGATTGTAGATATAAAACGGCGGCAGGATATCTCCCCCCTCCCCTCCATTTTTCACGACCTCAAGCAAGAGCAACCGGGCATTGGTTGGCGGTTCGGGATAGGAGTAAACCAACTGCATCCGTTTGACAGCCAGACGCTGCTGCGGGAGCAGGCCAAGCAGAATCCCCATTTTCTCGGCGGGATAGATCATCACCAGCCTGCCCTTATTTTTGACAACTGCGGCAGCGGCAGCGAGGATTTCAGGCAGGGTACAGGCAACCTGGTGTCTGGCAATCAGGGCCTGGTCATTTCCAGACGGGCGCCCACTCCCGACCGTGTAAAAAGGCGGATTACAGACAACAGTGGAAAAGGATTCAGGCGGACAATAGGCAAGGATGTGGCATAAATCCCCTTCCACCACCTCCATCTTTTTCTCAAACTGGTTGAGACGGATATTTTCGCGGGCCAGTTGGGCCAGCTCAGGCTGCAACTCAAAACTGAGCAAAGATCGGATGCGCTCTGCGGCACGGTGGAGAAGGATGAGCCCCACCACCCCGCAGCCGGCGCCGAGATCCAGGATCGTTTCGTCCTTGCCAGGGCAGACGAAATGGGCCAGGAGCACCGCGTCCAGAGAAAACCGATAGCCGGCCTTATACTGCAGGCAGTGCAGACTCCCGTCAAAGAGGGTGTCGCGACTCCTCTCCAGGGGATCGTTTGTCTGCTCCAGATCAGCCAAGCCGTTCTACTTTATTACAGTTCAATGGGAGATACGAATAATTGGGATACCATTACACACAAACGAGCATTTTCCAGTGCCCCATCTTCGCACCCCTGTGGGCAGCAAAGATGGGGCCGGGAACGCTTTACTCGACCTGTTCGCCCTCTACCTGCATATTAAAGAGCAATCCGGTCATGATTTTGGGATAAAAATAGGTGGATTTATGGGGCATGATCAGCTTTTCATCAGCCACCTTTTTGACCTGCTTAATGCGGGTGGCGTTCATGACAAAGAGTAATGGTGTTACCTCGTCGGTCCTGTTGCATTCCTTGACTGCCACATCCATGGCCTCATCTGGATCACTGAAATAGTGAATCAGGTTCTCCTCTTCGCAGCGATGATAATCAAGTTGCAAGGCATGATTGATTATCACGTCAGAAAGCACGACCACGTCCAACTCCTTCAACTGATCAGGCTTCCCGGTCATCAGATCCCTTGCCTCAGGCTTCATGGTCAAGAGAAAACAACGGTCTTCACCGGGATGATAGACGCCGAACAACGTGCAAATCTTTTCTGAAGCGCTGCGCTCTTCCTCATCCATCCTGGCCAGAACCTCGGCAAGAAGAACCTCTCGACTACCGCCTCTGATTTCTTCAAGGATGAACCAGGGTTCGAGACGCACACGGAGTTCATCCATGGACAGACTGCCTGGTACACTCAGGAGTCTATGCGTGGGCAGGATGGAGAGACCAGGATCTTCCATAGGGCAGAGATACATCATGATATGATTGGCCGGATCTTTCTCGGAAAAATCCTGCTTGCGTTCTCGCTGCAATCGCCTGTAAGCCAGGGCGGTGGTATAGCGATGATGACCATCAGCGATATAAAGTGACTTATCCTTGAAAAAATCCTGGACCTGCATAATAACAGCCCCATTCGTTACCCTGTAGAGAGTATGAACACAGCCGTCGCCATCAGTAATCTGGCCCATGGCTTCTTTTTCTTTGGCCCCTTCAAGAAGGTCAAGAACCCGGTTTTCCGCATCGGAATAGAGGGAAAAAATCTTGCTGAATTGTGCCTTAGTGGTATCAAGTAGACGCAAACGATCACTGATAACAGAGGCAAAGGTCTCCTCATGGGGTTTTACCACCCCCTCTCCGAACTCGGAAAGACCTACCTGAGCCACAACTCCTTTTCTGGTGAGCATTTTTCCAGAAGGATGCTTATACTGAACCGTATAAAAATAAAGGGCCGGCTGATGGTCACGAAGGAGAACCCCCTGATCCAGCCACTGATGAAAAAGACCAGCCACATCCTGGTAACGGGAATTACTCTCAGAGGCAGGGCCTGGATTTTTGGTGATATCGAGACGGATCATGGAGTAGGGATTTTTGACCGTATAAGACTCAACAGCATTCTCACTGATCACATCATATGGTGGAGTGACGACATCATCAAGACTGCCCACTTTGTCCACGTTGAAAAAAACGCCCCGGAGGGGTGCGATAAAGGCCATGCGCGTTAGCTCCTTTTTTGCTACAATAGGAATTTTTACCCAGACAACGACAAGGTTTTTGTCACGAAACGTGCAGCCTTATCGAGAAAAAAACAAGTGCATCTCAGTCAGCTGAGGACAGAATTGAATTGTGTCCCCCCCAGGAATCATAAACTCTAACACTTAACCCAATATATTTTCAAGGTTTGCAGGTGATTTTCTCCAATTATTTTCACAGGGAAAGGACCCGGAAGCAGGCCCTGCAACGGAGACCAACATATGTATGATATTTTTATAAATACCCATTTTGCCGGAGCCCATCACCTTCGTGACTATCCCGGTGATTGTGAAAAGCCTCATGGACATAACTGGAAGATCAGAGTTACTGTGCGGGCAATGGAAGTGGATGAACTAGGCATGGGAATCGATTTCAAGATCTTAAAAAAGAAAGTCAATGCGATTGTCGATGAACTGGACCATCAGGACCTCAATGAACTTCCAGCCTTTCAGGATGTTAATCCTTCATCCGAGCACATTGCCGCCTTCCTCTTTGCCAAACTGCAGCCCGAATTACTGCACGATCGCTACAGCCTGTACAGCGTCGAAGTGTGGGAAACAGAAAACTCTGGACTGATCTTTTACGGACCCGATGCCCGACCTTAAGATTTCAGAGATCTTCTACTCAATACAGGGCGAATCCACCTATGCCGGCCTCCCCTGTGCCTTCATCCGCCTGAGTGGCTGCAATCTGCGCTGCAGCTACTGTGACGCAACCTATACCTGGGAGGAAGAGAAATCACAGGGAATCGAGTCCATCCTCTCTGCCATCGCCCGCTTTCCCTGTGACCTTGTTGAGGTCACAGGCGGAGAACCGCTTACTCAAGAGGCTACCCCTGAACTGCTGAGCAGATTACTTGAGACTGGCAACACAGTATTGCTTGAAAGCAATGGCTCCATAGCCATTGACCCAATCCCTGATGGTGTTGTTGCAATCCTGGATGTCAAATGCCCGGACAGCGGCTCAAGCAACTCTTTTCACCCGGACAACCTCCGCTTGGTCAAACAACGCCTGCAGCGAGCTGCAGGCGCCTGCGAGCTCAAATTTGTCCTTTCTTCCCGAAAAGACTACCTCTGGGCAAGAGATTTTGTCACAGAGTATGCACTGATCGGCCTCCTGCCACTCCTCTTTTCCCCGGTACAGAAACGGCTGGCTCCTCCGGACCTGGCAGCTTGGATCTTAGAAGATGCTCTGCCAGTACGACTACAACTCCAGCTCCACGCAGCCCTCTGGCCGAATATCAGTCGCGGAGTGTGACATATTGATTATTCAATTTACTCTACCAAGGTACATATATGAAACAAACAGTTGCGGTTGATGAGGCAGTGGGAATGGTTCTGCCCCATGACATCACTGAAATAGTAAAAGACAAATTCAAGGGAAGGGCCTTCAAAAAAGGTCATATCATTCACCAAAATGATGTGGAACACCTCAAACGGTTGGGGAAAGAGCACATCTATGTTCTTAAACTCGGCCCTGAGGAAATCCACGAAAATGAAGCCGCCCAGATACTTGCTGATGCCCTGGCCGGTCCCTGCACCACGCTCTCTGCAGAGCCTGTTGAAGGAAAGATAGCTATCCATGCCGCCTGTGATGGACTTCTTAAAGTCAACGAAGATGCTCTCTACCGCTTTAACCTCCTGGGTGAGGTGATGTGCTCCACCCTCCAGACCAACACCCCGGTAAAAAAGGGAGAAACCATTGCTGCCACCCGCCTTATTCCGCTGATCTCAGCGCGAAACATTGTTGAACAAGCCACGACCATAGCCCGGCAAACGCCCCCGGTGGTCGAGGTAAAAGAACTGCGCAAAGCCAGGGCAGGACTGGTCATCACTGGCAATGAGGTCTTTTCCGGCAGGATTGAAGATCGCTTTGAAAATGTGCTGCGAGAAAAACTTACGGCCCTGGGTTCCGAGGTCATCTGCGTCACCTTTGCCCCAGACGATATCGACGCTATCAGCGAGGCCATCAGCGCAAGTATTAAAAAGGGTGCCGACCTTATTGTGACCTCAGGCGGTATGTCAGTGGATCCAGACGATGTCACCAGACTAGGCATTGCCAAGGCCGGGGCCACCGACTGCTACTACGGCACACCCGTCTTGCCGGGAGCCATGTTCCTGAGTGGTCATATTGGTGATATTCCGGTTTTGGGATTACCGGCCTGCGGTATGTTTCACAAGATCACCGTATTTGACCTCGTCCTGCCACGTATTCTGAGCGGGGAAACCATTGGTCGAGAAGAATTTGCCAGGATGGGACACGGTGGGCTCTGCCGTAATTGCAAACAGTGTCACTATCCGATCTGCAATTTTGGGAAATAGAGATGAGTGAGCACACAATAGATAAACCTCTCCATTGCAATCTTACCGCGGCGCTAGCCGGTTCCGCCTGCCAGATGCTGGCAGATGCAAGCGGACTCCCAAAAGCCAGGATTAAGATTGCCATGGCCAAGGGAGCCGTTTGGCTCAGAAGAGAAGGCCTCAAGGAACAACGCATCCGTAAAGCAAAGTTCATGCTCCATGCAGGCGACAGGGTCCAGCTGTTTTATGATCCAAAGGTACTGGCCCTGACTCCGATCGAGCCTCACTGTCTGGCAGAAACAGAGGGGTACAGTGTCTGGTTCAAGCCCCCCTGGCTCCTCAGCCAAGGTACGCGTTACGGTGATCACTGCTCCCTGCTCCGTCTCGCAGAAAAATCCAGAACACATGTGGATTTCAAACTGGTTCATCGCCTGGATCGTGAAGCATCAGGCCTGATAGTGCTGGCGCACAACTCCAAGGCAGCACGACTGCTGTCACAACTCTTTCAGGAAAACAAAATTACGAAAAACTACTTTGCAGAGGTGTGGGGAAATCCACAGCTCCCAGAAGAGGGAAAACAGTTAACAGCTTCCCTTGACGGGAAAAAGGCCTGTACCGAAATCCTGACCGCTTATCCAGGTGAATCTAAGAAGAGCACTATCCTCGACATTCTCCTGCACAGCGGAAGACTGCATCAGATACGCAGGCATCTTGCTGACTGGGGCCATCCTGTCCTTGGGGATTCCCAGTATGGTCGCAACCAGCGCCAGGAGAACCACTCCACGCTCAGCCTCTGTGCCTGGAGAATCAGCTTTCAATCACCATTTGACAACAAGGAGCATTGCTATCAGATTCCACCTCAACTTTGCCCTTCTTTTGTTACCTCTGCACTTACTATGAAAAAGATGGCAACCGGAAGAAGTTAAAAAGATCGTCAAGACAAGCACGTTCAGACAGGGTGGGACACTCAATCGATAAGACTGAGCGCCAGTTGGGCAGCCTTAGCAGAGGCCCCTGGTTTGCCAAGACAATCCCGTACGTAAGAAAGTCCCTGCAGCATCTCTTCCCTCCGCTCAGAATGAAAAAGAATGGATGAAAGTTCTTCCTCGATCCGCTCCGTGGTCACTTCTTCCTGAAGTAATTCAGGCACGACTTCTTTAGCAGCGATGAGATTCACCAGAGAAAAATGTTTAATTTCTTTATTGACCAGGAGTTTTCCAAGGAAATAGGTCCTGGGTGAGACCTTATAGACCACCACCATGGGAGTATTCAGGATGGCGAGCTCAAGGGTAACAGTGCCGGAGACAACTACAGCAGCGGCACAGGCAGCCATCATATCATATCGTTTTTCTTTGATAAGATAAAGATCAAGGCCCTGACCAAATTCGTCAAGGCCGTTATTCCTGATCTCTTCTTCGCTCACCGTCGAGGCCAGCGGAAGGAGAAAAACCAAATTCTCTGTACTCTTCTCTTTTAAGCGTTGGCCAGCCTGCAGCAAGGTGGGGAGGAGGGAAGATATCTCCTTCTTCCTGCTGCCGGGTAAAAGGCCAATACAGGTAGTCCCCGGATCAATACCATGACTCCGACAAAATTCCTCACGACTGCTGGAACTGTGTACAGAATCGAGGAGCGGGTGCCCCACGTAGTCGGCAGCAACTCCACGACTGCGGTAAAACTCCTCCTCAAAAGGGAGAATCACCCCAATCCGATCCACTCGCTGACTGATAGTCTTGACCCTTCCCGAACGCCAGGCCCAGACCTGAGGACTGATATAGTAAAAAACCGGAATACCAATTTTTTTAGCAAACTTGGCAAGCATGAGATTAAAATCGGGAAAATCGATGAGGATCAGCAGTGAAGGACGGTCCTGAACAAGGGTTTTTCGCAGGATCTTCCTGGCCGCAAGGATATCCGGGAGATGGGAGAAGACTTCGATTATCCCCACCACCGCAATTTTCTTGGCCTCAAAGAGGATGTCTACTCCAACCGCAGCCAGTTCCCGTCCCCCCATACCGGAGAAAGAGAGTTCGGGCCTGCACGCCTTCATGGCTGTAACCAGTCGTGCTCCGTGCAGGTCGCCGGATGCCTCCCCGGCAATGATCATAACCCTGTTGTTCATCTAACACTTCACGATGGGTACGGCCAATCGATTCACCATAGCCTGAGAATTGACCAGTGCCGGTAAAATCTCATATTCACTGGCCTGCCGACATCATCTCAGCATAGACCCCAAGTTTCAGGTGTTCTTCAATCTGTTTCATCACCTGCAGGGCGACGTCCAAAGCCCTTCTCCCCTCATAACCAGAGACCAGAGGCCTTGTTCTCTGGCGCACATTTTCCACAAAATGGATGATCTCGGAATTGAGGGCATCACCTTCAGGAAAGGAGCGCACTAATACATCCTGCTTAGGCATTCCATTTTCCTGAAACTCCCCTTTCTTGAGATTAACAGTCATCACCTTGCGGTTGGCAAAATCCACATGGATCAAGGAACCCGGCTGAAAAATCCGCATGCGCCGGGTATTCGTTCTCGAAATCCGAGACACCGTGACATTTGCTGTGGCCCCGTTTTCAAAGATAAGACGGGCGTTGGCGATATCGGTAAAATCTGTAACAACCGGTGCTCCCACCGTGTGGATGGTCTCCAGCGGAGATTTAATAATATTAAGAATGATATCGATATCATGGATCATGAGGTCAAGAACCACATCCACATCCACACCTCGACTCTTAAAGGTGGAAATCCGCTGACTTTCGATGAATATCGGCGTCGTGAGTGAAGGTTCCATGGCCTGTACCGCCGGATTAAAGCGTTCCAGGTGCCCGACTTGAAGGATCAGACCCCGTTCTGCAGCCCTGCCGATGATATCATCGGCCTGTTCCAGGGTGGTGGTGATAGGCTTTTCCATGAGCATATCCACCCCCGCCTCGATACAGTCCAATGCAACCTCGTGGTGCTTGCTGGTGGGAACAACAACGGATACCGCATCTACCTCTTTCAGTAATTGACGATAATCGCTAAAGGCAGCGCAGTTATTCGCCTTGGCAATATTTCCAGCGGCAACAGAATCGACATCAGCGACCCCAACCAGTTCAATTTCTTCCATTGCAGCATACTTCTGAGCGTGGAACTTGCCAAGATACCCCACACCGATAACTCCTACTTTCATAATGTCATGTCCTTTAATGGCCCTTGTCAGAAATCAAATTCCCAGATAGGCCTTTTGAATATCCTGGTTCTGCAGCAGGTTCTCGGCAGTGTCACTGATGGTAATCTTTCCGTTTTCAATGACATAGCCTCTGTCTGCAATATGCAGTGCCTGATTGGCATTCTGCTCAACCAGGAAAATAGTTGTATTGTGGTCTTTATTAATTTTTTTAACAATTTCAAAAATCTGCTTGATGATCAGGGGAGCAAGTCCCATGGAAGGTTCATCTAACAGCAACAGCTTAGGCCGAGCCATAAGTGCCCTGGACATGGCAAGCATCTGCTGCTCCCCTCCGCTCAGAGTACCGCCATCCTGATTACGCCGCTCGGCCAGGATGGGAAAGAGGGAGAAGACATAGTCTAAATCCTCCTTGATCCCCACTTTGTCAGTGCGGAGAAAGGCCCCCATATCCAGATTTTCCTGAACAGTGAGCTGAGAAAAAATATGACGCCCTTCAGGTACCTGACAGACCCCTTTGGCGACCAACTTATCAGGAGATAATTTGTGGATAAACTCCCCTTCAAAAAGGATCTTCCCTGAACGAAGAGGAATAATCCCGGAGATAGCCATCAGGGTGGTGCTCTTACCAGCACCGTTGGCACCAATGAGAGTAATGATTTCTCCGCTGTTGATGATCAGGTTAACCTGGTGCAGGACCTGGATATTACCGTAGCCAGCATTGACATTCCGTAGCTCAAGCATCGACATCCTCCCCGAGATAGGCCTTGATCACAGCAGGATTTGACCGTACCTCTTCTGGTGTTCCCTGTGCAATCTTTTTCCCGTAGTCCATGACAAATATGCGATCCGAGAGACTCATGACAAGTTTCATATCATGTTCTATCAAGAGGATTGAATGGCCTTCACTGCAGATCAGACGGATCAGATTGATGAGGGCCTCGGTTTCCTGAGGATTCATTCCCGCTGCCGGTTCATCAAGGAGGAGGAGAAAGGGGTCAGTGGCCAGGGCTCGCGCAATCTCCAGACGACGCTGGGCTCCATAAGAGAGATTTTTGGCCTGTTCATTGACCTGTTTGTGCAACCCAACCTTTTTCAGGATCTGGTAACTGATATCAACGATTTCCCGTTCTTCCTTTCGGGTGGCGGGATTTCTAAAAATTGCGCCAAAAATGAGGGCGTGGCTTCGGCAGTGTCTGCCAATCATCACATTCTCAAGCACACTCATATTGGCAAAAAGGCGAATGTTCTGGAAGGTCCTGGCCATCCCTTTTTCGGTAATCTTATTCGGTTTCATGCCATTGAGCCGGCTTTTTTTTCCTGTCTCTGGATGGCGGAGCTGTATCTCGCCAGCACTTGGCGTGTAGATACCGGTCAGACAGTTAAAAAATGTTGTTTTGCCCGCCCCGTTCGGACCAATCAAGGCCACGATCTCGCCACGATGGATCTCAATATCCACAGAATCGAGGGCCCTGATCCCGCCAAAATCCATGGTCAGATTACTTACATTCAGTATTGCTTCACTCATGGGTCATTCACTTTCAGAAGATGTCTGTTTTTTGAATCGATAGCTGCGCCGGACGTTGGAGATAAGACCTTCGGGCCTGAATATCATCATGATTACCAGGATAGCTCCAAAGGCCAGCATCCGATACTCGGAAAGGGCACGCAGATATTCAGGAAGGAGGATAAGGGTCAAGGCACCTAAAATGACGCCGACAATAGATCCCATGCCGCCAAGGACCACAATGGAGAGAATGATGGCCGATTCCAAAAAGGTAAAACTCGCCGGATTGACGAAAGTGGTTTTGGCAGCAAAAATGACACCCACCAGTCCGGCCCAGAATGCACCGAGGCTGAAGGCGATGAGTTTGGTCTTGGTCTTGTCTATGCCCATGGCCTGGCAGGCGATCTCGTCCTCACGCAGGGCCAGCCATGCCCTGCCAAGGCGTGAACTCTGCAGCCGATTAACCACAAAGATAGTCACGACCACCAGCCCTACCACCAGATAATAAATATAATTGATTGAAGCCGAAAAAGACATATCGATCCCGAAGAAACCAGGCCTGGAAATATTGGCAATTCCACTTGGTCCCTGGGAAAAATCATTCCAATTCTCGAGAACCAGCCTGATAATTTCACCAAAACCCAGGGTGACAATGGCCAGGTAGTCGCCACGAAGACGCAGCACCGGAAAACCGAGAAGGACTCCGACAAAGGCTGCCAGCAGGCCACCAATTGGCATGGCTAGCCAGAAACTCAGACCGAAATGCATGTTCAGGAGGGCGTAGCTATAGGCTCCGACAGCATAGAAGGCCACATAGCCGAGGTCCAGCAGGCCTGCCACCCCAACCACGATATTCAATCCCAATCCCAGGACAACATACATCAGAGCAGTGGTCATGATGTTGGTCTGGTAGGCAGAAAAGAGGTGAGGAAAAAGTATGGCAAAGGTGAGGACGGCTAGACTCAGCGGATAGAGAAACCTTGGTTCACGGAGGATACGATGGACATAAGGTTCTGTCAATACAGTCTGGGCCTTTTTACTCCCAGCCCGACGCTCCTTACGAACAAAATAGACCTTGGCCAGAATGGAAAGGACAAAACTGCCAATGGCAACAAAAATCATGTTGTCCCAGCGCCAGCTCACAATCCGTTCTATGGGATCGACCTTGATCACCATGATAGGAAAGGTGAGAAAAGCGAACCAGATCGAGACAAAAAGGGATCGTTTCAATTCTTTTACAGGAAACATACTGATACCCGCTTAAACTTTCTTGGTTTCGGCCTTCCCGAGAAGACCGGAGGGTTTAAAGATGAGAATCAGGACCAGAAGAGAGAAGGCGAAAACATCCTCATAATCCGAAGAGACATAGCCGGTGGCAAAACTCTCTGTCAAGCCAAGGACCAGGCTTCCCAGTACTGCTCCGGGAATGGAACCGATTCCACCCAGAACTGCGGCAGTAAAGGCCTTGATTCCGGCGAGGAAACCGATATAAAAATTAATCTGTCCAATGTGAGAAGCAATGAGCATCCCTCCAAGGGCAGCAAGGGCAGAGCCGATAACAAAGGTCGCTGAAATAACACGATCCACATTAATCCCGACCAGCATAGCCATGGTACGATCCTGAGCCGTGGCACGCATGGCCTTCCCGATTCGGGTAAACTTGATCAGCAGGGTCAGAGCGAACATAACCAATGTAGTGGTGATCAAGATGACCAGATCGGAAGAGCCGACAATATGAGCCACCGGTTCCATAAAGGCAAATTCAGGGATCAGAGCAGGAAAGGGCAAAAAATCAGACGTCTGGGCCAGTAATACATAGTTCTGGAGAAAAATAGACATGCCAATGGCACTGATAAGGGGTGACAGTCTCGGTGCATGACGCAGGGGACGGTAGGCTATTTTTTCAATGGTTACCCCATAGGCACTGGACCAGACAGCTGCGGCAAGGGCTGCGATGACGACAATGGCTAGCAAGGGAAAGCCATAGATCGAAAGGACTGTAGCGACAATGAAAGAGGTAAAGGCCCCAATCATATAAATTTCGCCATGAGCAAAGTTAATCAGGCCGATGATGCCGTAGACCATGGTATAGCCAAGGGCAATCAGGGCATAAATAGAGCCTCTGGTCAACCCACCAAATAAAAGTTCAATAAAATAATCCATATCGGTCGGTTATTTATAAGGATTTGCGTTTCAACATCAGGTGAGTGAGCTCAAAGTCGTAGTGTACACCCCGCAAGGGGGTGCTAACAAAAGTAGTCTGTTGGGAAGGGGCGTTTCCTGCAGGGCACCTGCAGTTCCATTCATCGAACGCCTTGATTCAGGAAGAATAATCTCATTTCTGGACAGACACTATTAAAATAAATTGCCTGCAACAGAGACAACTCTCTGTTGCAGGCATGAGCCAAATATGGAAAGTTATAGGCTTAGTTCTTTACTTCAACGTACTGGCCATTCTGTACCTGGTACATGGCAAAGCCAACACCAACTGCATCACCCTTTTCATCAAAATAGATATTTCCCACCGGTGTATCAACCTTCTCGGTCTGCAGGGCCTTGACCACGGCCGCCATATCGGTGGAACCAGCTTTTTCGATAGCATTCAAGAGAGCAAGGGCTGCGGAGTAGGCATTCTCGTAGAAGGCACCCGGGTCAGCATTGTAAGCCGCTTTATGGGCCTCGATAGATGCTGCGGAAAGGGGATTTTTAGAGTTATCCTGAGGACCGGAAGCATAGACGCCTTCAGCATTTTCCCCGGCGACCTTGATAAAGGTATCATCTTTTACCCCATCATCGGAGATAAATACGATGTTCATACGTTTTTTCTTCATCATAGAGACGATCTTAGAGGCCTCAGGATGATAGCCGCCAAAGATGACTGCATCAGCATCGAAGCGTTTGATCTTCTGGACAATGGCGGTATAGTCAACCGCACCTGGAGTCACCCCTTCAAAAAGAACAACCTCTGCCTTGCCGGATTTCTCAACAAAAGACTGGGCGAATTCAGCAAGACCTTTGCCGTAATCGCCTTTATCATGAATAATGGCGATTTTCTTGGCACCAAGGGTATTAATGGCAAAATCGACCTCCGTCTTGGCCTGGGCATCATCAGAAGCGATGGTCCTGAAAAAGTTGGGATAGTCTCCGGACTGAGTCAGATCAGGATTAGTGGCGGATGGAGACATGACAACAACGCCGGCTTCTTTATAGATGGGCAATGCGGCCTTGGTGGCACCGGAACAGATGTGACCAAGAACAACATCCACACCTTTTGTTACCAGAAGGGTTGCGCTATTGGTAGCCACCTCAGGCTTACAGACATCATCTTCCACCAGCAGCTCTACTTGCTTGCCATTGATTCCGCCTTTGGCATTATATTGGGCAACGACCAACTCAGCGGCCTTGACCGTGGGCAGACCATAAGATGCAAGGTCACCGCTCTGGGCTCCGGCAACACCTAATTTAATGGTATCTCCTGCAACAACAGCACCCGGAACAGCCATGGCAAACCCTAAGGCAAGGGCTGCAACAAACAGTTTTTTCTTTAATCCTGATTGCATTGTCATCTCCATGTAATAAAAATTTTTATCTTTTTACCCTCACTCTTTAGGAAAAGAAGCCCCTGAAAGAGAATAGGGCTGAAACTCTCTGCAAATGATAGTATCCTGATCGGACTATTTAGTCAAAAAGAAGACGAGAATAATAACAATAATTGAAAAGTCACGTTTTTTCTCCTCACTTTCTATCCTTAAAAAAACTGTATAACATCATTACTCACTGACATATGACAGATAATTTTTCAACTCTCTTTTTTCTGGGTCGCCCTTTCAGTCCTCTCTACAGTGCTGTTATGAAAGCCAGAGAAACATTGTACCGCAAGGGACTCAAACGCTGTTACCATCTTTCAGTTCCAATCATTTCCGTCGGCAATCTGACCATGGGCGGTACAGGTAAAACCCCCATGATAGCCCACCTCGCATCTCAGCTCTCAAAAAAGGGATTCAGACCCGCGATTATCTCCCGCGGCTATGGAGGGGCTGCCGGGAACAAGGTCAACGTTGTCTCAGACGGCAAGACTCTTTTTCTCGATGCTGCTGCAGCCGGAGATGAACCTTGCTTTCTGGCCAAGGCCCTTCCCGGCATTCCGGTTCTTACTGGTATTGTGAGAGTTCTCCCCTGCCGCCATGCCATCGACCAGCTGGGCTGTAATATCCTTCTTCTCGATGACGGATTTCAGCACCTGTCAGTACACCGCGACCTGGATCTGGTCCTTTTCAGTGGCTCAAAGCTTGCCGGCAACAGTCGAGTTTTCCCCGGAGGAGATCTCAGGGAACCTGTTTCCGCCCTGAAGCGCTGCCATGGATTTATACTTACCGGAATCACTGAGACAAACAGGAATCGCTGCATTCAATTCAGCGAACTGCTGCAGCAACGATTTCCGCAGAAACCTGTCTTCTTCTCCTCGTATCAGCCTGTTGGCACAACTGAGCTGGGAAGCGATAAAATCGACACACTGTCCAGTTTACCAACTTCTCTTTATGGTTTCAGCGGCATTGCCCAACCTGAACTCTTCCGCAAGAGCCTGGAAGAAAACAACCTCTCCCTTTCCGGGTTCATGGCCCTCAAAGACCACCAACCCTACAATCCACTCCTGCTCAAGAAAATAAATAACCAGGCTGCAAAAAGCGGTGCTTCAGCCCTGATCACTACCGAAAAAGATTTGATCAAACTTCAAAAGAGTTCTTTTCAACTCCCCTGCTTTGCCCTCAAGATGGAAGTCCGGCCTGAACCGTCTTTTGAGGCCTTCATCAATGAAAAAGTGGCCGGATTCAATACTGACTAGCCCCTGCCTATCAGTGTGATTACATTTCCTAATTAAGGCGCGTGATAAAGGGTGCCACAGGTATCTTTCTTCTCTTAGCAGAAGTACATGCTGAGAGCAACGGGGAAGACAGAAGGTCCAGGGAAAGATACTCATTTATGGACCGGTACTGACGAGAGTATCTGCCCTGCAGACAATCGAGCAATCACCACGTTCCGTTTGGTTGGATAGTAAACAGGAACCGAACAGCATCTTCCCGAGCCAAAGCTGTTTTCCATACACGCAAAAAAACGACCATTCACCATTCATACCCACTGAAATCATGTCCTTTTTCCCGCAGTTGTGTCATTATTCCCACAGACTGGGTGGAACAAAGAAAAACCGCCCAATCGACCCAAGGCCCTGATTCCACGCAAGATCGCACCTTCCCAACCAGGCCCCAGGTCCAACCACCGACATGGCATGTTTTTTGCATAACTGTATTAAAACATTAAACACGTGTTTCATACATCTATATAAGGACTTAGGACTTACAATGGCTTACACTCTTGATCCCCATCAATATACACTCAAAAAATCAGTCAGTTGCTGTGGGGTTGGTCTCCACTCAGGCAATACCGTGAACCTGACCATCAAACCAGCTGCAGAAAATTCCGGAATCCGATTTTTCCGCACTGACTTGACAGGGAAGAATTTTATTCCGGCCCATATGGACAATGTCGTAGACACCAGACTTGCCACCACCATCGGTGAGGAAGGAATGCTGGTTTCAACCACAGAACATCTCATGGCTGCCCTGCAGGGCTATGGGGTCGATAACGCAGATATCGAGATTGATGCCAGTGAGGTACCAATCATGGACGGCAGCGCCGGTCCTTTTATGCTGCTGCTGAAACGTGCCGGCCTGAAGAAACAGAATGCCATGCGCAAGGTTCTCCGTATCACTAAAGAGATTGTCTTTACAGCCGGGGAAGCAGAGATAAAAATAATCCCTTACGAGGGATTCAAAATCAGCGACAAAATCCACTTCGACGATACCGTTATCAACAAACAATCATACAGCCTTGAACTCAGCTCTAAAAATTTCCTCGAAGAAATTGCCCGGGCCAGGACATTTGGCTATGTTGAGCAGGTGGAGGAACTCTGGGCTAACGGACTGGCCCTGGGTGGAACCTTGGACAATGTAATCGCCATCCACTGGGACAGAAACAGTATTCTCAATGAAGGCGGACTTCGTTTTGCCGACGAATTTATTCGTCACAAGGTCCTGGACCTTATTGGAGACCTGGCTCTGGTGGGTTGCCCTATTCTTGGCCATGTCATTGCCAGCCGTTGCGGCCATACTCAGCACTTGGCCTTCATGAAGGCCTTGGCCCAGGCCTCTGACTGCTGGGAAATTATTGAGATGAAAAGAAATGGAGGACATTCCGTTTTTCAGCAAGTTGCCACCTCAACCAAGGCTATGGGTGATCGAATCATCCCCTTTTTCACCAGCCCGGCCCTGAGCACACCAAGCAGAATAGCCCAAGCCTCTTGCTGAGCTGAAAAAGGCAGGCGGGGCACCTACGGGTAAAAACTTCCTCTTCCAACAGACTTGCTCACACCCGCTCAGATGAATTGTAGCGGGTGTGAATAACGACACAAACATACACCGCTTGCCCAAGCGTCCTGTATCATACAATCACAGAGCACTTGGTCAATCAGGCTATTATAGGTTAGTTGTCATTCGCCGATAATCTTTACCAAGACTCTTTTTTTTCTCCGTCCGTCAAATTCACCATAGAATATCTGTTCCCAGGTACCAAAATCCAGCTTTCCCTCAGTTATTGCCACAACCACCTCTCTCCCCATGAGCTGTCGCTTCATATGGGCATCTGCATTATCTTCGTAACCATTATGGCGATACTGTTCAACCGGAGCATGCGGTGCGAGTTTTTCCAGCCAGACATCATAATCATGATGCAGCCCGGCCTCATCGTCATTAATAAATACCGAGGCAGTAATATGCATGGCATTACAGAGGACTAAACCCTCTTTCACCCCACTCTCCCGAAGACATTCTTCCACATCAGTTGTGATATTGATAAAAGCTCGACGTGTCGGGACCTCAATCCATAACTCTTTGCGATAACTTTTCATAATGCATCTCCTCGTAACTCAAGATTATTCGTAACTATTCAGACAATATCCAACAATTGGCAAACAACCACTCTGTAACTGGTCAGCAGTACTTTATAATTCCTTCCGACAGGGATTCGAAGCATACTGGTGCTATCGGAGAAGACTTCAATGGATGAAGATGAAGTATAGCTGAACAGTTACGTTATACTATCCAGGTTGCCCCTCATCAGGTGAATAAAATCGAAGCAGGAATCATCCTTCCGGCCTCATTTCATATTTTTTTGGCCAGTCCCCAGCTTCCTGATGCAGAACCAGGCAAAGCAGAGGACAAGGAGGAGCACTGCCAGAAAGCCATTCCAGCCATATTGTGCATAGGCATAACCAGGAAGCACCGACCCCAGACTCCCGCCTGTATAATAAAAAGAGATATAAAAGCCATTGGCCAGAGATTTATTCTTTATGACAATGGTATTGACGTAGCCGGAGAGGAGGGCATGAACTGTAAACATCCCGAAACAGAAGACAAACATAGCGCCAAACAAAAGAACAGGATCAGTAACCAGAAAAAGAAGGGTCCCTGCTGCAAAAATAAGAATTCCACTCTGTGCCGCTCGAATCTCATTGCCAAAAAACTTTATGATTCGACGCACATTTAACGAGGCCACAATCCCCATGCTGTAGCCAAGATAGATAACCCCGATCCCCGATTCTGTGAACGAACTGTTCAGTTCTTTCAGGCGAAAGGGAAGAAAATTCATCAGAGCAGCGAAGGCAAAAAAGACACAAAAAATGGTGAGATAGAGCCAGATGGTGTGCTTACTGCCCAGGAGTATTGCCACATCTTTCCTGCTTGGTCGTGCATAGCGGAGACTCACATCCCGAGTCAGTTTTCCTAAAAGAAGAAAAGCAACAATCAGGAGAAGGCCCAGAACAAAGAAGAAAAAACGCCATCCAAAGAGATCCGTGAAAAGTCCAGAGAGAAAACGACCGAGAAATCCACCCATGATAGTGGAAGATATATAAAAGCCAATGGACTGCTGAATCTCATGCGGTTCCGAAGTGAGAGAGACATAGCTCATCAGGGAGGTGAGGATGGCTGGAATCAGTAAGCCCTGTAGCCCCCGAATAATCAAAAGAGACAGATAGTCATCGCTCAACGCGAAAAAAATCTCCAAACAGCCGAGGAGGAGAACAGCAGCCCTGACCAAGATCTTTGCCGAGAAACTCTCGAGCAGAAAACCATAGATCAAGGGGGCAATCCCCAAAGGGGTCATAATCAACGTGGTAAAAAGGATGGCCTGGAGTTGACTCAGGCCGAATTCACGCTGAAAAACCGGCTGGATGGGTTGTGCTGCATAGAGAGAACAGATGGTGATTATAGTGCAGAAATAGATGATGCTCTGAGGGGTGCGCAGATGTCGACAGGTCATAGCAGAGGCGGGTGTGCAGGAGAAAAAAGGATGGGTGAAAACCGCCTTTCCCCTTATTTTTGCAATTGCAAGAGATCCTCCTCCATTACCTGATAACGATCTTTAATGGCCAGCCATTCATTCTCCTGCCTGAGAAATGAATCCACAACAAGGGGATCGAGATGCTTTCCTCTCTCCTCCAGAATAATCTTTCTCACTTTTTCATGGGGATAGGCATCCTTATAACAGCGCACGCTGGTCATGGCGTCATAGATATCTGCCAGGGCCATAATCCGAGCAGAGATGGGGATTTCATCTCCTGCCAGTCCTTGCGGATAGCCTTTGCCATCATACTTTTCATGGTGAAACATTGCCACGTCGCTAGCTGTTTTCAGGTAATGGGACCCCGTTCGGGAATAGATATCCAGCAACATCTTACCACCAATGGCGGAATGGGTTTTCATTGTCTCAAATTCTTCAGCAATCAGGCGTCCAGGTTTATGGAGAATGTTATCCGGAATGGCAACCTTGCCGATATCATGGAGGGGCGTTACCAGTGCTATTTCATCGACAAAGGGGATAGTCAAAGACAGTTCCCTGCAATTTGCTTCCAAATCTCTTCCCAGCAGCCCTGTATAGCGCTGGACCCGCTCCAAATGATAACCCGTTTCCTCAGAGCGATACTCAGCGAGTTTTGCCAGAGACAAAATCAATTCATCCTGACTCTCCAGCTTAAGGAGTCGTATTCCGCTCTTAATCCGCAGCTGTAACTCCTCATTCAGGGCCGGTTTAGTCAAAAAATCGTCAGCGCCATCATTGAGTGCATGGACAACAGAGGCCTTCTCCTCATTGGAGGTGAGTACTATGAGATAGGTATACCGGGTCTGCTCCTGTCGAATTCTTCGAATCAGTTCGAACCCATCCATGATCGGCATCTCCAGGTCAGTGACAACCAGTCTGATGTCAGAATGGATTCGAAAAAGCTCAAGGGCCTCCATCCCATTTTCAGCGGTCAGCACCCTGTATCCCTGCTGTTCGACCAGCATACGGAGAAGCATAAGTTGTGGAGGATCGTCATCTACCACCAGGATAGACAATTTCGGATGATACGAAGGGACAAGCAATTCTTTCATGACTTTCCTTTGCCAAACAGTTGGGAAACCGAAATCTCAAGCTCCTTTATCAGCTGTTCACTCTCTTGCTGTTCCTGGTCCTTAGCACTCAACTCAAGCGCTCGTGCCAGTTTCGTCTGCCCATCCAACCCCATACCGAGCAGGGTTCCTTTGAGTCGATGAGAAGCTGAAGCGACAAGAGCAAGATTTTTATTTTCAATACCCTTCTCTATAGCATCCATGGCCTGTTGCACAGATTTGAACGATTCCTCCAATAACTGAAATATCTGTTCATCTTGCAGGGGATAGGTGTTTTTCATATGCTCGAAGGCAGTCCTGGTCAATTCCTCTCGCTGTATCCCTTCTTCCTTGCTCAAAACAGGGGGAGACAAGTTCTCTGCAACTATTGCTCCCTGCCGAAAATGCTGGAGAACCTCACTGAAATCTTGCAGAGAATAGGGCTTGGCCAGAAATGTATCAATCCCCGCATCTCTACAGCGAACCCTGGATTCCTCATCATTATTTCCGGTCATAGCAATAATGGCCAGACGTTTTCCCCTATATCTGTCAACAAGGGCCGTTATCGGAAAAACACTCCTCTGCCCAGAAAGCACGGTACCTGCCTCACAGGATCGGATAATCTTCGCAGTCTCGATACCATTCAAGACAGGCATTTCCATATCCAGGAAAATCACCTCAAAATCATGCTGAGCAAGTTCATTCAGTGCTATCTTGCCATTATTCGCCACTGTGACCTGGTGTCCGGCATCTTCCAGAAGCATACATGCCAAATCTTGGTTAAACAAATCATCATCAACAAGAAGGATATCCATCCCCTTACCCCACATGACATAAAGTGCTTCTTGCACAACCTACAAGGAATTCTCTCCATCCACCACCAGAAAGAGAGACAGCAAGACTTTCCTGGAGGCACTGTTATGCTTCAATCCTTTCATATTACCTCGAACCAGGCATGACGGCCAACTTTTTTTACAGAAACACCCTTATCCTGCCATACTCATCCCTGCGCCCCGAGAAGATAAGCATGCCAATTGGACACATGCATATCGGTCAGAATCGTATTAAGAGATGTGCTGTTTCAATTTTTGAGAACCATTTCTGCCGGACCATGAAAATACCCCAGGTATCCAGAACCGACTCCTGACTGTAATCCAGCAATCCCTTGCCCGAGAAGCGTACACAAGGGCGGTCAGAAAATCGATATCCCCTAACGGGACAATCCATAAATTCGACCCATGTTCCGGCAACAAATATCAGCTGCCAGTTATTGTTTTCTCTGACTCTCTCTCAAGTCACATCAGGGTACAGGCCATCAGCGCAACCACTTTCGTCGGCAACATGTAACAGAGTCAAAGGAAAAACAGTCACCTCCCCGAAAAAATCAAGAAAGACATGGCCAGGCAAAAACAACTATGCTACAAATCAAGCCCTGACTGAGATTGGGCAGGTCCGTTTTTTTCCAGGCCGCACTTCTCATCAAAATCCACTGCAAGGACCTTGGTGAAAAATGCGAGCCACAACAGTCATACAACAGATATGGAACTCGTTACACTGACAGGTATTGCCATAGCATTGGCCATGGATGCCTTTGCCGTTGCCCTGGGGGCAGGGGTCTTTCTCCAACCACTTACCGGCAGACATCTCTTCCGTCTCGGATTTCATTTCGGGCTCTTTCAGGGCCTGATGCCCATTATCGGCTGGATGGCAGGTCTCGGCATGCAGACCTTTATCACCACCTGGGCTCCCTGGGTCGCCTTCGGACTCCTGACTTTTGTCGGGGCTAAAATGATCCATGAGGCGGTGCAGGACGATGACGAAGAGGTGGCCAGAAAAGATCCAACCCGGGGATTCACCCTGGTCCTGCTCTCCATCGCCACTTCGATAGATGCCCTGGCAGTTGGATTCTCCCTGGCCCTGATCGGAGTCACCATCTGGTATCCTGCTCTGATCATCGCCCTCTGTGCCGCGACTTTGACCGTGGTCGGGCTGTTACTGGGCAATACAGTGGGTGCGATCTGGGGAAAACGAGTGGAAGTTCTCGGAGGCATCATCCTCATCAGCATTGGACTCAAAATAGTTTTACAGTCCTAGGAGCCTGTCGGACTTAGATATAAATCTGCTGCAAACTTGACAAATCGTCCCAGATTTCCATGGCTTTTCGTTAAATAGGCCTGCTATTCGCCTCAAATCCATGAAAATCTAGTCTCGATTTCTCTAATTTTCGCTACGATTCTCTAAATCCGACAGACTCTAGTCTGATCTACAAGAATGGAGAGGAAAGGTTTCGAGATATGGCGGCCTGAGGAATCACAAGGAAGTAAAAGGACGTTGAACTGTTGGGGCGAAGCGAGTTTTTAAACTCCCGCCAACTTGGAGGAGGGCAAGAAAGTCCGAAGGCCCCAGAAAAACGAGGATCCTTTTACGAGGAAGAGACTGCACTTGTCCAGTTATCTCTCATCAAGCAATGTCCGGACAATAGTTGCCATGACCTGGAGCGTCAACGGTTTCTTCAAAAGACGCCGATTTTGGGACAGAAAGTACTCACCACTATTTACCAGAGTGATGTTGCCGCTACAAAGAACAATCGGCAGTTCAGGGTTCAACGCGTAGGCCTGTCTGCTGAAACCAACCCCGTCAAGATTCGGCATCATTTGATCAGTGATGACCAAGTCAAAAAAGCCAGGATCAGAGCGAATCATCTCCAGGGCCTTAAGACTATCTGTTTCCCCGTATACAGTATATCCCAATCCTTCCAGAATGATTGTCTCCATGCTGACGACCAACTTTTCATCATCAAGGACAAGAATCCGCTCAGTTCCGGTTGGAATCTTTTTTTCCGAGTCTATTTTCCTACCTCAACGGATCTCCACCCCATTATCCTGTAAGGCCATCTTCACCTCAGAGATGGAGACTTCCTTCCGATGAAATATGCCAGCGGCAAGGGCGGCCTCGGCATCGGTTTTTTGAAAAACTTCAACAAAGTGAGCAGCCGAACCTGCCCCCGATGAGGCGATGACCGGAATGGCAACTGCCTCCCGTACCTGTTTAATCAGTTCCAGATCAAAACCGCTGTTGCTCCCATCCTTATCGATACAGTTCAGGAGGATCTCTCCGGCCCCCAGGGCCTCACAGCTGACTGCCAGCTGAACGGCATCAAGATCACGCCCTTCCCGTCCGCCTTTGACCGTGCATTGATACCAGCAAAACTCCTCTCCAGCAGGGCCGGGAAAGGCTGTTTTCACAGTATTATGAGTGGTCGCGTCGGGACTCTTGACGTACACCCTGCGCGGATCCACGGAAATGACCACGGCCTGGGCCCCGTAAACGAAAGAAATCTGTTCAATGGAGCTCTTTCCCGTCTTTTGGCCGCTACGTAGATACTCTTCCGCAGTATAGCAGGCATCAGAGCCTATGGAAATCTTATCGGCACCTGATCTGAAGTATTCGGAGGCCACATCAAGGGCAGAATAATGTTTGCCATTACTATCAGTAAACTCACGAATCCCGCCGCCAATAGTCAGAGGCACAAAGACATTCTCGGAGGTTCGGCGCAGGACCTCGAGCATGGGCTGGTCCTGCATGGGAAAATCTCTGAAACCGGTGATATTGAGAAAGGTGATCTCATCCGCCCCTTCTTCATAATAGCGCTTGGCAAGTTCCACTGGTTTACCGAGATTTCTCACCTCACCCGCATCCCGTACGTCATATTGATCCCCTTTTGTTACCACCAGGTCTCCGTTATCATTGCTCCGTACATCGAGGCAGGCAATAACCCGTTTGGCAATAGAGGTTTCAGCCTGAATCCCTGTTTTTTCACGAGACGACACGATAAGTGGCTCCGTTGCCCTTTCCTGAAGATACTTCTCGAGGATGGCAAGGCCGACCTCTCCACTCTTTTCAGGATGAAACTGAAAGGCGGCAACATTTCCCAGCTCCACTCCACTGACGAACTCCTCACCATAGTTGGTGGTCGCCAGCAGCCATTCCCGGTCTTCTGCCATGAGATTCGCCCGATAGGAATGAACGAAATAGAGCTTTTCTCCCCTGTAAGAGGAAAAAAGAGACGATTCCTTGTGCAGGTTTACACCATTCCAACCGATCTGGGGAACCGAGAGTCCAGCGCCCTTAAAACGTTTGACCTGCCCCTTGAGAATAGCCAAGCCAGCTACTCCGGGAGACTCTTCACTCCCTTCAAACAGGGCCTGGAGGGCAACACAGATCCCGAGAAAAGGCTTGTCGGAACGGATTCGTTCAATCAGGGCTTCGACAAAGCCATCTCGCTGCAGCCTCTCCATGACCGATCCATAGCTGCCCACACCGGGGAATATCAACCGTTCTGCCGCCAGGATATCTGCGGAGCTTTTCACATCCTGGACAGTGTATCCAAGTTTTTTGATGGCATTTCTGACACTGCGGACGTTACCGGCGCCATAATCAAGTAATGTTATCATGTCTATCAAGTATTCAATTAAAGTATTTCAAGAGATAGCAATGAAAAGAAACAGCCATTCCCATTAACATCTCCATTGCTGCAACAGGTATAAAACAGTTTACTGCAGAACAACTCCCATCCCCTAAACAATCACCATATGTTTTCCGAGCATCACATTGTTATTCCGTGCAAACATTGATCATCAAAAGCCAGACAAGCGCTTACACAACCTGGTAATATTTGCCATGGGCACAGCCGCGGCAGAGCACCCTGCCATCCTTTTCCACATCACGGCAATCCTGCACCCAGTCGCCACATTCCTCACACTGAATGCGTCGTAGCGGTCTCCCCGGCATATCCTCCTCGGGAATCCGCACCGTTACTTCCTCAACAGTGAAAAGCTCATCCTGGGGCATAACACGATAGGCCTCAAGCTGCCGCTCATATTTATTCTCAATCCCGGGGCAATATTTCAGAGAGAGCTCCCGTGATTCTTCTCTGGCCACGATGCGAACAGCCTTCCCTATCTCAAGGTTGACAAAGGTGGCGGCCATGATTCCATAGTCTATCCAACGCATGGACCGTTTGCCGAGACTGCAACCGGTGACCGACTGGATAGCATCTGTGGCACAACGATCAATCTCAACCAAAACATAGAGCTTTTTTCGATTAAGTCCGCGGGGATCCTGGATACCGATTTTTTCCAAACCGAGCATGGACATCCTCACCCCGATCACCTGGCCGGCACAGATATGCCCGTGTACCTTGGTTGAACGCTCTAACAGTACATCAAAAGACTCCATTTTTCCCTCCGGGAGTTCGGGCTAAGACTCATTACCAGCCCTTTGATCAAGAGTAATCAGGTAAAAACACAATACCCTCGTAGACATCCGGTGTCAACAAGGGCCGAGAAGTGGCAGGTAAAAAAGGTGGATCACCTCCTGAAGTCAGGAAGGTCGAGGGGAAGATCCCGTCCTGTTTGCACCAGCAGTTCATGACAATAGGAACATCTCAGACAATTTTGCTCACAGCCACTGAGATACTCCCTGAACCCTTGAGGAAGGAGGCTATTGTCCACATAAAGGGTCTTAGCCAACCATTCCGTGGTATCGAAGAGCTGGAGGAGGTTCCCATGATGGCACCCCCGATAGTAGGCCTCGATCACCGGCTGCAGAAAGGTAGGCCCCAGGGTTCTGCCGCAGAGTTTCAGACCGTCTACCAGCCCCAGGTAGTAGGCCGAATCTTCCGGTCGTATGAAGGGTGACTGAAAGATTCGCGCGGGTTGCTCCCGTAAGTAACGGACACATCCCAGCCTGCTGTTGAGGCCAACGGTCTGTTCTCCGACGAGTCCTGTATTGGCAAGCCCGATATGGGCATCATGACTGAGTTTGAAGGGACAGTGGAGCATATATCCCTCATTGGCCAGGAGTTCCAGGTGCAGATCAGATCAGGCCAGGCCTGCCTACATTCCTGCACCAGATTCTTAAGAAGATCTGTCCTCCTGTTCAAACAGCGGTCCAGCACAATCTTGGTCGGTAAGCGAAAGGGCGTAGCCTCAATGTGAAGAAGATGGTTATGAATGTGAGAATAGGACTGGAAGAGCGAGTTAATCCCAGGAACCGCTTCCAGGCAGGCCGCTGTCTCCGGGCTGAAATCAGCAAGGGCCTGGAGGAAATAATAATCGTTAATAATCAGACCCTGTAGACAATCCTCAGCCAGGAGGACCTGCAGGCGTGAGACAAGGTCGGCCAGGAATTTGTTATCACTGTAGAGGGCCGGATGGAGAAAACGGTTGTTGCAGAGGACATACTTGCCAGGCCCCGGCAAAAGAGCAAGAAAGGGCAAGAGGTGGCTAACGGCATGATATTGCCCCTTGTGCCGACCATCCAGACCAGAGGAAGTATAGAGGCTGAAGTGCAGGGAATAAATGCACTCCAGGTGATCGGCAAGGAAGGCAGTATACCCCTCGTCCGGAATAAAGGGGACATCAAGAAAGGGGGCCCGCCCATTCTCCATCAGAACTCAAAACCCTTTTGCGCCTGGACACCCGAGCGATAAGGATGCTTGACCTCAATCATCTCTGTGACCAGATCAGCGGCCGCGATCAGCTCTTCGCTGGCGTATCTGCCGGTGATGACCACATGCAGATCCTGGGGTTTGTTTTTAAGCACCGAGAGGATCTCTTCTTCGGCAAGCATGCCGTAGTGGGAGAGATAGGTAAGCTCATCGAGGATGACCAGGGCGTAGCGGTTTTCCGCAATGACCCCCTTGGCAAATTCCCAGGCCTCCAGGGCCACTGCCTTGTCTTTCTTCAGATCATCAGATTTCCAGGTAAAGCCCCGGCCCATGACATGGAAATCCAGAAGCGGGGAAAATTTTTTGGCGGCCTCCATTTCCCCATATTTCCAACTGCCCTTGATGAACTGGACAATGCAGACCCGCTGCCCGTGGCCGAGGGCCCTGAAGGCAAGGCCGAGGGAGGCCGTGGTCTTCCCTTTGCCGTTGCCGGTAAAGACTGCCACCAACCCTTTAGTCTTCTGTTCCTTTTCGTGTGCCATGGCTGAAACTCCTGTCATATAACTTGGAAACCGCATGCAGGGCAGTATCTCCAAAGACCTCCCCCACACAGATGAGGGCCGTCTTTCTGATACCGGCCTCCTCAACCCTGGCTGCTATATCGGCAAGGGTTCCGACAATACAGTGTTCATCTTCCCAGGTCGCCTTTTCAACCACAGCCACCGGGGTGTGCAGAGGATAGCCGCCGGCGGTCAGTTCCCGAACCACCGTCTCGATCATGGACACTGAGAGAAAAATGAGCATGGTGGCTTGATGACTGGCCAGAAGCTGCAACTTCTCCAGTTCCGGAACCGGAGTCCGCCCTTCCTGGCGTGTGATGATAACGGTCTGTGAGACCTCGGGCAGGGTCAGCTCCGCCTTCAAGGCCGCAGCAGCACCAAAGGCGGAACTGACACCAGGGACAACATAATAAGAAATCCCCAGCCGATCCAGGGCCTGCATCTGTTCCTTGATGGCACCGAAGATGGAGGGATCACCGGTATGCAATCTGACCACCCGTTCTCCTTGGTGCCAGGCAGCAGCCATGATCTCCACGATCTCTTCAAGGTTCATGCCCTGGGAATCATAGATGTCGGCCCGGCAGTCTTGCAGCAGTTGCCTGTTAACCAGACTGCCGGCATAGACAATACAGTCCGCCTCATCAAGGAGTCGTCTCCCCTTCAAGGTAATCAGTTCGACATCACCAGGTCCTGCACCGACAATAGCCACAGGAAAGCGCTTCTCTTTACTCATGAACGGACCTCTGAATCTGTTTTATTCCCACAATGATTTTGATCGGATTGTAGTGCAGCCGCTCTCCCTCAGGATAACTGAAACGCTGCACGGCGAGTTCTTTGATTTCCACAGCAAGCCCTTGCTCATGTAGAATTTTCGGAGCATCTGTTGCCGTCTTTTCAATAACGGCATTCACCACAATAATCCCTCCCGGCAGGAGCCTGGCCACACAGTGATCAAGGATCTTCTCCAGGTTGCCACCACTGCCGCCCACAAACACCCTGTTCGGATCCGCTAACTCTTCCAGCGCCTCGGGTGCCATCCCCTTTACCAACTTCAGGTTCCAGGCAGCAAAGTGTTTTCGATTTGTCAGGATATTGTGCCACTGCGCCTCTTCCTTTTCAATGGCCAGGACGCTGATTCCCGGAAAGAGACGGGCAACCTCCAAGCCCACTGATCCGGAACCTGCTCCCACATCCCAGAGGACCCCCTCTCTTGGCAGACGCAGGGAATGAAGAGATGCCGCCCGTACTTCATTTTTGGTAATCAGGCCACGGCTGTGGCAAATTTCAGACTCCTGTAATCCGAAAATGGCTCCGGATTCGGGGCAAGGAGTCCGGTTCATCAGGATCATCACATTGGGGTCAACAAAACGTCGGCCAGCAATTTCCTCCAGATTCCCACTCAGCAGTCGTTCTGTCGCAAATCCGAGATGTTCCCCCACATGAATCTCTATCCCTGTGCTGTTTTCTTTTCCACACTCCAGCAACAGTTGCCGAGCTATGGTATCGGGACTGTTCTGCCTGTCAGTGAGGACAAAGACCTTGGGCCACCTCAGGAGAGTGGCCGCCACATTCTCAAGCCTCCGTCCATGGAGACTGATAAAATGGGCATCATCCCAGGGAATCTGAAATCTGGAAAAGGCCAGCTGCATGGAAGAGAGGGCGGGAGTAATCTGGATCTCAAGCTCAGGGAATGCAGCAATAAGTTTGCGGCCAATTCCGAAAAACAGTGGATCACCAGAGGCCAGCACCGTCACATCACCGTGGTCGAGAGCATCCTCAATCTGCTGCAGGGCCTTGTCCAGAGGGACAATGGGAATCTGTGGAGGAAGATGCTCGTCCGGGTACATCAGGGACAATCTTTGATACAAAGAGCCTGAGGCAACCAGGGCAACAGAAGAGTGAAGGGCATGACCCAGAACAGAGAAATTCTGACCAAGGCCATCAAAACCGACAAGATGGAGTACAGATCCCATCAGCAACCCTCCCCATCGGTCATGGCCACAATCGTTGAAGAGGCATCGACAAGATAGACAATAACTTCAATTCCGGAGACCTCTTGGCAGTAGTCCCGCGCCGCCTCGCAGACCCGGAGTATCACCTGCCCCTCTCCCTGTTCCACAAGGCGGCCGTAGATCTCACGGGCAGTGTTGGAACCCTTTAGAGTAAGCAGGAGTTCCGAACTGCAGCCAAGCCCGGCAAGAAATTCCAGAGCGGCTTTTACCTCGAGGACCCCGTTGCGGACATGGGTCTGGGGAATTCTCATTGCCCCCTTCATCACCTTGGCCCACATGGCCGCAAGATGAATGCGCTGAAAATTATGGCGAGCAGCCTCTACCAAGGAAAAATGAAGATAATCCCCCATCATCACCTGCGCCTCTTCCGCCAGGCCGAGATGTTCCTGGACCGCCCTTTCCGATGTCCTTCCCGTGGAGAGAATCACCTCGGTCAATCCAGCCGCACGAGCGACATCCATGGAGGTGGCGACGGTTGCAGTCCAGGCGTCTGCTGAAATCGGGCGGACAATACCGGTGGTCCCGAGCACAGAGAGGCCGCCCACAATACCCAGACGATGGTTGAGGGTCTTTTTTGCAAGTTCCTCTCCTTGAGGAATGGAGATGGTGATATCCAGACAACAATCTTTTTTTTCGTTTCCCTCTATCAGGGCCTCGGCAACCGCAGCCCGGATCATCTGCCTGGGCACCGGATTGATGGCAGGCTCACCAACAGGGACAGCAAGCCCTCTCTTGGTAACACTGCCCACGCCAACCCCACCCAGAATACGGAATAGTTCACTTCGAGCCCTGTCCTTCTTTCCGCAACAGACAGAGGCCTCAATCCTGGCACCATTGGTCACATCAGGATCATCTCCGGCATCCTTGATCACTGCAGCCGTGGCAATACTCTTCTCGGAATCTACAAAATCCGAGTGGACAAGGCTGAACCTTACCCGTGACCCATCGGGAAAAGGTATCTCCACAGAGACCTGTCTCGTACCACTTACAAGGAGCAGAGTTGCAGCCTTCGCAGCTGCAGCAGCACAGGCCCCTGTGGTATATCCGGATCGTAGTTTTTTCATAAACAAAAAGGCCACCCTGCACTGCAGGATGGCCTAACACTTTTCTCTCTATTGCTTTGACAACTCTTTATAATGGTCGGGACGAGAGGATTTGAACCTCCGACCCCAGCGTCCCGAACGCTGTACTCTACCAGACTGAGCCACGTCCCGACCTTGTTTCAGCGAGTTTTGTCTTTTTAAAATGCGTACCAAATGTGTACCAAATTTAGCAGATGCCGTCCAGCGCTGAATCTGCACAGAATATGCCCTACACAGACGATTTGTGCAAGCAAATATTTAGGATAAGACATGCCCCAGAAATATGTCCCCAACAACTCACCAGCACATACGCTCGTTGTCTTTCTTGGCCGCTCTCTGTCGGGAAGAGGTCTCAGGGTGGCAAATCAACACCAGGATTTTTTTTGCCAAAATTCTGGGCAGAATCTGTACTTCCTGATGTCCGACTGGATCGCTTACCATACCGGCAGCTATGGGGTTGAGTTCAATTGGGGGACAGCAGGCGGGGAACTATTTTTCGGAAGAGTTACGGCTCGAATGTAAACCCACCTCCCATAACCTCCCTGTGCGTGTCTCAAGCTAATTGACGGAGCATACCTGGCGACACCTGCAACCCGTTTCATCAGCAAGAATAATGCCCCTTCTAATCTCTTCTGGAACCATCAACCTTTGGTACTCCCCCGACAAAGCCGGGGGAGTACCTGAAGAAAATTATTGGCCAAGCCCCAATGCCTTGCGTTTTTGTCTGATACGCTTATCGATCAGCTCAGCAGCCTTAAAAGGGTCCGGTTCAATACCGAAGCAGGCGCCGAGGAGGCTATCGAGTCCTTCAAGGGCCAGGTTGGTCACCAATTCTGAGCCGGTAATGTTGGGAGGGTGGCCAAGGTGAGTGTAAATTCCGGAGGCAACACAGTAGGTGCCAATGGCGGCAGCTTTCTCTGAATACCATTCCGGCGACGAACCAGCCAGCGGCAGATCTGAAATATCAACTCCAAGTTCATTGGCAAGAAGAGCAGCCAGTTGAAGGATGCGGGCATTATCAACACAACTGCCCATATGCAGTACCGGTGGAATGCCTAAAGAACCACAGATTTCCTTAAGGCCCGGCCCGGCCATCGCAATGGCCTCAGGCACCAAGAGTCCAGCTTTACCGGCCGCAGTGGTAACGCAGCCGGTGACCAGGACCAGAATATCTTTTTTGATCAGTTCCTTGGTCAGGTTAACATTACAGTGATCCTGTTGGTACTTGGGATTGTTACAGCCGACAATAGCGACAGCCCCTCTGACCTTGCCTGCCTTGATTGCATCAACCAAAGGAGTCAGGGTGCCGCCCAGGGCTGCCAAAAGCGCTTCGTTAGAAAATCCGGTAACCAGTTCAACCGTTCCCTCGGGGATATCAACCCGATTTTCATTGCGCAAAGGAAACCGTTCAATAGCCATGCGAACAACCTTGCGTGCCTGTTCCATGCCGTTATGCATCTCAAATTTTACATGCTCGGCACCAGTGAATTTTGCCTTGTCAGCGGTGGTGACCATCTTGGTGTGGTAACAATTGCCCACAGTGACCATACTGGGCATAATGCACTGATAATCAACAACGATAAGTTCTACCGCACCGGTAACAATGGCAAGTTCTGTCATCAGATGGTTTCCGGCCATGGGAATGCCTTGGCGCATCATCAGCTCATTACCAGTACAACAAAGACCTGCCAGATTGATGCCGGCAGCCCCTTTTTCCTTGGCCAGGGCAATAAGCTCAGGGTCATTAACCGCTTCGACAATTTTCTCGGAGACAATGGGGTTATGGCCATGGACCAGAATATTGACCTGATCTTTTTTGATAACGCCTAGACTGGCTATGGATTTCCTTGGAGTTGGCGTACCAAAGAGGATATCTGAAATTTCAGTGGCGATCATCGATCCGGCCCAGCCATCGGCGAGACAGGTGCGGGCACTATGCAACATGGTATTTGCGGCATCATTATCACAACCCATATGAGTGCGGTGCATCATTTCAGCAATCTCTCGATCAACACCCCGGGGGGTGATGCCAAGATTTTTCCAGATTTCTTTTCTTTTTTCAGGAACCCGACATAAAAATGAGAGTTCATTAAGAACGCTGCCGTAATTGGCGAAAAACAGATCGCATAACTCTTTGGCTACCTCAAGGACTGGTCGGCTTTCGGTGCTTACTCCCAACTCTTTGGCAATGCGGAGCAGTTTTGCTTCATCCTTGATAGTGTAATCTTGAGTCAGACCGTGGGCCACAGCGTGAAGGGCCTCAATGCAATCACGACCGTGGTCGGAATGACCGGCAGACCCCCCGGCCACAAAACGGCCAAAGTTACGGGCCACGATCACATCTCCATCCGCACCGCAAACACCAAGAGGGGCTTTTTTACTGATTCGACAGGGCCCCATGGTGCAGTTTCGACAAGAAAGGCCACTTTCACAGAATGTGCAGTGAGGAGTCTGATTTTCCAAGCGATCCCAAGCGGTCTCAACACCATCTCGTTCCGCCTTGTCCAGCATCTGTCGAGCATCATCCCAAATTGATTTCTCTTTAATGGATTTTTTTTCTTTTGCCATCACATGTTCTCCCGGTCAGCTATAAATTTTGTCGGCTCATTGCATAGTACTACCCAGTATTATATGGAGTTGAGAAAAATTGTACAGGAATTCTGTCAGTAAGCTGACCGGAAAGAATTTGTGTATGGGGGGAAAGAAGAAACGATAACAAGTTAACAGATCGAGTTATTTTTTTTTGAGAGACAGATAGCGATCCTTTTTTGTCTGTCTTGGCCAGAAATCGTGCACTGCCGGTCGACTGGCGCCGCTGTAACATATATTGTATAAGATTTATTTCATTGTGTGACCCAGTTCCAAGAACAGACCAATCCCATTATCCGCCTTTATCCCGGTAATAGGTAGTGTCGGCCGGTTATGTTCTCCCTGAGCTATATGATCCAGGACTTGAGGTGGAATCATGCCTGCTGATCGAGGTATACAATAGGGGGCTAGACGATGAGACATCCAATCAAACTCATATACAAAGGTATCCGTCCTTTTTACGAGTTGAGCGAGAGGGCAGCGGTCGCTCCTGTCGACCAAGCTCACTGGTGGGGCTGAAGCACAGCGGAATCGCCATCCACTGCAGCGCCCTGTTCAGCTTGTTCGCTTTGGGTTTCTGTTTGATTGGCTGCCTTTTCAAGTGACTTGAGATGTTTTCGCCTCTGCTCTATAACTTCCTGTTGGGTCTTTTTTTGTTCTTCGTCAGTAATTTCCGTTAAGGTATTTTCTAATTTCTCAATTTCCTCTATCAGCTTACGCTTTTCATTTTCCAACTCCTCTGCCTGTTCAGCCTTATCAAAGGCCATTTCTTCCACAGAAGTTTTCTGATCGGCGGGTGCAGCTACGACATTGGTGACCGGTACAACACTTACACCATCACCAAGTTGCCTCTGGTTCATGAAGGAAGGTGATAAAATTTCGACCCCATGACTGTGCAATGTATCCAGAACGCAACCATAAAGACCCGATTGTACAGAAATCAGGCGTTTGTACTCCTCAAGAAAACCGGACACACGGTATGTAACCGCAAAATTACCCAACTCCAAAATATGGACAAACGGTTCAGCTAGACCGCAGGTTCGAGCTGCTTCCATGAGCAAGAGATCAATCTGCTTATGATCAATATCGTAACCTAATGAGAGCGTTGCGGAGATAATGGTTCCAGAGCTACGAATCGTAGCCACGGGGTTACTTATGCAATACATATTGGGCAAAGCGATAAGTTCTCGAGTTTCCGTTTGGATCTCCGTATCAAATAACCCTCGCTCCGATACCCGGCCGAAATGGTCGCCAATACGAATGAAATCCCCCACCCTAAAGGGCTTGGTAATTCGAAGCAATACCCCAGCCATGAGATTAGAAATGATCGTTGTCGAGGAGAATGCGATGACTCCCGATATCACAATACCTATTATCCCGATCAATTGGTTGCGCGAACTATCGCTGATGGGAAGGACAAGAACGGAGGCAAGAAGCCCGACAACAGTCAAGCCAAGCATTATGAGCTGGCGCGAAAACATGCGTTCATTGCCAAGATCAGGATTTCGCTTGATGAGCAACCAATGGACTGTCCACAGTATCACGCTCACCGCTATGACTATTCCTATGAAAGGAACAAATGATATCAATAATTCAAGCATATATACAAGATCTCCAAGAATTCTTTCCCATCGTAGCCTACGAGTCTGTAACAGAAGTTTTTCTCGTTTATTTTATGGCTTAAAACTGTTTGATATTGCGTTATGAAAAATCCCGACTGACAGCACATGTCATTACTCTATAATCCAGAACTCGTATGTTCTCAAGTTGATCTGGCTAATGGAGTATCAGGGCAGGCGGTCTTTTGATGTATACTTATGGCAGAGGTCTGCCGGTAATAGCCGGCAGGAACATTGGCCAGAAAAATCGATACACCTTAGCCTTTTCATTGATACCATTGACAACAACATAGTTAGCTAACCTTTTGATGCCATTGACAATGAAGGTAATCCAGGCCGGGCCGGTTGGAAAGTCCTTAGGCAGCCTTCCGTTGTAACTTGTCGCTATAAAGTTCTGTGGTACAAGCCATTGCATCTGTTCGTTTGTGGCGCTTCTAACACTATGTTGGCCAGGCATATTCGGCTGAAAACAAATAAAAACCAGATTTTCACTTTTTGATACAATCGACCACACGGAGAACAAATCGTATTCCTGATACCCCTTCGAGAATGAATCACCATTCACCTAACCATAGACAGGCGACTTTTCATATGGGTATATTTACTCATTTTCAAAGGAATTTTGAAAATAATTCCAAGAGTAATCGAATGGAACACCTCGCAATGACACAAGTTATGAGAACACCATACTTCATTATGCCAATATGGTTAACAGTATGCCTGTCCGATTAGCACAGGTTCGTCTGGTTCCGCAGGATTAGACTTTGCCTGTGCACTTTCGTAAAAATCCCTGTAGATCGACGAGTCCACTCAGGCGGCGCTCTGCGGCAGACTGTCGAACCCCATCATTGGCCAGAATCGCCGGTTAAATCGAAAAACGAATTCGTTGACAGACCCCTGCAAGTGCACCGGGTCCACTCCAAAAAAATATGGGCAGACCACGGTTCCCTTAAGATAGAAGCAATCGGGTCTGTCCCAAATTTTCAACTTAGCAGATTCCATGCTGAAACGGTCGACGTCCCCGTACTCTTCATTGTTCACAAAATTCACAACGTGGCACGCAGCTTGAATATCCAGAGGGACCTATTCGGTACAATGCACTCCATACACCGTGGAACAAGTCGCATGGCTATAGAAAAGAGTTGCTGAAAACTGAAGTGTCAAAACCGGCAGTCTGAGTTGCAGAAAATCACATAAGATATTTCTTCTGAAATATAAGGTAGTTATTTTTATGCTGAGGCAACGGGCCAGCAGGAACAATAAACCTAACGAGTTATAAGTGGATAAATGCAAACACCGTGTGAATAACATGGCTTACAAGAGAGCCAATTACCACAACTACATTTTTGTCCTCCTGACAGCACTATCGTTATGGGCATTCCCTGTAACAGCCCGTGGAGATGTGTCATTTTTCCAAGACAAGCATGGAGCTCCTGAAAAAAAGAATCCCGTCCCGGCAAGATATCGCTACTCTCAAGAAAATGATGTTCATCTGGCTATTTTTCAAGGGGAACTCGTTAAACGGCTACCAGGGGAAGCTAGCGAGAAGATCTTTGTCGATCTGGAGGTAGATTACGGGCGTCTTTTTTCACCCTCGGCTGATGGATATCTAGGGTTTGGATATTTCACTGCCAAGGTTGATTCAGATAACCAGTTACGTTTCAATTCAAGCCTTGGCCATTTTCTCCCGGCGGTTGATGGAGAACTTTTTCTCACCTACCGATTATTGCGTAGCAATATTAGCAGTTCCCTGCAACATCTTGGATCCATTCATGACAAAGTTTACGAAAACGGCTTGTCTGCGAACTACACCAGATATAGCGATGGATTCATAAAAGAAATTTCAGTTAACTATAGTTTTAGCGCCATTCCTGGGCAGGAATTTGCCGAAAGCGTGATTGCCCTTGATCCCGAAGAGATAGGGTACACCGCCAAAATCATCGGAGGTTTCAGTGATACTGCCACTCATGAAATAGCAGCCAAAATAGCCTTTGGTTGCGAAAATATCGGTTTTGATTTTCTAAGCGGATTCAAAACCAGCGTCCATTTTGGTTACGAACATATTGTCCAAAATGTGTTCCATGACCAGCCCGACCAGATCTGGCAAAGTTTTTCAACCTTGGCTACCTTAGAACAGCAGACATCTGTTGGTTTGATTAAAACATCATACAGACATGTCGAGTCTTCCCAGACATTGTCTGTGGGATACTCGTTCAGAGACATAGAGCTGTACATGAAAAACATACAGTACAAAGATCGAGATGATAGACAATTATACGGAGTTAAAATTAAATTTGACCTAAACACTCTCGGGAAGGCATTCCGTAAAAAAATAACAACTCTTTTCCGAAATCCAACCTATTTTTACAAGGACCTCCATCAGCGGCGCCATATTGCCAGCATAAATTCTGACCGCCTGGCGACGCAACCAACTATTCGAGAAACTATCAGCATCTGGTAGATCTTTATGCAAAAATTTGTCAGGTGTTATCGTGAATTGAATCGCACTTATGGATTATCAAGTAGAAGGAGCATGCTTAACAGTGCGACAGGGCTTTTAGGTGCAGGTGGGTATTTATGCAGGATGGACCCACTCTCTCCCACCGCAAAGATATCGCTTCTACTGCTAACCCGCACACTATTTAATCCCCTTCCTGTCCCTGACTCTGTATTTAGACCAACTGAATCCATTCTAGGAGCCTGTCGGACTTAGACATAAATCTGCTGCAAATTTGACAAATCGGCCCATATTTCCATAGATTTTCGTTAAATAGGCCTGCTATTCGCCTCAAATCCATGAAAATCTGGTCTCGATTTCTCTAATTTTCGCT
>JAHIUA010000067.1 GCA_018817385.1 Pseudomonadota bacterium
GCGATTCTCCTTGTAAGTTGTTATTATCACAAGAAAAAACGCCGCAATTTTTCACAGCTATGTCAAGAAAAAAATCAAGTTTTTGAAAATTATTTTCGTTATAAAAACAATATAATACGGTATAAAAGTTTACGAAACTGCTCTTTCCGGTTCCCCTGTTTTCAACGCTTTCGGGCTATATCGGGAATTGCTGGAAATATGACCATGAAATGGGCTCCTGACATATGATTATGGAGAGAGATGGTACCATTGTTCTGAAGAACATATTCCTTGACAATGGCAAGGCCCAGGCCACTGCCTTGGGTGTGACTATGTTGTTCGTTATTTTTTACTTGATAAAAGGGAGTGAAAATCTTGTCCTGTTCTTCAGGGGGAATGACGGGACCATTGTTGGAGATGAGACATTTTACATTCTGTGAGGTCTGACGAAGGTTGCAACAGACGATACCGCCGGAGGATGAAAATTTTATCGCGTTTGAGAGGAGGTTTTCGAAGAGTGTCGCAATCTGTTTTTTGTTACCACGAATGGTTGCTTCGCCTAAGTGAAGGTCAAGCCTGATGTTCTTGGCCAGCATTTTGGTTGTCTGTTCAGATGCGACCTGTTCTATTAATGGTTTGAGGGGGATAGAATTTTGACCTTTTGGGGTTCCCCCTGCCTTTGCCATGTTAAAACTGATAATATGTTCAATAAGCTCCTGGAGTTTAAAGCTGTTTTTTATGAGAATCCTCGTTACAGCCAACTGTTGTTTATTCAATGGGCCAACAAGTTCTTCCTGCAGCAGGGAGGAGCCTTCCATGATAGAGGCCAATGGGGTCTTTAGATCATGGGAGATATGAGCAATAAATTTTGTTTTTTCACGGTCGAGGCTTGCCAGTCGCTCTCGCAGCCAGTTGAGCTTTTTTCCCAGGGCTTCCAGGTCTTTTGGTCCGGTGATGAAAACCGGTGTGGAAAAGTCACCTTTTCCCAGGCGGTCAATCCCTCTGTTGATTTGATTGATAGGTTGGGAGATGATGAAGGCCAAAAACAGAATCATAAGAATCGTCGCAATAATAAAACTGAGTGTTTGCCAAACCAATGTTTTTTGAGCAGTGCCTTTGGCGTCTTTCAGCCTGGTCAGCTCAGTATCTATGAACGTATTGATGGCTGAGTTTATTGCCAGGGCACGGTCATCCAAATTGGAAAAATCAGTCAATATCTCTGCAATATTTTTTTCCTGGTCTTCCGGTCCTCGATGCGCAAGCTGTAAAGAGGTAAGGATTACTCCTTCGCGGGCTTGAAATTGAATGAGCAGGTCGTGGATGGTTTGATCCACTGGTAATTCCTGTAAACGTAACAACAGATTACAGATGCGATCATGCCATACAGAGGCCTCTTTGAGATAACGCGTTTCTCCTACAATATCATACAGTCTGACATTACGTTCAAGATCACGTATATATTCGGATACCCCTTGTGCATCGCGGGTAGTCGCAACAGAGTGTTCAACAAGGCTAACACTCTGAGAAACTAGTTTGTCCAGGTGACTTCTTGTTGTGAAAAGTCCAACAACAAGAGGTAGAGAAACAATAATAAGTCCACCTGTAACCAGATTAAGAAATGACCGTGGACGAAGGTTTTTCATGGGGGCTTATGTCGTGTGAGATGGCGAAAGTACGTTATATCCAGGCAATGTCAGAATAAGATATGTTCATTATACCTAAGTACTTATGGATTTGGTACTAAATTTAAAATAAGGTTGTAGGCATTTCTTAACGGTGTGGAAGCATGTGGTTAATGTCATACATAACAGAAGGTTATTTTGAATAAGAAATTGTTTTGGTGCAGTCCGAAAGTTCGAGTGCAATGTGTCTTCTTGATTCTCCTCATTGTTGCGCCATTTTTCTTCCTTGGAGGGCCTGGGTATCGTGGAGCAAGATCATTTGTAGCGCTCTGGAATTTAGGACATGTTTTCTTTTTTACTCTGGCATCATGGCTGCTCTATTTATTGGTTCGAGATCGCCGTCCGCAAGCATCTCTCTTAGCGGGTAAGATGTATGTGTTTATAGGGGTATTGGTATTAGGGATAGCTATTGAAGGGCTACAGATGGGATTTGATGGCCGGACACCTGATTTGGGCGACATCATTCGGAATCAGCTAGGCTGTTTGATTACCTTTGCATTTTTTTGTTCAGAAAAGAAGAAAAGAGGTTTTTTCTTATATCAGCTGGCTGTTGTTATGATGGTCGGTATCGCCTTGTATCCTCTGTCTCGTGCTGTGATTGACGAACTGAGAGCGTTACGCCAGTTTCCTTTCCTCTCAGATTTTGAAACACCTTTTGAGATTGATCGTTGGAAGGATGGCGAGATGTTGAGTGTTCAGGAAGGCATTGCCAGACATGGGCATCACTCCCTCAAAGTACAGCTGACAACCGAAACTTATTCAGGGGTTTCACTCTGTTATTTTCCAGGAAATTGGCAGGGGTTCGAAAAGTTATTCATCAGTGTCTATTCTCCTGATGATGAGAAACTGGATCTGGTTTGCCGTATTCATGATTCAAAGCATAATAATGAATATATAGATCGTTATAACAAAAGATTTATATTGGAGAAGGGGTGGAATGACCTGGTGATTCCCCTGAGTGATATTCAAAAGGCACCGGCAGGTCGCTTATTGAATATGGAAAAAATTGAGAATTTAAGACTTTTTGTTGTTAAGCAGGAGAAAGAGAGGGTTGTTTATATTGATAATGTTTATTTGGGGAGATGAAGGAGGGGAAGAACGGTGTGCGGTTTGCGGTTTGCGGTGTGCGGGAAAGGAAAAGGAGGGGAAGGACGGTTTGCGGTTTGCGGGAAGGAGAAGGGAGGAAAAGAACGGTGTGCGGTTTTAGGTTTGCGGTGTGCGGGAAAGGAAAGGAACGGGAAAGGGACGGAAAGGAAAGGGATGGGGGGGGGCGGGAAAGATTAGGGGAAGGAGGAAAAGGGGGTGTTGTTGATAATGATAGGTTGAGTGGATATGGAGACGAGTTTGTTGCTCTCTGAGAGAATTGCTGGTTAACATTTCTTTAATACATTACTGACTACCACGAGTAATGTTATACCCACCGCAAATACTACAAGTCCTGAAAAGTCATGCAGAAAGCCATGGGCAACATCAGGTCCGTATTTTGATGCCAGAAGTGCAGTTGCTGAAAGGCGGATGATGTTGGCGAAAATTGCAATAGGGGCTGCGGCCAGAAAAAGGACCCATTTCTGCCAGCTAGTATGTGATGAGAGAATTGCAAAAACAGCACTTAATGCAAAAAGTGTTGTCAGGGAGCGTAACCCTGAACAGGCATCGACCACTTCTAGAGTAGTACCGGAAAGATGCAGGATGTTTCCTTCCCTGAAAATCGGAATGCCAGAAAAAGTAACTACTTTCTCAGTAAGATAGGAACTGAAAAGTTGCATGGGGAAGGCAATTTTGTTCCAGATAATGGCGGGGAGTGGGACCATAAAAATGAGGTAGAGGATAGGGAGGAGTACTTTTTTTAGAAAGGCAAAGCCAAGGCAAAAAAGAACGAGTCCTGCTAAAACGGGGATAAGAGAGGTGCGCTGGAGGAAGAACTCCGAACCGGCTTGTGCAATGATGAGCTGTCCTAATCCGGCAATTAATAAAAATAACCCCGCAAAGTTAGTTTGAACTGATAGGTTCTTAAGTTCCTCTCTGGATGTGTAAATCATGTAAAAAGAGAGTACAGGGATAAAGTATCCATGTGAATAGTTGTCGTTTGTATTCCAATCCTTTGCAAGGTCTTGTAATATCGGAAAATAGACAAATCCAAGCGCTGTCAGCATGATTCCCAAAGAGACAAATGTTTGTCGGTTGAAGCTTGTACTGTAGTTCATATTTTGCTGCCTGGCAGATATGATTCGAGATTCTTCATAACGAGTTCCGCGAATTCTCCAGTTTCTTGGGAGGCTTGTCCCATATTGTTATTGTCCTCTACAGTTGACATTATCCGGACAAATGTGCCATCTCGTCGACCAAGTCGGAGTGCATCCAGAACCAGGAAGACTTTTTCCCAATATTCAGAGGCAATGATACGTCCTCTGTTTTGGTACCAGTAGAGAACAATCTGGTACTTGTCTCCATTTCTGATAAGCATTTCGGAAACTTCCGACTTGGAATTTCCTTCAATCCCGGTTTGTAACGAAAAAAGCTGGATAGCATCTATTCCCCATCCACCACCTGGAAGGCAGTTCTTAGGGGAGTGATACGCACCGCTCACTCCAACTGCACTGTAATAGCCAATATAAAGGCTTATTAGCTTACCATTAGGGTTCCGGTAGGTGTAATTAATGTCGTCATCAACTCCCAGCATTTCAACGACATCTTCGGAAGTTTTATTGGTTTGAATAAGCTGCCATTGTCCTATTGTTTTTGGGAAAGAATCGAGACGTTGCTTGATGGGAACAGCTGTTACTGATGCACTATTCTGTAGTATAAGCCATGTTCCCAGAATCAGGAGCAGGACAATGAGAGTATTCTTTTTAGAAATCATATCGTTAGAGTGGAGGGCAATAAGGGATTACCAACGCAGCAGTTCTTTTTGTACTGAAAGGGTCAGATAGACTCGATGCTCGTCATAACTGTCATTGATTTGATCGGAGTCTTGTTGTCGGTATGTGTATCTGACGGATGCCGTGTACCAGCGCAGAAAATCGTAACTGAGTGAACCACCTGCCTGATAGATCTTCCGATCAAACGTGCTCTCTTCACGGAATGTTTCGTTATCGAGAGGTTCCAGGGTTGTTTCGGAGTCAGTGCTATTGAAAATACCTTGTAGGCTATTTTCTTGACGCTCGTCCCGGTAAGTAGCAAAAAGGGTGGCGGTAAGATCAGTAATAAGTTCATGGGAAAAATTTAGATTCCATTGCCAAAATTCGGTAAGGCCCTGGTCTCCACCCAGAAGGCTGTTGTTCTGGGAAAAATTTTGTTGTTCGTATCCTTTTGTTACACTGGCTGCAAGGCTTGAATTCTCGGCAATGTTATAATCAAGATTAAAATGAGCGTTGTAGTTCCAGGTTCCGTCAAACGTTTCTGTTTTTTCGTAAGAGGGGCCACCACCCAGCTCAAAGGATAATTGCCTGGTATGCTGGTATCGGGTTCCCAGCGTGAGATCGTGTAGCTCGCTGTTGTTGCGCAGGGTGTCGTCGTAGTCACTTCCCATAAAGGTGTGACTGATAAAAAATGTCTTTCGGGGGGAGAACAGCCAGTTAACTGTGGTACTGGTGCGGTATTCGGATAAGTCACTGGAGAGATCTTCTTCATCAATAGTATCTGCAGTCTCGAGAGGAATTCCTTCCAGTTCCTCACCTGTGCTTCCTACCACCTCAGAGTCGGGCGGGTCAAAGAGGCCTCGGGTGTAACTCGTTGTTAAGGCAATATTCCAGGCTGCATTGAATTGATGTTGCAATGAGAGATCTGCAATATGCCTGTCATAGTCTTCGTAGCCACCGGGGCCTGTATCATCATTTCTTAATATACGATAGGTGTACCCGGCCCCCACTGAACTTCCGGTGGCATAGGTATAATTTGAGTTGAAATGAAAATTATTTGTCCAGTAACGTCTGCGACCCCTGTTGTAATCTGATGATATTTCTTGCTCAAGAAGTTCAGGGTCGTTTGAATAGATGAATCCGTTGCTGAGTTCCAGGCGCAAACGCCTGGTGAAGTCACGATAGGCAACGATGCTAAAATTATGATCAATATCGTTCTGGCTGGTTTCCTGGTCGTAGGTGAAGCTTGGGTTGAAACGGATGGTGAGGTTATCTCTACTGCTTGTGGTTTCTAGAATGAGAAGGGGAGCGATATTGAATTGTTTAAAGTAGCTATTTTCTGTTGGGGGGATACCCTCAACAGTGGAATTTTCGTATTTAGTTTCATCAAAATCATATCCCGTCGTCAGTCCACCTGTGAGGGTGTTGAGGCGTGCGTGCGAAGTTTGAGCTAAACAGAGTGCGGAAACTGGAATCATAAACAGAATTAGCTTTTTCTTTAGCATAATAGTACTCATTTTTTAATTTCAGGTCAGGTTTGCAGTATACCACTGCGCGGCTTTGTCCAACCCTTTTTCAATGGAGTATTGCGGAGCATAACCAAGTAGTTCTTTAGCTTTTGAAATATCAGCCAGAGAGTGGCGAACATCACCGGCACGAAAATCTCGATAGATGAGATGTGAGGTTCCTGTTTTGTGGGTACTTTGTTCGACTCGAAGTTTTATGAGTTCGTGCAGCTGGTTAAGTGTTGTTCGCTCTCCAAATGCAACATTATAAACCTGATTTGTGGCGTTACCTGATTGAGCAGTAGCTGCAAGAAGGTTTGCTTGAACGCAGTTGTCAATAAAACAAAAGTCCCTGCTTGTTTCACCGTCACCGTTGATAAATGAATCGTCACCTTTGAGTAGGGCCGCAAACCATTTTGGAATTACTGCAGCATAGGCACCATTGGGATCTTGACGTTGACCAAAAATGTTAAAATATCGGAGTCCTATGGTATTGAAATCGTATGTCCTGGCAAAAACATCGGCATAGAGTTCATTGACTAGTTTGGTGACTGCATATGGGGATAATGGCTTGCCTATGTTGGGCTCCTGCTTTGGCAGATCCGGATGGTCACCATAGGTGGAGCTGGATGCGGCATAGACAAATCGTTTTATCTTTGCATCGCGCGCCGCAATCAGCATGTTGAGGAATCCATCAATATTGTTCGCATTGGTCAGAGCTGGATCCTCAATGGAACGGGGAACAGAACCAAGGGCGGCCTGGTGAAGAACATAGTCTACACCTTGACAGGCTTTGTGACAGGTTTGGATTTCCCGGATATCCCCTTGAAGAAAGGTGAAGTTGGTCCACTGGTCTGGTGAGATAAGGTTTTTCACTTCATCAAGATTGTGTTTGTGTCCAGTCGAAAAGTTATCCAGGCCCACAACTTTTTGATTTAGTTGAAGAAGTGTTTCCAGAAGGTTCGAACCAATGAAACCGGCCACACCGGTGACGAGCCAAGTGGATGGAGATTTGAGGAGATCGTTTTTGAGGCTGTCGTATCGTGTCATGGTTGTCTGCGGTATGCGGTTTGAGGTTTTGGGTAAAGGGTTGCAATTGGGAGATGGGCTTTTATAATCTCCAGAAATTGATATTTTTATCCTCAATGGAGCTAATTCCGAGCATGGATTTTACATCGATCAGGCAGCCTCCTCGTGTCAGAGTCTTGGTGAAATAGTCAAGGGCTTGATCTCGGAATTCTTTGTGAGGAACAGCGATAATTAACGCGCCAAGATTTTTAAATTCGTCCATTGCTGTCAGAGAGATATCGACGTGTTTTTTTGCTTCTTCAGGACTAACGGCAGGGTCGTAGACTATTGTTTCAATGCCATAGTCTGTCAGTTCTTGGATGATATCGATCACTCGTGAGTTCCTAAGATCCGGGCAATCTTCTTTGAAGGTGAGACCCAATATTCCCACCTTGGAATTTTTGACTTCTATCTGGGCCTTCAGCATCATCTTTACAGTCTTTTCAGCAATGAATTTTCCCATATTGTCATTTATGCGACGGCCGGCAAGGATGACCTGAGGGGTATAGCCTGTGGATTCTGCCTTATGGGTCAGGTAATAGGGGTCAACACCTATGCAGTGTCCACCGACAAGACCTGGACGAAAAGGAAGAAAGTTCCATTTGGAACCTGCTGCCTCAAGTACATTTAAGGTATCGATGTTCAAGCGGTCAAAAATAATGGCAAGCTCATTAATGAGGGCAATATTTAGATCACGCTGAGTGTTTTCAATGACTTTTGCTGCCTCTGCCTCTTTAATAGAGGCTACCGGATAAATTCCGGCTTCTATGATTGAACCGTAAAGGTTAGAAACGGCTTCAAGGCTTTCAGGTGTGTCTGCCGAAACAATCTTGGTGATTTTTGTGAGAGTATGCTCTTTGTCTCCTGGGTTGATCCGTTCTGGAGAATAGCCGACATGGAAATCCTTTTTCCACTGTAAACCCGACATTTTTTCAAGAACAGGAACACAGGCTTCTTCCGTAGCTCCTGGATAGACTGTTGATTCAAAAACAACAGTTGCCCCTTTTTTCATGTGTTGTCCGGCAGTGCTTGCTGCACTGAGCAGTGGGCGCAGGTTGGGTTGATTTGCATTATCTATGGGAGTCGGTACTGCAATGATCAGAAAGTCGGCATCAGAGAGCAGTTCCGGATTATCTGTAAAAGTGAGAAGTGTTGCAGAGTCAAATCCTGCTTTGTCCACTTCATTGTTGAGGTCAATTCCTTTGTTATAGTTCTGGATTGCTTCATTTTTCAGGTCGTAACCAATTGTTTTGTATTTGTTACCAAAGGCAATGGCCAGAGGAAGACCGACATAGCCCAAGCCTATAACACCGACCGTACTGTTGTTGTTTGACATAGAAGGCTCTTTATTGAAAGAAGAAGTTATTTGATGGTTGGTAGATTGCCAATAATCGGGATAGCAACGGCACTCTTAACATCTTTTTTATGGCGAATATTGCCACGGTAAAAGTCCCATGCCAGTATTGGGGCTATTCCTGATGCAGCGCCCAAGATGAACCCAGCGAGAATTATGACTATTCTCATGTTCTTTGAGGGGACAATTGGTACCTGAGGAGGATTGATCACCTTGATATTATTAACGACTGCTTTCTCTTTTCGGCTCAGTTCGAGAAAAATATCGTCTATTCGTTTGTAGCGTTCTTTGGTATTTTCCAGTTTGTTCTGAAGGACATCAAGTTGTGATTGAAGTTCCATGTCGGTGACTGACGTGAGTGCAGGCGGAATTTCAAACTTCTGTTTGAACAGTCGAAGTTCATTTTCTGCATCCTTCAAGAGAGTATGGTATTCTTCGCGTTGATCTTTGGTGAATTCAAGTTCATGGCGAATCAGACTTTTATTCGTCTCCATATTTAAAGCCACCCATACATCAATATAACTTTTGACGAGAACAGTGGTCATCTCCTGGTCAAAGGTACGGCCAGTGATCTGAATGGTTCCCTTGCCAGTGTCACCTCGCAACTCAATTCGTTTACTGAGCCTGGCAAGTCGTTCTGGCGTGATCGGGTTTTGGTCTGCAGAAACAGGAGTCTCTTTTTTGAGAATTTTTTTTATGTAAGGGATTACTTTGCTTTTAAGTTGTCCTTGAACACTTAAGGGCATTTCCAGGTCTGTCTGTAAACGATCAGGGATAACCTTGAGAACCTCAGTACGAAAGGCAGAACTCTGCATTCTTTCGACTGCTGCAGTAATGTAGGCTCGATCACCAGTACTTGAAGAGATTTCCTCTGTAACTTTGGAAATCATTTTTGCACGTGGAGTTTCTAACTGCGTTGTTGCAGTACTACTATACTCTGGCTGAACTAGTAAGCTGACAGGTATCGCCATCGCAAGACCAAGCATTGTCGTGAAGAGTACAATCCACTTATGCTCGAGAATGGGGGAGCAATATTTGGCAATGAAAAATTGTGGATCAAGTTGTTCCGCTGTGTCGTGTTGGTTTTCTGGGCTCATTGATAACCGTCAGTTAACTAACCAGTAGTTATTTGGAATAAGGTTTAGGCCTGCTGGCAGGAGTGTGTTCATTGAGGACTATGCCGTCAATTGTTCCATTTCCGGCTTCAATGACAGTTACGGTCTCTTTTAAATGATCTTTAGTAGTGCCTGATTTTTTAATAATTAGGAGGAAATAATCAACTACAGAGGTCAGTGAGACAATAGTGACATTGTTCCGATTAGGAGTCAGTACCGGTGAGGTATCTAAGATAATCAAATCAAATTCATAGCGGATTTTTTTTAACAGATTTGGGATATGGGAATGGCGAAGGTATTCCGAAAAGTTATCACAGGGGTCACCAGCCGTGATCATGTGTAAATTTTCGATTCCGGTATCTTTGACCACAGCCTGCCAAGGCAGGTTGTTTTGAATAAGTTCCGTGAAACCGTAAGATTGGGGTAAGTTGAAGAGACTGTGCAGACCTGCCCGGCGCATATTACAGTCGATGAGAAGAACATTTTTCTGGCAGGAACAGGCTGCATTATAGCCCAAGGCAGCAGCGAGAAGGGTGCTTCCTGTGTTGTCGTGGGGACTGGCGATGAGCAGAGTGTTTCCATCCGATTTTTCTAAACTCGCAAAAACCTTTTCCCGTATCTGGGTCAGTTCGGCATAGTGGTAGGCCTTCTCGATAGTCGGGTCGATAAAGAACTGTTTTGTTTTCGCAGGAGGCAGTGCAATGTCTGTTGAAAGGGAACGTTGAGGTCTTATTGGCTCCTGTTTTTTCTGCTGAGCTGAATCGTCAGCTTCCTCATCGGGGATGAGGAGAAAGTTGACATCATCTTGGGCTGTTGGGGGAAATTTTTCTCTGGCTTGGCGGGACGTCAGGGACTCTGGAGTTATTGACAGATCTTTGAGATCTATCCCATCCAGAGGATTCAGGCCAAAGAGTTCGCTGGCTTCCTCGTTGCTTTCACTCTCTACTTCGTTATCTTCAGAAGAGGGAGGGACCAGGTTTTGAGGAGAAACACAGATCTCATCAAGATTCAATCCTTCAAAAGGATCTATCTTTTCAGGTGAGTGGATGGTCTCACAGATGTCTGGTACGTCTTTGTTATCTTTTAACATATGAAGAGATGGACTAAAAGGCTACCTTGGAATGTATTCTTTTGACAGCACCATATGACTGTTTTTTTATGTAAGCTAACCCTATAGCATAAAAGAAATGGTGTTGCTACCAGAGTAATGATTTGCCCCATTTGTTTGCTTGAAGCAGATCGTATAATGTGTCTACACTGTTTTGTCGAATCAGCCTGTTCGGCAAAAAAAGTGGCTGGAGTACTGTGTGCTAAATATGTATGTTGGCAGTACCTCGGGCATCTTTAAATGAAATTTTTGCCATATATAACATGAAAGAGATCAAGAAGGTTTCTGCCCAGTGCCGAGTACTCTACGGCACTGCTACTCTCAAGGTTTGACTGAAAGATCGTTTTTCGTTGTACATGGGCAATGTCAATTTCAGGGCAGGTATGGATGTAGGTTGAAAAAATATTTATCCCTTTATTGCCAAAATAAATTTTTATCTGATTGAGATTTCGACGGCTGTTGCCCCAGTTTGGATCATATTTGGTGATGAGCACACCAAGGAGTTTGAGTCTGTGGTTGTGCTTTCTGATACCCTGAATGAGATTCAGGTAGGCGGCAAGGCCATCCAGGGAAAACTGGTCAGAAGGGGGGACGGGGATGATGACGTAGTCGGAGGCCATAAGGGCATTGTTCATCATTACTCCAAGGTTCGGGGGAGTATCGAAAAAAACGAAATCATAGTCGTTCAATGCCGGATCTTGTTTTATCAGTCGAGAAATTCCTAAAACCGCATCTGATTTCTGGGCAACTTTTCTCTCCCAGAGCATACAGCGTGTTGTGTTCGATACAATCTTCATGCCGGGATGGAACGTGTCTTCGGCAATCTTCGATAACAGTCCTTCTCCTGGCGGAGCTTCCAAGGCATCGATAAGGGAAGGCTTGCCTCGTTTGTTGAAGTTTTTTAGGAGGATAGATGAGCAGTTGGCCTGTGGGTCGGTGTCTACAATCAGGACTTTTTGGCCCACAATTGCCAGATAAGTTGCCAGATTAATGACAGAGGTTGTTTTACCTACTCCTCCCTTACGGTTTCCCATGGTGAGGAAAATTGGTGGCTCTTGTTGATTTGTCATATGTGGATACTAGATCTATAAGGCTAGTGGATGCCGTAAGGTGATAATTAATTACTTGTCAGGTAGGCTATGAGTCTGTCCGAGAATACCCTTTTTCCCAAATTCGTCATTGTTTCAAAAAACAATGCTTGCAATAGTAACGAGATGGCTGCAATTGTTTTTTCGAAATGCCACGATTTTGGATAAAATGTCTATTCTTGGACAAGCTCCCAGGCAAGCTGTACCATCCTGTAAGTTATGTTTAATCTATACACCCAACATTGCTTCCGGCGATTCTCTTGGCGGGCTAAGAATTGTAATTTTAGATTCTAATGACCTTTTTCAATCACTCCGAATAGATCAAGGTTTCATAGGTAATTAGATAACAATATAATAACTATTGCAAAACAGGAGTTGGAAGTCAATAGCTTTTAGCCTGCCTTGGACAAGTGTTAAGTGTAATCAGTTCGAGATGAACCTTTACGGAAAATTACTATAAGCAGTGATCATGTGTAATGCCAGGTAAACTGTTAAAAAGTAAGAAGTATTAAATTATTTTTTTGAATTGCTCTGCCAGGTTAGCTGTCAGTTTAAGGTAGTTGGGAGGGGCTTCAGTTACGAATTGTTGATGATACAATTGAATGAAATAAGGGGCTAGAGCCAACTCCATTCATCTGAAAGTCCCTAGAAAATAGCAGACAATTGCCAACAGCTCCACATCCGGAACACACTGGCTCAAAGTAGGAGCCGGCTTCAGCCGCGAATGACCGCCGATGGCGTTTGATGAGATAAGGAGCTCGCACCACCACCATTCGCGGCTGAAGCCGCTCCAACACAAGACACCTTGAGTTCCTCGCTTTCCCATCCCCCTGACACATTCCAATCAGGATATTGGCAACATGCAGTTCGCCTGGAACCCTTCAAAACCCAAACAATTGCCAAGAGCTCCAGACCCCGGAACGCACTGGCTCAAAGTAGGAGTCGGCTTCAGCCGCGAATGACCGCCGATGGAGTTTGATGAGATAAGGGGCTCGCACCACCACCATTCGCGGCTGAAGCCGCTCCAACACAAGACACCTTGAGTTCCTCGCTTTCCCATACCCCTGACACATCTCAATCAGGATATTGGCAACATGCAGTTCACTTGGAAAACCCTTCAAAACCCAGACAATTGCCAAAAACTCCACACCCCGGAATGCAGTGGCTCAAAGTAGGAGTCGGCTTCAGCCGCGAATGACCGCCGATGGAGTTTGATGAGATAGGGGGCCCGCACCACCACCATTCGCGGCTGAAGCCGACTCCAACACAAGACACTTTTAGTTCCTCGCTTTTCCCATACTCCCGACACATCCCAATCAGGATATTTGCGAAATGCAGTTCATCTGGAACCCTTCAAAACCCAAGCAATTGCCAAGAGCTCCAGACCCAGGAACGCACTCGTTCGAAGTAGGAGTCGGCTTCAGCCGCGAATGATCGCCGATGGAGTTTGATGAGATAAGGGGCCCGCACCACCACCATTCGCGGCTGAAGCCGCTCCAACACAAGACACTTTTAGTTCCTCGCTTTTCCCATCCCGCTGACACATCCCAATCAGGATATTTGGGAAATGCAGCTCACCTGAGAGTCCCTAAAAAAACCCAAACAATTGCCAACAGCTCCACACCCGGAACGCACTCGTTCAAAGTAGGAGTCGGCTTCAGCCGCGAATGACTGCCGATATGGTTTGATGAGATAAGGGGCTCGCACCACCACCATTCGCGGCTGAAGCCGCTCCAACATAAGACACCTTGAGTTCCTCGCTTTCCCATACCCCTGACACATCTCAATCAGGATATTGGCAACATGCAGTTCACTTGGA